>NZ_CP134227.1:1208064-1812096 GCF_031656915.1 Nocardioides marmorisolisilvae | reverse complement strand
ATCGTGCCGCTGGTCACCAGCGTCTCGCGGATCAGCGCCCCGGGGCTGAGCTGGTAGGGACGCCCCGCCCTCCGTAGCGCCGCGAGCACGTCGAACTCCCACGTCTCGATGCCGTGCTCGGCGAAGGCCTCCCGCCGGGCCAGGTCCAACCGCCTGCTCAGCCGACTGAGCCTGCTGAACACCTCCACCGGGGTGAGATCGAGGTCGGAGCGCTCGCGCTGCCAGGCGCCCACCAGCTCGTCGACCTCGTCCGGCTCTCCGCTCAGATGCTTGGGACTGACCACGATCGGACATCCTAGCGACAGGCATCTCGATCGAAAAGATTCTTGACATCGAGAGAATGTGGTGGCCAGACTGCCGGGACATCGAGACTCGTGGAGGTGCGATGAGCTGGGACCCCGGGCGCTACCTGACCTACGCCGACGAGCGGGGCCGCCCGTTCGTCGAGCTGCTGGCCCGCATCGACGCCGACGAGCCGGGCGTGGTCGTCGACCTCGGCTGCGGGCCGGGCAACCTGACGGCGCTGCTGGCGCGCCGGTGGCCATCGGCTCGCCTCAGCGGCGTCGACAGCAGCGCGGAGATGATCGCGCGTGCCCGTGCCGACCACCCGGATCTCGACTTCGTGGTGCAGGATCTCCGTGAGTACGTCGCAGCCGGGTCCGATCCCGTCGACGTACTGATCTGCAACGCCACCCTCCAGTGGGTCCCCGGGCACCTCGACCTGCTGCCCACGCTGGTCCGCGCCGTGGCGCCTGGGGGCTGGCTGGCCTTCCAGGTGCCCGGGAACTTCGACCAGCCCAGCCACACGATCCGTCGCGCGCTCGCCGCCGAGCCGCCGTACGCCGCGCAGACCGTCGAGGCCGCCTCGCCCGATGCCCACGACGCCGCCACCTACCTGCGCGCGCTCGGCGGGCTGGGCTGCGCCGTCGATGCGTGGGAGACCACCTACCTGCACGTCCTGCACGGCGAGGATGCGGTCTTCGACTGGATCAGCGGCACCAGCCTGCGGCCGACGCTCGCCGCGCTGGACGAGGAGCTCCGCGCATCGTTCAGCGCCGAACTGCGGCGTCGGCTGCGGGTGGCCTACCCCGACGACGGAGGCGGTGTGGTGCTGCCGTTCCGGAGGGTCTTCGTCGTCGCCCGGGTCTCGCGGCGTCCTATCGTTCAGGAGTGACCCCAGCTGATTCGGGCGGGCAGATCGGCCAGATCGGCCAGGCCCTGCGGGAGCTGTCACCGGGCTACTTCGCCGCGGTGATGGCGACCGGGATCTGCTCGATCGGACTTCGCGACGAAGGTGCGACCGCTCTATCGCGAGCGCTGCTGGTGCTGACCGCGGCATCGTTCCTCGGCCTGATCGTGCTCAACGGCTGGCGGTTCGCTCGCTACCGCCACGAGATGGCCGAGGACTTCACCCACCCGCTGCGCGGCTTCGGCTTCTACACCTTCGTCGCGGCCGCGAACGTGCTCGCGGTCCGGATCGCCGTCGAGCACCGCGGCGTGGCGATCGGCCTGCTCGCGGTGGCCTCGGTGGCCTGGTTGCTGCGTGGGTACGCCGTGCCGTGGACTACCCACCTCGGAGCCGGCGAGCATCCGATCGTCGCGGCTGCCAACGGGACCTGGTTCATGTGGGCGGTCGGCGGCCAGTCCATCTCGGTCGCCGCCGCCACGTTGGCGCCGTACGAGCACGGGCAGGCGCTGCCGCTGATCGCACTGATCGCCTGGGGGCTGGGACTCTTCCTCTACGTCGTCGACGGGGTCTTCGTGGCGATGCGGCTGCTCGCCTACGACTTCGGCGCGGCCGACCTCACTCCGCCGTACTGGGTGGCGATGGGTGCCGCAGCCATCACTGCCCTCGCCGGGTCCTTGGTCGCCCACCTACCACCGGGCCCCTTCGCGGACGTCGCGCGGGACACCATCAGGGCCGGAAGCCTGCTGGCGTGGGTGATCGCCACCTGGCTGGTGCCGGCACTGTTCGCGATGGGCTGGTGGCGACACGTCACCCATCGCATCCCGCTGCGGTACGACGCCAATCTGTGGAGCATCGTCTTCCCGCTCGGGATGTACGCGATGGCCTCGACCACGATCGGGAAGCTCGACGGGCTGCCCTGGCTGGCCGACGTCGGGCACGTCTGGACCTGGGTGGCGTTCGCCGCTTGGTTGCTGACCGCGTTGGCCGGGGTGCGGCACGTCGTGATGGACGTGCTGCTGGGCTGACCGCCCGGTCCCTCCTCAGTCCCCGGAGCGCAGTGACGGTGACTTCTCCAGTCCCGCGAGTCCGTTCCAGGCGAGGTTGACCAGGTTGGCGGCGACGACCTCCTTGGCCGGTTTGCGGGCATCGAGCCACCACTGGCCCGTCGTACCCACCATGCCGACGAGCATCTGGGCGTACATCGGAGCCGCCTTCGCGTCGAACCCCCGGCTCTTGAAGTGCTCGGCCAGGATGTGCTCGACCCGGGTGGCCGTGTCGCCGATGATCGAGACGTAGGACCCGGACGCGGAGCCGGGAGGGCTGTCGCGGACCAGGATGCGGAAGCCGTCGGGGTGCTCCTCGACATAGGTGAGCAGTGCCACCGCCGCCTGCTCGATCAGGATCCGCGGGCGGGACGCCGACAACGCGCCGCGCATCAGCTCCAGCAGCCGCTGCACCTCCCGGTCCACCACGACCGCGTAGAGGCCCTCCTTGCCGCCGAAGTGCTCGTAGACCACCGGCTTGGAGACCTCGGCTCGCGCCGCGATCTCCTCGACGGAGGCACCGTCGTACCCGCGCTCGGCGAAGAGACCGCGGGCGATCTCGATGAGCTGCTCGCGGCGCTCGGCGGCCGTCATCCGGCTGCGTGGGAGGCGCTTCTGCTCTGCGGTCACCCCTGCATCCTCGCGCATCGCCGCGGTACCCGCGCGGCGGTTGGGCGCCGTCCGGGGGGTTGGTCGTGCTGACCGACCAGATCCGGCTCAGCGGGGCCTAGGCGGCTTGGTTCGCCACCAGCTTGGACTGGACCCGCTCCTGGACCGGCCAGCGGACGTCGTATATCCAGCCGCACTTCTCCAGCGCCCAGATCACCCGTGCCGAGGTGTCGAGCTGACCCCTCATCACGCCGTGCCGCGCACAGGTCGGGTCGGCGTGGTGCAGGTTGTGCCACGACTCGCCCATCGAGGGGATCGCCAGCCACCAGACGTTCGCTGACTTGTCGCGGGAGACGAAGGGGCGGTCGCCGATCGTGTGGCAGATCGAGTTGATCGACCAGGTGACGTGGTGGAGCAGTGAGACCCGCACCAGCGAGCCCCAGAAGAACGCGGTCAGCGCGCCCTGCCACGACCAGGTGATCAGTCCGCCGAGGACGGCCGGGGTGGCCAGCGAGACCGCGACCCACATCGGGAACTGCCGTGAGATCCGGACGATGTCGCGGTCCTTCATCAGGTCCGGGGCGTACTTGCGCTGCGGGGTCTGCTCGGTGTCGAACAGCCACATCATGTGGGCGTGGAAGAAGCCCTTGGTCAGCGCCCGGAGGTTGGTGCCGTACTTCCAAGGGCTGTGCGGGTCGCCGTCCCGGTCGGAGAACTTGTGGTGCTTGCGGTGGTCGGCCACCCAGCGCACGACCGGGCCCTGGATCGCCATCGAACCGCAGATGGCCAGCACGTTCTTGGTCACGCGGTTCGGCTTGAACGACTTATGGGTGAACAGCCGGTGGTAGCCGACGGTCACGCCGTGCCCGGTCAGCCAGTACATGAAGATGGTGATGCCCACGTCGGTCCAGCTCAGCCAGCCGCCCCAGGCGATCGGGATCGCGGCCAGGACCGCGAGGAACGGGACGAGGATGAAGAGAGCCAGCGCGAACTGCTCCTTGCGCGACTGGTGGTCGCCACCGAGGGTCGCCCGCTCGGGCACCTCGACGGGGGAGATGGGCTCTGCGGTGGTCGTCATAGACAAGTCCTGCGCTGCTCGAGGGGAGATGGTCCAACCTACGCAACCGTAACTCAGCCCGCGGGCGCTCACAACGCCACGACGTCGGACCGCCCGATCGTTTCCGTGGTCGTCGCCCGGGTACCTCGTCGCGCATGACCCAGTCGGACCTGCGAGCCCTCCCGGTGCCGGACTCCCGCATCTTCCTGCGGCCGTTGGCCAACCCGATCCCCCTGGGGTTCCTCGCGCTCGTGACGGCCACGACGGTCTATGCCGCGATGCAGCTGGGCTGGATCAGCCCGGCGCAGGGCCGGCTCGCCGCGGAGGTGGTGCTTGTCCTGTGCGTCCCGCTCCAGCTGGTCGCGATGGTCCTCGGCTTTCTGTGCCGCGACCCCGTGGCGGGCACCGGCATGGGGATGCTGGCCGCCGGCTGGGGCACGATCGCCCTCGGCACCCTGACCACCGGGCTACCCTTCCCCGCGCCCGTGCTCGCGGTGGTGCTCTTCACCGTCGCGGCGTGCCTGCTGGTGCCTTGTGTCGCAGGCTGGGGGAAGCCCGTTGCCGCGCTCGTGATGCTGGTGAGTGCCGCTCGGTTCGTCGTCACGGCCGTGGCCGGGCTGGCGTCGTCGTCGGGATGGAGCAGTGCGCTCACCTGGGCGCACGTGGCCGGCTGGGTAGGAATCGCGCTCGCGGTGATCGCGCTGTACGCCGCCCTGGCCTTCGAGCTCGAGAGCATCGCCAAGAGGGCCGTGCTCCCGGTGCCGCGTCTGGGACCCGCGCGGATCGACGATGAGCACGTCGGCTTGTCCCAGCAGCACGCCGCACTCGTTCGCGAGGCCGGCGTACGGCGGCAGCTGTAGGGCGCCGCCGTACGCCGGAGTGGATCCACCGCGGCAGGCCTGTGCCGAGCGTTGCCCTGATCCCGGACCGATCCGGGGTCGTCCGCTGGGCCCGTCCGCTGGGCCCGGACGACTGACCCGTGCGGACCGTTAGCCTTGTCTCGCACCGATCCCCGGTTGGTCTGCCGGCAGGGCCCGCCTGACTTTGAATCAGGATTAGCGACGTAGGTTCGACTCCTACCCGGGGAGCTTCGGTGACGTGCCGCGACCGCGCGATCAGCACGCCGACCTGACGGACGACATGTGTCACCGCGCCGTACGTCGTGCCACACTCCCGCGCGTGCCCACGATCGTGGAGAAGTCGGTCGAGATCGCCGCGCCTGTCGCGGAGGTGTTCGCCTATGTCGATGACTTCACCACCACCAAGGACTGGATGTACGGCCTGCACCGCATCGATCCGGTCGGCGAGCAGCTGCGCGGGGTGGGGGCCACCTACGACGGCGTGATGAAGCTGGGCGTGTCGCTGAGCTCCCGGATCCGGTGCACCGGCTGGGAACAGGACCGGCTGATCGAGCTCACCTCGATCAGTGGCATCCGCAACACGCAGCGCTGGACCTTCACCGACCTCGCCGCGGACCGGACCCGGGTCGAGGCGTGGATCAACTACTCGCTGCCCGGCGGACCCGCCGGCAGAGCGATCGCCAGCGCAGTCAAGCCCTTCGTCAGCATCGCGATCGCGCACACCAGCGAGGCGCTGGTCCGGAACATCGAGGAGCGCTGACCGCCGCGGCGTGTGGGCGGCTGACGCACGTAGGGTGGCGGTGTGCTCAACGACATCACGGTGATCGTCCTCGCCGCCGGTGGCGGCACCCGGATGAAGTCGAAGACCGCGAAGGTGCTGCACCCGATCGCGGGCCGCAGCATGGTCGGTCACGTGCTCGCCGCTGTCTCGGCGCTCGAGCCGGCCACGGTCGTCGCGGTGGTGGGCCACCAGCGTGAGCAGGTCGCGCCACACATCCAGGAGCAGCTGCCCAACGCCGTGCTGGCCGTTCAGGAGGAGCAGTCCGGCACCGGCCACGCCGTACGCATCGCCTGGGAGTCACTGTCGCCGGAGGATCGTCACGGCACGGTGCTGGTCGCGTACGGCGACACGCCTCTGCTCGAGGGCGACAGCCTGCGCCAGTTCGTCAACGCCCACGTCAGCACTGGCGGCGCGGTCAGCATCCTGTCCGGAGTGGTCGAGGATCCCTTCGGCTACGGCAGGGTGATCCGCGACGAGCAGGGCAGCGTGACCGCGATCGTCGAGCAGAAGGACGCCACCGACGAGCAGGCCGCGGTCAGCGAGATCAACAGCGGCATCCTCGCCTTCGACGCGGAGTTCCTCGACTCGGCGCTGCCGCGGATCGGCAACGACAACGCCAAGGGTGAGTACTACCTCACCGACACCGTCGCGCTGGCGCGGGCCGCCGGCCGGACGGTAGGGGCGTTCCCCCTCGATGACGTGCTGCAGACCGAGGGGGCCAACGACCGGGCCCAGCTCGCGGCGCTCGCGCGAGAGAAGAACTCACGGATCCTCCGGCACTGGATGGCCGAGGGCGTCACGATCATCGACCCCGCCACCACCTGGATCGACGTGGACGTCACGCTGGCGGCCGACGTCACCGTCCTGCCCGGCGTACAGCTGCTCGGGACCACCGTGGTCGCTGAGGACGCGGTCGTCGGACCCGACTGCACGCTGAAGGACTGCGAGATCGGCGTGGGCGCGAAGGTGGTGCGGACCCACGGCGAGCTGGCGGTGATCGGCGCGGGCGCGAGCGTGGGACCGTTCTCCTTCCTCCGCCCGGGGACGGACCTCGGGGCGAAGGGCAAGATCGGCGCGTTCGTGGAGACGAAGAACGCCCAGATCGGCGACGGCGCCAAGGTGCCGCACCTGTCGTACGTCGGCGACGCCGAGATCGGCGAGGGCGCCAACATCGGCGCCGGCACGATCTTTGCCAACTACGACGGCGTCGCCAAGCACCGCACCGTGGTCGGCCGGCACGCGAAGACCGCCAGCAACAACACCTTCGTCGCCCCGGTCACGATCGGTGATGGTGCGGCGACCGGGGCCGGCAGCGTGATCCGCAAGGACGTGCCGCCCGGGGCGCTCGCGGTCTCGAGCGGACCGCAGCGTCACTACGACGCCTGGGCCCAGCGCAAGCGGGCCGGCACCGAGCAGGCGGCGGCCGCCGAGGCCGCCGGGACGGATGCCGTCTCGGATGCTGGTGAGGTAGGCCCCGGTGTTGGGGACGAGCCGGTCGGTGGGTGACACTAGGGGCGAGCGAGGTCGCCCGGGCGAGCGGCCACCGAAGGAGCGCATCCGGCCGTGAGTGGACTGAAGAAGACCACCGAGAAGAACCTGATGGTGTTCAGCGGACGGGCTCACCCCGAGCTCGCCGAAGAGGTGGCCGAGCAGCTCGGCACCGGCCTGGTGCCGACCTCGGCCTACGAGTTCGCGAACTCCGAGATCTACGTGCGCTACCAGGAGTCGGTGCGCGGCTGCGACGCCTTCGTCATCCAGAGCCACACCGCTCCGGTCAACGAATGGATCATGGAGCACCTGATCATGGTCGACGCGCTCAAGCGCGCCTCGGCGAAGCGGATCACGGTGGTGATGCCGTTCTACGGCTACGCCCGCCAGGACAAGAAGCACCGCGGCCGCGAGCCGATCTCCGCACGGCTGATGGCCGACCTCTTCAAGACCGCCGGCGCCGACCGGCTGATCTGTGTCGACCTGCACACCGCGCAGATCCAGGGCTTCTTCGACGGCCCCGTCGACCACCTGATGGCGCTGCCGATCCTGTCGACCTATGTCAAGGAGAAGTACGGCGACCAGCCGCTGGCGGTGGTCTCCCCGGACGCCGGTCGGATCAAGGTGGCCGAGCAGTGGTCCAGTCGGCTCGGCGGCGCGCCCCTGGCGTTCATCCACAAGACTCGCAACGTCGACCGTCCCAACGAGAGCATCGCCAATCGCGTCGTCGGTGAGGTCGCCGGTCGCATGTGCGTGCTTGTCGACGACATGATCGACACCGGTGGCACCATCGTCAAGGCCGCCGAGGCGCTGATGAACGACGGCGCCGCGGGTGTGGTCATCGCGGCGACCCACGCGATCCTCTCCGACCCTGCGGTCGACCGGCTGAAGAACTGCCCGGCTGCCGAGGTCGTGGTCACCAACACGTTGCCGCTCGCCCCCGAGCACGAGTTCGACAAGCTCACCTGCCTGTCGATCGCGCCGCTGATCTCGCGCGCGATCAAGGAGGTCTTCGAGGACGGCTCGGTCACCTCGATGTTCGACGGGCACGCCTGAGTCAGGCGGACGGATCCCCGGCCGGTCAGCTCGTTGTCGGCGTACCGCCCGCGTCCGGGCCCGGGTCCTTCTCGGCGGGGCCGTATGCGGGAAGCTTGCGGGTGACCACCAGCGTCTCCGCGAGGGCGCGCAGCTTGATGTTGTGGTTCTGGGAGTAGCGGCGCAGCACCGCGAACGCCTGGTCCTCGTCGAGGCCATGCCGCTCCATCAGGATCCCTTGGGCCTGGCCGATCCGCTTGCGGCCGTCGAGCGCGACGTTGAGGCCCTTGACCTTGAGTGATCCATCCAACGCGAGGGCCGCATGCCGGGAGATCAGGTGCGCGACGGCAACCTCGTCGGCGGTGATCAGCCGGTCGGTCGCCCAGTAGACGTTCATCGCGCCCAGACGGTGCTCTCCGGACTGGTCGAGCAGCTCGACGCCGAGGACGCTGCTGATCCCGAGGGCCAGCGCCTTCGGCGTCCACGTCGGCCAGCGTCGCTCGGCGGCCAGGTCCTGAGAGACCAGCGTTGAGCCGTGCCATGCGCTGTCGTAGCAGGGGCCCTCTGCCAGCTCGTTCTGCAGCATGTCTGCCTGCTCGACGATCGGTTCGGTCGGGGCGACGGTCTCGAGCCGGCCGCCGCGCCCGATCAGGGTGATCCCCGCATGATCGGCCCCTAGCTGCTCGCGGGCATAGGCGACCACCTGCTCGGCGGTCTGCTCGGGGTCGGGAGCGCGGTACATCCGCTCGGCGAGTTCGGCAAGCTCGGCGGCCAGCTCAGCACCATCCATCAGACGTTCTCCTCCAGGCGGGGTGAAGCGTGAGGCGGCGTGAGGCATCTCTCGAGGTCGATATCCGCTGTCGCCACCCTACGACCCATGGCGGATGCAGCGCTCCCGCCGGCTGCCGGAGGGCCGGGAGACACAGTCGGACCGTGAGTGCACCGCCGGGCTCCGGCGAGTCAGCCGAGGCCCGCGGTCCGCACCCGCAGAGCGACGTCGACGTCATCGAGGCGGTCGTTCCAGCTCCGTCGCAGCACGGTGGGAACCTCGCCGTCGACGGTTGCCGCGAGCCGCTCCCGGAAGCCCTGCACCTGCTCCACCGGGCGTGCGAGCGTGGGGAGCTGGGCGCCGATGACCTGGGAGAACGCCTGTCCGCGGCGGCCGGCCAGGGCGGGGGACTCGTCCAGGTACCGGTCGAGCCAGGGCGCGGTGAGCGCGACCTGTCGACGTGACCAGAACCCCTCGCTGAGCGCGACATAGTCGCGGTTCGAGCAGGACGACGAGTGCATCGCAGCCCAGGCCCGCCTCTTCGCCTCCGAGGTCGGCTGTGCCGCTCGAGCGCGGACAGCACCGAGCACCGCGACGGCCGAGGGGTCTCGAGTCACCTCCGCCTCGATGTCGTGCTCGTCGGCCTCACCGAGCTCGGCCAGCCGCCAGTGGGCGAGCCAGCGGAGGTCGCGCTCAACGGGCCGACCGATGTCGGTCCGGCCGTCGTCGAGCCAGCCTCGCAGCTCTGCCGGCTCGAGACTCGTGCGGGCGAGCGCCCGCAGCGCAGGCAGCTGCAGATCAGGAGCGCCTGCGACCAGCGCACGCGCGGTCGCGGCCACCCTCCGCTCCACGTCGTCGAGCGCCTCCGGTGCGGTCCACTGGGCCAGCAGCCGGCCGGTGACCGGGGCCAGCACACCCTCGACGATCACCGGGTCGGTCTCCACAACCAGGTGGGCGCCCACGAGATCGAGCAGGGCCGTGACGCGGAGCTCGCCGTGGCGCACCCGGTCCAGAGCGTTGGCCCACAGCACGGCCCGGGTAAGCGGATCGGCCACCCGGGACAGAGTTCGCGCCACCGTGCTCCACGAGTTGTCGTCGAGGAGCACCCGTGCGTAGGTCTCGTCCTGGCTGTTGGGCACGACGGCCAGCTCGCTCCAGCCCTCCAGCCTCAGCGGATCGTCGGCGAGGTCGACCAGCCGCTGGTCGACCAGCGTGCCGGACTCGTCGTACGCCGCGACGTGGAACCTGTGCGCGCGGCTGCCCGCTCGGTGCAGCACGGGTACGTCGCCATCGCGCTCGACCCGGATCGTGTCGAACCCGGTGGTGCGCAGCCACTGCGCGGCCCATCCACGGACGTCGCGGCCCTTCGACAAGCTCAGGGGTCGGTCGGTCGGGTTCGGGGGTCGGTCGGTCGGGCTCAGGGGTCGGCCGGTCGGGTTCGGGGGTCGGTCGGTCGGGCTCAGGGGTCGGCCGGTCGGGTTGGGGGGTCGATCGCCCGCGAGGGAGTCGAGGAAGTCGGCGAGGGTGGCGTTGCCGAAGGCGTGCCGGGTGAGGTGGGCGTTCACCCCGGCCAGGAAGTCGTCCTCGCCGAGCCAGGTGACCAGCTGGCGGAGGACCGCGTTCCCCTTGGCGTAGGTGATCATGTCGAAGTTGCCGAACGCGGTGTCCACGTCGGTCATCGCCTCGGTGTCCTCGGCGATGGGGTGGGTGGAGCGGCGGGCGTCGGCGACGTACGCCGTGGGCTTGCGGATCAACGCACAGCCCACCCACGCGCCGGTGAAGCCGGCGGCGCGGCCGGCGACCTCGTAGCCCATGTAGTCGGCGAAGGACTCGTTGAGCCAGCTGTCCTCCCACCAGCGCATCGTGGTCAGGTCGCCGAACCACATGTGCGCCATCTCGTGGGCGATCACCTCGGCGCGCAGCAGCCGCTCCTCGGCCGTCGGCTCGTCCGGGGCGAGGAGCTCGTCGCGGAAGGTGATGCACCCCGGCGTCTCCATCGCGCCCCAGTTGAGCTCGGGGACCAGGACCTGGTCGTAGGAGTCGAACGGATAGGGCTCGTCGAAGATGCTCGTGTAGTAGTCGAAGCAGCGGGTGGTGATCGCGCGCAGCTCCTCGACGTCCCGCTCGAGCTCGGCCCGCTTCGACGCGCGCGTGTGCCAGCCGAACCCGAGGCCGGCGTGCTCGAACGTGACCGAGGTCCACGGTCCGGCGCAGACCACGAACAGGTACGTCGAGATCGGTGGGGTGGTCGTGAACCGCCAGTGGCCACGCTCGCGGGCGCCGACGCCGTTGGCCAGCACCGTCCACTCCTCAGGTGCCTCGACCTCGAGGGTGATCGGGGCCTTGAGGTCGGGTTGGTCGAAGCAGGCGAAGACGTGGCTGGCCAGGTCCATCCCGCAGTACGCCGAGACATAGCGCTGGCCGTCGGCGGGGTCGGTGAACGCGTGCATGCCATCGCCGGTGGTCACGTAGGGCAGCTCGGCCCGCAGCACGAGCTCGTTCTCGGGACCGAGGCGGGGGAGCAGCAGGCGATGGCCGTCGTACGTGGTGTCGGTGGGCAGCTCGGCGCCGTTGAGGGTGGCGGCGAGCGTGCTGGCCCCGGCAAGGTCGATGAACAGTCCCTCCTCCGCGCCGCCCGCGACGGTGAACCACGCCCGGGTCTCGGAGGTGAACGCGTCTGGCCGGGTCAGGTCCAGGCGGACGTCGTACGAGCGCACCGCGATCGCGGTGGCGCGGGCTCGTGCCTCGTGCAGCGTGAGCGACATCCCCGGAGCCTACGACGACCGATTCGCCGATCCCACAAGGGATTCGGTAGGATTCCCTGGTTGCCTCGGCGAGGGACGCCCCACGTGGGCATGCTCCGTGATCGACGCGGCCGGTACGCAGGAAATCCATGCACCGTGCTGCCCGTCGCGCGGTGCATGCGTCGTCTCTGACCGAGCACCCCGCGAACCTGTTCAACGCACATCGAGGAGTCTGCATGTCCGAGGACCTGATCAAGGCCGAGTCCCGCACCGAGTTCGGCAAGGGTGCCGCGCGCCGCATCCGCCGAGCCGACAAGATCCCCGCCGTCATCTACGGTCACGGCAGCGACCCGATCCACGTCACCCTGCCCGGCCACGACACGATGATGGCGCTCAAGCACGGCGGGTCCAACGCGGTGCTCAACATCGAGGTCGAGGGCAAGGTCCAGCTCGCGCTGACCAAGCAGGTCCAGGCCGACCCGATCAAGGGCTTCATCGAGCACGTCGACTTCGTCTCGGTGAAGAAGGGCGAGAAGGTCACTGTGGACGTGCGCATCCACGTCGTGGGCGAGGCGAAGTCCGACGCCCTGGTGGTGACCGAGGCCAACACGATCACTCTCGAGGCAGAGGCGACCCACATCCCCGAGTCCATCGAGGTCTCGATCGAGGACGCCGAGGTCGGCACCCAGATCACCGCCGGCGAGCTCGACCTGCCGAGCGGCTCGACGCTGCTCACCGACGCCGAGACGCTGATCGTGAACATCACGCACGCGCCGACGGCTGCCGAGGTGGAGGCCGAGCTGGAGGAAGCCGAGGCCGAGGCAGGCATCGAGCACGAGGAGGCCACGGCGGAGGCTCCCGCCGAGGCTGCCGAGGGGGCTCCGGCAGAGGAGTCCTCCGACTCCGAGTGACCGGAGGGGTGATCGCGGCGTGGCCGACGACACCTGGCTGGTCGTAGGGCTGGGCAACCCCGGTCCGACGTACGCCGGCACCCGGCACAACATCGGCTACCTGGTGGCCGACGAGCTGGCCGCTCGGATGGGCTCCAGCTTCCGACGACACAAGTCCGTCCGGGCCGACGTGGTCGAGGGGCGGCTGATGCTCGGTGGCCCCAAGGTGGTGCTGGTCCGGCCGCGCAGCTACATGAACGAGGTCGGCGGCCCGGTCTCGTCGGTCGCGAAGTTCTTCCACGTGCTTCCCGAGCGCGTGGTCGCGATCCACGACGAGCTGGACATCGCGTTCGGCACGCTGCGGGTCAAGTTCGGCGGCGGGGACAACGGGCACAACGGGCTCCGTTCGATGCGCTCGTCGCTCGGCACCGGCGACTTCTTCCGGGTCCGTGCCGGCATCGGCCGACCGCCCGGACGTCAGGACCCCGCCGACTTCGTGCTGTCCCCCTACTCGGCGGCCGAGCGCAAGGAGCTCCCCTTCCAGATCGGCGATGCCGCCGACGCCGTGGAGTGCCTGGTCGACAAGGGCCTCGCGGAGACTCAGCAGCGTTTCAACCGCTGACCGTCCGTCCGTCCGTCCGCCCGCTCGCCCGTCCGTCGTCGAGGCGGCGCAACCTTGCAGCCGAGAGCCGTCGAGGCGGCGCAACTTTGCAGCGACGTGCCGGGCCGTGGGAGGGCATGTGGACCGGAGCCGACTCGACGCCCCTAGGGTGGGCGCGTGACTGACTTCGATCCCGGAACACCGCCCGCTCACGCCGACGACCACCAGTTCGCCGCCTGGGCCGCGACTGCGGCCGGCAACCTGCTCACCGAGGTCCGCAGCCAGGGCCTGGAGGGCAGGGCACTCAAGGACGCCGGCGACCTCGCCGCGCACGAGCTGTTGATGCGGCTGATCGCCGAGCACCGTCCTGACGATGCGATCCTCTCGGAGGAGGAGCACCGGGGCACCAGTTCGCGCCACGACCGCCGTACGACGGAGCGGGTGTGGATCATCGACCCGCTCGACGGCACCCGCGAGTTCTCCGAGCCGCCGCGCGAGGACTGGGCCGTCCACGTCGCACTGTGGGCAGCATCAGGCCCCGGTGTCGGTGACCTGGTCGCGGGTGCGGTGGCCCAGCCCGGCCTGGGGATGACGTTCGACACCGGCAACCCGCCCGTCGTACCGCCGCGCACCTCCGACCGGCCCCGGCTCGTCGTGTCCCGTACGCGCCCGCCCGCCTTCGTCGAGGCCCTCGCCGAGGAGATCGGGGGCGAGCTGGTGCCGATGGGCTCCGCCGGCGCGAAGGTGATCTCGGTGGTCCGCGACGTCAGCGACGCCTACGTGCACGCCGGTGGCCAGTACGAATGGGACTCCGCCGCTCCGGTGGCCGTCGCCCGCGCCGCCGGGCTGTTCACCAGCCGGGTCGACGGCTCGCCGCTGGCCTACAACCAGGACGAGGTCAGCCTCCCTGACCTCGTCGTGTGCCGGCCGGAGCTGAGCGACCAGATCCTCGACTTCATCGCCCGGCACGGCACCGAGTAGTCCCATGATCCGGGCCGTCCTGTGGGACGCCGACGGTGTCCTGCAGGTGCTGCCGCCGTTCGACAGCCTCTGGGCGTTCCTTCCCGAGAAGACGAGATCGGCGCTCGTCGCGGACACGTTCGGCAGCGACGGCCGAGATGTGCTGACTGGACGCATCGACATGGCTGAGCACGTCGACGCCGTCATCGCACGGCACGGGCTGGGCGCGCATCGCGACGAGATCCTGGCCGTGTGGAGCCGCTTCCCGCCGGTGCCGGCGGCTCGGGATCTGCTTGCCCGGGTCCGCCGTGCCGGGACCATGTGTGTCCTCGCGACCAATCAGGACACCCTTCGCGAGGCGAACATGCGCCCGGTCTACGCGGCGCTGGTCGACCGCTGCTACTTCTCGTCCGCGTTGGGCGTGGCCAAGCCCGACACCGCGTTCTTCGACCACATCGCCACGGACCTCGCCGTACAGCCGGAGGAGCTGCTGTTCATCGACGACAGCGCGGACAACGTTGCAGGCGCCCGTGCCGCCGGGCTCTGCGCGACCCAGTGGCACCACTCCGCCCACATCGACGGCCTTCGCGGCGCCCTCGTCGACCACGGCCTCGCGATCTGAGTGCCATCCACCGAAGGCCGCGGTGGTGGCTACTGTCGGCACCGTGAGCGACGCAGTCGAGATCGAGGTGGACGACAAGGTCGTCCGTGTGACCAACCCTGAGCGCGTCTACTTCCCCGAGCTCGGCGCGACCAAGCTCGACCTGGTCCACTACTACCTGTCGGTCGGCGATGGGATCGTCAACGCCCTGTTCGAGCGGCCCTGCATGCTGCACCGCTTCCCGACCGGCGTCACGGGCGAGAAGGTCCACCAGAAGCGGCTGCCGAAGGGTGCGCCCGCGTGGATGGAGACGGTCGAGGTCTTCTTCCCCCGCTGGAAGCGGACGGCCGACGAGCTCTGCGTCACCGAGCTCGCCCAGGTTGTCTGGGCCGTGCAGATGTCGACGGTCGAGTTCCATCCGTGGAACAGCCGTCGGGCCGATGTGGAGACGCCCGACGAGTGGCGCATCGACCTCGACCCGGGGCCGGAGTGTCGCTGGGACACGGTGCAGCGCGTCGCCCACGTGGTCCACGAGATCCTCGACGAGCTGGGGGCGCTCGGCTACCCGAAGACCAGCGGCGGGAACGGGCTCCATGTCTACGTCCGGATCCCGGCGGAGCACGGCTTCGCCGACGTACGCCGGGCCGCGAAGGCGTTCGCCGACGAGGTGGCTCGCCGTACGTCCGAGGTGACCACCGCCTGGTTCCGCAAGGACCGGGACCCCGCTCAGCTGTTCGTCGACTGGAACCAGAACACCCGCGATCACACCATCGCGGCGGCGTACTCCGTGCGGGGGAACGCCCGCGCCACGGTCAGCACGCCGGTGCGGTGGGAGGAGGTCGATGACTGTGAGCCCGATGACTTCACGATCGCGACCGTGCCGAGGCGGTACGCCGAGATCGGCGACCTGCACCG
Source organism: Nocardioides marmorisolisilvae (assembly GCF_031656915.1). NCBI lineage: Bacteria > Bacillati > Actinomycetota > Actinomycetes > Propionibacteriales > Nocardioidaceae > Nocardioides > Nocardioides terrisoli. Next base: position 1,796,554 of record NZ_CP134227.1, on the reverse strand, counting down.
CGACATCGACGCGCACGTCTTCGACCTCGCGCCGTTGCTGGAGTGGTCGGACCGGGACAACTGAGCCATCCGTGACCACTCGCGGGCAATCTGGGACCGCTCGCGGGCAATCTGTGACCACTCGGCGGGCGTCCGCTTTACAAGATCGGGCATTGTGTCAAGTGGTTACCGGCGCGTATTCTCCGCGACATGACCCAGCCAACGTCCGGACCCGGACCGGCCTCCGCCGGTGAGCTGCCCTTCGACCCCGAGCACGACCCGAAGGCGTCGTACGCGTTCGAGCCGGGCTACGTCAAGGCCCTGACCGATCGCGTTGTGAGCAGCACCGGCGAGACCGTCACGGCGTACGCGCCCGCGACCGGGCAGCCGCTGGCGATCATTCCGCAGTCCAGCGAGGCCGACGTGGCCGAGGCGTTCGAGCGGGCCCGACGGGCGCAGCAGGCCTGGCAGCGGGTGAGCATCGATGACCGGGCCGCGATGCTGCTCCGGCTGCACGACATCGTGCTCGACCGGCAGGACGAGATCATCGACCTGATCTGCTGGGAGTCGGGCAAGGCCCGCAAGCACGCGTTCGACGAGCCGCTGCACATCGCGCTGACCGCGCGCTACTACGCGCGTACGGCGCACCGCCACCTCGACACCGAGCGCCGGATCGGTGTCATCCCGGTGCTCACCCGCGCCGAGGTCAACCACGTGCCCAAGGGCGTGGTCGGGATCATCTCGCCGTGGAACTACCCGTTCACGATGGCGCTATGCGACGGCATCCCGGCGCTGCTCGCGGGCAACGCGGTGGTGGCCAAGCCGGACGCGCAGACGATGCTCAGCGCGCTGCTCGGCGCGCAGCTCCTCGAGGAGGCCGGCTTCCCTCGCGACCTCTGGAACGTCGTGGCCGGCCCCGGCCGCGAGCTGGGCACGCCGATGATCCAGCGTGCCGACTACATCTGCTTCACCGGCTCGACCGCGACCGGCAAGCACATCGCGCGGCAGTGCGCAGAGCGCCTGATCGGCGCGTCGCTCGAGCTCGGCGGGAAGAACCCGATCCTCATCCTGCGCGACGCCGACCTCGAGCGCGCGGCCGAGGGCGCCGTACGCGCCTGCTTCTCGAACGCCGGCCAGTTGTGCGTCTCGACCGAGCGGATGTTCGTGGCCGACCAGGTCTACGACCGGTTCAAGGAGAAGTTCGTCGAGAGGACCAAGGCGATGCGGCTCGACGCCGGGATCGGCTGGGGTTCGGACATGGGCTCGCTGATCAGCCAGGACCAGCTCGACACCGTCACCGCCCACGTCGAGGACGCCGTCGCCAAGGGTGCGACGGTACTCGCCGGCGGACGGGCGCGACCGGATCTCGGCCCGTACTTCTACGAGCCGACGATCCTCGAGGGCGTCACGCCGGAGATGACCTGCTTCGGCAACGAGACCTTCGGCCCGGTGATCAGCCTCTACCGCTTCCACGACGAGGCCGATGCGGTCGCGCGTGCCAACGACGGGGAGTACGGCCTGAACGGCGCGATCTACAGCCGTGACACCGCCCGGGCCAGGATGATCGCCCGCCAGATCAGGTGCGGGACCATCAACATCAACGAGGCCTTCGGCGCCACCTTCGCCAGCGTCGACGCGCCGATGGGGGGGATGCGCGAGTCGGGGCAGGGCCGTCGTCAAGGGGGCGAGGGGATCCTGCGCTACACCGAGACCCAGTCGGTCGCGTCCCAGGCGCTGCTTCGGTTCGGGCCGCAGTTCGGAATGAGCGATGAGCAGTACGCCAAGGTGATGACGTTGTCGCTGCGGCTGATGAAGAAGATGGGGCGCCCATGAGTACGACGGACAGCGGCGCGGGCAAGCATCGTGCCGAGGAGATGGACCCGACGACCGACGCCGGCACGGATTTCGACTACGACGTGATCGTCATCGGCTCGGGTTTCGGCGGCTCGGTCACCGCCCTGCGGCTCACCGAGAAGGGCTACCGGGTCGCGGTTCTCGAGGCCGGCGCGCGGTTCCGTGACGAGGACTTCGCGTCCACGTCGTTCGACCTCAAGCGCTACCTGTTCAACCCCGCGATCGGCTGCTACGGCATCCAGCGCATCGACATGGTCAAGGACTGCATGATCCTGGCCGGTGCCGGCGTGGGTGGCGGATCGCTGGTCTACGCGAACACGCTCTACGAGCCGCTCGACGCGTTCTACCGGGACAAGTCGTGGGCGCACATCACCGACTGGAAGACCGAGCTGGCGCCGTACTACGACCAGGCGAAGCGGATGCTCGGCGTGGTCACCTACCCACACCTGACCCCGTCGGACGAGGTGATGAAGAAGGTGGCCGACGACATGGGCGTCGGCGACACCTTCCACCCGACGCCGGTCGGGGTGTTCTTCGGTGGACCCGGGCAGGCCGACGGCGAGCGGGTCGCGGACCCGTACTTCGGTGGCAAGGGCCCCGAGCGGAACACCTGCCTCAACTGCGGTGAGTGCATGACAGGGTGCCGGCACAACGCGAAGAACACGCTGGTGAAGAACTATCTCTACCTCGCCGAGCAGAACGGCGCGGTGGTGCATCCGCTGACGACGGTCACCCGGGTCCGCCCGCTCGACGGTGGTGGCTACCGGGTCGACGCCCGGTGGACCAAGGCCAAGGCGTCCCGACGTACGGCGACGCGCAGCTTCACCGCCGAGCAGGTCGTCTTCGCGGCCGCGGCCCTGGGCACGCAGAAGCTGCTGCACCGGCTCAAGGCCGAAGGAGACCTGGCCGGCCTGTCGGACCGGCTCGGCGAGCTGACCCGGACGAACTCCGAGTCCATCCTCGGTGCCCTCGCGCCCGACACCAGCGTCGACTACAGCCAGGGCGTGGCGATCACGTCGTCGTGGCACCCCGACGAGGTGACCCACATCGAGCCGGTGCGCTACGGCAAGGGCTCGAATGCGATGGCGATGATGCAGACCGTGCTCACCGACGGCGACGGTCCCGACCCACGCTGGAAGGCGTGGCTGAAGGAGATGTGGTCCAAGCGTCGGGAGGTGCTCGAGCTCTATGACCTCAAGCACTGGTCGGAGCGGACCGTGATCGCCCTGGTGATGCAGACCGTCGACAACTCCATCACCACGTTCCCGAAGAAGACACCGTTGGGCTGGGTGCTGTCGTCGAAGCAGGGGCACGGCCAGCCGAACCCGACCTGGATTCCGAAGGCCAACGAGGCGGTACGCCGGATGGCTGCCCTGCTCGGCGGCACCCCTGGCGGCAACATCGGCGAGCCGTTCAACCGGCCGCTCACCGCGCACTTCATCGGCGGCTGCACCATCGGTGACTCGGCGGAGACCGGCGTGGTCGACCCGTGGCAGCGCGTGTATGGCTACCCCGGCCTGCACATCGCCGACGGGTCGGCGATCTCCGCGAACCTCGGGGTGAACCCGTCGCTGACCATCACCGCCCAGGCCGAGCGCGCGATGGCCTACTGGCCCAACAAGGGTGAGGCCGACCCGCGCCCGTCGCTCGGGTCGGCGTACGAGGCGCTGGCGCCGGTCGCACCGCGCTCCCCGGTCGTTCCGGACGACGCCCCTGCGGCATTGCGGCTCCCGATCGTCGCGGTCTCCTGAGCCCTGTCGAGGCGGTGTGGCCGTGCAGGACCGCACATCTGCGCCGCCTCGGCGTCTCTGGGTTGCAAAGTCGAGCCGCCTCGACCGGGTGGGTGGGGGGTCAGTGGCGGGAGGGGAGCTCGTCGGCGTGGTCGTCGGGGACCAGGGCGCTGACGGCACGGCGTACGGCGATGACGAGGGCGCCGGCGGTGAAGAGGTCGTCACCGGTCTCCCCGCGAGTACGCCGGATCTCCTCGACGAGCTCGGCCATCGCAGCGTCGACCCTGCGCAGCGGTTCGAGGGGAGCGATCGGGGAGTCCAGCCCGGCCAGCAGGTCGGCGGCGGCGGCCAGCAGCTCCGCCGCCTGAGGGCGCAGCCGCGGGCCGAGCGCGATGTGCTCCGATCCGCTCACCTCGTGGGTGGACAGCAGGGTGGAGACGTCCTCCACGAGGAAGGTGAGCTGCTCCAGGGCCCGGGCCAGTGCGTACTGCCGGTTCGCGGTGTCTCGCCAGTGCCGGGCCCGCCAGTTCGCACGGCGAGCCTCTGACGCCTCGCCGACCATCTCACTCATCCGTCGGGAGAGTGGGATCAGCGCACGATGCCCCTCCTGCCACTCCTCCGGCGTCGGGGCCCTGTCGCCGCGCAGTCCCTCGGCCAGCTCGGTGAGCTGCTCGGCCAGGGCGTCGCGGACCTCCCGCACGCGCAGTCCGGTGCGGGACAGGGGCAGCGGGGCGAAGACCAGGTTGACCACGATCCCGATCGCGGCGCCCAGGCTGGTCAGGCCGAGGTAGCCGATCAGGAACTCCTCGGAGTCCGCCCCTCCGGGGATCAGCACGAACAATCCGGCGACCGGCACCCAGCTCCCCAGGCGGCCCAGAACCGACCAGTTCGCGATCAGGGAGCCGCCACCGATCACCACGAGCAGCCCGAGCACATCGTTGTCGGTCACCGCGTGGATCGCGAGGGCGAGGGCCGCGCCGATCATCACGGCTGCGACCGCACGCAGCGAGTCGCGAATCGACCCCGCCACCGTGGTCGTCACGGCGATCACCGCGCCGAAGGGCGCGTAGTAGGGGTAGAGGTTCGCGGCGCCTCCGAGCGGTCGCACGATCAGCCAGGCGATCGCGGCTGCCAGGCCTGCACGCACGGCGCGTGCCACGCCGGGTCGACGCTCGAGGATCCGCAGCCGCGGGAGGGTGAGCCGCATGCAGCCCTCGTGCCCGAGCGCGACGCGCGCATGCCCGGATGCGACACGGGCCGAGGGGAAAATGGTCCGGAAATGGATCCAGGGCCCGACCGGGGAGGGAGGGGGTCGGGCCCTGGCGAGTCCACTTGCCGCGGACCTGGTGTGATCCGGCCTGGGAGGGAGCAAAAGCACCGGATCCGACACCGTAAACGAGGCCTTCGGACGGGGGTTATGGCGGTGACGAAAGTTTTTTCGGACGTACTCCGATCCGGGCCCGGCTGCGTCGTCCCGGGGTGCGCAACTAGACTCCAGACCCTCATCACCGCAACCCCGAAGGCAGCGATCGTGACCGACCACGACCTCGTCCTCGTCGTCGACTTCGGCGCCCAGTACGCCCAGCTCATCGCCCGGCGCGTCCGCGAGGCCAAGGTGTACTCCGAGATCGTGCCCCACTCGATGCCGGTCGCCGAGATGTTGGCCAGGGAGCCGAAGGCGATCGTCCTCTCGGGTGGCCCGTCGAGCGTGTATGTCGAGGGCGCGCCCGGCGTCGACCCGGCCCTGTTCGAGGCTGGGGTGCCGGTGTTCGGCATCTGCTACGGCTTCCAGGCGATGGCCCGCGCCCTGGGGGGCGAGGTGGCCCGCAACGGCGTCTCGGAGTACGGCCGGACCGAGTTGCAGGTCGGCCTCGGCGGCACGCTCCTCGCGGACCTGCCGACCGAGCAGCGGGTGTGGATGTCCCATGGCGACTCGGTGACCGACGCGCCGGAGGGGTTCTCGGTGCTGGCGAGCACCAGCGCGACCCCGGTGGCCGCCTTCGAGCAGGTCGAGCGGGGATTCGCCGGCGTCCAGTGGCATCCCGAGGTGATGCACACCGAGCACGGCCAGGCGGTCCTCGAGCACTTCCTGCTCCACATCGCCGGGTGCCGGCCGACCTGGACGATGGTGAACATCGTGGAGGAGCAGGTCGACAAGGTCCGTGCGCAGATCGGTGACGGGCGGGCCATCTGCGGACTGTCCGGCGGCGTCGACTCCGCGGTGGCGGCAGCGGTCGTCCAGCGTGCGATCGGTGACCGGCTGACGTGTGTCTTCGTCGACCACGGGCTGCTCCGCAAGGGCGAGGCCGAGCAGGTGGAGCGCGACTTCGTCGCCTCGACCGGCGTACGGCTGCATGTGGTGGACGCCGAGAAGCGCTTCCTCGACGCCCTCGCTGGAGTGAGCGACCCGGAGCAGAAGCGGAAGATCATCGGGCGCGAGTTCATCCGGGTCTTCGAGGCCGCGGAGGCCGAAGTGCTCCAGGGCGCCGACGACAAGGTCGCGTTCCTGGTGCAGGGCACCCTCTACCCGGACGTGGTCGAGTCAGGTGGCGCCCTTCACGATGGGCAAAGCGGTGCCGCCAACATCAAGTCCCACCACAACGTGGGCGGCCTGCCCGACGACCTCGAGTTCGCGCTGGTCGAGCCGCTGCGCACGCTCTTCAAGGACGAGGTCCGTCTGGTCGGCGAACAGCTCGGCCTGCCCGCCGAGATCGTCTGGCGGCACCCGTTCCCCGGCCCCGGGCTGGCCATCCGGATCATCGGCGAGGTGACTCGCGAGCGGCTCGACATCCTCCGCGAGGCCGACGCGATCGCGCGCGAGGAGCTCACCCGGGCCGGCCTGGACCGTGACATCTGGCAGTTCCCGGTGGTACTGCTCGCCGACGTCCGGTCCGTCGGCGTGCAGGGCGACGGCCGCACCTACGGCCACCCGGTGGTGCTGCGTCCGGTGACCTCCGAGGACGCGATGACCGCTGACTGGGCTCGGCTGCCGTACGACGTCCTCGAGCGGATCTCGACCCGGATTACCAACGAGGTCCGGGAGGTCAACCGGGTGACCGTCGACATCACCTCCAAGCCGCCGGGCACGATCGAGTGGGAATGAACCTGCTGGTCTAGGCCGCCGCCGTCCCGGCCCGGGATATCCCGGTCGCCCCTATTGCCGCTGCCCTATCGTTGGCGTCGGGAGGGGTGGCGTGACTCGCGCGGCCGGGGTGGAGACAGGTGGTTGCTGAGGCTGAGCTGTACCGGCAGATCGTGGAGTCCGCGGGCGATGGCCTGTGGTTGGTCGATCTGGATGGACGCACGCTCCACGTCAACGGCCGGACCGGGGAGATCCTGGGCCGATCGGCCGACGAGCTTGCCGAGGCTCGCCTGGACGACCTGCTCGAGCGTGTCGGCATGGATGGCCTGGAGGAGCCGTTCCGCTCCGGCGCCGCCACCGCATCGGAGACCGAACAGGTCTGCCATCGACCCGACGGCACCTCGGTGTTCGTCCTCGTGCGTCACAGCGCCGTCCGCGACCCGGACGGCGTCCTGGTCGGCCACCTCCACCGGCTGACGGAGAGCACCCGGCATCGAACCCTGGTGCGGGAGCTGGTCCGCAGCCGGTCCCAGCTCGCCGAGGCGCAGTCGCTTGCGCGGCTGGGCAGCTGGGAGATCGACCTGGTCGCGGGGGACGTGACCTGGTCCGACGAGATGTACAACGTCCTCGACCTCGATCCCGCCTCGGTCAAGCCCGACGCTGAGATCTTCTTCGACCTGCTCGAGAAGGACGACTCGGAGCGCGTTCGCGCGATCTACGAGGCCGCTCTCGTCGACGGTGGGGAGCGCACGGTCGACGGTCGGATCCGGCTCCGGGACGGCAGCTTCCGCTGGGTGCGTGCCGTCGGGCAGGTGCAGGCCCGCGACGAGCAGGGCAACCCGCTGCGGGTGACGGGGACCATCCAGGACATCGACGAAGCCAAGGAGACCGAGCTCCAACTGCGCGACGCCGTGGTGCTGAACACGATGATGCAGTTCATGGCGACGGCGGCGAACGAGACCGGCACCCTTCCTGACGCGTTGGTCCGGCTCCGGGATCTGCTCCTGGTCGACGACGACTGGGGTCGTGCGGTGGCGTTCTCGATCGTCGGCGACCGCCTGGTGCCACTCGAGGTCGGCGGCATCGCGGCCGATCACACCGACCGCGAGCGGCGGATCGCGACACAGACCCTGCTGACCGGGGCGACGGTCTTCGACGAGGACGAGGTGCCCGACGAGCCGTCGATCGGATTCCTGGTCAGTCCGGGCGGCACTCCGGCGGTAGTCCTGGTCATCACTGCGTGCTCGCCGTTCGTCCGGCACGCGATGCTCCGCTCGCTCGTCGACCAGGTCTCCTCCCAGCTGGCGCATGTCGCGCTGCGGGAGGCGGCCGCCCAGGAGCTCGCGAGTGCGCGCGACCAGGCGATGGAGGCCTCCCGGGCCAAGTCGGAGTTCCTCGCGACGATGAGCCACGAGATCCGCACTCCCCTGAACGGCGTGATCGGACTGGCCGACCTGCTGTTGAGGACGCCGCTCGACGACAACCAACGTCGTCTCGTCGACGGCATGGGCGATGCGGGCAGCTCGTTGCTCGCCCTGGTCAACGACATCCTCGACTTCTCCAAGATCGAGGCCGGCGGGCTGGAGCTGGAGCTCCTGGAGTTCCACCTTCCCGCGACTGTCCAACGGGCCCTCGACCTGCTCGCTCCCACAGCCGCCGAGAAGGGCATCGAGCTCGTCGTGAACATCGACGAGTCGGTGCCGGACCGCATCGTCGGCGACCCGAGCCGGTTCGGCCAGGTGTTGGCCAACCTCGCCTCGAACGCGGTCAAGTTCACGTCCGAGGGCAGGGTCGAGGTCCGCGTCGAGGCCGAGGAGCACGGCGACCGCGTTCTGGTGCGCGCCGAGGTGAGCGACACCGGCATCGGCATGGACGCCGACCAGCTGTCGCGGGTGTTCGAGCCGTTCCGGCAGGCCGACGCCTCCACCACACGCACCCACGGCGGCACCGGGCTGGGCCTGGCCATCGCGCGCCAGATCGTCGCGGCGTTGGATGGTGAGCTCGGCGCCACCAGCGGTATCGGGGCCGGTAGCACGTTCTGGTTCACCGGCTGGTTCGGTGCCGGCCGTCGCGGCACCGGCCTGCTGCGCAGCACCCCCGCCCAGCGCACCCCGTTGACGGGGCACGTGCTCGTTGTCGAGGACAACGAGGTCAACCGCATGGTCGCCCTCGGCATGCTTGAGGCCCTCGGGATCTCCGCGGACGTCGCCGAGAACGGCGAGGTGGGCGCCTCACGCGCCCTCAGCGGCGGGTACGACGCGGTGCTGATGGATCTGCAGATGCCGATGGTCGACGGGTTCGCTGCGACCCGCATGATCCGTGGCGGTGAGCGCTCCGGCGTCCATGTGCCGATCATCGCCGTCACCGCCTCGGCGACCGAGGGGGAGCGGGAACGGTGCCTCGCCGCCGGGATGGACGGCTTCCTGACCAAGCCGCTGGTGATGGACCGGCTCGGCGCCGTGCTCCACGAGCACGTGCCGCACCGGGCGCCCACCGCGGTCCGACAACGCGCCCAGGCCAAGGTCCGCGCGGTCGCCGCCGCGGCCGCCGCCCCCGACCTGCCCGAGGACGATCGGATCCTCGACATCGAGCGACTCGAGGATCTCCTCGACATGGGCGAGGCGGCCACGCCGCTGGTTCAGCGGGCGATCGACAACTTCGTCGCCGACGCCTTCGAGCAGGTCGAGGAGCTGCGCGAGGTGGCCAAGCGTGGCGACGCGAAGCGCTTCGAGTTCGTCGCGCACAAGCTCAAGGGAAGTGCGCTCAACCTGGGCGCGATGCGGGTCGGGCGGATCAGCCTCGAGCTCCAGGAGCTCGGCTCGGCCGATCGGGTGGGCCATGCTGTCGGCCTGGTCGACCAGCTCGAGAAGGCGCTCGCACAGACGGTCACGGTGCTGCGGGACCACCGACCGGCCTGACCCCTGTCGGCCGCGTCCCTCAGAGGGGCGTCAGCGGCAGCGACCGGCGCGGTGTGAGCTCGAAGCCCGCGCCGGTGCTCAACCGGGCCACCGCGACCTCTTCGAACTCGGGGACCGGGGCGTCCCGCTCGACCACGCGGGCGGTCCAGTCGGTGGCACTGCCGGTGACCTCAACGTCGAGGTGCGGAGCGACCGACCGCACGACGGCCTGCAGCGGCCGGATCTCGTGCGGGCCGCACAGCGGCAGCCAGCCGGAGTCCTCGTGCGCCGGTGAGCGGTGCACGACCACCCCGTCGCCGGTGGACTCGAGCGCGACGTACGCCGCGGGGTTGAGGGCCGGGTGCAGTGCGAGCAGTCGCGCGGCACCACTGACGTCACGCCCGAGGCCCAGTGCGCGGTGCAGCCGGGAGGCGGTCAGCCCGGCGCTGCCGATCAACTGGCGCGTGGCGATGGCGCGCACCTGATCGGGACCGCACCGCCGCCCGAGCGCGAGCACGAAGGAGATGCTCAGCAGGTGCATCTGCAGCGCGACCTCGTCGGCGAGCCGGACCAGCGCCGCGTGGGAGAAGGTGGCGAAGTCGAGGTCGGCCAGCAACGGGCCGGCGTAGTCGGGGACCCCGTCGTCCGAGGGGTCGACCGCCTGCAGATCGGTCGTGGCCGCCCGGGTGCGGGCCACCGCCTCGGTGGCCGCCGACGGCGCGATCTCGGAGTGGCTCGGGTCGATGGTCACGGTCCACGCGCAGTGCGGCCTCCGGTCGGCCGGACTGCGCGGGGGGCGATGGATCGGCCGCATCCGCGCCCGGGGGTTGGTGGCGACCGCGGTCGCGTCGAAGGTCGGGTCCTCGATGTCGTGGCACATGGACACGACGTACTCCTGGCCCATCGGCTCGACGTCCATCAGCGCCCCGCAGTGGTCCAGCCAGAACTCGCCGTGCCACCGGTCGTGCACCGCGTAGCGGAAGTCCATGAACTGGGGCGGTGCTCCGATGTCGAGCTGCAGGCCCTTGAAGATCGTGACCACGTCGTCGCCCTCGAACACCATCGCGCGCTGCATGCGCTGGGTGTAGACAGGACTGGCGCCCATCCACTCCTCGATCGCGATCCGGGTCATCTCCTCCCGCCCCCACGCCTCGATGCACCACGCCATCCCGGCGCGGTCGATCAGATGCCCGCAGAGCAGCAGCTCCGGGACGAGGCGGGCGAGGTCACCCCGTGCCAGGCCGACGTACCTGCTCGGTGGGTGAGAGGGGAGAGCGGACATGGTGCCAAACATTGAAACACGTTCTAGTCTGCTGGTCATGTGCACACGAGGGGGAGGCGTCAGGTGAGCGAGATCGTGTCCTCGGTCGGATTCATCGGGCTGGGCAACATCGGCAAGCCGATGGCGTTGAGGCTGGCGGGCTCCGAGCACCCGCTGTGGGTGTACGACGTCGCACCGGATCCGCTCACCGAGCTGGCGGCGGCGGGAGCGTCGGTGGCCTCGAGCGTGGCCGATCTGGCCGGCCACGTCGACGTGGTCTGCGTGATGGTGCGCGACGACGAGCAGGTCCGCGACGTCGTCGGTGAGATCCTCGGCACCGGCCGGGAGGGCCTGACCGTGGCGATCCACTCGACCGTCGCGCCCGACACCCCGGCGTCCATGGAGGACATCTGCCGATGGCACGGCGTCCAGGTCGTCGACGCCCCGGTCAGCGGCGGAGCCATGGGCGCGGCCGACGGCACGCTGGCGATCATGGTGGGCGGCAGCGACGCGGCGTACGGCGCCTGTGCGGCGCCGCTGGGGGTGATGGGGTCCCATGTCGTGCACGCCGGCCCGATCGGGGCCGGCACCCGGATGAAGCTGGCCCGCAACCTGCTGCACTTCGTCTCGTTCACCGCGGCCACCGAGGCCCAGCGGCTGGCGGAGGCCTCCGGGCTCGATCTGGTTGAGCTCGGCAGGGTCGTCCGGCATACCGACGCGCTCACCGGCGGACCCGGCGCGATCATGCACCGGGCGACGACGGAGCCGATCGGTGCGCACGACCCGTGGCTGGGCATCTTCGAGCACGTCCGCGCGCTGGGGGAGAAGGACCTGCGGTTCGCCACCGACCTGGCCGACGACCTCGGCGTCGACGTACCCCTGGCGAGGTTGGCGCTGGCACGACTGGGGCCTGGGCTCGGCCTTGCAGCGAGCACGACGGAGGAGGATTGATGGGCGCGTTCGATGAACTGCCGGAGCTGCGGCGCCGTGGGCTGGAGACCATGGAGAAGGTCTACGGATTCGAGATGTCCGATGGTGCCGGCGACTTCTTCGGCTACACCGCCGACCACCTGTTCGCCGACATCTGGAACCGGCCCGGCCTGTCCGACCGTGACCGGCGGCTGCTGCTGATCGGTCTCCTCGCCGGCACCGGCCAGGCCGACGTCCTGGGCATCCAGGTGCCGGCGGCGCTGGCCAACGACGAGCTGGACGCCGACGCGTTGCGCGAGGTGGTGATCTTCCTGTGTCACTACGCCGGCTGGCCGATGGGCGCTCGGCTGAACGGCATCGTGGAAGAGGCCATCGGCAAGGCCGCCCGCGCCGCGCGCAAGGGCGCGGACGGAGCAGAGAAGGACGCATGATCCTCGAGGTCGCGGACAGCGCTCGGGTGCGCACGCTCACCCTGAACCGGCCTGAGGCGCTCAACGCCTTCAATGCGGAGCTGTACGACGCGACAGCGACCGCGCTCGCCGATGCGGCGACCGACCCGGAGGTGGCCGTGGTCCTCCTCACCGGGTCCGGTCGTGCGTTCAGCGCCGGCACGGACCTCAGGGAGATGCGGCGGCTCGCCACCGACGCGGCGGCGCCCGGAGGAGGCCACGGCTTCCCCGGCCTGCTGGACGCCCTGGTCGACTTCCCCAAGCCGCTCGTGTGCGCCGTCAATGGGATCGGGCTGGGGATCGGCGCGACCGTGCTCGGCTTCGCCGATCTGGTGCTGATGTCCTCCACAGCACGGCTGAGGTTCCCGTTCGCCAGCCTCGGCGTCGCGCCGGAGGCGGCGTCCAGCTACCTGCTGCCGCGTCTCATCGGTCGACAGAACGCCGCGTGGATGCTGCTCTCCGGCGAGTGGGTCAGTGCGGAGGAGGCTTTGGCGGCGGGCCTGGTGTTCAAGGTCTGCCCGCCCGACGAGCTGCTGTCGACCGCACGCCGGCACGCCGAGGTGATCGCGCGACAGCCGGTCGCCAGCCTCGTGGCCGTCAAGCACACGATGACCGAGCCCCTGCGCGCCGGGATCGTCGACGCCCGAGAGCGCGAGAACACCGCCTTCGCCACGCTGATGGGCGGACCGGCCAACCTGGAGGCGCTGAGCGCCTTCGCCGAGGGCCGTGAGCCCGACTTCACCGGCCTCTGAGCGACGCCCCCTCGCGGCCTTGAGTATGACCGGGGCATAACCCGGGCACTCCGGACACTGTTGATGAGGCAACAGCGGCGGACGTCGCCGATGCCGGGACCTCGGGAGGGACAGTTGGTGGGCCGGAGCCAGAGTGCACGGAGACGCAGTGCACGGGGACGCACGGTGGCGCTGCTGGGTGTCGCGCTGGCCGTCTCGGCGCTGGTCACCGCGTGCGGCGGCTCAGCGCTGTCGCCGTCGTACGTGCGCGCCGCCAATGACGCGGTGCAGGGCCAGGTCGCCGGCGGCGCAGCCGATGGCGGGTCATCGAGCACCACATCGGACCCGGGCGCCGGCGGCACCGGGAGCGCACAGAGCACGTCCGGTGACCCGGCTGGGTCGACCAGATCCTCGACGTCGGGCGGGGGCGCCAGTGCGGGTACGGGTACGGCGAGCGGTACGGCGTCGGGACAGCCCGGTCCGTCCGGCGGGACCCGCACCGCGACGGCCGGCACCTCGGCCACCGGTGGTGCACGAGCCTCCTGCGCCGGCTTCCACAACCAGACCGGGATCACCGACAAGACGATCACCATCGCCAACGTCGCCGACATCAGCGGTCCGGTGCCGGGCATCTTCACCTCGGCCCAGCAGGCGGTCAAGGCGTACGTCGCCTACTTCAACGCGACCACCTCGTTGTGCGGCCGCAAGCTCACCCTGCTGCCGATGGACAGCCGCACCGACCCGACGGCCGACCAGGCCGCTTACCTGAAGGCGTGCAGCAACGCCTTCGCCGCAGTCGGATCGATGTCGGCCTTCGACTCCGGTGGCGCCGGTACGGCGCAGAAGTGCGGCCTGCCCGACCTTCGAGCCGCGGCCGTCTCGGACGCACGCAACGCCTGCACCACGTGCTTCGGAGCCCAGGCCACCGACCTGCACGCCTTCCAGAACGCCGTGCCGGACTTCTTCCTCGCGCACTACCACGCGTCGACCCAGCACGCCGCGATGCTCTACGTGAACGCAGCCGCGTCGGTCGAGAACGCTCGCACCCAGCAGGCCGTGGAGCAGAAGCGGGGCATGCGGTTCGTCTACTCCGCGTCGTTCGACGTGGCCGAGTTCAACTACACGCCGTACGTGCAGAAGATGAAGCAGAAGGGGGTCCGCTGGGTCCAGTTCGTCGGCTCCCAGGACGAGGCCGTCCGCCTGGCCCAGGCGATGCAGAACGCCGACTTCAAGCCCGACGTGTTCCTTCTCGACCCGACCGCCTACGACCCGACCTTCGTGAAGTCCGGCGGAAGCGCGGTGAACGGTGCCTTCGTGTTCATCGACTTCACGCCGCTGGAGGAGGCGTCGACCAGCAAGGAGCTGCGGCTCTACGAGGCCTGGCTGCAGCAGGTCGCGCCGGGAGCGGCGCCGTCGTACTTCGGCATTTTCGCCTGGTCCGCGGCCCGGCTGTTCGGCGCGGAGGCCGCCGGGCTCGGTGGACGGCTCACCAGGGCGGCCCTGGTCGACCGGGTCCGGCACGTCGACGGCTGGACCGATCACGGCATGCACGCGCCGCAGGCGGTCGGCCCGAAGGTCAACTCGAGCTGCTGGCGGTTCCTGCGCCTGGAGAACGGCCACTGGCAACCGGTCGGTGGGCGCAGGTATCTCTGCCACGGCTCGACCAAGCTGAACTGACCTCGCCCGGGCTCTGCGGTGTTTGTGGCGTCCGGGCACGGGTACGGGAGCGGTGCGTCGGCTTCGGAGGTGCCCCGTGCAGTTCGTCATCGTCGGTCTCGTCTTCTTGGTGCTGTTCGTGATCGCCTGCGTGGCGGTCTTCGCCTTCGCTGGCCAGAAGAGCAAGGAGACCCAGGAGCTCAAGGAGCGCGAGGTCCCGATGCTGCGCTACAGGGTGCCGCAGGGGCGGGACCCGATCGTGGTGCTCAGCGCGCTGCGCCAGGGCGGCATCGAGGCGCTGCCCGACAGCCAGGACTCGGGCGGATCGACCGATGTGCTGATCCCCTGCCCGCGCGGCACCGAGACTCTGCGCGAGCGGGTGCGGGGCCTGATCGAGGCAGAGGACCGGATCAACCTGGAAGGGGACCGCGCGGAGGTGGGCCCGGTCCGCTTCGCCGACGAGGGTGACACCGGCACTGGCCGGGCGCAGTCGCGCCGAATCACCGACCGGTAGTTCCCACCGCCGGCCCTGCGCGGCCGCGCCGTCGGCCTGCCGTGCGCGGACGATGGAGGTACTCCCGGTATCCTCTGCGTGTCCGATCCGGGGGAACAGGAAGGTAGTGGGCAATGAGCGTGGTTGCCTCGTTCCGTGCTGCCGTGCGCTCCCGGCTGATCGCCCGTGCGGGTGTGATCGACCTGAGCAAGCTCGATCGCGTCCCGGACCGCCTCGCGTGGCCGCTGCTGCGTGACGGCGTCGACCCGCCTGCACGACTCGCCCGCGACCGTGCCGTCGACCCGGTGCAGCGACTGACGTCGTTCATGGGTCTCGACATCTGGCTGATCACCGGGTACGACGAGGCGCGCGAGGTCCTCGGCAACGTTCACCACTCCACCGACATCCGGCACCTCATGGGAGCCAGCGGTGACGTGCAGAGCGGAGACATCGGCGGCCTGGGGTTCACCGACCCGCCCGAGCACACCCGGCAGCGTAAGCTGCTCACCCCGGAGTTCACCCGGCGGCGACTCCAGCGTCTCGAGCCGCGGATCAACACGATCATCACCCGGCAGATGGACGAGACCGCGGCCGCGGCTGCCGTCGACGGCGTCGTCGACCTGGTACAGACCTTCGCCTTCCCGGTTCCGTTCGGCGTCATCTGTGACCTCCTCGGGCTGCCCGAGGACCGTCGGGACACGTTCCGCCAGCTGGGCACCGCGCGCTTCGACGTCTCCCAAGGCGGCGTCGGCGCGGTGGGCGCCATCAGCGGCTCACGGGAGTTCCTGCTCGCCGAGACCACGCGACAGCGGCTCGACCCGGGGCCGGGCCTGATAGGGCAGATCATCCGCGAGCACGGCGACGAGATCAACGACTTCGACCTCGGCGGGCTCGCCGACGGCGCGTTCAACGGAGGCATGGAGACCAGCGCCTCGATGCTGGCGCTCGGCACCCTGGTGCTGCTGCAGGACCGCGAGCTGTGGCGACGGATCGCCGAGGAGCCGGAGGCGGTCGACCCTATCGTCGAGGAGCTGCTCCGGCACCTGGCCGTCGTACAGGTGGCGTTCCCGCGGTTCGCCAAGGAGGACGTCATGGTCGGCGGCCATCTGATCCGCAAGGGGTCGGTGATGCTGGCCCACCTGCCCGCCGCCTCGCGGGACCCACGGTCGACCCCGGGCGAGCAGTTCTGCCCGTCCGCAGCGTCGTCGAACCACGTCGCGTTCGGCCACGGTCTGCACCGGTGCGTCGGCGCCGAGCTCGCACGGATGGAGCTCCGCGCCGCGTACCCCGCCCTGGCCCGCCGGTTCCCCGACATGCGCCTCGCAGTCAACCCTTCCGAGCTGGAGTTCCACGCCAAGTCGATCGTGTACGGCGTGGAGTCGCTCCCGGTCACCCTCGGCTGACCTGTTCGACCATTCGTCGTCGGAGCGCTCACCGAGCCTGCGACCCGGGTCAGTACTCCTGGATCGCTGCCAGGGCGTGCGCGTGGTCGCGGGTGGCCGGGTAGAGCGAGCCGTAGAGACCGTAGAGCTCGTCATAGAGCTCCCTCGTGGACGGATCGGGAGTCACGACCCGGGAGATGCGAGCCCAGTCGGTCTCCGCCGGGACCAGGCCGACGCCGATCGCTGCCATCAGTGCGTCGCCGTAGCTCGCGCCGATGGTCTGCTCGGGGACCTGCTGCTCCCTTCCGGTGACGTCGCTGACGACCTGGGTCCAGAGGGCGCCCTGGGTGCCGCCGCCGACCGCCACCAGCCGACGTACCGGATTCGCCTCGGTGTCGAGCAGCTCCAGGATCTGGCGGATGCCGAAGGCGATCCCTTCGTAGACGGCGCGGTACAGGTGCCCGCGCCCATGACGCAGGGTGAGACCGACGACGACGCCGCGAGCATGATGGTCGAAGATCGGGGTGCGCTCACCGGCGAAGTACGGCAGCAGCAGGAGCCCGTCGGCGCCCGGTGGCGTGGCGGCAGCCTCGTCGATGAGCGTCTCGAAGGGTACGTCGCCGACGAGGTGCCGCACCCAGCTGGTGAGGCTCCCCGAGGTCGACATCCCTGCGGCCAGGCAGAGGCTGCCCGGGTCGACGCCGACGGTGTTCCACAGCTGGGGGTGCGGGGCGGGGCGGCTCAGCTCCTGGACGAAGAACATCGTCGAGCCGTACATCAGCATCAGATCGCCCGGAGCGCGGACCCCGCCGCTGAACGCCTCCGCCCACGCGTCGACGGTGCCGGCGCAGACGGGTGTGCCCGCAGGGAGGCCGCACTTCGCCGCGGCGGCAGGTGTCACGGTACCGACGACCTCGGCGGGTCGAACCAGGCGCGGCCGAGGCAGGTCGCCCATCACCTCGCCGTACCACGCGTCGTTCCAGTCCTGGCCGTGGAAGTCGTACAGCGGCACCGACTGACTGGCCGTGTGGTGGTCGAGGACGTACTCCCCGGTGAGACGCTGCACGACGAAGGAGCTGGAGCTGAACCATCCGTCGGCCGCGGCCCACGCCTCCGGCTCGTGGCGACGCAGCCAGAGACCCTTGGGCCCCACCGCCTGGGTGGTGAGGGGGGTCGCCGCGCGGGCGAGCACCTCGTCGGCGCCGAGGCGTGCGTTCAGCTCGTCGATCTCGGCGGTCGCACGGGTATCGATGCCGTAGAGGATCGCGGGCCGGACGGGTACGCCGCCCCGGCAGATCAGCAGGCACGGGCCCACCCCGCTGACGCAGACGCCGGCGATCTGCTGGCCGCCGGCCCGCTCGACGAGCTCGCGGGCAAGGGCCACCACGTCGGCCCACCACACCGTCTCGGCGTCGACCTCCGCCCAGCCGGGACGCGGCATGCTCATGCTGTGCGGACGGTTGCGGATCGCGGTCGCGACCACCTCTCCGTCCGGGGCCGCGAGCACGCCCTTGCTGCTGCCGGTGCCGAGGTCGATGCCGAGCAGGAGCGCACTCATGCGGTGGACCGCCTTCCGGAGGCCGGGGGAGGGGCGGTGGACTCACGGACCACCAGCTTGGGCGTGAACAGCGCGTGTCGGGGCTCGGGTGGCTCGCCGCTGAGCGCGCCGACGATCATCGCCGCGGCAGTGGTGCCCATCTCGTAGTGCGGTCGATAGACGCTCGTCAGCGGCACCGAGAGCTGGCGCGCGAAGGGGATGTCGTCGTAGCCGCACAGCGAGACGTCGTCCGGTACGACGAGGCCGTGCTGCAGCAGTGCCTGCAGGATGCCGAAGGCGAGCAGGTCGATGCTCGCGACGATCCCGGTGGGCCGGTCGACGGCGGTCGCGAGCCGGTCACCGACGACGCGGCCGGCATCGACGGTCAGCTCGGCGGGGATGACGTCGAGCCGGATGGGTCTCGATCCGTTGCTCATCGCGTCGACTGCGCGGCGTACGCCGGTGAGCCGCTCGTGGATCGGCGCCGCTGCGGCCTCGTCGCCCACGAAGGCGAGATGCCGGTGGCCGAGATCGAGCAGGTGCTGCGCGGCCAGAGCCCCACCGGTGACGTCGTCGACCGCGACCGACATCTCGTCGTCGCCCGACTCGGCCCGGTCGACCACGGTGACCGGGATGCCGCCGGCCCGGATCCGACGCAGGTTCTCGCCGAACTGGTCGTGCGGTACGGCGATCAGGCCCGCGACGCGTCGCTCGGCGAAGAGTCTGAGGTAGGTCTTCTCGCGCTCGAGGTCGCGGGCGCTGTTGGAGATCAGCACGGTCCAGCCGTCCCGGGCCGTGGCATCCTCGACCCCGCGCGCCACGTCGAGGAACCCCGGGTTCCACGCGTCGAGGAGCAGCAGGCCGATCGTCTTCGAGGTGCCCGAGCGCAGGTGCCGGGCGGCCTCGTGGCGGACGTAGCCGAGCTGCTGGATCGCCCGCTCGACCGCCTCCCGCCGCTCGGCGCGCACGCGCTCGGGATGGTTGAGCACGTTCGAGACGGTGCCAGGCGAGACCTGGGCGAGCCGGGCGACGTCCTTGATGCCGACCCGGCTTGAGCTGCCCTGCGCGCTGGAGTTTCGCCCTGTGACCCTTGACACGTTTCAAAGTGTGTCCCTAACATCAGCGAAAGTGCAAAATTCGCACGATTTAAAAACGAATCGTGCCGGCAGTCGCCTATAGGCGGCAGACGTGAAGGAGTTGCCCCCAGATGACGAGGAACTTGGTGCGCAAGGCCGTCGCAGTGGTCGGCGTCGTGGTGCTCGCGTCGACGGCCGCCGCGTGCGGCAGCGGCGGCGGCAATGGTGGTGGCAGCGGCTCGGGCTCGGGCGCGAAGGTCGCCTTCCTGATGCCTGACGAGGGGTCGACGCGCTACGAGCTGCACGACCGCCCGGGCTTCGAGAAGCGGCTCAAGGAGCTGTGCAGCAGCTGCACGCCGCTGTACAACAACGCCGACGCGGACGCGTCCAAGCAGCAGTCGCAGTTCAACTCCGCGCTCGCCCAGGGGGCGAAGGTGATCGTGCTGGACCCGGTCGACTCTGCGGCCGCCGTGACGATGGTCAACGCCGCCCACGCCCAGGGCGCCAAGGTGATCGCCTATGACCGCCCGATCCCGAAGGCGAAGGTCGACTTCTATGTCTCCTTCGACAACGAGCAGATCGGCAAGGACATCGCCACCTCGCTGATCAAGAAGGTGAAGAGCAGCCCGGTACCGGCGGACTCGGGGATCCTGATCGTCAACGGGTCGCCGACGGACGCGGCGGCCGGCTTGATCAAGAAGGGCATCCACGAGGGTGTCGACAACAGCGGCGTCAAGGTCCTCGCCGAGTACGACACCATCGACTGGAAGCCCGAGAACGCCCAGCAGTGGGTGTCGGGTCAGATCTCGCGCTTCGGCAAGAGGATCGTCGGCGTCGTGGCTGCCAATGACGGCACCGCCGGTGGCACCATCGCGGCATTCAAGGCCGCCGGGGTCAACCCCAACCCGCCGGTCAGCGGCAACGACGCCACCGTCGCAGGTCTGCAGCTGATCATCGCTGGTGACCAGTACAACACCATCAGCAAGCCCAGCGAGATCGTGGGCGGTGCGGCTGCCGAGGTGGCGGCCAAGCTCCTGAAGGGCGAGAAGCCCGACACGAGCACCGAGCTGTTCGGGTCGCCGACCAAGCTCTACCAGCCCACGCTCGTGACCGCGCAGAACCTCAAGGCCGAGATCATCGACAAGAAGATCAACACGGTCTCGGACCTGTGCACCACGGAGTACGCCGCGGCCTGCAAGAAGCTCGGCATCTCCTGATCTCGTCGGTCCGCCGGTCGCGCACGATGCGGCCGGCGGATCCCGAGCGGGACAGGGAAGCAGACACGGAGGCATGAGATGACCAGCACGGCCCCAGCGCCCACGCGCACCTCGTTGCTGAGCCTGCGTGGGGTGAGCAAGACCTTCGGTGCGGTCAACGCGCTGACCGAGATCGACCTCGACGTCGATGCCGGGGAGGTGGTCGCGATCGTCGGCGACAACGGTGCCGGCAAGTCCACCCTCGTCAAGGTGCTCGCCGGGGTGCACCAGGCCGACGCGGGCGTCATCAGCTTCGACAGGCACCAGGTCGAGATCACCGATCCGAGTGCGGCGATCGGCCTCGGCATCGCCACGGTGTTCCAGGACCTGGCCCTGTGCGAGAACCTCGACGTTGTCGGCAACCTGTTCCTCGGGCGCGAACGTGGACCGTTCCGCCTCGACGAGGTCGCGATGGAGGTGAGGTCGTGGGAGCTCCTGCAGCAGCTCTCCGCGCGCATCGCCACCGTGCGGGTGCCGATCGCGTCGCTCTCCGGCGGACAGCGCCAGACCGTCGCGATCGCACGGTCCCTCCTGGGCGAGCCGCGGGTGATCATCCTCGACGAGCCGACCGCCGCGTTGGGAGTCGCGCAGACTGCGGAGGTCCTCGACCTGATCGAGCGGCTCCGCGAGCGCGGGCTCGGCGTGATCATGATCAGCCACAACATGGAGGACGTGCGTGCGGTCGCGGACCGGATCGTCGTCCTGCGCCTGGGCCGCAACAACGGCGAGTTCGACGCCGCGACGGTCACCTCGGAAGAGGTCGTGGCGGCGATCACCGGCGCCAGCGACAACGTGGTCACCCGGCGCCGCGACCGGGTGCGTGACCAACGCCGTACGACGACCGAGGGGATGCAGTGATGAGCGCACCACAGCCCACGGTGGCGCTGGACCAGCTTGACGAGCGGCTTCGGCAGGGGGCCGGCCTGCGCGGCGCCGCGGACACGTTCTGGCGCAGCGTCCGCGCTGGCGACGTCGGGCCGCTGCCGGTGATCGTCGGTCTGCTCGTGATCGGCACCATCTTCCAGGTCCTCAACTCGGTCTTCCTCTCCAGCGGCAACCTGGTCAATCTCACCCTCGACTCGTGCGCCGTCGGCGTGATCGCGCTGGGCATCGTCTGCGTGCTCCTCGTGGGTGAGATCGACCTGTCCGTCGGCTCGGTCAGCGGTTTCTCCGCCGCCGTGGTCGCCGTGCTCTTCGTGCGCAACGACTGGAACTGGGTGCTCGCGGTGGTCGTGGCCTGCCTCGTCGCCTGCGGCATCGGCCTGCTGTACGGCGTGCTGCTGACCCGCTTCGGCATGCCCAGCTTCGTGTCCTCGCTCGCCGGTCTGCTGGCGTTCCTGGGCCTGCAGCTGGCGATCCTCGGGGGCCAGGGCTCGGTGAACCTCCCGTTCGACTCGTGGCTGGTGAGCTTCGCCCAGCTCGACTTCGTCGCGCCGTGGCTGTCCTACGTGCTTGCCGCGCTGGCCTCGCTCGCCCTGTTCCTCAGCGGCTTCGACACGTACGCGCGGCGCCGACGGGCCAACCTCTCCACGACGCCGCTCCAACTGCTGGTCGCTCGCTCCGTGCTGCTCCTCGTCGTGGCCGAGCTGGTCGTGTGGTACCTCAACCAGAGCCGCGGGGTCGGCTGGATGGTCGTCTTCTTCGTGGCGCTGGTGCTCGCCGTCCACTACGGCATCACCCGAACCAGCTGGGGCCGCTCCCTGCTGGCGGTCGGCGGCAATGTCGAGGCCGCCAGGCGCGCGGGCATCAATGTGAACCGGGTCTACATCAGCGCCTTCGTGCTCTGCTCCCTGTTCGCCGGCATCGGCGGCATCCTTGCCGCCGGACGGCTCGCCTCGGCGAACCTCAGCAGCGGCACGGGCGACGTCAACCTCAACGCGATCGCGGCGGCGGTCATCGGCGGCACAAGCCTCTTCGGCGGCCGGGGTACGGCGTTCTCCGCACTGCTCGGGATCCTGGTCATCGAGTCGATCAGCAACGGGCTGACGCTGCTGAACCTCGACTCGTCCTACCGCTTCGTCATCACCGGGCTGGTGCTCGCGATCGCGGTCGCGATCGACTCGCTCGCCCGCAAGTCACGCGCCTCGCACGGCCGGGCCTGACCGCCCGTCAATGCGAGGCCCCAGAGAGGAGACCCCGTGCCCAACCGTGCTGCCGTCATGACGGAGTTGAACAAGATCGTCGTCGAAGAGCGGCCCGAGCCCAGCCCGGGCCCGCGAGAGGCGGTCGTACAGGTCCAGGCGGTCGGCGTCTGTGGCTCCGACACGGCGTACTTCAAGGTGGGCCGGATCGGCGACTACGTCGTCGACGGGCCGATCATCCTCGGTCATGAGGCCTCCGGGGTCGTGACCGAGGTGGGCAGCGACGTGGTGGACGTGTCCGTCGGCGACAGGGTCGCGATCGAGCCCGGGACGCCCTGCCGCGACTGCCGCGAGTGCATGGCCGGGCGCTACCACCTCTGCCCCGACCTGGTGTTCCTGGCGACGCCGCCGTACGACGGAGCGCTGGTCGAGCGGATGGCGATCGACTTCCGCAACCTGCACCTCATCCCGGACGAGATGTCCTATGAGGAGGCCGCTCTTTTGGAGCCGCTCTCGGTGGGGATCTGGGGGTGCCGCCGAGCGTCGCTGGAGCCTGGCGACGATGTGCTGGTCACCGGTGCCGGCCCGGTGGGCCTCCTCGCTGCGGCGACGGCGTGGGCGTTCGGCGCGGGAAGCGTGACGGTCACCGACGTCTCGGAGTTCCGCCTGGACCTCGCCCGGGGGATGGGCTTCGGCACCGAGCACAGCGAGGCGCCGAGCGAGCGCCGCTTCGATGTGCTGCTGGAGTGCTCGGGTGCCCCGGGCGTGCTCGGTCAGGCGATGGGACGGCTCCGACCCCACGGTCGAGCGGCGATGATCGGGATGTCGAAGGAGGAGGCGATCGGGCTTCCGCTGTCCCAGCTCAACCCACAGGAGCTCACCCTCAGCCTGGTCAACCGCTACAACCACACCTGGCCGCTGGCGATCGCACTGGTCTCGACCGGGCGCGTCGACGTCACCCCGCTGATCACCCACCACTTCGGTCTCGACGAGGCTGCCGACGCCCTCACGCTGAGCAGCCGGGTGTCGGACTCGGTCAAGGCCTTCGTGCACCCGCAGCGCTGAGGAGGCAGACGTGCAGATCGGATGTCACGGATCGGTGTTCACCGGCAGCTTCGACACCGAGGGGACCAGACTCGCGGTGGAGCGGACCGCTGCCGCCGGCTTCGACCTCATCGAGATCCCACTGCTCGATCCTGACCTGCTCGACACCGCCTCTGTGCGCGCGCTGGTCGAGGAGACCGGTCTGGGCGTGACCGCATCCCTGGGCCTCAGCGCCGAGACGGACCTCTCGAGCGAGGACCCGGAGGTCGTGGCCGCCGGCGGCCGTCTGCTCGGCCGCTGCCTGGAGGTGCTGACCGAGCTCGGCGGCACCCACCTGGTCGGTGTCATCTACTGCGCCATGCGCAAGTACCTCGAACCCGCGACAGCGCTCGGTCGCCAGCACAGTGTGGACGCGGTCGGCCGGCTCGCGGAGCGGGCAGCCGGCTTGGGGATCCGGGTCGGCGTCGAGGTGGTCAACCGCTACGAGTCCAACCTGCTGAACACCAGCCGTCAGGCGGTCGCGTACGTCGAGGAGGCAGCCAGCGACAACCTCTGCGTGCACCTGGACACCTACCACATGAACATCGAGGAGCCGGACCTGTTCACCCCGGTCCTCACCGCCGGGGAACGGCTCGGCTACGTCCACATCGGCGAGAGCCACCGGGGCTACCTCGGGTCGGGAACCGTCGACTTCGACGCCTTCTTCAGGGCCCTCGCCGGGATCGGGTACGACGGGCCTGTGGTCTTCGAGTCGTTCTCCTCGGCGGTGGTGCACCCGGACCTGAGCAACACGCTCGGCATCTGGCGCAACCTCTGGTCGGACGGCGACGACCTCGCCGCCCACGCCAACTCCTACATCCGCGGCCAGCTGAGGTCGGTCGCGTCCATCGACCAGCACTGACTGCGTGCTGGGCGAGACGTCTCGGCGTCAGGGGCGGCCGTAGGTGGTGGTGCGTTGTACGACGGGGCGGCCGATCCCGGCGCCGATGTCGACCAGCTCCTCGACGGTCTTCGCCGATCCGTACTCCGAGCCGGCCATCCGGGAGATGGTCTCCTCCATCAAGGTGCCGCCGAGGTCGTTGGCTCCGGCATTGAGCATGGCGCGGGTGCCGTCGACGCCGAGCTTGACCCAGCTGGTCTGGATGTTGTCGATCCGGCCGTGCAGCATGATCCGGGCCATCGCGTGCACGGCGAGGTTGTCCCGCAGGGTGGGGCCGGGTCGGGCGACGCCGGCGAGGTAGATCGGTGCGGAGTTGTGCACGAAGGGCAGCGGCACGAACTCGGTGAAGCCGCCCGTCTCGTCCTGGATGCGGGACAGCACGCGCAGGTGCTGGACCCAGTGCCGTGGGTTGTCGACGTGGCCGTACATCATCGTCGAGCTGGAGCGGACGCCGACCCGGTGGGCCGTGCTGACGATCTCGATCCACGTGCTGGTGGGCAGCTTGCCCTTGGTGAGCACCCAGCGGACCTCGTCGTCGAGGATCTCCGCGGCGGTGCCCGGGATGGTGTCCAGCCCGGACTCACGGGCCTTGATCAGGAAGTCCTCGAACGACAGCCCGGTGCGCGAGGACCCGTTGACGATCTCCATCGGGCTGAACGCGTGCACGTGCATCCCGGGAACGCGCTTCTTGACCGCCGCGGCCAGGTCGAAGTACGCCGTACCGGGCAGCTCCGGGTCGATGCCGCCCTGCATGCACACCTCCGTCGCGCCCAGCCCCCAGGCCTCCTCGGCCCGGTCGGCGACCTGGTCCAGCGAGAGCGAGTACGCATCGCTGTCGGTACGACGCTGCGCGAACGCACAGAACCGGCAGCCGACATAGCAGACGTTGGTGAAGTTGATGTTGCGGTTGACCACGTAGGTGACCTCGTCGCCGACGGCGTCCCGACGTAGCTGGTCGGCCAGCCCGATCACCTGGTCCAGGAGCTCGCCCTCGGCGGTCATCAAGGTCATCGCGTGCTCGTCGGAGAGGTTGCCCGGGTCTGCCTCGGCCGCAGCGAGCGCGGCCCGGCCGTCGAGCGGGCGCCCGGCCACCGACCGAGTCGCGGATGCGGAGCCCGACTCCCCGACACCATCCCCGGCACCATCCATCGAGGCGCGCAACTCGTCCCAGCTGCCGTAGACGGTGTCGAAGTCGCCGCGCCGGTCCGCCGCCCGGCCGATGGTATCGACGTCGCGGTGCAGGTCGACGTGACCGGTCCCGGCATGGGCGAAGCCGCCGTCCGGCTCCTGCCAGGGCAGCCCGACCGGCCGCGCGCCCTCGCGCAGCAGCCCCTCGTCGTCGGCCAGCGCGGCCACGTGCGACGAGATCCGCGGGTCCAGCCACGGCTCGCCGCCGAGGACGTACGTCGGATGCGCGGTCAGTCGCGCCCTCAGACCGAAGCCGGCGGAGGCGGTGATCGAGCGGAGCCGCTCCAATGAGGGCCAGGGACGTTCGGGGTTCACGTGGTCCGGAGTCAGTGGCGAGACCCCACCCCAGTCGTCGACGCCCGCGGCGAGCAGCCGGGTGCACTCAGCGAGGTCGGTCAGGTTCGGCGGCGCCTGCAGGCGCACCTTCGGGCCGAGCACGACCCGGGTGACCGCGATCGCCGCGACGTACTCCTCCAGACCGAGGTCGTCGGCGTGCCGCATCGCGGTGTCGGGCTTGGCCCGGAAGTTCTGGATGATCACCTCCTGGATGTGCCCGAAGGTTCGCGCGACCTTGCGGATCGCGAAGATCGACTCCGCGCGCTCGGCCAGCGTCTCCCCGATCCCGATCAGCAGCCCGGTGGTGAACGGGATCGAGAGACGACCGGCGTCCTCGAGCACCCGCAGCCGCACCTCGGGGTCCTTGTCGGGTGAGCCGAAGTGCGCCTCGCCCCGGGTCTCGAACAGCCGCCGCGATGTCGTCTCCAGCATCATCCCCATCGAGGGCGCGACCGGCTTGAGCCGGTTCATCTCCTGCCACGACATCACGCCGGGGTTCAGGTGCGGCAGCAGTCCGGTCTCCTCCAGCACCCGGATCGCCAACGCCCGCACATAGGCCAGCGTCGAGTCGTAGCCCTGCTCGTCCAGCCAGGCCTGCGCCTCGGGCCAGCGGTCCTCGGGACGATCACCCAGGGTGAACAACGCCTCCGCACAGCCCATTGCGGCGCCCTGGCGCGCGATCTCGAGCACCTCGTCCGGCGTGAGGTACGGCGCCCTGCCGTCCCGGGCCGCCTGCCCGGGGGTCTCCACGAACGTGCAGTAGTGGCACTTGTCCCGGCACAGCCGGGTGACCGGGATGAACACCTTCGGCGAGTAGGTGACCACTCCGGGCCGACCCGCGTCGACCAGGCCCGCGTCCCGCACCCTCCCGGCCACGACGGACAGTCGCTCGAGGTCCTCGCCGCGGGCGGCGAGCAGCACTTCGGCCTCGGACTCGTCGAGCAGGGCGCCGCGTTCGGCCCGAGCCAGCGCCCGGCGTACCTGGTGAGCCGTGGGAGTCATCCCAGCAGGCTATCCAGACGCCGGGCGCTCCTCGCTCGCGGTCCGCGACTCAGTCGGTGCTCAGTCGGTCACGGGTCGACCGACGGCGAGAACGATGCCGACGACCAGGAACCACGCGAGCGCCAGCATGGAGACGAGGAACCCGGCGATGCCCGGCACCATCACGCCGATCCCGAGGACCAGCGCCGTCCACCCGACGTCCTCGACCCGCTGGTGCGCGGCCTGTCCAACACCGAGCTCTGCCGCGCGCTGGTGATCAGCGACTTGCCGACGGGGGGTGACACCGAGGCTGGTCACCCCTGCCTCACGGAAGTGCCCGGGCCGACGCCCGGCGCCGACCTGCCCCCTGTGTGGTGAGCCGATTGACCCGTTCGGGCTATGTACGACCCGACGGGCCGGTGGTTGGTTGGGTAAGTCAACGGCCTTGGAGGCCCTATGCACTTGTCTGCTCTCCGTGCCCGCGTCGCAGTCCTCGCCCTGGCGCTCGCCGGAGGGCTGGTGGCCCTCGGCCCAGCCCCGTCGTCGTACGCCGGCAGCGGCATCGAGGGCTATCCCACCGACCCGAACATCATCGTGGCCTGCGGCCGAGGCACCGTTTCGACGGGGGGACCCGCCTGCCTGACTCTGCCTGAGGCGCTGGCCGCTGCGCTGAAGCAGAACAACGCCCAGGTCGGCCCCGTGACGATCGAGCTCCTTCCGGGTGCCTACTGCCCGATCTCGATCGCGCCGCCGACCGGGAGCACGATCTACCGCTCCATCGCCTTGGTGGGCATCGGTCCGGGCGCCTTCCTCGATGAGCCCGGCCCCGTCGTCCAGAACGTTCCCGATGCCGAGATGGCGAGCTTCACCTGGGACTCCAGCTGCGGCCACGACGTCCCGAACGCGATGATCAGCGCGTACGACGGGCCAACCTCGTCCTACGGTGCGGTCACCCTGCGCAACCTGACCGTCGACGGGAGTGGCGCCGGCGCACCGGCCATCGGGATCAGCGCCGGCAACACCAACCTCGACCTGCGCGACGTGGTCGCCCAGAACTTCACCTCGAAAGGGGTCTCCTTCTACGGCGACCCCGACTACTCCGAGATGCAGGTCGACGGCAGCCTGTTCACCGCGAACCAGACCGGAGTCGACGCCGCTGGTGAGTATTCGATCGATGAGTCCACCTTCACCGGCAACACCGGTGCGGGCCTGGAGAACGACGGCAACGGAAACCTGGCCAACGACACGATCATGGGCAATGGGGTGGGCATCGACTCGAGTGCACCACTGGCGGCGGTCAACACGATCGTGGTCGACAACCCGGATGGCGCGAACACCGCGAACTGCAACGGCTCAGGCTGGGAGTCGGGTGGAGGGGCCAGTGGCAACAACCTGGTCGACGGGAACTGCACCCTCATGACCGGCGAGAACCCCGACATCGTGCCCAACGGCCCGATCACCAAGGTCCAGTTCTTCAGTGAGAACGGCGGCCCGACCCCGACGATCATCTCGCCGGGCGACGCCCGCGGGAGGGGCGTGTCCGGCTGGTGCGGCCTCACCGACCAGCGCGAGTTCAGGCAAGCGTCCAACGGTTGCGACATCGGCGCCTACAACGCCCAGGTCGGGGAGGTCGCGGCGACCGTGACCCCCTCGGGTGGGGACTTGGGACAGGTGCGGATCGGCAGCACGGCCACCGGAGGTGTGCACCTCTCCGCGGTCACGGGCGCGAACTATCTCGGTGACGTCTCGATCGGTGGGCCCGACGCCTCCTCCTTCCAGCTCACCCCGACCGGGAACAGCTGCAGCCTGGCGGTCCTGGTTCCCGAGGAGTTCGGCGGTGGCGGCTGCGACGTGGGAGTCTCCGCGAGCCCGGGCGCGCTGCGCGACTATCACGCCGTTCTGACGATCAAGGCCCTCTCGGGTGACGTCAAGGTTCCGCTCACCATGGCGGGTGTCCCACCGCAGCCGACCACGCTCAGCGTCACCCGGTTCGACGACCCCGACGGTCACGGGATCTGCTATGGCGACTATCCCGGGTACACCGCCGACAGCTGCTCGTTGCGCGAGGCTGTCGCCGCCGTCGCACCCGGCGGCACGATCACGCTGCCGAAGGGCACCTACACGCTGACCCAGGGTCAGCTGGATCTCGCGCAGGCACTCACCGTCGACGGCGCGGGAGCACGACTCACCACGATCAAGCAGAGCTCCGCCGGCGACAGGGTGGTCGATGTCGGCGTCGTTGGCGTCACCGTTGACGGCGTGACGCTCCGCGGCGGTTCCGGAGTTGAGCAGGGCGGCGGCGCGGAGGTCGAGGGAAGCCTTGTCCTCGACCACTCGACCGTCACCGGCAACACCGCCACCGACGCCGGTGGCGGGATCTTCGTCGATGGAGGTCGCCTCGATGTGCGTCACAGCACAGTGGCCGCCAATACGGTCACCAGCGGTGTCGGTGCGGGGATCGGGGCACAGTTCGGTTCGTTGAAGCTGACCAACAGCACGGTCGCGGGCAACTCGGCAACCGGGGCGGGCTCCGCGGGCGGCGGTCTCTTCCTGCTGGCAGCGGACGCAGAGCTCGGGTTCAGCACCATCGCAGGCAACACCGTGGACGCGGGCGGTCATGGCGCCGGGGTCTATCTGGCCACCGCGCAAGAGGGCGAGGGTCGACCCGCTCAGGCCGGCGCCTCGATCGGGTTCGCCGCGCAGCTGAAGCTGGCCGACACTGCCATCGCGTCGAACAAGGCCGGCTCGACCACCGCGAACTGCGCGGCCGACGACCCGGTCGCGAGCGTGATCGAGTCCGATGGCCACAACCTGTCCGACGACACCAGCTGTGCCCTATCGGCAGCCGACCACGACATCGTCGGGGTGCCTGCAGGGCTCGGAGCGCTCGCCGACAACGGCGGACCCACCGACACGCTGCTGCCCGCCCGGACCAGCCCGGCGATCGGTGCCGCCGGTGACACCGACTGCGCTGGTGCGGCGTTCCGCGTCGACCAGCGCGGCACGGCGAGGCCGGAGACCGGCTGCGACATCGGGGCAGTCGATCCTCGAACCGCGCCGCCGAGAGCGACCACCCTGACACCCTCCACGGCAATGCACAGCACGATCGGCTACGGCGGTCACCTCACCGTCCGCACCGTCCTGAGCGCGGGAGGGCCGGTGCGCGGGGCGCAGGTGCAGCTGTGCTCACGCATGGGCACCACGGGCGCGTTCGGCTCCTGCCACGCCAGCACCACCAACGCATCGGGTGCCGCCTCGGCTCGGGTCTCGCCGAGGGTGAACACGCAGTACCGCTGGCGGTACGCCGGCAGCAGCACCCGGCGCGCCTCGACCAGCGCGGTGGACACGGTCGCCGTCCGCCAGGTCGTGCAGGCCGCCGTGAGGCCGGGCCGAGTGGCCCGGCAGACGCGAGCGCGGGTGTACGGCACGGTCCGTCCGGCCGGCAGCGGCCAGCTCGTCTATCTCCAGCGACGCGTGCACGGGGCCTGGAAGACCCTGGCAATCCACGCGAGGATCCGACGCCAGCGGATGCCCGACCACACCAGGAGGGTCGGCTTCGTGATCGCGGTCAAGGAGCGCCGGGCAGGCACCTACCGGTTCCGGGTCCTGCGACCCGCGACCGCGACCAACGCCGCTGGCACCTCGAGCAGGGTGATCTTGAAGGTGCATCGCTGAGCGGGTCTTCAGCGAGCATCGGCGTGCTGCGCTCAACTCGGCGCGACCCTCACGCTGCACCGCTCAGCCGACCCACTCCTTGAGCTGGGTGACGATCGCGGCCGGGTCGTCGCCCACGGGGGTGACATTGAGGCTGGTCACGCCCGCCTCCTTGAAGGCTGCGATGCGCTCCTGGACGTACGACGCCGGGCCGACCAGGTTGGCGGCCTCGAGCCACTCGGTCGGCACCAGCGCCGCGGCCTCGTCCTTCTTGCCGGAGAGGTAGAGGTCCTGGATCCTCTCGGCTGCATCCTCGTAGCCGTAGGCCCGCGCGACGTCGTTGTAGAAGTTCTTGCCCTTCGCGCCCATGCCGCCGACGTAGAGCGCGAAGAGCGGGCGGGCGAAGTCCAGCAGCGCCTTGGTGTCGGGACCCTCACCGATCGCCACCATCCCGCCCGCCACGATGTTCATCGGGCCGAGTGAGGCATCCCGCTTCGCCGTACCGGCCTTGATCGCGTCGCCCCACACGGTCGAGAACTTCTCGGGGTAGAAGAGGTGGGGCAGCCAGCCGTCCGCGACCTCGGCGGCGAGCTCGACGTTCTTCTGCCCGAGCGCCGCGAGGTAGATCGGGACCGAGTCCCGCTCGGGGCGGGTGAGCAGCTTGAGCGGCTTGCCGAGGCCGGTCACGGCGCCGTGCTCCTTGTCCAGCGGGAGCTGGAACGTGCCGTCCGCACGGAGCGGCTCGCGACGCATCCCGGCGCGGATGATGTCGATGATCTCCCGGGTCCTGGTCAGCGGCTTCTCGTAGGGGACGCCGTGGAAGCCCTCGATGACCTGTGGGCCGGAGGCGCCCAGCCCGAGGAGCGCGCGCCCGCCGGAGACGTTGTCGAGGCCGGCCGCGGTCTGCAGCAGGGCACCCGGCGTCCGGGAGTAGATGTTCAGGATCGCGGCGCCGATCTCGACGGTCTCGGTCTTCGCGGCGAGATAGCCCATCAATGTGGGCGAGTCGAACCCGTAGGCCTCGGCGACCCAGACGGTGTCCAGGCCTGCCTTCTCCAGTGCGGCCACCTGGTCGGCCGCCGCGCGCGGGTTGCCGTCGTACATCAGCATCGTGGACAGCTTCATCGGGTTCCTTCCGTGCCGTGAATACCGTGACAGTACTACTGTCAGGATCCGCAGCATCACCCAGTGTGCCGCGCGGTTCAACCGGGGCGGCTCAGTCGCGGGTGCGCGCCGCGACCTGCTCGAGACGGGCGACGTCCGAGGTGCCGCGATCGAGCCGGCTCGGCCACCAGATGACGCTGCCCAGGTCGAGGTTGAGCGCGGTCACCAGGACCGACCGCACGATCATCGTGTCGAGGAGCACGCCCAGCGCGACCGCGAGCCCGATCTCGGCGAAGGCGACCAGCGGCATCGTGCCCAGCACCGAGAACGTCGCGGCCAGCACCAGCCCGGCTGACGTGATGACGCCGCCGGTCGAGGCGAGGGCGATCAACGACCCCTCCCGGGTCCCCTTGGTGGCGGCCTCCTCGCGGACCCGGGTCATCAAGAAGATGTTGTAGTCGATGCCCAGGGCGACCAGGAACACGAACACGAAGAGCGGGAAGCCCGCGTCCGCGCCCGCGAAGCCCAGCAGGTAGTGGAAGATCAACGAGCTGAGCCCGAGGGCCGCCCCGAAGGACAGCAGCACGGTGCCGATCAGCAGGATCGGGGAGAGGGCGGCGCGCAGCAGTGTCATCAGGATGAGGAGCACCACCACCAGCACCAGCGGGATGATCGCGCGGGTGTCGTGCGCGGAGGCGGTCTCGACGTCGGCGTTGATGGCCGTACCGCCACCGACCAGCGCGTCCGCGCCTGGTACGGCGTGCACACGCTCGCGCAGCCGCTGGACCGCGTCGTACGCCGCCGGTGACGTCGGGTCGTCCACGAGGGTGGCCTGCGCGAACGCGACCCCGTCCTTCACCACCGGCTTCGTCGGGGTGTTCACTCCCTTCACGCCGGTCATGGCCGCGCTGACCTGTGCTGCCTTGTCGGCGTTCGAGACCACCATGACCGGGTTGGAGTTGTCGGCAAGGTGGTGCGCGGCCAGGATGTTCTGGCCCTTGATCGAGTCGAACTCCTTGGTGTAGCTGTCCTGGGTCGACAGTCCATGGGCGTCCAGCTTGACGATGCCCAGACAGGCGATGGCGAGCAGGATCGCCGTGCCGACCCAGACCGTGCGCGGCCGGACCGCGATCCGCCGGCCGACCCGTGCCCAGAAGCCGGAGGCGGTCGGCTCCGGCGTACCGAACTGCGGCCGCGCCGGCCAGAAGACCCAACGCGGCACGATCACCAGCAGTGCGGGCAGCAGCGTGACCATCACCGCCAGCGCGATCACGATCCCGACGGCGAGAACCGGTCCCATCCCCGCGGTCGAGTTCATCTCCGCGACCATCAGGCACAGCATCCCCAGGATCACGGTGAGACCGCTGGCGACGATGGCCGGCGCCGCGCGGTGCAGCGCGAACGCCATCGCCTCGTGCTTGTCGCGGTGGCGGTGCAGCTCCTCGCGGTAGCGGGCCACCAGGAGCAGCGCGTAGTCCGTGCCGGCCCCGAAGACGAGCACCGTGAGGATCCCCTGACTCTGCCCGTTCACGGTCATGCCGGCGTCCTTGGCGAGGAAGTACACCACGGCCTGGGCCAGCACGAGGGCGACGCCGGCCGAGACGACGGGCAGCAGCCAGAGCAGCGGGCTGCGGTAGGTGAGCAGCAGGATCACCATGACGACCAGCACGGTGAAGCCGAGCAGCTTGCCGTCCAGCCCGGAGAACGCCTGCGCCGAGTCCGCCGCCTGTCCGCCGGGGCCGGCCAGGTGGAAGGTGACGCCGGGAATGGTCGCGATCCGGTGCATCTCTGCGGCGGCGTCGGGCAGCTTGTTCCAGCCGTTCTTGCCGAAGTTGAAGTGCACGGTCGCCTGGGCCGCCTCGCCGTCGCGGGAGACCTGGACCAGGGCGGCAGCAGGCACCGGGGTCCCGTCGGGCCGGGTGACCGGTACGGCGCCGTCGAGTCGCTGCACCCGGTCGACCTGCTGGGCGATCGTGCCGAGGTCGGACCTGGTCAGGCCGCCGTCGCGCTCGTAGACGAGCGTGGTCGGGATGTCGTTCTTGTCCTGGAACGCCTCCAGCTTGGCCAGCGCCCGGGTGGACTCGGCGTTCCCGGGAAGCCAGGACTGTGCCTGGTTGTCCTCGACCCCGGTGAGCTTCCCGGCGAAGCTGCCCAGCACGGCCACGGCGATGATCCACAGAGCGAGGACGAGCCACTTGGTGCGCGGGCCGGTCAGCGTGCCGGCGATCTGGCGGTGCATGGGCACATTCCAGCAGGGGCGAACGCTGTTCGTCATCCGGAATTCCCCTGACACCACCCCTGGGCCCGTCGCATCTGGTCGACGTACGACGGGCTTCGCGGCTACTCCTCCTGGCTCGCCACCGCGCCGGAGCCCTGAGCCGGCTGGTCGGACACCGCCCGCATCCACGAGGGCAACGGGAGCCGCAGTCCCGGCGGGAGCCCGTAGTCGCCGTCGCGCATCCGCAGCGCCAGCAGGACGGCGGTCACAGCGCCGCAGCCCGCGAGCACGACGGCGCAGGTCGCCGGCGATCCCCAGGCCGAGCGTCGCGCGGTGGGGGAAGCCGAGGACTGCCAGCAGCGGCACCGCCACGATGCTCAGCAGCGCCACCAGCAGGGAGAGCAGCGCGTCGATCCACATCACGGTGCGGATCGTCCGGTCGAACCTCGCTGTCGCTGGCTCCATGCCGGTCAGCCAACCAGCCCCGGTGCGTCCGGGTCGACCAGATTTCCTCGAGCGGTCCGCCCGCTAACCGGCCAGGCCGGCGACCACCTCCGCCCCCGGTAGCGCCCCGAGCAGCCGACCGGGAAGGAGGAGCTTCGAGCCACGGATGCCGCTGCCGATCACGGCGACGTCGATGCCGGTCACCCGCTCGTCGACGAGGATCCGCCAGTTCGCGGGCAGGCCGATCGGCGTGATGCCGCCGTACTCCATCGCGGTCTCCGCGACCGCGCGCTCCAACGGCAGGAAGGAGCACTTGCGGACGTCGAGCATCCGCTTGACGACGTTGTTGACGTCCGCACGGGTGTCCGCACGCACCATGCAGGCCGCGATCCGCTCCTCACCGGCACGCTTGCCCGCAACGACCACGCAGTTCGCCCCGGAGTCCATCGGCAGGTCGTACGCCGCCGCACAGGCCGCGGTGTCGGCGAGCTCGGGATCGATCGCGACCACGCCCACCTCGGCCGCCAGCGCCCAGCCCTCCAGCGTCTCCCGCACCGACGTGCCGAGCAGATCGGGTCGATCCAGTGCCGGCTCGGTGGTCAACGTGCCGAGGGTCAGGGCGGTCATGGCCCGATTGTGCCCCGGTGAGCGGTCGACCACGGTCAGCCGTTGACCGGTGGCCGACCGCGTCGTCCGGTCAGGAGGCGTACAGCTGGTCGATCACGTCGGCGTACTGCTCGTGGACGACCCGTCGCTTGAGCTTGAGGGTGGGCGTCAGCTCGGCGGACTCCGCCGTCCATTCGACCGGCAGCAGCCGCCACCTCTTCACCTGCTCGGGACGCGAGAGTCGCTCGTTGGCGCCGTCCACCGCTTGGCCGACCATGCCGAGGATCGTCGCGTCGCGGGCGAGCGCCTCCAGCGAGGTGTCCGCCAGCCCCAGCCTTCCCGCCAGCACCGGTGCCACGTCGGGATCGAGGGTGAGGATCGCCACGACGTACGGCCGGCCGTCGCCGTACGCGAGGGCGTGCCCGACGAGCGGGCTCTCCTTGAGCAGGTTCTCGATGTTCGAGGGCGCGATGTTCTTGCCCTGCGAGGTGATGATCATCTCCTTCTTGCGGTCCACGACGTAGAGGAAGCCGTCCTCGTCGAGGCGGCCGATGTCGCCGGTGTGCACCCAGCCCTCGGCATCGACGAGCTGCGCCGTCGCAGCCGGGTTGTCGTGGTAGCCCGCGGTGTTGACCGGGCCTCGGGTGAGGATCTCGCCGTCGTCGGCGATGGCGATCTCGATACCGGGCTGGGCGCGGCCGACACTGCCCAGGCGGAAGGTGCCCGGACCGCAGGCGGTCACCGAGCCCGTCGTCTCGGTCATCCCGTAGATGTCGAAGATGCAGAAGCCGAGCCCGGCGAAGAAGCGCGCCGTCTCCAGCGGCATCGGGGCCGAGGCGCTGCCCGCCCAGGCCACCCGGTCGAGCCCCAGCATCGCCTTCATCGGAGTCAGTACGTCGGCGGCGGCGTCGTACCGGGCCCGGAGGTCGGTGCTCGTGGTGTGGCCGACCTGCTGTGACTCGACGTACTCCCGGGCGATGGCCATCGCCTCGGCCACGGCCTGCCTCTTGTGCTCGTCGGCCTCCATGGCCAGCAGGCCCGCGATCCCGGTCTGGATCTTCTCCCACACGCGCGGTACGCCGAAGAACGCCGTCGGCCGCACCTCGCCCAGGGCGCCGACGAGCAGGGCCGGGTCTCCGACCAGGTGCACGTGGCCGCCGTCGATCTGCGGCAGGTAGAGGCCCAGGACGCGCTCGGCGATGTGGGCGTAGGGGAGGTAGGAGAGCGTGACCCGTTCGCCCTCGACCAGCGAGGTGCGGCTGCTGCTCTCGGCCTCGAAGAGGACGTTGTGGTGGCTGATCACCACGCCCTTGGGAGGCCCGGTCGTGCCCGAGGTGTAGAGGATCGTGGCCGGGTCGGCGGGGGCGATCGCCTGCCAGCGTCGTTCGACCTCTGCCTCGTGCTGGGCGCGGGTGGCGTGTCCGCGGGCGAGCAGGTCGTCCCACGTGACGGCACCGTCATGCGCCGCCTGCGGGTCGATCACCACGACGACAGGCGCGGGATCGGCCTGCGCCAGTGCCGCTGACCAGCGGGCTGCGTGGTCGGCGGTCTCGAGCACCACGACACGCGGAGAGGAGTGTGTGGCGACGTACTCCACCTGGCTGGGGGAGAGGGTGTTGTAGATCACATCGCCACCGCGCCGGCGTGCATCGCCCCGATGTCGGCCAGCACATGCTCGAGCCGGTTCGAGGCCATGATCGCCACCCGATCGCCGGGTGCCACGCCGAGGTCGACCAGCGCCGCGGCGACGTCGAGTCCACGGTCGCGCGTCTGCTGCCAGGTCAGTGTGCGCCATCCGGGCCCGTCGATGCCGACCTTGTCGGAGAACGCCGGCTCGCCGCCGTGGTCCGCCACCGTCCGGGCGAGGGCGGTCGCGATCGTCCGGCCGGCGACGGCCTCCTCGATCTCGTCACGCTCGGTGCGTACGTCCCTCATCTCCGCTCCTCCTGACGCGCCCGCTGGGGGTCGTCACAGTCCGAGGAAGCGACCGATGATCTCCTTCTGGATCTCGGTCGTCCCGCCGTAGATGGTGGAGATCCGGCTGTCCAGGTAGGCCTTCGCGATCGGGTACTCCATCATGTAGCCGTAGCCGCCGTGCAGCTGGACGCCGGTGTTGACCAGCTTGTTCTGCAGCTCGGTGCACCACCACTTCGCCATCGAGGCGTCGACGGCGTCGAGCCTGCCCTCGAGGTGCTTGGCCAGGCAGTCGTCCAGGAAGGCCCGGGCGACGCGCGCCTCGGTCGCCATCTCCGCGAGGGTGAACCGGGTGTTCTGGAACTTCCCGATCGGTCGGCCGAACGCCTCGCGGGTCTTGACGTAGTCCAGGCACATCTCGACCACGCTCTCGCACGCGGCGACGGCCTGGGCGGCGATGATCAGCCGCTCCTGGGGAAGGTTCTGCATCAGGTAGACGAAGCCCTGGCCCTCCTCGCCGAGCAGGTTCTCCTTGGGTACGACGACGTCGGTGAAGCTCAGCTCCGCGGTGTCCTGGGCATGCAGTCCGATCTTGTCCAGGTTGCGTCCGCGTTCGAATCCCTCCATGCCACGCTCGACGACGAGCAGGCTGATGCCCTGGTGCCCGGCGTCGGGGTCGGTCTTGGCGACCACGATCACCAGGTCGGCGTTGATGCCGTTGCTGATGAACGTCTTCGCGCCGTTGACGACGTAGTGGTCGCCCTTGTCGATCGCCCGGGTGCGCACGCCCTGCAGGTCGCTGCCGGCGCCCGGCTCGGTCATCGCGATCGCGGTGATGATCTCGCCGCTGACGCAGCCGGGCAGCCAGCGCCGCTTCTGCTCCTCGGTCGCGATCGCGGAGAGGTAGGGGACGATGATGTCGCTGTGCACCGAGAAGCCCGGCCCGCTGCACCCGCTGCGGGTCTGCTCCTCGGAGAGCACGACGTTGTAGCGGAAGTCGTTCACGCCGGCGCCGCCGTACTCCTCGGGGACGTCGAAGCACAGCAGGCCCGCCTCGCCGGCCTTGAGCCAGAGCTCGCGCGGGACGATCCCGTCCTTCTCCCACTGGTCGTGGTGGGGGACGACCTCCTTGTCGAAGAAGGTCCGTGCGGTCCTCCGGAAGTCCTCGTGCTCGTCGGTGTAGAGGTCAGGCATGGTCCATCCTTCAGGCAGGCGGAAGCGGGGGCTCGCTGGTGATTGCACCAAGAGTGTGCCAGTTCTACTGTTACCGTCAAGGACGTGACAGGATCGGGCGTGGAGGGAGTGGTGACGATGTCGGTGCAGCCGGTTGACGACGACGGCGAGGCACTGCTCACTGTCGACGAGCTGGCGGCGGCCACCGGCATGACGGTGCGCACCACGCGGTACTACGCCGGCCTCGGCCTGCTGCCGCCACCCGAGCGACGTGGCCGGATGGCCTACTACGGGCCGCAGCACCGCGCGCGGCTCGACCTCATCCGGGCCCTGCAGGACCACGGCTTCACGCTGTCGGCCATCGAGAAGTACCTGAGCCGGATCCCGCTGGAGGCGCCGATCGAGGACCTCGCGGTGCAACGGGCGATGCTCACCTCATGGACGAGCGAGAAGCGGGAGACGCTGACCCGCCGCCAGGTCGAGAAGCGCGCCGGTCGCCGACTCTCCGATGAGGACCTGGACACGTTGGTGAAGGTGCAGGGGCTTCGTCGTGAGGGCGCCGGCTACCAGGTGCTCGCGCCGTTCGACTCCGCGGTCCAGACCCTCGACCTGCACATCCCCGTCGACTCCTTCGTGGAGGCGTCGGCGGCGATCGGCCGGCACATGGACGAGCTCGCCGACGAGCTCACGGCCATTCTGCGCGACAAGATCGTGACGCCCTTCCGGGAGAGCGAGCACAGCGAGGAGGAGGCCGCTCGCTTCGAGCAGATGTTCTCCCGGCTGCGCCAGCTCACCCTCGAGGGCGTCGTCGCGGGGTTCCAGCACGCCGCCAACCAGGTGATCAGCCGGTCGCTGTCGTCCTGACGCCCTCGGGCACGATCACCCACAGCAGCAGGTAGACCAGGGGTACGACGGGGAAGCCGAACACGCCGGCCACCGCGGTCAGCACCCGGATCAGCGTCGGGTCGACGCCGAGGTGCCAGGCGATGCCCGAGCAGACCCCGCCCACCATCTTGTCGTCGGGCAGCCGGACCAGTCGCCTGGGCTCGGGCCGGGTGTAGCCGGGTTGCTCGGTCATCGGATCTCCTCGGTGTCCTGGGTGTCTTGGGTGTCTTGGGTGTCTGGAGTGCTCGCGGTGCTCGCGGTGGCCGCGGTGGCCGCTGGCCCCGCGGTGGGGTGGGCGGGGGCGTCCGGCTCGGGCGCAGGAGCATCCACCGGGGCCGGTGCGGGTGCCCGGCGCGAGCCACGGCCGGCCAGCGAGGCCACCAGGCCCAGCAGACCGGCGCCGACGAGCACCGCGGGGAAGACGTACGCCGAGTCACCCCAGCCGATCACCCCGCCCTGTCCCAGCGCCCAGCTGGCCACGATGCCGAGGTAGATCAGGCCGATCACCAGATGGGTCACCTTGGTGCCACGGCGCGGCGGGTCGCCGTAC
This sequence comes from Nocardioides marmorisolisilvae, assembly GCF_031656915.1. Classification (NCBI taxonomy): domain Bacteria; kingdom Bacillati; phylum Actinomycetota; class Actinomycetes; order Propionibacteriales; family Nocardioidaceae; genus Nocardioides; species Nocardioides terrisoli. The sequence goes on along the minus strand of NZ_CP134227.1, from coordinate 1,757,123 downwards.
TCAGGCCGCTGGTTGGTCATGTCGGTCATCAGTGGTCACCTCGGTAGCGCTCGATCTGGATGTGGCCGACGTGCCCGTGCACGTCGAGGGTCATCAGTGGCGCGGAGGCGCTCGCGCCGCCTCCGGGGACGATCCGGTGCAGCTCGGGGCCGAAGCCGGACTGCTCCCGGCTGCCGACCTGCACGTCGCCGGCGAACCCGAGCGAGGCGTCGACGCTGGCCCGCACCCCCGGCGGAAGCACCACCCGGATCTCTCCGGCGTTCATCCGCAGGTCCAGCTGCCGGCCTGCCAGGGCGGTCGGGTCGGACACCGTGCTCAGGTCGACCACCAGGCTGCCGTTGCTGATCCGATAGTCGTCCTGGACCTGTGCCGCGCTGGCCGGGGCGTAGTGCACGGTGCGCGCCTCCCAGTGTCCCGCACTGCCGACCGCCGTGGTCACCGCCAGCGCGGGCAGCGCCAGCAGGCCGAGCAGGATCAGTCCACCGGGGCGTCCCACGAAGGCACCGACCACGAGCATCACGCCGATGATCCCCAGCGGGACCGCCGCCCAGGCTCCGGTGGCCACGTGGTGGTCGATGTCGTAGATGCCCAGGGCGCCCAGCCCGACGGCGATCAGCGCGAGGGTGGGCCAGAACAGCACCAGGCCGACGCGCTCGGGTCGCTTCGGACGGTACGACGGCGGCGGGGGCCGCCAGGCCGTCGGCGGAACGATGGTGGTGTCGCTCGGTCCTGGTGTGGTCGCACCCGGCCCGGAGGCGGCGTCGGCACGGCGCTCCTCGACACGACGGTGGCCGCCGACGACGACCGCGAGGATCACCGCGATCACGACGAGCGGCCAGGCGAAGTGCCAGCCGAAGCCGCCCCAGCTGTTCCCGACCAGGGCCAACGCGGCGATCACCGCGGCTGCGATCAGCAGCACCCGGCGGGCCTCTCCGCCCACCGGGATCGGCGCCCGGGCGTGATCGTCCTCGGGCACGAGGAGCCACACCGCGGCGTAGAGGATCAGCCCGGCGCCGCCGAAGAAGCAGGCCACCGCGAGGACGACCCGGATGATCGTGGGGTCGATGCCGAAGTGCCGGCCGATGCCGCCGGCGACCCCGGCGATGTAGCGGTCGGTGCTGCTACGGCGCAGCCGGTCGAGGTCGTGGAGCTGCTCGCGGTTGACCTGGGGTCCGTCGTCCGCCGGCTCCTGGCGGGTGCCGCCCTGGTCCTGTGTCGTACTCATGGCAGCAAGCCTGACCTCGCCGCAGCCCGCGCACCATCGGGGACAGCCCTGATCGTGCCCCGGTCCCGGGGCAGGGGAGGTTCCCGATGTGGCGGGCCCGCCCCGGATGCCACCATGGGAGCACCATGGAGACCACTGCCCGCCGTACCGTGCCCGGCACCGCGCCTCGCGGCGCGTCCGCGCCGGTGCGGCGTGCCTACCGTCGCACCGACGAGGGCATGCTGGGCGGAGTCGCCGCCGGGCTGGCCGTGCACCTCGGGGTTCCGGTGCAGTGGGTGCGGATCGCGTTCCTGGTCGCGGCGGTGTTCGGAGGCTTCGGCGTCCTGGTGTACGCCGGTCTGTGGATGCTGCTCCGCGAGCAGCCGCACTTCGAGGATGCAGCGCCCGGGCTTGCCGCCGCCGCCCGACAGGGCAAGCGACCGCGTCGGGTGCGGCGGCTCGTCGACTACGGGCCGATGGTCGCGATGGGGGCGATCGCGCTCGGGGCGCTGGCCCTGGTCAGTGCGCTGACCGGCCGCGCGTTCGTGATCTGGCCGGCGATGTTGGCGGTCGCCGGGGTGGCGGTGCTCTGGAGGCAGGCCGACGAGGCGCAGCGGGAGCGCTGGCTGGACAGTGGCCGGATCTCTCCACTGGCCGCCCTGGTCGGTGGCGGGGGCTGGGGCGCCTGGCTGCGGGTCGTCGCCGGGACGCTGCTACTGGTGGCTGCGATCGTGACCTTCTCGCTTCGGAGCGGCGACTGGAACGCCGCGCTCAATGTCGGGATCGCCGCGCTGCTGGGCATCCTCGGCCTCGCGTTCATCGTCGGGCCGTGGCTGCTGCGGCTGACCAACGACCTGTCCGAAGAGCGTGCCGAGCGGGTCCGATCGCAGGAGCGCGCCGACGTCGCCGCACACCTGCACGACTCCGTGCTGCAGACCCTGGCGATGATCCAGAAGTCCGCCGAGGACCCGGCGACGGTCGCCAGGCTGGCGCGCGCCCAGGAGCGGGACCTCCGGTCCTGGCTCTACGACGCACCGGACGGCGGAGAGACCACCCTGGTCGCCGCGCTGCGCCAGGCCGCGGCCGAGATCGAGGACGGCACCGGCGTACCCGTCGAGGTCGTCAGCGTCGGCGACCGACCGCTCCCGGAGTCCGCCCGGCCCGTGGTGCTCGCCGCACGGGAGGCGATGCTCAACGCCGCCAAGCACAGCGGTGCCGGCAAGGTCGACGTGTACGCCGAGGTCGCGGCCACCGGCATCGAGGTGTTCGTCCGCGACCGAGGCCATGGGTTCGAGTTGGCCGACGTCGCTCCGGATCGGCACGGAGTGCGCAACAGCATCATCGACCGGATGCAGCGGCACGGCGGTGTGGCCGAGGTGCGCAGCAACCCCGGGGCGGGCACCGAGATCAGGCTGTCGATGCCCTGGGACGAGCCGTCGAAGGAGTCAGGGACGTGAAGCACACCGTGGTGATCGTGGACGACCACGCGATGTTCCGGTCCGGCGTACGCGCCGAGATCGGTACGGCGGTCGACGTTCTGGCCGAGGCTGCCGACGTCGACGAGGCCGTCGCCGCTGTCCAGAAGCACCATCCGGAGGTGGTGCTGCTCGATGTGCACCTGCCCGGCGGCGGTGGTGCGGAAGTGATGCGACGAGTCGGTGCTTTCCGGACGCCCGCGACGCCGGCCTCCACCCAGTTCCTCGCACTGTCGGTGTCGGACGCGGCCGAGGACGTCATCGGCACGATCCGCGCGGGCGCCCGCGGCTACGTCACCAAGACCATCACCGGTCCTGAGCTGATCGACGCCATCGGCCGGGTCGCCTCGGGCGACGCGGTCTTCTCGCCGCGGCTGGCCGGTTTCGTGCTGGACGCCTTCGCAGGCACGATCGAGGTCGCCCAGGTCGATGAGGACCTCGATCGGCTCACCGAGCGGGAGCGGGAGGTGATGCGGCTGATCGCGCGCGGCTACTCCTACAAGGAGGTGGCCGCCGAGCTGTTCATCTCCACCAAGACCGTGGAGACCCACATGGGGTCGGTGCTGCGCAAGCTCCAGCTCTCCTCGCGCCACGAGCTGACCCGATGGGCCTCGGACCGACGGCTGCTGTAGCGGTCACCTCGTCCGCCGAGTGGTCCCACATTGCCACCGAGTGGTCACATAGTGCGCCATTGGCGACCACTCACGTGCAATACAGGACGTCTCGGGCGCAGTACGGGACCACTCGGCGAGATCGTCGTTCAGCTCCGGGGCAGCAGGCGCGCCCAGGGTGGCCGCCAGTCCGGGGCGCGCCCGGCCATCTCGGCCCACAGGGTGTCCAGCGACGGGCCCTCGTCCTCGTACCACTGCGGCCGGCTGTCGAACGCCCGGTCGAAGTGCACGTTCACCCCGTCGAACCGGACCCGTGCGAACAGCCAGCTGCCGCCCTCCGCGCTCGCCTCCTCACGGTGCAGCCGGGACAGCAGGTTGCCGAGGGTGATCCGGTGCTGCTCGGCCAGGGGCGAGTTGCCCAGCGCCGGAACCAGTCGACCGTCCTGCTGGTGGACCGCGTACTGGAAGTCGGGCGGCGGGGTGGCGATCCGGGCCCAGCGGACCAGCGGAACCGGTCGCTGGGGGAGCACGCGGTCCCGTTCGACCGCGGCGATCATCTGGGTGCGGATCTCGGTCGCCAGCAGGCGCCGTACCGTCCCCTGCAGGGCCGGTGCGTCGTCGCGGGCTGCGCTCAGCACGGCCGCCGCCTCGCCCAGGTCCGCCTCGGTCCCGCCAGGGTCGGAGAACCCGGCGAGCCCGGCGAGGTCGTCGGGTGCGACCCGGCCCTCGCGGGCGGCGGTCAGCAGGGCCTCGGGCACCTGCGCGTCGAGCAGGGGAGCCAGCGGGACGGCCAGGTCCACCTCGGGGGTCGCGGTGTCCCACTCGCCACGGTGCTCCCAGGCCAGGAACGACGCCCCGTCGCGCTGCAGCCAGTCGTGGACGGCGTCGGAGGTCGCCCAGCCGGGCACCCCGGTCCACAGCGGGCTGGGGCTCGCGTCCGGCCAGGTGCCCCAGAGCACGCACCGGCCGTGGTGGATGCGCTGCATCCGCAGCCGCACGCCGCCGGAAGCGTCGTGGGCCAACAGGTGGAAGGCGGGGTCGTAGGACCAGGTCGGGTCACGGCGCAGGCGCGCCAGCGCGGTGCTGGTCGCGAACACCCACCACAGCCGCTCTGCCTCCGGCAGGTCGTCGACGTCCACACCACGATTGTGGCGCGTCCGGTCACCTCTGGCAGCGAGGACACCACCAGGTGCCGCGTTCGGCACCGGGCGGCCCGAGCTCGTCGTACTCGATGGGCGTCCCGCAGCGCAGGCACGGGCCCCGTCGGCCATAGACCCAGGTCCTCTCGCCGCGGCGCGTCCGTCCGGTGGTGACCCGGTCGACCCGGTCGCGGTTGGCCAGCAGCACGCGGCGGGCGAGGCTGACCAGCCGCTGCAGGTCAGACACCTCGCCGACCGGACGGTGCGGGTCGACGCCGGTGAGGAAGCAGAGCTCGCACTTGTACACGTTGCCGATCCCGGCGAGGTTGCGCTGGTCCAGCAGCGCGTCGGCAAGAGGTACGGCGGGCTGCGCAGCCAGCCGGCGGACCGCCTCATCCGGGTCCCAGTCGTCGCCGAGCAGATCCGGGCCGAGGCGCCCGACGTACTCGTCCTCGCGGTCGGAGGGGAGCAGGTCGAGCACGATCTGGGAGCCGACGGCCTCCAACGACTCCGTCTGCAGCACCACTCGGGCGGTGTGGGCCGGCTTGCGCCAGCGGGCACCTCGGTCATGGACCGCCCAGCTGCCCTCCATCTTGAGGTGGCTGTGGAGCGACAGCCCGCTGTCGAGACGGGTCAGCAGGTGCTTGCCACGCGACCGGGTGGTGAGCACCCGGCTGCCTGCGAGGTCGGTGGTGGCCAGGCTCGGCAGCCGGAAGTCGGTGTGGACCAAGATCTGGTCGTCGAGCCGGCGCAGCCGCTTCGCGGCCTGCCAGACGGTGTCACCCTCGGGCATCGCACCTCCCCGGTTCCAGTTGTCGAGGCACTGCTCAGCTGCGCTGCGGAAGCTCCTGGAGTGCCCAGGAGTTTCCATCAGGATCGCTGAAGTACGCGTACTTGACGCCACCCATGTCATTCACCTCGGACACCGTGACGTGGTGGTTCGACAGGTGGTCGCGGACCTCTGCGAGGTCGTCGACCACGAGATGCAGATTCTGGACCCGCGGGGCGCCAGGGTCACTCATTCCCACGCCGATCACGATCGAGCATGCGGACCCGGGTGGCGTCAGTTGGACCACTCGCAACCCGTTGCCGGGCTGGACGTCGTGGTCGAGGCGGAAGCCGACGCGGTCGACGTAGAACTCCAGGCTCCGGTCCACGTCGGCCGTCGGGAGCGGTACGAGCTCGAGGCGCATGTCCATGTGGTGACTCCTTGGAAGGCGGATCGGCCACGGTAGCGACCTGAGCCTGCTGCGACCTGCCAGTACCCAGGATCCGGGCGTGCCGGTGGCCCCGCGAGGCCTGGTCCTCGCGGGGTCGGTCGGTGGGCGGATGTTCAGAGGGGCACGTCGGAGCGGTGACCCTGGGGGTCGGTCCATTGGTAGCTGCCGTCGGGGAGGCGGTGGTAGCGCCAGCGGGTGAAGGTCTTGAGCCGGTGGTGTCTTCGACACAGCGGCGCAAGATGGTCCGGCCGGGTCTGGCCGGGCGGACCCCCTTCGTCCATCGCGACGTAGGGGTCGATGTGGTCCAGGTCGCAGGACCGGGCGTCGCGGCCACAGTGCGTGAACACGCAATGGCCGTCGCGGAGGGTGACGAGCTCGCGCATCCAGGCCGGCGGGTCGTGGACATCGACGGCGTCGGTGCGGCCGAGGTCGAGGATCGGGCGGATGCTGAGTCGAGTCTCGCCGAGCCATTGGCCGAGCAGGTGGAGGGTGGCCGGCCCGAGCGTCTCGACGGTCCCGACCCGGTCGGTGCCACCGAGGTGGGTGAGCAGGTCTTCGAGGGTGACGTGCACGTAGAGGGTGGCCGGGAGGCAGCTCTTCGGTGCCGGTCGGGTGGCGCTGCTGACGCCGGTCTCGGCAGAGCAGAAGGTGAGCTCGCCCGTGATCAGCTGGTCGGCGATCACACCGAGGGCCTTGGCCCGGCGGATGTCCAGGCTGGAGGTGTCCCCGGTCGCGGCCAGCTCGGCGGCCTGGGCCGCGACCAGCGCCTCGAACTTGATCGCGTCGATGACCGAGAGACTGCCGCGGATGTGAGCGGCGGCGATGACCTTGTCGGGGTCGGCGGCGTTGCCGCCCTGTCCGGGCAGGTCGATGTCCAGCCGCCGGCCGTCCCTCGCCTGTTCCTCGGCAGCGCGGGTCTTCTCGGGGTCCCACTTCGCGATCGCGTAGGAGATGGTCGACTCCACGGTGCGCCATGCCCGGGTCCCGGCCAGGTGGCCGGTCCGCTCGTCGACCCAGAGAGCGGCCTCGGCAGGCAGGGCGTGGCAGGCCGACACGACCCGCCGCGCCGTCCAGACGGGACAGGCGCCGGCCTGGACGCAGCCCCACAGGACCGGGTGCCGGTGGGCCAGGTCGAGGGCGTCGGCGACGAGGCCCATGGCCGACCCGGTCGAGACCGCGAGCCGGGCGGCGAGCTGTTCGACGGCGAACTCGGCGACCGCCGGGGTGCCCGGCCCACCGAGCCGGTCCAGGCCGTCCTCGTCCGGCGGGATCAGGGCCCGCTGCCAGGAGGCGCAGTCGCCGGGTGTGCCGGGGTGGGCGTGTGCCCAGGCCAGCACGCAGGTCAGCTCCTCCGCCGCGGCCCGCATGGACCGAGTCCGTGCATCGGCCACGGCGTCGAGGACCGCATGCTCCGGAGCGTGCGACCCGAGGGAAGCGCCCGAATATCCGGCTGTCTGTGCGACTGACATGCCTCCATTCTGACCGGCCGCACCGACACTTTCGACCGTGGGAACGAGCAGGTGGACAAGTACTTTTCCGAACCCTGTAAGGGGATGGCGGACGTGCGGGTCTGCCCATCAAGGCGCCCGTGGCTGAGCACGTTGGCCTGCCCGGCCAGGGCGATCAGTCGGCGACATCGGGTTCGACTGACCTGCCGGGGGTGGGCGTCGTACGGCGGAGGCCGGGCACGATCAGGGCGGTGGCCAGCAGCGAGAGCACTGCCATCACGGTCATGGTGCGACCCGCCGCCGTGGATCCGGCGCCGAGCAGGTCCGCCACACCGCCCGCGATCGCGGCGCCCAGCGCCTGCCCGACCATCAGGCCGGTGCCGGCCAGTCCGAAGACCTGACCGCGGCTGTCCGCAGCGGTGTGGCTCACCAGACGTTCCTGGAGGGGCAGGGACGCCGGGTAGCCGAACGCTCCGACCATCCCGAGGGCTGCGGCGACGCCGAGCACGGGCTGCCATGCGAAGGCGATGAACGGCAGCGCGAGAAGGATGCGGAGCGGCACGATCAGCCGGTCGCGGCGGTCCTCCGGCAGGAAACGGCCGATGACGACATCGCCGGCGAGCATGCCCGTCGCCGTCGCGGCGAAGAGGTAGCCGGCGTGGCCCCCGGCGTACGGGATGTAGAGCGCTTCGCAACCGACGACCAGCCCGTTCGGGATCCAGATCATCAGGTAGATCGGCCGGACGGCCGCCGAGCCCAGCAGCATCCGGTTGACCGCTCGGGTCCGGGCAACCACCTTGCCGCTGGCGCGGGGCGGGTGGTCGCGCAGGCCGATCCGAGCCGCGAGCGCGCCGGCGAGGGTGACCGTGCCGCTGATCCAGAACAGGTCGCGGCCGCTGAGCCAGATCAACAGGATCGCGCCGACCCCATTGCCGGCGATCTGCATCCCGCCGACGGTGATGTTGAGGGTGGAGCGAGCGAGCACGAAGGCCTCGCGGGGAACGATGTCGGAAAGGAGGGCGACCACCGTCCCGGAGGTCGCCGCGAGCACGACGTAGCCCGCCGCCAGGATGACGAAGCGGATCGGCCAGGTCAGGCCGGGCAGAAGCTGCAGCAGGTCGGTGCCCCCGGCCGTCGTCGCCGAGATCACCATCGCGGTGCGCGGCCGGAGCAGATCGGAGCCGGCCAGGAGGAAGTGGCTCGTGAGCAGCTGCACCAACGGGCCGCCGAAGAGCGCCAGCGACGTGAGCAGCGGCGAGCCGGTCACCCGATAGATCACGGTGCCGATCGCCAGGCTGCTGACCACGACGCCGGTGATGACCACCGCGCGCAGGCCGAAGAGCACCCGGAACTCCCGGATCCCGAAGAGCTCGCGGTAGGTGTGCACGAGTCGTCAGCCTGCCACGAGCGGTGCCCGTCGGGGCGCCGCGACTCGGCCGCTCAGCCGCAGCCCCCGCGGGGTCACCACGAAATCAGCCGCGCAGCCGCAGCCCCCGCGGGGTCACCACGAAACCGGCGTCCTCGAGTGCCTGCCGCAGCGCCGCCGAGGACTCACCGAGGACGCTCGACCCGTCCGCCTTCTCAACGGTGAGGCGGCCGAGCGCGCCGCGACGTACGGCGGTGCCGAGGGCATCGATCGCGACCGCGAGGGTGTCCTCCTCCACACTCGGTGCGGAAACGGTCGAGACAAAGGTGAGCAGCGACCGCCCTCCACGCTCGACGTAGAGCGCCAGGGCGCCGTCGACGAGCACGACGAGGGCGCCGGCCTTCCGGCCCGGACGGTGGCCCGCCGTGCGCCCGGGCCAGGGGAGTGCGGCGCCGTAGGGGTTCGCGGGGTCGGTGGCCGCCAGCGTGACCGCGACCGCCTTGGTGCCGGCCGCGGGCGGCGTGAAGGTGCGCAGCCGGTCGATCGCACCCGCGGAGCCGAACTGGGCGGCGCCGAGTCCCTCGACGAAGTAGCCGCGTCGGCACCGTCCGGCGTCCTCGAAGGCGGCGAGCACCTTGTACGCCGCGGCGAAGCCTCCCGGGGTGCGTTCGCTGGTCACTGCGCCGCGGGTCACCACGCCGTGCCGTTCGAGGAGCGACTCCGCGGCTGCGTGGCTGCGTCGGGTCGGGTCGGGCTCGACCTCGGGCAGCAGGAACCAGCGCCCGGCGGCCTCGGGAGGTCCACCGCGGACCGGCATCGGCGTCCGCCCGGGCCGCCCGGGCCGGCCCAGCCGGGCGCGCGGCGGGCTGCGCCGACCGCGGTGCGCACCGCCGCCCCGGGTGAGCGCACGCAGCGGGGCGAGCGTGTCGTTGCCGACCCGGCCCCACCAGACCAGGTCCCACAAGGCCTGCGACAGCTCGGGGTCGGTGGTTCCGCCCGAGGCGTCGCTGCGGCGTACGGCGGCCTCCAGCTGGCGGAAGAAGAACGCCCCACCTCCGTCCAGCGCCTCGAGCACCGCCCGGTGCAGGGTGCTGAGATCGGCGTCCGGGTCGGGTGCCGGCAGGGTCAGATCCGCGGAGTCCGTCAGATGCAGTGACACCCATCCATCGGAGCCGGGCAGCGAGCCGTGCCCGGCCCAGAGCACCTCCCCGGTCGCGGTCAGCTCGTCGAGGTAGGCCGGCTGGTAGTCGGCGACCCGCGCCGGTAGGACCAGGGACTCCCAGGCGCTGGCCGGCACCGGGCAGCCGGCGAGCTGCTCGACCACCGCCAGAACGCCGTCGACGCCACGGAGCCCACGGCCGGCCGACGCGCCCGCTGCCACGTGCTGCCAGGCCGGCAGGAACCGGCCGAGGGTGGCCGGCTCGACCGGCTCGACCTCATGCCGCAGCCGGGCCAGCGACCGGCGGCGCAGCCGGCGCAGCACCTCGGCGTCACACCACTCCGACCCGGTCCCGGTGGGGCGGAACTCGCCCTCGAGGACCCGCCCGTGCGCTGCCAGCCGGACCAGGGTCTGGTGGACGACCGCGGACCCGAGCCCGAGGCGTGCCGCGACGTCCGCCGTCGTGAAGGGTCCGTGTGTGCGGGCAAACCGGCCGACCAGGTCGCCCAAGGGGTCCTCGACGGGCTCGGTGAAGGTCTCCGGAGTGCCCGGCGGCACAGGTACGCCCAGGCCGTCGCGCAACCGGGCGACGTCCTCGACCACCGCCCAGCGCTCCTCGCCCGCGATGCGCACCCGGACGACGCGACGCGACTCCACCAGGCGCTCCAACGGCTCGTCGACGTCGAAGGTCGCCCGCTCGGCGGTCTCGGCGGTGCTCAGCGGCCCGAGCAGCCGGAGCAGGTCGACCAGACCCTCCGCGTCGCGGGCGCGGCGGTCGTCGAGTCCGGGGTGTCGCAGCCGCTGCAGCTCCGCCTCGACCTCGGCCAGCGCCGCCGGGTCGAGCAGCTCGCGTAGCTCGGCGCGACCGAGCAGCTCGGCGAGCAGGCCCTGGTCGAGGGTGAGAGCGGCCGCCCGGCGCTCGGCCAGGGGCGAGTCCCCCTCGTACATGAATGCCGCGACGTACCCGAACAGCAGCGACTGGGCGAACGGCGACGGACGGGTGGTCGCGACGTCGACGAGGCTGACCCGCCGCTCCGCGATCCGTCGCTGCAGCGTGACGAGCGCCGGCACGTCATACACGTCCTGGAGCACCTCGCGGACCGTCTCCAGCACGATCGGGAAGCTCGGGTAGCGGGCGGCCACCTCGAGCAGCTGCGCGCTGCGTTGACGCTGCTGCCACAGTGGCGAGCGGCGACCCGGGTCGCGCCGGGGGAGCAGCAGCGCCCGGGCGGCGCACTCGCGGAACCGGGAGGCGAACAGCGCCGAGCCCCCCACCTCGGTGGTGACGAGCTGCTCGACCTCGTCGGGGTCGAAGGCGATCAGCTCGGCGCCGGGCGGGTCCTGGTCGGTCTCGGGGATCCGCACCACGATGCCGTCGTCGGCCGCCATCGCCTGGGCGTCCACGCCGTACCGCTCGCGCAGCCGGGCGTTGACCATCAGCGCCCAGGGCGCGTGCACGGGCGTGCCGTAGGGCGAGTGCACCACCAGCCGCCAGTCCCCGAGCTCGTCACGGAAGCGTTCCACGACCAGCTGACGGTCGTGGGGCAGCCGGTTGGTGGCCTCTCGCTGCTCCTCGAGCAGGCTGACCAGGTTGGCGGCGGCCCACGCATCGAACCCGGCGGAGCGGGCTCGGGCCACCGCCGCTGGCCGGTCCATGGCGGCGACCTCGCGGACGAATGCGCCGATCGCCTCGCCCAGCTCCGCGGGTCGACCGAGCGAGTCCCCGGTCCAGAACGGGAGCCGGCCAGGCTGCCCGGGCGCCGGGGAGACCATCACGCGGTCGTGGGTGATGTCCTCGATGCGCCAGCTGGTGGTGCCGAGGGTGAACACGTCGCCCACCCGGGATTCATAGACCATCTCCTCGTCGAGCTCGCCGACCCGCCGACCGGGTCCGGGTCCGGTTGAGTCGCTCCCGACCAGGAAGACCCCGAACAGCCCGCGGTCCGGGATGGTGCCACCGCTGGTCACCGCGAGCCGTTGGGCGCCGGGCCGGGCGGACAGCGCACCGGTGACCCGGTCCCAGACGATCCGCGGCCGCAGCTCGGCGAACTCGTCGCTGGGGTAGCGCCCGGCGAGCAGGTCGAGGGTGGCGTCGAAGGCGCTGCGCGGCAGTGTCGCGAACGGTGCCGAGCGACGCAGTACGGCGAAGAGGTCGTCGGCCGCCCACGTGTCCATCGCGGTCGCCGCGACGACCTGCTGGGCGAGCACGTCGAGGGGGTTGGCCGGCACCCGGAGGGCCTCGATCGCACCGGTGCGCATCCGCTCGACCGTGACCGCCGTGGGCACCAGATCGCCGCGGTGCTTGGGGAACAGCACCCCACGGGACGTCTCGCCGACCTGGTGACCGGCCCGACCGACGCGTTGCAGCGCGCTCGCGACCGAGGGCGGTGACTCGATCTGGACGACGAGGTCGACCGCGCCCATGTCGATGCCGAGCTCGAGGCTGCTGGTGGCGACGACGCACGGCAGCCGGCCGCGCTTGAGGTCGTCCTCGATCACCGCCCGCTGCTCCTTGGAGACCGAGCCGTGGTGCGCACGCGCGAGCACGCCGGCGGCACCCTGCGAGGTACCCGACTGTGCCATCACCTGGGCCGGGGGCCCGGGGGAGCCGATCAGCTCGGTCGGCTCGCCGAGTCGCTCGGCGTGCACCTCGTTGAGCCGGGCGGTGAGGCGCTCGGCGAGGCGGCGGGAGTTCGCGAAGACGATCGTCGACCGGTGCTGCTCGATGAGGTCGACCACACGCTCCTCGACATGCGGCCAGATCGAGCCGGCCCGCTCGGAGTCACTCCCGTCGGGGGCCGCGTCGAGCTCGGTCATGTCCTCGACCGGCACCACCACCGAGAGATCCCAACGCTTCTCGGCCGGCGGCGCCACGGCCTCCACCGGCGCGGTCCCGCCGAGGAACCGCGCGACCGCCTCCACCGGACGGACCGTGGCGGACAGGCCGATGCGCTGTGCCGGCCGGTCGAGCAGGGCGTCGAGCCGTTCCAGCGAGACCGCGAGGTGGGCGCCGCGCTTGCTGCCGGCCACGGCGTGCACCTCGTCGAGGATCACCGTCTCGACTCCGCGCAGCGACTCGCGCGCGGCCGAGGTGAGCATCAGGAACAGCGACTCCGGCGTGGTGATCAAGATGTCCGGCGGTCTGGTCTGCAGCCGTCGGCGCTCCGTCGGCGTGGTGTCGCCCGAGCGCACCCCCACGGTCACCTCGGGGAGCTCGAGGCCGAGTCGGGCGGCGGTGTGCCGGATGCCGGTGAGAGGCGCCCTGAGGTTCCGCTCGACGTCGACGGCGAGTGCCTTCAACGGGGAGACGTAGAGGACCCGGCATCGTCGTGAGCGCTCGTCGGGGACCTGTTCGTGGAAGAGCCGGTCCAGCGACCAGAGAAAGGCCGACAGCGTCTTGCCCGAGCCGGTCGGGGCGACGACCAGCGCGTGGCGGCCCGCGGCGATCGTCGACCAGGCACCCGCCTGGGCGGAGGTGGGCCGGGCGAACGCAGCCTCGAACCAGGCCCGCGTGGGAGCCCCGAATCGGGCCAGTGCGTCGTCCACCGCACCATCCTCGCCCACGACACCGACAGTGCGAAGGATGCGATGGAATGCCCGGGTTGTGGTACTGGTTCTCCCCGGAGAACGGTCTGTTCACCGACGGGAGGCAGTCGATGCGGGTGCGCGGCTGTGTCGCCCTGGTCACCGGGGCCTCTTCGGGGATCGGTACGGCGGTCGCCGAGCGGCTGGCCGAGCGCGGGGCGACCGTGCTCGTGCATGGCAGGGACCCGGCCCGCACCGGCGACGTGGCTCGTCGTACCCACGGGGAGGCGCTGCTCGCGGACCTGGCGCTGCCGGGCGCCGCCGAGCAGCTCGCTGCCGACGCGCTCGCCGTCCACGGCCGGGTCGACCTGCTGGTCGCGAGCGCCGGGGCGGGCCGGTCCACGCCCTTCGACACGATGACCGACGACGACGTCTCCGGTCTGGTCGCCCTCGACCTGGTGGCGCCGATGCAGTTGACCCGAGCGCTGCTGCCGGGAATGCTCGGACGCGGATCGGGGCACCTACAGCTCATCGGCTCGGTGGCCGGCCGCACCGCGGTCGCCGGCGAGGCGGTCTATGCCGCGACGAAGGCGGGGCTGGATGTGTTCGCGCAAAGTCTGCGGATGGAGATGGACGGCAGCGGCGTCGGTGTCTCGGTGGTGCTGCCGGGTGTCGTGGACACCCCGTTCTTCGAGCGCCGCGGCCGGGCCAACGACCGATCCCGGCCGCGTCCGGTGAGCGCCGAGGCGGTTGCCGCTCGGGCCGTGCGTGCCGTCGAGCAGGACGATGCCGAGACCTGGGTGCCCGGCTGGCTGCGGGTCGCGTCCGTGGTGCGCGCTCTGGCCCCGGCGACGTACCACCGGCTCGCGCTGCGGTACGGCGAGCAGGTGCGCGCCACCTCGTACGGGGCGGGGTCGTGAGCAGCCAGGTCGGGGCCACCCTGCTGGGTCTGCTGGTGGCCTTCCTGTTCGCGCTCTCGGCCTTCTACCAGCAGCGAGCCGCGCGCAGCACCCACCGGCAGGGCCACTCCGTCGCCGTCGGCATGCTGGCGCTGATGTCGACGCTGGTCCGCAACCGGCTGTGGCTGGCGGGCTGGATGGTCAACCTGGCCGGCTTCGGCGTCCAGGCGCTCGCGCTGCACGTCGGGTCCGTGGCGACGGTGCAGCCGCTGCTGGCGACCCAGCTGATGTTCGCGCTGCCGATGTCCTCGCTCGAGCGCCGCGGCTGGCCACGGCCGCAGGACTGGCTCGCCGCCGGATCGATCTGCGCCGGCCTGGTCGTGCTGCTCGTCGTCGTGCACGCCACGCCGTTGGCCGGGAACCCTGATCGCAGCCGGATCGTGCTGGCGGCGGTGTGCGCGCTCGCCGCGATCGTGGTGGCGGTGCCGATCTCGACCAGGCTGGGGCCCAATGTCGTGGTCGTGGTGAGTGCCGGCTGCGCCGGACTGTGCTTCGCGATGACCGCGGTCTTCATCAAGCTGACGACCGACGACCTGGCCAACCACGGGATCGGCTACACCGCTCGCGACTGGGTGGGCTACGCGCTGGCCTGCTCCACCCTGCTGGGTCTGGTGCTCGGCCAGGGCGCGTTCGCCAACGGGCCGCTTCCCTGGGCGGTGGGCGTCAAGGAGACGGTCAACCCGGTGGCCAGCTACGCGATCGGGGTCCTGGCGTTCCCGGTGGCGCTGCCCACCGACGCCGGGTCGCTGCTCGGGATGGCCTTCGCGGGCCTGCTGGTGGCGGCGGGCGCGGTCGGGTTGGCGCACTCCCCATCGGCCGCCGAGTGGTTGCGTCGTCGTGAGGACCAGGCGCCGAATACCGTGTAAAGTGGCCCGATGCAGAGTGACAGATCCGGCCACCACGGCTTGGCCGAGGTGGCAGACCACGTGATCGAGCTGGGCAACATCAAGCCCACCCTCTACAGCGGACTCCGACTTCTCCTCGAGACCGTGATCGTGCCCACACTGCTGCTGTACGCCTGCATGGTCACGGTCGGCGGATTCGTGGGCCTGATCGCGGTGCTGGCCTGGTGCGCGTTGACCGTCGCGGTCCGGATGGCCACGGTCCGCAGGATCCCCGGCACCCTGCTGCTGGCGATCGCCATGCTGGTCGGCCGTACGTCGATCGCGCTGGCCCTGTCCAGCGTCTACGTCTACCTGCTCCAGCCGGTCGCCGGTTCGATGTTCATGGCGGTGCTGTTCATCGGCAGCGCACTGATCGGCCGGCCGATCACCATGCGCCTCGCGCAGGACTTCGTGAACCTTCCCGGCCGACTCGTGAGCGACCGCCGGGTGCACAAGATGTTCGTCCAGGTGTCGCTGCTGTGGGGCGTCTCGCGTCTGCTCGACGCGGGGATGAGCCTGGGTGTGCTGCACTTCGGCCTGGCCGCGGGAATCTTCTCCCGGGGCGTGTTCAGCGGCCTGCTGACCGCACTGTCGATCGGTGTGTGCTCCTACTGGGGTTGGTCGCGGCTGCGTCGCATCGACGGCGTGCGCTTCCACTTCGGCGCTCCAGCCGCGGCACCTGCTGCCTGAGCCCTGACCAGGACCGCGTTTCGCTCCGGGCCTTCCTGCCGGCCGTTGTGCTATGACCGTGGTGTGACCCCGGATCGTGATCAGGTGGCCACCGAACGGCCGGTGGTGTGGCGGCAGCTCGTGATCGGGCTGGTCCTCTTCGGCATCTACCTCGGGGTCGACGCTCTGTCCACCGACGCCCGGCGTGCTGCCGCACACCGCCACGGGCGGGACATCTTCGACCTCGAGCAACGGCTGCACATCGACGTCGAGCGCACCCTGAACGGTTGGCTCGCCCCGCATCAGCTGCTCTCCACGCTGGCCAACTACGAGTACGCCTACACCTACATCCTCAGCGCGCTGCTGCTGATGGCCTGGGTGATCGCCCGGCGACCGGACCTGTGGAAGGCCACCCGTGACTCCTTCGTGGTGATGAACCTGATCGCGATCGCCACCTTCGCGTTCTTCCCGACCGCGCCGCCACGGATGCTGCACGACCTCGGCTTCGTCGACACGGTGACCCGCGGCCAGACGGTCGGCTCGTGGGGGTCCGGTCTCGTCGACGCCGCCAACCAGCTCGCGGCGATGCCGTCGCTGCATGTCGGCTGGGCGCTCTGGGTCAGCGTGGTGCTTGCCCGGATCACCGCGAGCCGGTGGGTGCAGCTGCTCAGCGCCGTCCACGTCCTGCTCACCCTCTTCGTGGTGATGGCCACCGCCAACCACTACCTGCTGGATGCCGTCGCGGTTGTGGTGCCGGTCGCGGTCGGCGTCCGCTACGGCCACTGGCGCCACGGCCTCGCTGGCGAGGTGGTGCCCGCCCCGGACGCGTTCTTCCTGCATGTCGAGGGAACCGGGGCCGCCCAGCACGCCGGCGGACTGGTCGTCCTGGAGTCCGCCGGTGCCGCCGTACCCACCCTCGAGGACGTCCGCGCCACCGTGCGCGACGGACTCGCCCGGCTGCCGCGGTTCCGCAAGGTGCTTGCGCAGCGCTCGCGCTGGCGCCGGCAGCGGTGGGTCGAGGCCGAGGACATCGACTTGGACTGGCACGTCGTGGAGCTGACCTCGACCGACGGGATGGCGGGACTCCACCGCGCCGTCGCGGACTTCGCCGAGCAGCCGATGCCTCGCGACCGGCCGCTGTGGCGGGTGGCGATGGTGCGTGAGATCGCCCCCGACACCTCTGCGCTGATCTACCTCGCCCACCACGCGATCGGTGACGGCTTCGGCATCGTCAGCCACTCCTTCAGCCTGTTCACCCCGCCCACCGCGCTGGACGGGCCCACCGGCCGCGGACCGGGCCGGCTCCAGCAGGCGGCCGGCGTGGCCGTGGGGCTCGCCCAGCTCGCCGGCGATGGTGGCGCCGGGGCTCTGGGGCAGCCCTCCGCACGCCGGGACTTCGGCGTGGTCGACCTGCCGCTCGATGACGTACGCCGGATCGCGACGACCCACGACGCACGGATCACCGACCTGCTCATCGCGGTCACGGCGCGAGCCATCCAGGACGCTGCTCCGCAGACCGCGGCGCGCGCCCGCGGCACGCTGAAGCTGTCGGTGCCGATGATGGTGCGCACTCCCGAGTCGGCGGTCGAGGGCAACGTCACTGCCGCCGTGATCGTCCCGGTGCCGGTCGACGACCGACCACTGGCGGACCTGGTCGCGGAGGTGAGCCGGCGGACCGGACGGCTACGCCGCCCGACGCGGGCGCTGGCGTCCCGCTTCGTGATGGCCACCGGTCTCCGGCTGCTTCCGGAGCCGCTGGCCGGCTGGTTCGCCCGCAGCGTCTACGGAGCGGCGTTCCTGCACGCTGTCGTGTCCAACATCCCGGGGCCGACGGCGCAGCTCAGCTTCGTCGGCGTACCGCTGCACCGCGTCTACCCGATCCTGCCGCTCGCCCCCGGCGCAGCGCTGTCGATGGGGGCGCTCAGCTGGACCGGCGTGCTGGGGATCGGGCTGGCCACCGACCCGGCGCTGCTGGACGCTGCCGCGCTGGCGGAGCGGATGCGCACCCTGCTGGCCGAGCTCGCCGGACCAGCCGAGCCCACCGAGGCGGAGGACGGGTCAGTCGTCGGTCCCGTTATCCGACCACTGAAGGGCGAGGAACAGCCGACTGCGTGAGACCGGGTCGTCGAGCTGCTCGCCGAACAGGTCGTGGAGCTGGCCGAGCCGGTAGCGGACCGTCTGCGGATGGATGCTCAGCTCCTCGGCCATCGCGTGCCGATCGCCCTGCAGCCGCAGCCAGCAGCTGAGCGTCTCCAGCAGCCGCTCCCGTGCGCCCTCGGTGAGGTCGTCGAGCGGCGCCAGCGCGCGCCGCCGTAGCGCCCTCAGGAGGCCCTCGTCGCGCCATACGATGATGGAGTCGAGGTGTTCGTCGGCGAACACCGGGTCGCCGTGCAGCACGCCCGCCCGAACGAGGCGGAAGGCCACCTGGGCGACCTCCGTGCTGCGGGGGAGCTTCGGCAGCGGTACATCGGAGCCGACCACTGCGCCGGCACCCTGGAGCTGGCGGACCAGCTGGGCTCGTCCCGCATGGCCCGACGCATCCGGCACGATCGCGCCGTAGAGCTCGCTGGTCCGGATCGGCAGCGTGCCCGGGCCGAGCCGGTCGAGGACCTTGCGGGCGGCGCTGTCGTCCGGATCGATGAGCACGACGGCCGCGGTCTCCGGGATACGCCAGCCGGCGCGGGTGGCCGCGGACCGCACCGCCGACAGGCCGGCGCGGCCGGACAGCAGCAGCGCAGCGAGCTCCTCGCGGTTCCGCTCGTTGGCGCGGGCGTCATCGATCTGCTCGAGCACGTAGCCGCGCGCGGAGGCCATCGACAGCTTGTTGACGAAGACGAACACCGCATCGGCCAGCGAGGCCAGGGACTCCGGGGGAAGGGCGGCATCCAGGGCCACCGCCGACACATGTCGCCACGCGACCCGCGACCCGACCTGGAAGGCGGTGAGCAACCGGGTCAGGTCGTTGCCCAGCTGGTGCTGGCGACGACCGACCTGCTCGAAGACCAGGTGCAGCGTCTCGTCCCCGGGACGCGGGCGTGCGGCCGGGTCGTCGGGCTCGGAGATCTCGAGGAACCGACGTACGAACAGGGCGGCGGCCTCCTCGACGCCGTCGTGGTCGCTCTCCAGGAAGTCCGCGTAGTCCGGCCAGAGGTCCTGCAGGCCGATCCGGACGTCGATGAGCAGCCTCGGCAGCCGGGCGAGCAGTGCAGTCTCGAGCTCACCTCGGGCCTGGCTGGTCACAGTCATGGCGCCCTCCGCCTCCCATTGTACGAACCTGACAACTTCTGCCCAGGGGATTGTGGTTCCCGTTCGCAGACTTCGCATTCCTTGAGGATCCACGATCGAAGGGTGACCAGCGACGTTGCTCCCAGCACGGTGCCTGGGATCGCCCGCGCCCTGCGTGAGCGGGAGCGCGGGGAGAACTTCCCGGTCGCGCTGGCGGTGCTGCCCCGGCGCCACCGTGAGGCGCTGCACGCGGTCTACGCCTATGCGCGCACCGTGGACGAGCTGGGCGATGCGGCGATCGGGGACCGCGTCGCCCAGTTGCGCGCACTCGAGGCTCGGCTGCCGGCCACGTGGGACGGCGCCCGCATCGACGACCCGGTCCTCGACGACCTGCAACGCACCGTGGTCGCCCGGGGCGTCGACCAGCAACCGTTCCGCGACCTGATCGCGGCGAACCTGCAGGACCAGCGGGTCAATCGCTACCGCAGCCTCGACGAGCTACGGGACTACTGCCGGCTCAGCGCGGACCCGGTCGGCCGCATCGTGCTCCAGGTGTTCGGCGCGGCCACCGCCGCCAACGTCGAGCTGTCCGACCGGGTGTGCACCGCGCTGCAGCTCCTCGAGCACTGGCAGGACGTCGCCGAGGACCGTTGTGCCGGCCGGATCTACCTGCCCGGCGAGGATCTCGACCGGTACGGCGTCGCGGAGACCGACCTCGACCTGCCCTCCGCGACTCCCCAGCTGGCGTCGATGATGCGGTTCGAGATCGAGCGCGCCGCCCGGTTGCTCGAGTCGGGCGCCCCGCTGGTCCGCGAGCTGCGCGGTTGGGCCCGCCCATGCGTCGCCGGCTTCGTCGCCGGTGGCCGCGCGACGGTGGCGGCCCTGCGGCGTACCCACGGCGACGTGCTCGCCACCGCGGCCCGCCCGTCTCGCCCCGGCACCGCGGCCCGGCTCGTCGGCCTGCTCGCGCGCAGCGCGCTGGCCACCACCGTCACCGACGACAGCGGGGAGGCACACCGATGACGACCACCAGCGAGGCCTATCGAGAGGCCGTCGAGATCACCCGGTCCGAGGCGAAGAACTTCTACTACGGCATCCGGCTGCTGCCGCCGGCCAAGCGGGACGCCCTGTGCGCGCTCTACGCCCTGGCGCGCCGGATCGACGACATCGGCGACGGAGACCTGCCGGTGGCCGCGAAGCAGGCGGCGCTCTCCGACGTGCGCAAGGAGCTCGGCCGGCTCGACGACTCCACCGATCCCGTCTACGCGGCGGTCGCCGACGCAGCCCGTCGCTACCCCGTCCCGATGGAGGCGTTCGAGGAGCTGGTCGAGGGCGTCGAGCTCGACCTCGGGCAGGTCCGGATCGGCGACTTCGACGAACTGGTGCACTACTGCCGACTGGTCGCCGGGTCGGTCGGTCGGCTCTGCCTGTCGATCTTCGGCCGCGAGCGCGCCCACGACGACGGCACCGCGTCGACGTACGCCGACCAGCTGGGCATCGCGCTGCAACAGACCAACATCCTGCGTGACGTCCGCGAGGACCTGAGCAACGGCAGGATCTACCTGCCCGCCGACGAGCTCGAGCGGTTCGGCATCCACCTCGCCCTGGACGGCACCGGCGTCCTCGACGACCCGCAGGGCCGGCTCGCGGGCTACCTGCGGTACGCCGCCGCCCGCGCCGAGGACTGGTACTCGCTGGGCCTACGCCTGGTCCCGTACCTCGACTGGCGCAGCGCGGCGTCCTGCCGTGCGATGGCCGGCATCTATCACCACCTGCTCACCCGGATCGAGGCGAACCCGGTGGCTGTCTACGACCGGCGACTCTCGTTGAGCGCCGGGGAGAAGGCCCGGGTCGCGCTGTCGTCACTCGCCGGAGTCGGCGGATGAGGGGCCGCCTGGCGGTCGTTGGCGGTGGGCTTGCCGGCATCACCGCGGCCCTCGGCTGCGCGGACGCCGGGTACGACGTCACCCTGTTCGAGGCCCGTCCCCGGCTCGGGGGCCTGACGCACTCCTTCCAGCGCGACGGTCTGTGGGTCGACAACGGTCAGCACGTCTTCCTGCGCTGCTGCACCTCCTATCTCGCGCTGCTGGAGCGGCTCGGGGTCGCCGACCAGGTCGTCCTGCAGCCTCGTCTCGACGTGCCGGTGCGCAGCGGCGAGCACACCGGCGTCGGACGACTGCGCCGCACCGCGCTGCCCGCCCCGCTGCACCTCGGGGCCGCCCTGGCCCGCTACCGGTGGCTGACCCCGGGGGAGCGGGCTCGGGTGATCACCGCGGCCCTGGCGCTGGGTCGTGTCGATCGCACCGACGCCTCGGTCGACGGCCGGTCCTTCGGTGACTGGCTGGCCCGGCACGGACAGTCGGACCGCGCGGTCGAGGCCGTATGGGACCTGATCGGGGTGGCCACCCTGAACGCCCCGGCGGCCGAGGCCTCGCTCGCGCTGGCCGCCACCGTGTTCCAGATCGGCCTGTTGCAGCATGCCGACGCCGCCGACATCGGCTGGTCCCGGGTTCCCCTCCAGCAGCTGCACGGCGATGCCGCGGCCCGCGCCCTGGCCGGCGCCGGCGCCGCCGTACGTGTCCGGGAGCGGGTGCGCGCGCTCGATCCGGACGACGGGGGCTGGCTGGTCACCACCGACGACAGCACCGCGCCGTACGACGACGTGGTGCTGGCGACTCCGCCCGGTACCACCGAGGCGCTGCTGCCCGACGGCGCGGTCGACCTCGAGCCCGGCTGGTCCGGCCGGCTCGGTGCCTCGCCGATCGTCAACGTGCACATCGTCTTGGACCGTCCCGTGCTGGACACCTCGTTCGTGGCCGCGGTCGACAGCCCGCTGCAGTGGGTCTTCGACCGGACACCGCAGGCCGGCCTCGCCGACGGGCAGTACCTCGCACTGTCGCTGTCGGCGGCCGACGCCCTCGTCGAGCGCCCCGTCGCCGAGATCCGCGACCTCGTCCTCCCGGCGCTCCGCCGGCTTCTCCCAGCATCCGCAGACGCACAGGTGAAGGAGTTCTTCGTGACCCGTGAACCACGAGCCACGTTCCGCCCCGCCCCGGGCAGCGGACGCTGGCGTCCCCCTGCCCGCACCCGGCTGCCCGGGCTGCACCTCGCCGGTGCGTGGACCGACACCGGCTGGCCCGCCACCATGGAGGGCGCCGCGCGCAGTGGCGAGGCTGCGGTGGCATCGGTTCGTGGAAGCGCCGGTCGTGGACGTGTCGGCTCCCTCCCTCGCGCAGCGACACCCAGGGCGGTGGCGCGATGAGTGCGATCGCGGTGGAGGCACTGGGACGCGGGCGTGGGCTGCTCGACCCCGCTCTGCGTACGGCGGTCGACCGGCTCGACCCGCACACCCGCCTGGTGACCTCCTACCACCTCGGCTGGTGCGATGAGCAGGGCCGCCCGCTGGCGGCCGACACCGGCAAGGCGGTCCGGCCGGGACTGGTCTTCCTGGCCAGCGAGGCCGTGGGCGGTTCCGCTGCGGAGGTGGTCCCGGGCGCGGTCGCGGTGGAGCTCGTGCACAACTTCTCCCTGGTCCACGACGACCTGATGGACCGTGACACCGAGCGACGGCACCGGCGCACCGTCTGGTCGATCTGGGGCGACCCGACCGCGGTGCTGGTCGGCGACGCGATGCTCTCGCTGGCCCACGAGGTGCTCGACGAGGCGGACTCGCCGTACGCCCTGGCCGCCGACAAGGCACTGACCGTGGCCACCCGCGAGCTGATCCGCGGTCAGGTCCTCGACGTGGCCTTCGAACAGCGTGACGACGTCGGCCTCGCCGAGTGCATCGACATGGCCGCGGGCAAGACCGGCGCGCTGCTCGGCGTGAGCGCCGAGCTCGGCGCCGTGCTCGCCGGGGCGGGAGCGGACGCTACCGAGGCGTTCCGCTGCTTCGGCAACGAGCTCGGGATCGCCTTCCAGCTCGTCGACGACCTGCTCGGCATCTGGGGCTGGCCCGAGCGCACCGGCAAGCCCGTCTTCTCCGACCTGAGGTCGCGCAAGAAGACGATGCCCGTCGTCCACGCCCTTGAGTACGGCGGCGCCGCGGGCCGTGAGCTGGCCGCCTGGCTGGCGGACCCGCGAGACCCCGACGACTCCGAGCTGCGCCGCGCGGCCGATCTGGTGGACCGGGCCGGCGGCCGTGACTGGGCCCGTGACGAGGCGCGCCGCCGAATCACCGTCGCGGGCGCCGCGCTCGACGGCCTGTCCCTCGAACCCGTCGCCCGGGCGCAGCTCGACGAGCTCGCTCGCTTCATCGTGGAGCGTGACCTGTGAACAGCGTGAGCACCTTCCTCGAGACCCAGCGCCGGACCGGCTCCGGGCCGCGCACCGAGACCGCCGCCGACGTAAGCCACTGCCTCGACGCCGCGGTCGGTCGGCTGCGTGCACTGCAGCATGACGAGGGCTGGTGGAAGGGGGACCTGGCCACCAATGTGACGATGGACGCCGAGGACCTGATGCTGCGGCACTTCCTGGGCATAGCCACCGCGGACGGCGACGAGCAGACCGCGCGCTGGATCCGCTCGCAGCAGGCCGCCGATGGCTCGTGGAGCACGTTCGCGGGCGGCCCCGGCGACGTGTCCACCACCGTGGAGGCCTGGGTGGCGCTGCGGATGGCCGGTGACGACCCGGCTGCCGAGCACCTCCAGCGCGCGGCCGCGTTCGTGCGTGCCAACGGCGGCCTCGAGGGATGCCGGGTCTTCACCCACATGTGGCTGTCCCTGTTCGGACTCTGGTCCTGGCACGACTGCCCCGACCTGCCCCCCGAGCTGATCTTCCTGCCGTCGTGGGCGCCGCTGAACATCTACGACTGGGGCTGCTGGGCCCGCCAGACGATCGTGCCGCTGACCATCGTCAGCGCGTTGCGGCCGGTCCGCCCGGTGTCCTTCGACGCGGCCGACCTGCGCACCGGCGCGCCGCGACCCCCGAAGGACCGACTGCCGTCCTGGTCGGGTCTGTTCCAGCGGCTCGACGTGCTGCTGCACGGCTACACCAGCCTGCCGGTCAAGCCGTTGCGCAACCTGGCCATGCGCCGCGCGGTCGAGTGGATCGTGGCCCGCCAGGAGGCTGACGGCGGCTGGGGCGGCATCCAGCCGCCTTGGGTCTACTCGCTGATCGCGCTGCACCTGATGGGCTACTCCCTCGACCACCCGGTGATGCGGGCCGGCCTGGCCGGGCTCGACGGGTTCACGGTCCACGAGGAGACCGAGGACGGACCGATCCGCTGGCTCGAGGCGTGCCAGTCCCCGGTGTGGGACACCGGCCTCGCCGTCGCCGCCCTCCTCGACGCGGGGGTGGCCCCGGACGATCCCGATGTCCTGCGCGCGACCGACTGGCTGCTCGACGAGCAGATCACCGCCGACGGCGACTGGCAGGTGCGCCGACCCGACCTGCCGAGCGCGGGCTGGGCGTTCGAGTTCGCCAACGACGTCTACCCCGACACCGACGACACCGCCGAGATCGTGCTCGCGCTGCGCCGGGTCGACCACCCGGAGCCGAAGCGGCTCGGCGCCGCCCTGGACCGGTCCGTCGCCTGGCTCACCGGCATGCAGTCGCGTGACGGCGGCTGGGGCGCGTTCGACGCCGACAACACCCGGACCTGGGCGGAGAAACTGCCGTTCTGCGACTTCGGCGCAGTGATCGACCCGCCCTCGGCCGACGTCACCGCACACGTCGTGGAGATGCTGGCCGCGGAGGGGCGCGCCGAGGAGGAGCCGTGCCGTCGCGGGGTGCAGTGGCTGCTGGACGCCCAGGAGCAGGACGGCTCCTGGTTCGGCCGGTGGGGCGCGAACCACGTCTACGGCACGGGCGCCGCCGTACCGGCCCTGGTCGCGGCCGGGATGCCCACCGACGACCCGGTGGTCCGCCGCGCGGTGCGCTGGCTGGAGGACCACCAGAACGACGACGGTGGCTGGGGCGAGGACCTGCGGTCCTATCGCGACCCGACCTGGATCGGCCGCGGTGACTCGACGCCCTCCCAGACCGCCTGGGCGCTGCTCGCGCTCCTCGCCGCCGACGAGGACTCCGACGCGGTCGCGCGCGGCCTGCGCCACCTCGTCGAGACCCAGCGCGAGGACGGCGGCTGGGACGAGGACCGCTACACCGGGACGGGGTTCCCGGGCGACTTCTACATCTCCTACCGGCTCTACCGGCTGGTGTTCCCCATCTGGGCGCTGGGTCGCTACCTCGAACGGTTCCGCGGCCGGGACGAGAGGAGGCCCGCATGACCGCCACAGTCTGCACACCGCTGCGCACGGAGTGGCTGGCGCTGGCCGGCCTGCGCGGGGACCGCCTCCCGCACGCCGAGGTGGTGCGCACCGGCAGGTCCGCCGGCGAGGCGCGCCCCGGGCCGACCCTGGTCGCCGGCGTGGCCGGCGCCCTCGTCGACGGGCTCGGGCCAGGCGACCTCGTGGTGGCCAGCGAGGTCCGAGCCGGGGAGCGGGTGCTGCCCACCCCAGCGTCGGTGCTGCTGGCCGGAGAGCTGCGCCGCGAGGGGCTCCCCGTCCACCAGGGGCCGCTGGTCAGCACCGACCACGTCGTCGAGTCCGCCGCCGAGCGCGCCGCGCTCGCGGCGACCGGCGCGATCGCGGTCGACACCGAGTCCGGGCTGCTGGTCTCCGACGACGGGACCTCCGTGGTGCTGCGGGCCATCGTGGACGGGCCGCAGCACCGGCTGCTCAGCATGGGTACGCCGGCGCGAGGCGTCACCGCGCTCGCCGCGCTGCGCCGGGCGGCTCCGATCATCGACCGCTGGGCGGCCGCCACGGGCGAACGCGACCTGCTGCTCGCCGGGCCCCGCTCGTTCTGCGCCGGGGTCGAGCGGGCGATCGAGATCGTCGAGCGCGCGCTGGACCAGTTCGGCGGCCCGGTCTATGTCCGCCGCCAGATCGTGCACAACCGGCACGTCGTGGCGGACCTCGAGGCCCGCGGGGCGATCTTCGTCGGCGAGGTAGACGAGGTCCCGCCGGGCAGTGTGGTGGTGCTGGCCGCGCACGGCGTCGCGCCCGACGTACGCCGGGACGCGGAGCGGCGCCGGCTGCAGGTGATCGACGCGACCTGCCCGCTGGTCTCCAAGGTGCACCAGGAGGTACGCCGGTTCACCGCGCACGACAACACCGTGCTGCTGATCGGCCACCACGACCACGAGGAGGTCGTGGGCACGCGTGGGGAGGCACCGGACAACGTCATCGTGGTGGCCGACCCCGAGGAGGCGGCGCGGGTGCAGGTGCCCGACCCGGAGAGGGTCGCCTACGTCATGCAGACCACGCTGGCGGTCGACGAGGCCGCCGAGACCGCAGCGGTGCTGCGCGCGCGGTTCCCGGTCCTGGCCGCACCGCACAAGGACGACATCTGCTACGCCACCACCAACCGCCAGCAGGCCGTGCGCAAGGTGGCGCGCGAGTCCGACCTGGTGCTGGTGCTCGGCTCGCAGAACTCCTCGAACTCCCAGCGGCTCGCCGAGGTATCGGAGGCAGAGGGCACCCGTGCCCGCCTGGTCGACGACGCCGGCGACGTCGAGTTGGGCTGGCTCGACGGCGTACGACGGGTCGGCATCACCGCCGGCGCGTCCGCGCCACCCGCGCTGGTCCAGCAGCTCGTCACCGCGCTGTCCGGGCTCGGCCCGACGAGTGTCCACGAGGTCGGGAGCCTCACCGAAGACGTGCAGTTCGCCCTACCGAAAGAGGTGACTCCAGCATGAGCATGCCGATGCGCCAGTCGATCCGGCTGGGTGCCTACCTGATGAAGCAGAAGCTCAGGAAGCGGGAGAAGTTCCCGATCCTGCTCGAGCTCGAGCCGCTCTACGCCTGCAACCTCAAGTGCGCGGGATGCGGCAAGATCCAGCAGACCCACGACTGGCTCAAGCAGCGGATGCCCGTCGAGCAGGCGGTCGCCGCGGTCGAGGAGTGCGGTGCGCCGATGGTGTCCATCGCGGGCGGCGAGCCGCTGATGCACAAGGAGATCGACGAGATCGTCCGGCAGCTGCTCGACCGCAACAAGATCGTCTTCTTGTGCACCAACGCCGTGCTGATGCCCAAGCACCTGCACCGCTTCACGCCGCACCGAAACTTCGCGTGGATGGTGCACATCGACGGGCTGCGCGAGCGGCACGATGCGAGCGTGTGCAAGGACGGCGTCTTCGACGAGGCGGTCGCCGCGATCAAGCAGGCACAGGCCGCTGGCTTCCGCGTGATGACCAACACCACGTTCTTCGACACCGACACCCCGCAGGACGTCATCGACGTGCTCGACTTCCTCAACGATGAGCTGCACGTCGACAACATGCAGATCTCACCCGGGTTCGCCTACGAGAAGGCGCCCGACCAGGAGCACTGGCTCGGGCCGGAGGAGACCCGAGAGCTGTTCCGCAAGGCGTTCGCCGACGGCCGCCGCGGGAAGTGGCGGCTGAACCACTCGCCGCTCTACCTCGACTTCCTCGAGGGGAAGGTGGACTTCGCGTGCACGGCGTGGGCGATCCCGCTGTACTCGCTGAAGGGCTGGCAGCGCCCCTGCTACCTGATGGACGACGGCTATGTGTCGACGTACCAGGAGCTGATCGACGACACCGACTGGGACAGCTACGGCCGAGGCAAGGACCCGCGCTGCGCCAACTGCATGGCGCACTGCGGCTACGAGCCGACGGCGGTGGTGGCGACGATGGGATCCCTGAAGGAGTCGATCCGCGCCGCGGTCGGGTCGTGACCGGCATGACCACGACCGTGCACAGCGCGACCGATGACACGGCCGTCGACGACCGCACGACCGCACCGACGGTCGCACGGCCGGGACTCCTCGCGGACCTCCATGGGCCCGAGGACCTGCGCCGGCTGCCGGCAGCCGAGCTGCCCCGGCTGGCGGCCGAGATCCGTGCCGAGCTGATCCGGGCCGTCCGTGCCGCCGGGGGCCACCTCGGGCCCAACCTGGGCGTGGTCGAGCTGACCATCGCCCTGCACCGGGTGTTCTGCTCGCCGCGCGACGCGGTGGTCTGGGACACAGGGCACCAGGCCTACGTGCACAAGATGCTCACCGGCCGGACCTCCGCGTTCGGGACGCTGCGCCAGGCCGGAGGGCTCTCCGGCTATCCGTCCCGGCGGGAGAGCGTGCACGACCTGGTCGAGAACTCGCACGCCTCGACGTCCTTGGCGTACGCCGACGGGATCGCCAAGGCCTTCGACGTCACGGCACAACGCGACCGGCGCGTGGTCGCGGTCATCGGCGACGGCGCCCTGACCGGCGGAATGGCGTGGGAGGCCCTGAACAACCTCGCCGCCGCACCGCAGCGGCCGGTCATCGTGGTGCTCAACGACAACGGTCGCTCCTACGGTCCGACCGCGGGACGACTCGCCGTCCACCTTGCCGGGCTGCGCGACGGGTCGGCTGCCGGCAACCTGTTCGAGGACCTCGGGATGGCGTACGTCGGCCCCGTCGACGGCCACGACCTCGCGGCGGTCGAGTCGGCGCTGCGCGCGGCCGCTGTGTTGCGGCACCCCGTGCTGGTGCATGTGGTCACCCGCAAGGGCGCGGGCTACGGGCCTGCGGAGCAGGACGAGGCGGACCGGATGCACACCGTGCCGCCCGCTCCCGCTTCCGGGGCTGTGCCAGGGCCCGGTGCGTCCGCCGGCGTCAGCTGGACCAGTGCCTTCGGCGACGCGCTCGCCGCGCTCGGCGCCGACCGCGCCGATCTCGTGGCGATCACCGCGGCGATGCTGCTGCCCACCGGGCTGCGGAAGTTCGCCCGGCACTTCCCCGAGCGCGTCTTCGACGTGGGCATCGCCGAGCAGCACGCGGTGGCCTCGGCCGCCGGGCTGGCTGCTGCGGGGATGCATCCCGTCGTCGCGATCTACTCGACCTTCCTCAACCGCGCCTTCGACCAGGTGCTGATGGACGCCGCACTGCACCGCGCTGCGGTCACGTTCGTGCTGGACCGGGCCGGCATCACCGGTCCGGACGGACCGTCGCACCACGGCATGTGGGACGTGCCGCTCTTCGGCCTGGTCCCCGGTGCCCGGGTGGCCGCCCCCCGCGACGCCGAGCAGCTGGCGCAGCTGCTGGGCGAGTGCGTGGCGTACGACGGCCCGAGCATGCTGCGCTTCCCGCGGGGCAGCAGCGCGGGCTCGATCGCCGCTCGCGACCGGTGGGGGAGCGCCGAGCTGCTCACCGAGCCGGTCGCCGATCCCGACGTGCTGCTGCTCCCGGTCGGTCCGCTGGCGGTCCCGGCCCTCGAGGCGGCCGACAGGCTGGCCGCACAGGGGCGTGCGGTGAGCGTCGTCGACCCGCGCTGGCTGCACCCACTCGATCCCTCGCTGGTGGCCGCCGCGGCCCGGCACCGGGTGGTCGTCACGATCGAGGACAACGCACCCTCAGGGGGCTTCGGCGACACCCTGGCCCGGGCGCTGCGGGACACGTCCTTCGCCGGCCGGCTGCGCACCCTCGCCCTGCCGGACCGGTCCTTCGTCCCGGTCGGCTCCCGAGGCGACCTGCTCGCCGACCACGGCCTGGACGCCGACGGCATCGAGGCAGCGGTGGTGGGGGCTCGGACTTTCCCAGGTTGAGGGCCCATCGGTCACCTTCACACAGCAGAGCCGGTGTGTGAACAATGACTTTCCTGTGCGAGGGCGGTCCCGGTTAGGGTCGATCGGGTGACCGACTCCCTGATCCACGCCGCCGGGTTGCGCAAGTCGTTCCCGCTCCGTGACGGGGGCGTCTTCGAGGCGGTGCGGGGCATCGACGTCGACGTACGCCGCGGCGAGGCGTTCGGCTTCCTCGGACCCAACGGCGCCGGCAAGTCCTCGACCATGCGGATGGTGGCCGCGGTCTCCCCGGTGTCCGGTGGCACGCTGCGCATCCTGGGGATGGATCCCGCCACCCACGGCTCCCAGATCCGGGCCCGGATCGGGGTGTGCCCGCAGGAGGACACGCTCGACGCCGAGCTCAACGTCCGGGACAACCTCTATATCTATGGTCGTTTCTTCGGCATCCCGCGCGCCGAGGTACGCCGGCGTGCCGAGGAGCTGCTCGACTTCGTGCAGCTGCGCGAGAAGGCGACCTCCAAGGTCGATGACCTCTCCGGCGGGATGAAGCGCCGGCTGACGATCGCCCGCTCCCTGATCAACCGACCGGACGTGCTGCTGCTCGACGAGCCCACGACCGGCCTCGACCCGCAGGCCCGGCACGTCGTGTGGGACCGCCTCTTCCGGCTCAAGCAGCAAGGCGTCACCTTGGTGCTCACCACGCATTACATGGACGAGGCCGAGCAGCTGTGCGACCGGCTGGTGGTGATGGACAAGGGACTGATCGTGGCTGAGGGCTCGCCGACCGAGCTGATCCGGCGCTACTCCACCCGGGAGGTCGCCGAGCTCCGGTTCCCTTCGACAGGGTCCGGGATCGCGGAGAACGAGCACGAGCGGCTCGCCGCCAAGGTGACCGACCTCGCCGAGCGGGTCGAGGTGCTGCCCGATCGGCTGCTGCTCTACACCGCGGACGGTGAGGCGACGGTGGCCGCCGTGCATGATCGCGGGCTCGAGCCGACGACCTCACTGGTACGCCGGTCCTCGCTGGAGGACGTCTTCTTGCGGCTGACCGGTCGGACCCTGGTGGAGTGATGGCAGAGGTCACCGACGTACCCCCCGCGCAGCCGCGCAGCGGACCACGCGTGGTCAACCTCTTCGACTACTGGGCGACGGTCTACCGGCGGACCTGGCGCGGGACGGTGATCTCGTCGTTCATCACCCCGTTGCTCTACGCACTGGCGATGGGGGTGCTGCTCGGCAAGTTCGTGACCGCCGGGCCCACGAGCCTCGACGGAGCCAGCTCCTACCTCGCGTTCGTCGCGCCCGGGATGGTCTGCGCGCAGACGATGACCACGGTGTTCGGCGAGGTCACCTGGCCGGTGATGGACATGGTCAAGTGGCATCGCGTCTACTTCAGCATGGTGGCTACGCCGCTCGAGGTCTCCGACATCGTGCTGGGCCAGCTCGGCTTCGTGCTGTTCCGGGTGGCGACGGTCAGCGTGGTGTTCCTGCTGGTGCTGGCGCCGTTCGGGGTCTATGCGAGCGTCGGCGGGGTGATCGGTGCGTTCCTCGTCCAGCTGCTCCTCGGGATGGGCTTCGCCGCACCGATCTTCGCCTTCACCAGCTCGCTGCGCTCCGAGGACGGCCTGACCCTGCTGTTCCGGATCGGGATGATCCCGCTGTTCCTCTTCTCTGGCGCGTTCTTCCCGATCAGCAACCTCGGTCCGGCGCTGGAATGGCTGGCCCGGGTCACCCCGCTGTGGCAGGGCGTCGACCTGACCCGGATGCTCACCGTGGGTGGGTTCGACGCCGGCGCCGCGGCGTACCACGTGGCCTACCTGCTGGTCTTCGCCGTCGGCGGCGGCTGGCTCGCGGTGCAGCGGCTGAGGAAGCGGCTGGTCACATGAGCGGGAGCGCGGCGCTGGAGCGGGGTACGCCGGGAGGCGCCGTCTTCACCACCACCCGGATCCTGCACCGCAAGTACCTCGTCTTCCGGCGCTCCTGGATCGCCTTCCTCACCGGGTTCCTGGAGCCGGTGTTCTACCTGTTCTCGATCGGCATCGGTGTCGGCAAGCTGGTACACGGCTTCGAGTTCGGCGGCCACCCGGTGCCCTACGCCGAGTTCGTCGCTCCAGGCATGCTGGCCGCGTCGGCGATGAACGGCGCGCTCTTCGACGCGACCTTCAACTTCTATCACCACCTGAAGTTCGACAAGCTCTTCGAGCAGTGGCTGGCCACCCCGCTGACCACCCGTGACGTCGCGCGCGGCGAGCTGGTCTGGTCGCTGCTGCGCGGAGGCGTCTACTCCGCGGCGTTCCTGCTGGTGATGGTGGCGATGGGGCTGGTGCACTCGTGGTGGGCGGTGCTCGCGCTGCCGGCGGCGCTGTTGGTGGCGATGGCGTTCGGTGGTGCGGCGATGGCGCTGACCACCTACATGCGGTCGTGGCAGGACTTCGACTACATCACCTTGGGCACACTCCCGCTGTTCCTCTTCTCCGCCACGTTCTTCCCGCTGTCGGCGTTCCCGACCGGTGTGCAGTGGGTGGTCGAGGCGACCCCGCTCTACCGTGGCGTGGTGCTGATGCGCGAGCTCACGACCGGGTCGCTCTCCTGGGAGTCGGGTCTCTCCGTGGTCTACCTGGTGCTGATGGGCCTGGCCGGCCTCGCTGTCGTACGGCGGCGGCTGGACACGCTGCTGCTCACCTGAGCCTGAATGGGCTGGCCGGGCCCGGCGTCTGCCGAGCCGGGTCAGCGCACCTTGAACTTCGTCCGGCTCTTGCCGGTCCCGCCCTGGGTGGTGACGAAGACGTGGGCCGACTTCGCGTGCGCGGGCACCTTGCAGGTCAGCCTCTGAGAGGAGAGCGCCTTGACGTGGGTCGCCCTCATCTTGCCGATCCGGACCACGAGAGCGGTGCCCGGGTAGAAGTACGAGCCCTTCACGGTGAGCTTCGTGCCTGCCTTCCCGTGCCTCGGTGAGAAGGACGACACCTTGGGGCGGGGGGCGCGCACCACGAGACGGGCCGAGCCGGACAGGCTGCCGAGCACTGCTCGGATCGTGGTGCGGCCGGGGTAGCGCGCCGTCGTGACGCCGGCGCCGGTACCGCTGGGCACCACGGTCGCGACCCGCGGTGCGCTAGTGGACCACTGCACCGTGGCGGTGAGGACCTTCGTCGAGCCGTCGCTGTAGTGACCGGTGGCGACGAAGGGCTGCTTCTGGCCCACCAGCCTGATGGCGTGCGTCGATGCGACCGTCAGTGAGGTCAACGTCGCCGGGGACACGGTCACTTGGGCGGACCCGTGCGCCGACCCACTGGCCGCGGTGATCGTCACCGGGCCGCCCTCAGCCGCACCGGTCACGGTGCCGGAGGTGCTCACCGTGGCGACACTCGGCTCGGCAGACTTCCAGGTCACGCTGTCAGTGACGTCGGCGGTCTGGCCGTCGGTGTACCCGCCGGTTGCCCGGAGCGCGACATGCCGGCCCGCGACGATGGTGGAGGTCGGCGGGGTGACGGTGATGGTGGTCAGCTGGTGGGGGTCGACGGTGAGTCCGGCGGTTCCAGACTTGCTCTGGTACGTCGCGGTCACGGTGATCCCACTGCCGACCCCCACACCGTGGGCCAGACCGGTGGTGGCGCCGATGGTGGCCACTGAGGTGTCGCTTGTGGACCAGGTGGCCGAGCCGGTCACGTCGGTCGTCGATCCGTCGGAGAAGTTCGCGACGGCGTCGTACTGCTCGACCTGGCCCTTGGCGATCGTCGCGCTCGACGGTGTGACGGTCACCGAGTCGAGATGCTTGAGCACCGGGAGCGGCAGTTGCCAGATGCCCCTGCCGTGGGTGGCGACCCGGAGTGCCTCGCCCGCGGTGCCCGGGGAGGCCACCGCCATCTGCACCACCGGGACGACCGGAAGACCGGTCCCGAAGGGCTGCCAGGTTGCGCCGTGGTCGGCCGAGGCGTAGACGCCGATCTGGGTGCCGACGAAGACGTCGGCCGGGGTCCGTGGGTCGATCACCACGGAGTTGACCGGGATGTCGGGCAGCCCGGTGCCCGCCGTCCACGTGGGGTCTGCCGAGAGCAGGTCCGAGGTGGACCACACGTGCAGGTCGGCGCCCTGGAGGAAGTCGCCCAGCACCACGTAGGCCCGTTGCGGATCGGTCGGGTCGATGGCGAGCGAGGAGATGTAGGTGCCCTCGGCGGGGTCGCCCTGCGTGGTCGGCCAGGGGCCGGCCAGCTTCGTCAGGGGGCCGGTGCCGGTCGAGAGCCACACCGAGCCGTCATCGAGGCCGACCAGCCGCTCGCTGTCGTCGGTCGGCGCGATCGCGATCGCGGACACGTGGGCTCCGTCGATGGCGCCCGAGCTGCCGACCACGCTCATCGACGAGCCCTGGTCGGTCGAGCGGTAGAGCCGGTCCGTGCCGAAGTAGACGGTGTCGTTCGGGCTGCCGGGTCCGAGCGCCATCGGTGCGTAGAAGAGTGTGTTGTCCGAGCAGGAGATGCCGTTGGACGAGCCGCCGCAGCCGAGGAGGGACCAGTTGCCCTCACCCAACCGGTAGCCGTCGGTGC
The DNA here is from genome assembly GCF_031656915.1 of Nocardioides marmorisolisilvae. Taxonomy (NCBI): domain Bacteria; kingdom Bacillati; phylum Actinomycetota; class Actinomycetes; order Propionibacteriales; family Nocardioidaceae; genus Nocardioides; species Nocardioides terrisoli. The sequence goes on along the minus strand of NZ_CP134227.1, from coordinate 1,723,169 downwards.
TGCGCCAGCGGGCCAGCCCGATCACGCTGCCGGTCGCGTTGAAGTAGGTGTGGTAGAAGGTCTGCGAAGCGGCCGTCGAATGGGAGTCGACCAGCGCGAAGCCGCCGTCTCCCCAGTCGACCCGGCTCCAGGCGGAAGGATCCGGTCCGGTGTGCTCCTCGGTGCCGTTGTCCTGGGTGCCCCCGATGGTGATGTCGGGGTCGTACGGCGCGACCGCAAGGCTCTCGAACTGCAGGGTGTTCAGGCCGGGGGTGTTCTCGCTCGTCCAGCTCAGACCGCCGTCGACCGACTTGAAGACCCCGCCATCGGTGGCATCCCACACCACGGTCTGACCGGAGGGACTGTGCGGAGCGAAGGCGATCGCGTGGTTGTCCGCGTGCAGGTGGGTGGTGTGGGTGCCGTTGTCGGAGGTGATCCCGCCGTCGCTGGACTCGACCAGGATGTGGCTCGGGTAGCTGTCGGCTGAGCCGCCGAGCAGCAGGTGCTGCGCGTCGGCGGGATCGACCGCGACCGGGCTGTCGTACCGGCACTGCCCACCGCAGACTTCCTTCGCCATCGGGGCACTCGAGGTCGTCCAGGTGAGGCCGCCGTCGGTGGAGGTGCGCAGATCACCGTGGGTGCTTCCGGCGCTGTAGGCATAGGCGACGGCGCCATTGACTGCGAGGTGCGCCTGGTCGCCGGTGGCGAGCGGCAGCTCGTTGGTCCAGGTCGGAGTCCCGAAGGCGCCGGTCACCCGCCAGATCCCGCCGCTGCCGTCGCCGGACTGGTCGGTGACCGAGACGAGCAGGATGCCCAGGTCGGGAGCAAGCGCTGCCACGTCGGCTCCCTGCTCGGGACCCTGGCCGGGCACCATCATCGGGGTGAACGAGACGTCTCCGGCCGCGGCGTCGGCGTTCGTCGAGCGGAAGATCCCCTCGGCCCACCGTTGGGGGTCGGCGGCGTGTCCATTGCCGACCCAGCCGTATCCGGAGGTGACCACCACGGTTCCGGGATCGGTCGCGCTGACCAGGATGCGTGAGATGGAGGATCCGCGGAACGCGGGCACGCGGGCGCCGCCGAACGTGACCGTGGGGTTGATCGGCCCGACTGCCTCTGCGGTGGTGCGGGCGTTCGCGATCCGGTAGAGCCCGACGCCGGCGTAGGAGTCGCCCGATCCGCTGGCCTCGCCGGTGCCGACGTACAAGGTGGTGGGGTCGCTCGGGGCGAGCGCCAGGGCGCCGATCGCCAACGACTGTGCCTGGTCGAGGATGGGCACCCAGTCCGTGCCGCCGTTCGTCGTCCGGAAGACGCCGCCGTTCGCGGTGCCGATGTAGACGATGTCCGCGTTGGTGGGGTCGACCGCGATGGACGTCGCGCGTCCGGAGACCGGAACCTCGTTGCCGATGGTCTGGCCGTTGGGAAGCCCGTTCGGTCCGATCGCGGTCCAGGCCTCGTCGGCCGCCGCCGCTGTGGCGCTCTGTGGCGCGCCGGCCGCCCCGGGCTGACCGGGACCGGCGGCGCTCCCGGCGTCCGCCTGCTGCGCCTGGGCCCGGTGCAGCTGGCGCACCGCGACCGCTCGCAGATCGCGGTGCCCGTCGGCCAACGGATCGCCGAACCGCGCCCGGGCGAACGCCGACCGGGCGGCGAGGTACTTGTCCGCGTCGATCGGGTGTCCCGCCGGAGCGTCCGGGTCGCTGCCGATCCCTAAGGGGGCGGGTCGGTGGGGGGACCCTTGCCAGGGTCTCGCCACCGCGAGCCCGGCGAGGGCGCACAGCACGGCCACGACCGTCACGACGGTGACGGTTCGGCGGATCTGGGTCCTGGGCTTCATGGGCGTGCCTCTCGACGTCTCCCCCAGGGGGAATCAGAGCATCGGATGAGCCCGGCCGTTCAGACTTTCGGAGAACTTCTCCCGATCGTCCACGATGGTCCGCGGGCATCACGTCGATCCAGCGCTCGAGCGTGCGCCCGGCCGGCGTCGATGTCCGGATCATCGCCGACGGCTGACAGGATTGCCTCCATGCCGATCGAACCGGACACCAAGGACTGGACCTGGGTACTGAGCAGACCGTGCCCGGACTGCGCCTTCGACGCGGCCCGGGCGACGCCCGGACGCCTTCCCGGGCTGCTGCAGGCGAATGCTGCGGGGTGGCGCGAGGTGTTGGCCGGTGACGACGCCGCGGTCCGGCCAGCGGACAACATCTGGTCGCCCCTCGAGTACGCCTGCCATGTCCGCGACGTGCACCGGCTCTTCGCGGCGCGGGTGCGGCTGATGCTCGAGCAGGTGGACCCGACGTTCGCGAACTGGGACCAGGACGAGACCGCGGTCTCGGCGCGGTACGACGAGCAGCCCGCCGACGCAGTCCTCGTGGACCTGCTCACGGCGGCCGATGCGGCGGCGGCGGCCTACGGTGCCGTGCCGGATGACGCATGGCAGCGCACCGGCCGACGCAGCGACGGTTCGGTGTTCACGGTCGACACCCTCGGTCGCTACCACCTGCACGACGTCGTGCACCACCTCTGGGACGTCGGCGGCACCGGGTGACCGACCCCCGCCGGGCCACCGTCGAGGCCTACCAGTCCTTTGCGGCGGCGTACGCTGCTGCGACGCCGGGCCTGCCCACCCAGGTGCGCTTCGACATCGCGGCCTTCGTCGCCAGGGTGGGGGAGGGCGCCGAGGTGCTCGAGATCGGCAGCGGACCCGGCCGGGACGCGTGCGCGCTGGAGGCGGCAGGCCTCGTCGTACGTCGCACCGACATCACCCCGGCCTTCGTCGACCTGCTCCGCGCGGACGGCCACGACGCCGACGTGGTCGATCCGCTCGTCGATGACCTCGGCGGTCCGTGGGACGCGGTGTGGAGCAATGCCGCGCTGCTGCATGTCGCCCGCGACGACCTGGCCACGGTGCTGGCGAGGCTGGCGGCGGTGACGAGGCCGGGAGGCGTGCTGTTCCTCAGTGTGAAGGAGGGGGACGGCGAGGCCTGGTCGACGCATGGCAAGGTGGCCGCACCCCGGCACTTCACCTACTGGCGGGAGCAACCGCTGCGCGAGGTGCTCGCCGGAGCCGGCTGGACCGTCGAGGTGGTCAACCAGACCGAGAGCGCCCGTGACCGCTGGCTCGACGTGGTCGCCACCGCAGCGCCCACCGGATCGGAGCATCGATGAGGCACACCGAGTTCTGGCGCCGGATGGAGGAGGCCCTGGGCTCGTCCTACGCGCGGGTCTGGGCCAGCCAGCAGGTGCTTCCCGAGCTCGGGGGCCGCACCGTCGCCGAGGCCCTGGCGGCCGGTGAGCCGGCCAAGCAGGTGTGGCGGGCGGTGTGGGCCGCCCTCGAGCTGCCGCCGGGCGAGCGGTGAGCGCCGACGAGCAGGTCGCCCTGGTCGATGCCGTGGGCACGGTGGTCGGAGTGGCGGACCGCGCCGAGGTGCGCGCCCGCAACCTGCGGCACGCAGCCACCGCCGTGCTGGTCCGGGACCGCGCCGGCCGGATCTACGTGCACCGGCGCACGGACACCAAGGACTGGGCCGCGGGGCACTGGGATGCGGCTGCCGGCGGTGTGCTGCGCTCGGGCGAGGATCCGATGGAGTCCGCCCGTCGCGAGCTCGCCGAGGAGCTCGGCATCGCGGGCGTCCCGCTCCACCCCCTCGGCAGCCATCTCTATGAGGACGGCACGACCCGTTGCTTCGAGCACGTCTTCGAGGCGGTCTGGAACGGTGCGGTCCGGCACCAGCCCGAGGAGGTCGCCGAGGGAGGCTGGCGCACCCTGGCCGAGCTGGCCGAGCTGCTCGCGGACCCGGAGCGCGCGTTCGTTCCCGATACACGGCAACTGCTCGGACTGCTCGCCGAGTGCGGTGTCGGCGACTACGCACAGCTGGGGCGCGTCGGTGGCGGTGGCTGAGTCCGAGGCGCCACGGGCCACCGACCCGGTGCAGCGCCGGACCCTGGGGGTGCTGGTGGTCAGCCAGGCGCTGGGCGGTCTCGGCAGCACCATCGGCGTCGCGGTAGCGGCGGTGCTGGCCGAGGAGGTGTCCGGATCGAAGGCGCTGGCCGGGCTGGTGCAGACCGCTCAGGTGCTCGGCGCCGCAGTCGCGTCCTTCCTGCTCGCGTCGCTGATGGGGCGCCACGGCCGGCGTACCGGGCTGGTGGTCGGCTACCTCGTCGGTGCCGTCGGCGCGGCGGCCTGTGTGCTGGGCGGGGCGGTCCGGTCGTTCCCGGTGCTCTTGCTCGGCGGGCTCCTCCTGGGCGCGAACAGCGCCTCGAACTACCAGTCGCGATACGCCGCCGCCGATCTGGCCACCCCGAGGACCCGCGCCCGGGCGCTCGCCGTGGTGCTGTGGGCGACCAGCGTCGGCGCGGTCCTCGGGCCCAATCTGACCGGTCCCTCAGGCACGGTCGCGGTGGACCTCGGACTGCCCCGCCTCACCGGTCCCTTCGCGTTCTCGGTGGTCGCGGTGCTGCTCGCGGTGGTCGTGGTCGCGGTCGCGCTGCGGCCGGACCCCCTTCTCGTGGCGCGGGAGCGCGCGGGTCAGGTCGACGTCGTCCGGCCGGGCACCTCGTGGGGCCGGGTCCGCGAGGTCGTCACGACGCACCCGGGCGTGGCCGCCGGGATCCTGGCGATCTCGGCGGGGCACGCGGTGATGGTCGCGGTGATGGTGATGACCCCGCTGCACATGCACCACGGCGGCGCTCAGCTGGAGGTCATCGGGATCGTCGTCAGCGTGCACGTGCTGGGCATGTACTTCTTCTCCCCGCTGGTCGGCTGGGCCGCCGACCGCTTCGGGCGTACGTTGGTGCTGGTGGCCGGCGCCGGCATCCTGCTGGTGGCGATGCTGCTGTGTGGCACCTCGCCGATGGGGGCCTCGTGGCGGATCGGGATCGGCCTGCTGCTGCTCGGGGTGGGCTGGTCCTGCTCGACCGTGGCCGGCTCGGCGATGCTGACCGAGTCGACCCCGCTGGCTGCGCGCACCGACGTCCAGGGGGCCGCCGACCTGTGCATGAACGGGGCGGCTGCCGTCGCGGCGGCCCTGGCCGGCGTGGTGATGCAGGAGCTCGGCTTCGGGGCGCTGAACCTCTTCGGTGCGCTGCTCAGCCTGGGCGTGCTTGCCGCCGTGCTGGTCGCCCGGCGCGAGGCGCTCGGGGTGGCACGCTGAGGGCTTGCGTCGAGTCGGCCGCGGCTGCGTCCGAACCGTCCTGCTGATTCCTCGTCCGACACGCCGGGGCCGGGGCGTGGATCGAACAGGTGTTCGTACTACCGTTGTCCTCCACAGGTAGGGGTCGACCGGCCGTTGTCCACAGATCCGGGTTCGTGGGACGAACCTGTCGGCGCCGCCCCCTAGCGTCGGAGCAGACGACAAGCCGCAGCACGAGAGGACGCAGATCATGGCCGCTGGAGCCGAGAGCAACAAGGAGAAGGCGCTCGACGCAGCGCTGGCGAACATCGAGAAGCAGTTCGGCAAGGGCTCGGTGATGCGGCTGGGCGACGAGGTGCGTGCGCCGCTCGAGGTGATCCCGACCGGAGCGATCTCGCTCGACATCGCGCTCGGGCTCGGCGGCCTGCCGCGCGGACGCGTGGTGGAGATCTACGGCCCCGAGTCCAGCGGCAAGACCACGGTGGCGCTGCACGCCGTGGCCAACGCCCAGGCCGCCGGTGGCTTGGTCGCCTTCATCGACGCCGAGCACGCGCTCGACCCCGACTACGCCAAGGCCCTCGGCGTCGACACCGACGCGCTGCTGGTCTCCCAGCCCGACTCAGGCGAGCAGGCCCTCGAGATAGCCGACATGCTGACCCGCTCGGGTGCGCTGGACCTGATCGTGATCGACTCGGTCGCCGCGCTGGTGCCCCGCGCCGAGATCGAGGGCGAGATGGGCGACAGCCACGTCGGCCTGCAGGCGCGGCTGATGAGTCAGGCGCTGCGCAAGATGACCGGCGCGCTCAGCCAGGCCGGCACCACGATGATCTTCATCAACCAGCTCCGCGAGAAGATCGGCGTGATGTTCGGCTCGCCGGAGACCACCACCGGCGGCAAGGCGCTGAAGTTCTACGCCTCGGTGCGGCTCGACGTACGCCGCATCGAGACCCTCAAGGACGGCACCGACATGGTCGGCAACCGGACCCGGGTCAAGGTCGTGAAGAACAAGGTCGCCCCGCCGTTCAAGCAGGCTGAGTTCGACATCATGTACGGCAAGGGCATCAGCCGTGAGGGTGGCCTGATCGACGTCGGCGTCGAGGCGGGGCTCGTCCGCAAGGCTGGCGCCTGGTACACCTACGAAGGCGACCAGCTGGGCCAGGGCAAGGAGAACGCCCGAGGCTTCCTCAAGGACAACCCCGACCTGGCCAACGAGCTGGAGAAGCGGATCCTGGAGAAGCTCGGCATCGGCCCGACCGTGGACGCTCCGGGTGAGTTCGTCGCCGACGACCCCACCATCGACCCCGAGGGCATCGACTTCTAGTCCCGGCAGGTCGCTGGGTCGCGACCCGCAGGAGGAGGAGCCATGGGCGCTGAACGCTCGACCGAGCCGGCTCCGGACCGGGACCTCGGGCCCGAGCCGGACCAGGAGTCGGTGGCGCGCAAGATCCTGCTCGACCAGCTCACCGGCAGAGCCCGGACCCGCGCCGAGCTGGCCAAGAAGCTCGCGCAGAAGAACGTGCCCGACGACGTGGCCGAGCCGCTGCTGAACAGGTTCGAGGAGGTCGGCCTGATCGACGACGCCGCCTTCGCCCGTGACTGGATCCAGCAGCGGCAGACCGGACGCGGCCTGGCCCGCCGAGCCCTGGCGCAGGAGCTGCGCCGCAAGGGCGTCGACGCCGAGGTGATGGGCGAGGCGCTGGGCGACGTCGACGACGATGACGAGGTCGGGGCGGCTCGCGAGCAGGTGCGTCGCAAGCTCAGGTCCGTGCAGACGCTCGATCGAGAGAAGGCTGTGCGCCGCCTGGTCGGGATGCTGGCTCGCAAGGGGCACTCCTCGGCGGTGGCCTACCGGGTGGTGCGCGAGGAGCTCGATGTCGATTTGGCCGACCCGGAGCACATCACCCCCTGACGGGCCCGCTCAGCCGCCGAGTGCGTCGAGCATCACCGCGCCGGCGGCGTCCAGGGTGCCGTGGTCGCGGGCGACCACGGCCCACCGACGGACCATGTCGGCGAACCTCTGCGGGTTGTAGACGTCCTCCTCGCGCGACCACAGCCCGTCGCAGGCATAGCTGAGGATGGTGATGTTGGACGCTTCGTGCACCGACCCGTCACCGGGGTCGCGCATCAGGTTCCGGATCTCGCAGACCACCCGTCGGCCGTCGGGGTCCAGCACCGCCCAGGCCGGCGGGAAGGCGACCATCTGGTTGCCGGGGAAGGTGGTCATGGTGCGCACGATCCACGGACGGATCTGCTCACGGCCCCGGAAGTCGCCGTACGCGTGCTCGCAGTAGGTCGCGTCCTCGGTGAAGAGGTCCGCAAACCCGGACCAGTCGCCGCAGGCAGCGATCTGCCCGACGGTGCCGACGTAATGGTCGAACGCGTCCTGGAGCTCGGCTCGCTGCATCGGCACATGCTAGAACGTGTTCTGGTGTTCAGCGAGCCGATCCCTGGCCAAGATGGTCGGGTGAGGTTCGAACTTCGCCGGGCGGACGTCGGCCCGGACGTGTCGTGGGCGGTCGCCGCCGATCGGGCCGCCGCCCGGCTCGGTCAGGTGTCCGGCCCGGTGCTGGCCGTCGACCTATCCGGGGATCCGCTGGTGTTCGGGGTCGACGAGCAACATCGGTTCGCGGTACGGCCGATGACCGAGGGCGACCTCCCCTCGCTCGTCCGCTGGGTCAACGCCGCGCACGTCGCCCGATGGTGGGACGACGACCGCAGCCCCGATGAGGTCGCTGCCCACTACGGGCCCGCCCTGAGCGGCCAGGACCCGACCCGACTGTGGATCTGGGAGGTGAACGGCAGGTCGGTCGGCTTCGCGCAGGACTACCGGATCGCCGACTACCCCGACTACGGGCTGGTGTGTGGACGACCCGACGCGATCGGATTCGACTACCTGATCGGCGAGCCGGCGTATGCCGGGCGGGGCCTGGGAACGAGCCTGCTGTGGGTGCTGCTGCGCGACATCGTGACTCCGGCGTACTCGGACGCCGGGGAGCTGTTCGCCGCCCCGGACCATCGCAACCATCGTTCGCTGCGGGTGCTCCGCAAGGTCGGCGCCACGGAGGGGGTCTGGTTCGACGAGCCGCACGATCCCGCCCGGCCGGGCGGCCGGCAGGACACGGTCATCGGGCACTCGATCGATGTGGCCCGGGTCATGGGCAGATCGGTTACCGGCAAGTAATGTCCCTGTCATGAGCAAAGTCCTCGACCTCTACGCCAAGGCGCACCGGATCCCGGTGGTGGGCGATCGGGTGTTCTCGTTCGCGTTCAGCCAGGTGGCGCCGTACTTCTGGTCGGTCCGGCCACTGTTCACCGTGATCGAGCCGAACCGCGCCGAAGTGGTGATCCGCAAGCGGCGCGGGGTGCAGAACCACATCGGCACCGTGCACGCGATCGCGCTGTGCAACGGGCTCGAAGCAGCGATGGGCGCGCTGGCCGAGGCGTCGATCCCGAGCGACAAGCGATGGATCCCGAAGGGGATGGAGGTCAGCTACACCGCCAAGGCGGACTCCGACATCACCTGCATCGCCGAGACCGACCCTGAGCAGTGGGGCGGCGCCGCCCTGTCCGAGTCGGGCGGCGACCTGCGGGTGCGGGTCCGCGGGGTCCGCAAGGACGGCGCCACCGTGATCGAGGGGGAGATCCGGCTCTGGGTGACCGATAAGCCCGGAGCGACGTGAGCGACCACAGCTGGTCCTGACCACCGTTTGCTCCGCGTCGCCCCCGGGCACCAGCGGGGCAGACGACGGAAGGAGCAGCCGTGGCAGTCACGCGAATCATCGGACATCTGACGAGGACCGGGTACGACGCGGTCCGGCACCCGGTCGCCAGCGCGTCGTACGCCGCCGGCCTGGTCAAGGGAGCGGCGTACTCCGTAGTGCGGATCGCTGCAGGCGGCGATGACGGACGGCCCACCTGGTCCTCCGCCACCACCTCTCCGCCTGCACCGCCCCCGACGCCGACACCGACACCGGGGCCCTCTCCGGTACCCGGTCCGGACCCGTCCCCGGACCCGACACCCGGCCCGACGCCGATGCCGCCGATCCCCGAGCCCGCACCGGAGCCGCCGCCACCCAACCTGGCCGAGCCTGCCGAGCACGAGCCGGCAGCCACCTCCCGACGCTCGGCGCACGGCCGGGTCGGAGGCGAGCCCGACATCGACCGGTGGCAGGCGGACGCCGAGGCTGAGCTGTTCGGCGAGGATGTGGAGGTGCAGACGCCGGTCGGCACCACCGGCGCGGGGCGAGCAACCAACCCCGACACCACCGAGACCGATCTCCAGCAGCCGGGAACCGAGCCACTGATGGATCCCGCCACCACCAAGGCCGTGCGCAGCGAGGCCGAGATCCTGCAGCGTGCGGCCGACGTCGACAAGGGGTAAGCCGACTTCTCGAACCACCCGCGCACGACCGAGAGGCCGAACCCCTTGGTGACCTCGAGCAGCTCCTGAGCGAGGTGGGCCACGGGCCGCGGGCTTCGCACATCCTCGGGAAGCGCTCAGGACGGCGAAAGGTTGGCCGCCCAGTGTGAAGATGTGCGAGGAGTGGCTTCATACGGGGTCGCCGGCTCGGGCCTCCTCCTCTTCAGCGGCCTCCTCTACGGACCGGAGCCGACCCCGAGCTGGGTCCGGCAGACCCCGGTGCTGCACCAGCTGCGCAGCCTGCCCGTCCATCGCGCGCTGGGCATGGGAATCGCGTTCGCGGGTCTGGCGCTGCTGACCTGGTCGTGGTGGCGGCTGCGCAGGATCGTCGCAGACCGACCCGACGGCGTACGTCGGGTGCGGCAGGTCACCGCGCTCTGGGTGATACCACTGCTGGGCGCGCCGCCGCTGTTCAGCGGGGACGGCTGGAGCTACGTGGCCACCGGCTATCTCGACGGTCACGGGCTGTCGCCGTACATCTATCCGCCGGCGGTGCTCCCCGGCCCGTTGAGCTCGGCGGTCTGGCACGGCTGGCTGTTCACCGTCTCGCCCTACGGCCCGGTGCCACTGGTCTGGGGTGGGGTGTTCTCGCGGCTGACCTCGGACCCGTGGGTTCTGCTGATCGCCTACCGGCTTCTCGCCTTGGGCGCGGTCGGACTGCTCGCCTGGGCGGTGCCCAGGCTGGCGGCGCGAAGCGGTCGCAACCCGGCTGACGCGTCCGCGCTGGTGCTGGCCAGCCCGCTGGTGATCGCGCACGGTGTCGGGGGACTGCACAACGACCTGCTGATGGCCGCGGTGATGCTCTGCGCGCTCGTTGTCGCGCGCCGGGAGCACTGGGCCTGGGCCGCTGTGCTTGCCGGAGTCGCCGCGTCGGTCAAGGCACCGGGAGGCCTCGTCGCGCTCGGCGTGGTGCTGCTCTCCCTGCATCCGGGGGCCCGGCTGTCGCAGCGGCTCCGGCGGACCGTCGAGGTCGGTGTCCTCGGAGCCGGCACCGTCGTCGCGATCGGGATCGCCTCCGGGCTCGGCTTCGGCTGGGTGCACGGGCTAGCGGTCCCGGCCCACGAACGGACCCTTCTCGCGCCGAGTGTCTACACCGGCCACCTGCTCGACGAGGGCCTGCGCGGCCTCGGCCACCTGGGGCACGTCGTGCTGACCGACCTGCATCCCTCCACCATCATCCGCATCGGTGCGGTCGCTCTCCTGGGGGCGGTCATCATCGGCACGCTGGTGCGGACACGGACCGAGACGATCCCGGCGCTGCGGGGTACGGCGCTGGTGATGCTGGCCGCGACCTTGCTCAGTCCCGTGCTGCAGTACTGGTACTTCTTGTGGTGTCTGCCGCTGCTCGCCTGCGTGCGGTTGAGCCGGGAGCAGGCCTCCGCGGCCGTCACCGCCGGAGCGGTGCTCGGGCTTGGTGCGCTCGCCGACCCGTCGCTGCACGTGGACTGGCTGGACACGACCGTGCAGTCGGCGCTGATCCTGCTCCCGCCGGCTGCGGCGCTGGCCGCCTGGCGGCGACGGGGCGACGACCGGCCCGGCGACCCCGCTCGGAGTCTCGTCCGGTCGTGAGGGTGCCCCGTGCGGGTCAGACGGTATGACGTGACCGCCTCGACGTGAGGGGGTTGCGGGCCGGGGCCTCTCACATGCATGAACGTGGGTTATCGGGCAGGAGCGGCCTGCTCGACCTATCCACAGGCATAGGAGGCCCCGGTGTTCACTGAGCGTACGAGTGTTGGACTCGATGTGCATGCACGGTCGGTCGTCGCGACGGCGATCGACACCACGACCGGCGAGCTGTTCAAGGAACGGCTGATCCCCTCGAACGAGATCGTCCTGGAATGGCTGGCTCGTCTGCCCGGTCCGGTCGCGGTCACCTACGAGGCAGGACCGACGGGGTTCGGATTGGCCCGAGCGCTGGCTGCGGCCGGGCTGCGGTGCGAGGTCGCGGCACCGTCCAAGCTCGTTCGTCCGGCTGGTGATCGGGTCAAGACCGATGCCCGTGACGCGCTGCAACTTGCCAAGCTGCTGCGCAACGACGACGTGACCAGCGTCCGGGTGCCGACGATCTCCCAAGAATCGGCACGCGACCTTGTCAGGGCCCGTGAGGACGTCCGCGGCGATCTGATGCGCGCCCGGCACCGGGTCTCGAAGCTGTTGCTGCGCCACGGACACGTCTACTACGGCGGGCAGACCTGGTCGGCCAAGCACCATGGGTGGCTGCATCGGATCCGCTTCGAGGAGCTGGGCACCCGATGCGCCTACGAGGCCGACCTCGAGGCCATCGAGTTCGCCGTCGCGCGCCGCGATCGCCTCGACAAGCTGATCGCCCAGGTCGCCGCAGACAGCGAGTTCACCGACGTGACACGTCGACTGTGCTGCCTGCGCGGTATCTCGACCTTGACCGGATTCGCGCTCGCCGTCGAGCTCGGTGACTGGCAGCGATTCAACGCCAACGGCATCGGCGCCTACCTCGGACTCGTCCCTTCCGAGCACTCCAGCGGCCAGTCCCGCCGCCAGGGCTCGATCACCAAGACCGGCAACAGCCACGCCCGGCGGCTACTGATCGAGGCCGCCTGGCACCACAAGCCCCGCTACACCGTCGGTGCGGTCCTGCGAGCCCGCTGGGAACAGGCCCCAGAAGCGGCACGCGTGCGCGCGCACGTGGGCAACACCCGACTCAACCAACGCTGGGCCAGCTACACCCGCCGGCACAAGAAGAACACCGTCGCGAACACCGCGATCGCGCGTGAGCTAGCCGGCTGGTGCTGGTCACTAGCCATATTGGAGTAGCCGGCCTACGAAGACTTGGCCTGGCCCGTCAACCGTCTTGACGAGCAGCGCGAGGAGAACCCCGTCCGCGATTGGGCTGTGAGCCACGAAAAAGCTCGTGACGCTCGACCTCAGAGAAGCCGACCACTCCTGCCGCACGCCGTCCTGCGGTAACCAACCCGCGCATATCAGCATCGACCGCGCGTCGACAACGACACGCTGCGACAAGACGACCACAGCCCCAGACCAAGAGAGGCGCCGCCAGCACACCCAGTGCCGGCGGCGCCTCACCCTGCCCTCTTGACAGACAGGGCCCACATATCAGCCCTGGGGAAGCACTGCCTCGACATCCTCGACGGCGCTTGCCGCTGCACGGCCAGGACGGGCGAGCCGCGGCTCGAGCCAGGTGGCCAGTGCTGAGACGCCGTTGTTCGTCACCACATAGATCAGCGCGATCGGGCCGAAGACCATCAGATAGTCGTTGAGGTAGAGCGAGATCCAGCGACCCTGCCCAGTGAGCTGTCCTTCAGTGCGACCACACACTGCTGTCCTTCAGCGCATGCAGCTCGCCGTACTTCTTCTCGACGCCCGTGAGAACGACGAGACCCGCAGCGTCCGTCATGCGGCACATTCCTCCCGGGTGCGTACCCGATATGCCCCCTGACCCGTGCGCCGCGTGCATCGTGGCTGTTGTGTTGCCTAGTGTGGCGGGCCCCGACCGGCGAGCGCCGGCGTCGGCACCACGTACCCTTGTCCGGTCATGAACAGCGCTGTCCGTACCTACGAGGTCCGCACCTACGGGTGCCAGATGAACGTCCACGACTCCGAACGGATCTCCGGTCTGCTCGAGGACGCCGGCTATGCCCCGGTGGCGCAGGGCGACCAGGCCGACGTGGTCGTGTTCAACACCTGCGCGGTCCGGGAGAACGCCGACAACCGGCTCTACGGCAACCTCGGCCATCTGGCGCCGGTCAAGGCGAAGCAGCCGGGCATGCAGATCGCGGTGGGTGGCTGTCTGGCGCAGAAGGACCGCGACACGATCACGACGAAGGCGCCCTGGGTGGACGTGGTCTTCGGCACCCACAACATCGGGTCGCTGCCGGTGCTGCTCGAACGGGCCCGGGTCGCAGACGAGGCGCAGATCGAGATCCTGGAGTCCCTCGAGGTCTTCCCGAGCACGCTGCCGACCAAGCGGGAGTCGGCCTACGCGGCCTGGGTGTCGATCAGCGTCGGCTGCAACAACAGCTGCACGTTCTGCATCGTGCCCGCACTGCGGGGCAAGGAGAAGGACCGGCGGCCGGGCGAGATCCTCGCGGAGATCGAGGCGCTCGTCGCCGAGGGCGTCAGCGAGGTGACCCTGCTCGGGCAGAACGTGAACACGTACGGGGTGGAGTTCGGCGACCGGCAGGCGTTCAGCAGGCTGCTGCGCGCCTGCGGCGACATCGAGGGCCTGGAGCGGGTGCGTTTCACCAGCCCGCACCCCTCGTCGTTCACCGACGACGTCATCGAGGCGATGGCGCAGACACCCAACGTGATGCCGCAGCTGCACATGCCGCTGCAGTCGGGCTCGTCACGGCTGCTCAAGGAGATGCGTCGCTCCTATCGCCAGGAGAAGTTCCTGGGCATCATCGACCGGGTGCGGGCGGCGATGCCCGATGCGGCGATCACCACCGACATCATCGTCGGCTTCCCCGGCGAGACCGAGGAGGACTTCCTCGAGACGATGAAGGTGGTGCGGCAGGCGCGGTTCGCCGGCGCGTTCACCTTCCAGTACTCCAAGCGACCCGGTACGCCGGCGGCCGACCTGCCCGACCAGGTGCCGGCCGAGGTCGTCCAGGAGCGGTATGAGCGGCTGGTGGCGCTGGTCAACGAGATCTCCTGGGCCGAGAACCGCCGGCTCGAGGGCAGGACCCTGGAGCTGATGGTCGCCGAGGGGGAGGGGCGCAAGGACGCTGCCACCCACCGGCTGTCCGGCCGCGCCCGCGACAACCGGCTGGTGCACTTCACCCCCGTCGCCGCCGACGGCAGCACGATCGATGTGCGACCCGGTGACGTGGTCGAGGTCGAGGTCAGCCACGGCGCTCCGCACCACCTGGTCGCCGACGGACCGGTGCGCGCGGTCCGCCGTACCCGGGCGGGGGACGCATGGGCCCTTCGGCAGGGTCAGACACCGGAGGGGGTGCCCTCGCAGGGGGTGGCGCTGGGGATGCCGGCGGTCGGCGTGCCTGCACCCCTGCCGGAGGCGTCGGGCTGCGGCTGACGGCTGGATCAGGCGGGCTCGCTGGTCGGGTCCGCCCCGTGACCGTCGGAGGAGTCGCCCTCCTGCTGCTTGTCGTCCGGTGCACGGACCGCGTTTGGGACCACCTCGTCCTCGATCTGGGCCGAGAACGGCGGGTCGGGGGTGAGGTGCGGAAACTCCTCGACGTAGTCGTCGACGGCGTCTGCGCCACCGGGGAACTCGTCGGGCGCGGGGTCGACACGTGGCTCGGGCAGGCTCATCAGGTCCGCGTGCCCGATCCGGCGCGATCGAAACCGAAGGTCGCGTAGCCGCCGCCGGAGCCGAGCCGCTGGAGCGCGAGCCGCTCGTGGGGGACCACGGTGTCGGGCAGGTCATCGAGCCCGAACCAGCGCAGCTCGGCACACTTGTCCGGCTCCATGATCCGCGGGTCGCCGGACCAGGAGGTGCAGCTGAAGAAGAAGTCGACCCGCTCCTCGATCGGGTCGAAGGCCGCGTCTGGGCCGGGTCCCTGGGTGCGCTGCATGGTGAGCTCGAAGGCGAGGACGAGGTCGGTCAGCCCGAGCTCCTCGGCGGCCTCGCGCCGTGCGGCGTCGTACGCCGTCTCACCGCGCTCGACATGTCCGGCAGCCGCGGCGGCCCAATGCCCGTCCATGTAGCCGGTGTCCTGTCGCAGCTGGAGGAGCACCTCACCATCGCGCCGGAGATAGACGTACGCCGCCGGCACGACGGTGAAGCGGCTCATCTCAATCAGCCGTCGAGGTTGCCGAGAGCGTCCTTGGCCTGGTCGGCACCCTGGTCGATCTGGTCGGTGAACGTGCCACCGGTCTTCTCGTCGGCGATGCCGGCCACCTTGTCCACGCCCTCACCGACCTTGTCCTTGTTGTCGCCGAGCAGGCCGGCAGCCTTGTCCTTGGCGTCGTCGAGAAATCCCATGAGTACCTCCGAGATGATCTGCCGGCGACTGTCGCCAGCCTGACAGACTTATCACATGGGAGGTGCGCAGAGCAGGGTGCTGGCCGTCGTCGGCAGCACCGCGGCCGGCAAGAGCGACCTGGCTCTCGAGCTCGCCGAGCGCCTCGGTGGTGAGGTGGTCAACACCGACGCGATGCAGGTCTACCGCGGCATGGACATCGGTACGGCGAAGCTGCCGGTGGCCGAGCGGCGCGGGATCCGGCACCACCTGCTCGACCTCCTCGACGTCAGCCAGAGCGCCAGCGTCGCAGAGTTCCAGCGGCTGGCGCGCGACGTGATCGCCGACTGTCACCGCCGCGACGTCGTGCCGGTGCTGGTGGGCGGCTCCGCGCTCTACACCCGAGCGGTGCTGGACGAGTTCGACTTCCCTGGCACCGACCCAACGGTCCGGGCCCGTCTCGAGGAGGAACTCGTGGTCGAGGGGTCCGAGTCGATGCACCGGCGACTGGCCGCGCAGGACCCGGCTGCTGCAGCCGCGATCCTGCCGAGCAACGGCCGTCGGATCGTCCGAGCACTGGAGGTCATCGAGCTGACCGGCGGGCCCTTCACCGCGGCCCTGCCCGAGCGTCGCTACCACTACCGGGATGCACGGCAGGTCGGGGTGGACGTCGACCGGGCCACGCTCGACGAGCGGATCGCCCGCCGGGTCGACCTGATGTGGCAGCGCGGGCTGGTCGACGAGGTGCGCGAGCTCTGCGGGCACGGCCTGCGTGAGTCACTCACCGCGAGCCGAGCGCTGGGCTACCAGCAGGTGTTGGACCACCTCGCCGGGGAGATCACCGAGGACGAGGCCCGAGAGCGCACGGTCGTGGCCACCCGCCGGTTCGCCCGCCGTCAGGAGGGCTGGTTCCGCAAGGACGACCGGGTTCGGTGGGTGGCCCACGACGACCCCGATCTCGTCGGATCCGCGGTGGCCGCGACGCTCTGACGGAGCAAGCGCGATCAGGGTGTCGGTGCTCCGTGCGAGGGTGGACCGATGGTGACTCAGTACTACACCGCCTCCAGTGTCGACGGCTTCATCGCCGACCCGGACAACTCCCTGTCCTGGCTGCTGTCCCGTGACATCGACGAGCACGGCCCGATGGGCTATGCCGGGGTCCGGGCCGGCTGGGGGGCGATGTGCATGGGCGCGACGACGTACCAGTGGATCGTGGACAACCACGACGACGGCTGGCCCTACTCGATGCCGTGCTGGGTGTTCACCCACCGAGACTTCCCGCCGCGGGACGGCGACATCCGGTTCACCTCCGCGCCGATCGCAGACGTGCACGCGGAGATGGTCGCCGCGGCCGGCGGGAAGAACGTCTGGGTCGTCGGCGGTGGCGACCTGGTCGGACAGTTCCACGACGCCGGTCTGCTCGATGAGGTGTGGGTGCAGTACGCCCCCGTGACGCTCGGCGGTGGCGCACCGATGCTGCCGCGACGGATCGAGCTGAGGCTCACCGACCTTGCGCAGAACCGCGACTTCGCCTGCGCACGGTACGACGTCGTCCGCGAGTCGGCTACTGACGGGCAGTGAGGTAGCCGAGCACCACCAGCGACAGGACCAGGGAGAAGAATGCGCCGTTGCCCGTCGGGGAGAGCAGCAGCGGGGCCGTGGTGACCAGCAGCATGTCGAACCCGCGCAGGGCACTGCCATAGAGGTTCGTCGGTACGCCGCCGGCCGGCGTGGACACGAGCGGCCGGGAGTAGTCCGGCGGTCGCCCGGTCACCCAGCGGACGGCGGAGGCGAGCGCGGACAGCCCGATTGCGAAGCCGATGCCCACCGCACCGGTGGGCGTCCCGCCGACCGCGGCATGGACCGCGGGCACGCAGGCAAGACCGAAGGCGATGAGCAGCAGGCCGGGCAGCCGGAGCACGAGCCGTCGCGTCTCGGCGACCGGGAACGGCAGCATCCGCAGCAGGCTGGGGGTTCGGGTGAGCACCCGCAGGGCGACCAGCAGCGGCAGGCCCGCGAGGAAGCCGGCGAGCGCGGCCACCAGCAGCGTCAGTCGGCCTGCGCCGGTCGCGGCCACGGCGTACGGCGCGACCACGGCGGCGGCCAGCACCACGACGGTCTGCGGACTGCGGAGCATCCGGGTGACCTCGGTGCGGACCAGCGCCTCCGGGCCTGCCGGCAGCCCGCGGCGGGACCGCACCGTGGCGTGGCCCCGCCACCGGTGCTCGACCAGGACGTCATAGAGCAGGGCGAGGTCGAGGGTGGCCAGCGCTCCGGACAGGCCGGGCGCGAGCGAGCCCCCGGGGGCGACGTCGCGGTCACGCAGCCGCCCCAGCCGGGTCACCGAGAGCACCCCCAGGGCCACGGCCAGCGCCGCCGCAGCCGCCAGCACCGCCCACCATGTGGCCGTCAGGTGTCGCGGCGACTCCAGCCGCGGTGCGACACCGAGAGCGAGCACCAGCAGAGCCGCCCACAGCAATGCGGCGAGCAGCCAGACCAGCACCCGGGACGCGATGCCCCGCCGGGACTGGGCGAGCGCCGCGATGCCGACGCCGGCCACGGCGAGACCACCGGCGCTGACGGCGAAGGCAGCGACCGGTCCGGCCGCGAACCCGGCGAGCGTGCTGCCCACCGCCGCGAGCAGGGCCGCGGCGGGGAGGGCCACCAGGAGCGCCCAGACCAGGCGTGGTCGGAGCACCGAGGGTCGGTCGATCGGGGCCGGCAGCAGCCACGACGCGGTCGCGGGCGACACGAACACCGGCCCGAAGAGCCGGGCCACCGCCACCACCAGCAACAGCGCCGCGAGGGCGACCAGCCAGGGCAGTGCGGTGCGCCCTTCCCGGCAGCCGGCCGAGGTGCACAGCTGGCCGGAGACCCGGCCGACGTTGATGACCACGTTGGCGACCATCGAGCCGAGCATCAGCGCCGCGAAGATCCCGATGTAGACGTCACCGAGGACGTCGACGAGCTTGGCGTTCGCGCGGCCGCGTCGCCAGTGCCGAACCTCGGCCCTCAGCTCGCGGACCTCCCGACCGGCGCTCAGCTCGGGACCTCCTGCTCGTGCTCGCCCAGGGTCACGACGCGGTCGGCCACCGCGGCGACCAGCTGGTCGGCGTGGCTGGCCAGGAGTACGGCGAGACCCTCGGCCTTCTCCCGTTGCAGTCTGCCGGCCAGCCAGTCGAGGCCGGCGGAGTCCAGCCGCTGCTCGGGTTCGTCGAGCACCAGCAGTCGTCGGGGCCGCACGAAGGCGCTCGCGAGCGCCAGTCGGCGGCGCTGGCCCGAGGACAGCGTTCCGGGGAGCTGCCCGGACTGGTCGATGAGCCCGACCTCGTGGAGGACGTCGTCGACGACCGTCTCGGCATCGGGCACCCGGTGTGCACGGGCGAACAGGTCGAGATGCTCGACGACGCTCAGGTCGGGAAAGAAGTCCAGATCGTCCATCACCACCGACAGGCCGGCACGCACCGCGGGGGAGCGCTCGTCGAGGGTGGCGCCGTCGAGCTCGACGGTGCCTTCGGTCGGCTTGTCGACGCCGGTGATGCAGCGCAGCACGGTGGACTTGCCGGCGCCGTTGCGACCGACCAGCGCGACGGCCTCACCGGCGGCAACGTCGAGGTCCAGGTCGGTGACGATGGAGTGCTCGCCGTACCGCCGGGTGAGGCCGCGGACCCGCAGCACTGGCGGCTCGGCGGGGGACTTGGCGCGCTCCTTGCTCACCCCGGCAGGATGACAGATCGCCGACTCCCGCTCGCGCCCGGGCGCGACGGTTCAGGCCGCCAGCGGGACCAGGATCAGCGCACCGTCGCAGGCCGTGCAGACCCACTCGTCGCAATCCGGCCGCTCGGAGTGGTCTCCGACGGGCAGGAAGATCGTCACGGTCGCGCAGTCGGGGCAGTGACGACCCTCGCCGCGGAGCATCATCAGTTCGTCCATGGATCGACCATCGCACCGAGGACCGACAGAACCGGTGAGGACACGGGGATCCGTAGACTTGCCGGGTGGACTACGCATTCGTCAAGGGGCACGGCACGCGGAACGACTTCGTGCTGGTGCCCGACGCAGGAGGCCGGCACGAGCTGACGCCCGAGCAGGTGGTGCGGCTGTGCGACCGCCGGGCCGGGATCGGCGCCGACGGCGTGATCCGGGTGGTCCGCACCGACGCGACCGACGACCCGGCCGCGGTCGGCGCCCGCGACGAGGCGATGTGGTTCATGGACTACCGCAACGCCGACGGCTCGCTCAGCGAGATGTGCGGCAACGGCATCCGCGTGCTCGGCCTCTACCTGGCCACCCACGCTGACGTCGATCCGCGCAACCCGCTGCCGATCGCGACCCGCTCCGGCGTCAAGGTGCTCACCTTCGATGGCGGCCGGATCACGGTGGACATGGGCACCCCGACGCTCCTCGGCGAGACCAAGGTGTCGGTCGGGGACCGCTCGTGGGCCGCGTCGCGCGTCGATATGGGCAACCCCCATGCGGTCGCCTTCGTCGAGGACCTCGCCGACGCCGGACCGCTGCTCGAGGCCCCGGTGGTCGACGCCGCGATCTACCCCGACGGGGTCAATGTCGAGTTCGTCCGCCGGGTCGGCGAGCAGCAGCTGGCGATGCGGGTGCACGAGCGCGGCTCCGGCGAGACCGAGTCCTGCGGCACCGGCGCCTGCGCGGTGATGGTCGCGGCGGCGCTGGCCGATGGCGCCGAGCGCGGCACGTCGTACGCCGTCGATCTGCCCGGCGGCCGCCTCGACATCGTCTGGACCGAGGACGACCGGGTGCTCATGACCGGCCCCGCGGTCCTGGTCGCCGAGGGCGTCACCGACCTGTAGCCGCGGCGAGTACGTCGAGGCGGCGCAACTTTGCGAGCTGAGGGCCTCCAGGCGGCGCAACTTTGCACGATGGACCTGCAGAACCTTGGCCGTCCGGCACTGCCTAGACTCCGCTGCATGGACATCAACGGAGCCAGTGCAATCGTCACCGGTGGCGCCTCCGGCATCGGAGCCGCCGCCGCCCGTCAGCTCGCGGCCAAGGGTGCGCGGGTCGTCGTCGCGGACCTGAACGCGGAGAAGGGCGAAGCCCTCGCCAAGGAGATCGGCGGCGCGTTCGCCAGCGTCGACGTGACCCAGACCGACGAGATCGAGGCCGCGGTCGAGACCGCAGAGGGCCTGGCGCCGCTTCGCGTTCTGGTCAACTCCGCCGGCATCGGCTGGGCGCAACGGACCATCGGCAAGGACGGCGAGTTCGGCTCGGCCCACGACCTCGAGGCCTACAAGAAGGTCATCGCGATCAACCTGATCGGCACCTTCGACGCCATCCGGCTCGCCGCTACCGCGATGAGTCGCCACGACCTGCTTGAGTCGGGAGAGCGTGGCGCGATCGTGAACATGGCCAGCGTGGCCGCCTTCGACGGCCAGATCGGCCAGGCGGCGTACTCCTCCTCCAAGGGCGGTGTCGTGGGGATGACCCTGCCGGTCGCGCGTGACCTCTCGGCCGCGGCGATCCGGGTCAACACCGTGGCGCCGGGCCTGATCGACACGCCGATCTACGGCGAGGGGGAGGCTTCGGAGCAGTTCAAGGCCCACCTCGGCCAGAGCGTGCTGTTCCCCAAGCGTCTCGGTGTCGCCGACGAGCTCGCGAGCATGGTGGTCGAGCTCGTCACGAACTCCTACATGAATGCCGAGACGGTCCGCGTCGACGGCGGGATCCGGATGCCACCGAAGTAGCCCCTCGCCACGGTGGGCCGCTCGTTCGCGGCGGCTCAGCCGTGGGAGTGGCCGTGCCAGCGGTCGCGGTCGAACGAATGCGGCGACAGGTCGTTGTCCGGATGCGGCTCGGGACCGCTGGCCGGGTCGGCTGACTGCTCCGGTGGCGGATCCTCGACCTCCGGGGACACGGTCGCCTCCGCGCCGTGGGTTGCAGGACGGACCGAGCCGCGCACCTTGCCGACCCGCTCGCTGCTCAGTCCCATCTCGCCGGCCAGCCCGTCCGGGTTGTTTCCTGCCGCATCGGATTCCAAGACGCCGGAGGACGGGTCGAGGTCGCGCAGCGCGTCGCGGTCCTGGCCGAGATCGTTGTCGGTCACCTGCTGCGTCGGCTCGGCGCCGGGCTCGGGCTCGGCAGAACCCGCCGAACGGTCAGGCTCGTTCACTCGACGTTCTCCGACGGCTGGTCCATCGACGTTGCGGCGTTCTCCTCGTTCAGCTGCTCCTCGGCCAGATCAGGGTCCACCCGCTCGGACGGCCGGATGTCGTGCTCCTGCGGCTGGGGGATGCGCGCGGTGTCGGGCGTGTCGACCCGCTGCGGACCACCCGGCGGAGTCGGGGCGTCAGGCCCCTCCGCGGCAGGGTTCGCGGGGCCGGTCTTCGGCTGCTCGGTCTCCATGGATGCGACGTACCCGATCGGTCGGAGACCACGCTCACGGCAAAGTCGTTCGCCGTGGTGGTCGCGGCGACCTAGGCTGGAGGTCGTATGACGAACGCATCCGAAGAGAACTTCACTCTTGACGAGGAGCTGGCCCAGACCGCGGGCTGGGACCTCGACGAGCTCCCAGCCACCGATTCACGCGGTGTCGACGTCGCCGACGACGAGACCACCGGTGAGATGGACCTCGCTGCGCGGCACGCACTGCGGCGCGTTGCGGGGCTGTCCACCGAACTCGAGGACATCAGCGAGGTCGAGTACCGCCAGCTCCGGCTCGAGCGGGTGGTCCTCGTCGGCGTGTGGACCGAGGGCTCCGTCGAGGACGCCGAGAACTCGATGGCCGAGCTGGCCCTGCTCGCCGAGACCGCCGGCTCACAGGTCCTGGACGCGCTCTACCAGCGGCGCGACAAGCCCGACCCGGCGACCTACATCGGCCGCGGCAAAGTCGAGGGGGTCGCCGAGATCGTCCGCGCGACCGGCGCCGACACGGTGATCTGTGATGGCGAGCTCGCTCCCAGCCAGCTGCGCAACCTCGAGGACAAGATCAAGGTCAAGGTCGTCGACCGGACCGCGCTCATCCTCGACATCTTCGCCCAGCACGCGAAGAGCAAGGAGGGCATGGCGCAGGTCGAGCTGGCCCAGCTCACCTACCTCAAGCAGCGGCTGCGCGGCTGGGGCGGCAACCTGTCGCGCCAGGCAGGTGGCCGGGTGGCCGGCGGTGCCGGCATCGGCGGGCGTGGCCCGGGCGAGACCAAGATCGAGACCGACCGGCGCCGGATCAACACGCGGATCGCCAAGCTGCGCCGCGAGCTGGCGCACATGAAGACCACCCGCGACACCAAGCGCGGCAGCCGGCGACGCAACGAGATCCCGAGCGTCGCGATCGCCGGCTACACGAACGCCGGCAAGTCCAGCCTGCTCAACCGGCTCACCGACGCAGGCGTCCTGGTGGAGGACGCACTCTTCGCCACGCTGGACCCGACCACACGTCGTACGACGGCCGAGGACGGCCGGGTCTACACGATGAGCGACACCGTCGGGTTCGTCCGGCACCTACCGCACCAGCTCGTCGAGGCCTTCCGCAGCACGCTGGAGGAGGTCGCGGACGCGGATCTGATCGTGCATGTCGTGGACGGCGCCCACCCCGACCCCGAGGGTCAGCTCGCCGCCGTGCGGGAGGTGCTCGCCGAGATCGGTGCCGACAGGCTCCCTGAGCTCGTCGTGGTCAACAAGATCGACGCAGCCGACCCGCTCGCCGTGCAGCGCGTGCTCGCCCGCGAGCCGCACGCGGTCGCGGTCAGCGCCCGCACAGGTGAGGGCATCCCCGCTGCGCTCGCCGCCATCGAGTCCGAGCTGCCCCGTCCGGAGATCGAGGTCACCGCGCTGCTTCCCTACGACCGTGGCGACCTGCTCAGCCGGGTCCACGACCGGGGCGACGTGCTCGCCGTCGAGCACACCGCCGACGGCACCCGGGTCACAGCGCGGGTCGGGGAGGCGCTGGCCGGCGAGCTCTCGCCGTACACCGCGGCCGGGAGCACAGGTACCGACGGGTAGTCATCCTCGGCGCGACCGTGGCGACGGGCGTCGATAGGCTGCGCCACATGAGGCGACTTCGGGGGAGGTGGCCGGCGCTGCTTCTGGTCGCGACGCTGGCCCTGCTGGCGGGCTGCGGGTCGGCTCCGGGCCGCGCCGGGAGCACGGCACGGGTGGGTACGCCGGCGGCCTCCGTGACGCCACTCGATCCTGCCGATCCGGACGGTGAGCCGACCACGATCACCCGCTACGACGCGGACTTCCACATCGTTGAGAGCGGTCGGATGGATGTCACCGAGGGCCTCACCGTGAGCTTCCCCGAGGACGTGATCCGACACGGCATCCGGCGTACCTTCCGAGAGGCGCCGGGCCACGTGCAACGGTTCCCCGCCGACGTGTCCGTGCTGCAGGACGGCCGACCGGCGGCCACCGAGGTACAGCGGCATCGGCACTCGCGGGTGCTGTGGATCGGTGCGGCCGACACCGTGCTGCGGCCGGGACAGCACACCTACCTGATCAGCTACCGCTACGACGGCGTGCTCAGCGGGGACGACGACGCGATCCAGCGGCTGCACTGGCCGCTGGTGCCCGCGGGTTGGCAGCAGCGGATCGACCGGACCCGGCTGCGCGTGTTCCTGCCCGCAGCCGCGACCGCAGCGCGGTGCACCGCAGGGAGGGTGACCTGCTCCGTGCACGGTCGGCACACCCGTGTGCTGCACATCGAGACGGGCGCGCTGCCGGCGAAGACTCCGATTGTGCTCCGGGCGAGGCTCGCGCCCCACTAGGCTCCGCGCATGAAGCGACTGGTCGTGCGGGCAGTCGCACTGGTGGTTCTCGCGCTGCTGGTGTCGGTGCCGGCCTGGGGGCTCGACACCTCGAGCGGGTCCGGGTCGAGCGAGGACACCGAGATCACGAACTATGTGGCGGACTTCCATGTGGCGCGCAACGGTGATCTCGACGTGGTCGAGGACATCTCCGTGTTCTTCCCGGTGGGGGTGGCCAAGCACGGGATCTTCCGGTTCTTCGACACCCACGACCCGTCGGCTCCCCACGCTCGACGCATCCCCGAGGACATCCGGGTCCAACAGGATGGGAGCCCTGCGAGCGTCGACCTCTCGTGGCGCAACAACCGTCGCGAACGGGTGCTGCGCATCGGGGATGCGGACCGCTACGTCGACTCCGGGCGGCACACCTACCGGATCAGCTACCGCATCCCCGGGGTGCTCGAGCCCGGCAGCGGCGGCGCGCGGACCCAGTTCTACTGGAACCTGATCCCGGGGGGATGGGCGCAGCCGATCGACAAGGCCACCCTGAGGGTCTTCCTGCCGGCGGACGCCACCGGAGTGCGCTGTGCGTTGGGCAACGGTGCTGTCGCGGGCTGTGCTGCCGCCGGCGCAGGCACCCCGCGTCTGATCGTGCGGACCGGGCCGCTGGCGCCGTACACCCCGGTGACGGTGACCGCGGGCCTCGACGTACCGACCCCACCGGTTGGTCACGAGCTGCCGTGGACCGGCCGCTGGGACGGGGTCCTCGGACAGAGCGTCCCGACGCTGATCGCGATCGCGGTGCTGGCTGCCCTGGCTGCGGCCCTCGGGCTGCTGGCCGCGAGCCGGAGTCGCGAGGACGACCCGGGCTTCCCCTTGCAGTACGCCCCGCCCGATGGCATCGGGCCCGCCCAGGGCAACTACCTCCGCACGGAGCGCATCGACCAGACCGCCTTCGTGGCCTCGGTGATGTACGCCGCCGAGCGCGGTGCCGTCGCGCTGAGCCGGGATGACGGCAGCTGGACGATCGCCGACACCGGCAAGGGCTGGGACCGCATCGACGAGGCCACCGCCCAGGTGTCCGCGCTGGTCGGGGGCCCGCACGGATCGTTCACCGCGTCCAGCAGCAGCGTCGCGGACGGACAGCGACTGAAGAGCGTCATCGGCAGCTTCGAGACGGCGGTGCCCCAGTGGGCGCTGCAGTCCGGCAACCTGGTCAAGGCGGGGTTGGGAGGCTTCGGCGGGTTCCTCGTGCTGGCCGGGCTGGTGCTCGCGGTGCTCAACGTGTTCTTCGACCCGTTCGACCTGACCGTGTTGTCGCTGGTGCCCGGCCTCTTCGCGATCGGCGCACTGGCGCTGCTGGCGCCAGGCGCGTCCACCCGACGTACGGCGATCGGACGCCAGCTGTGGTCCCGGGTCGGTGGCTTCCACCGGGTGCTGTCCACGCCGTCGGCCGAGGCCCGCTTCGACTTCTCCGGGCGCAAGGAGCTCTACACCGCCTACCTGCCCTGGGCGGTGGCGTTCGGATGCGCCGACGAGTGGGCCAAGAAGTATCGGACGGAGGTCGGCGCCGAGCCGCCGCTGCCGGCGTACTTCGTGGGGATGTACTCGGGCGACCACACCGGCAACTTCGTCGACTCGATGGTGAGCAGCTTCAGCAGCACCGTCGACGCGGCGATCTCCTCCTATGAGGCCACCCAGTCCTCGTCGTCGTCCGGTGGCGGCTTCTCCGGTGGCGGCGGAGGTGGTGGAGGGGGCGGTGGCTCCTGGTGACCGCTCGCCACCGGCCCAGCAACTGAGCAAGTCCAGTCCCTGCACGAACCGATCGAGAGGACCTACCCGTGGTCGCCGTGATCATCATCGTCATCATCGTCCTGCTGCTGGCGGCCTTCGCCGTCGTCGGCTTCAACAAGCTCCGCAAGTCCGACATCGGCGCGCAGGAGGCGCTCGGCGGGATCGACGTGCAGCTCACCCGCCGGGCAGAGCTGATTCCGAACCTCGTCGAGACCGTGAAGGGCTACGCGGCGCACGAGAAGGGGGTGTTCGAGGAGGTCACCGCCGCCCGCACCCAGGTCGCGACCGCGGCCAAGGGCGACGACGTAGCGGCCAAGGCGGCTGCAGACGCTGCGCTGCAGGGCGCGCTGGTCCGGGTGAACGCGGTCGCGGAGAACTACCCCGACCTCAAGGCGAACACCAACTTCCTGGAGCTGCAGAAGCAGTTGGCCGGCACCGAGGACCAGCTCTCCTTCGCGCGGCAGTACTACAACGACGCCGTCGCGACGCTGAACAAGGCCGTGCAGACACTGCCGTGGATGTTCTTCACCGGTGTCGCGGGCGTGCACAAGCGTGACTTCTATGAGGCGCCCGTTGGTCAGCAGGCCCAGCCCCAGGTCGACTTCGGCACCGGTACGACGACCCCGCCGCCTCCTGCTGCGCCTGCTGGCTCCTGACCGCCATGGGTGACGTCTCGGCGGGATGGGGGTGGGGCGTCGTAGGGTGCTCGGGTGTCCGCCATGTCCGCTGCAGCGCCGGCCCAGGAGCCTCGGCCGAACGAGGCGGAGGGAGTGCGGGAGCTGCTCGCGGCGGCGGTGGAGGCGCTGGGTGGTGAGACGCGGGCCGGCCAGGTGCAGATGGCGGAGGGGGTGGCCCGGGCGATGGAGTCCGGACAGCACCTGCTCGTCCAGGCCGGCACCGGCACCGGCAAGTCGCTGGGGTACCTGGTGCCCGCGTTGCTGCACCGCGAACGCGTGGTCGTCGCCACCGCGACGCTTGCGCTCCAGCACCAGCTGGTCGAACGCGACCTGCCCGCGCTGACCGATGCGGTGGCGGACCTGCTGCCGCAGACTCCGACGTACGCCGTCCTCAAGGGTCGATCCAACTACGCCTGCCTGCACCGCGTGCGTGAGGGCGTGCCCGACGACCAGGGAACGCTGGTCGACCTTCCGACGGGCTCGATCGGGGCCGAGGTCGTGGCGCTGCGCGAGTGGATCGAGGAAGAGGCCGAGGCGGGCGGCACCGGCGAGAAGGACCGCGCGCCCCGGCACACCGACCGCGTGTGGCGACAGGTCAGCGTCAGCCACCGGGAGTGCCTCGGCGCGGCCAAGTGCCCCTACGCCACCGAGTGCTTCGCCGAACGAGCCAAGGAGAAGGCGGCCCGTTCACACCTGGTGGTGACCAACCACTCCCTGCTCGCGATCGATGCGATCGAGGGCATCCCGATGATCCCGGAGTACGACGCGGTGGTGATCGACGAGGCGCATGAGCTGGTCGCGCGGGTGACCCAGGCGGCCACCGACGAGCTCTCGCCGGCCGACGTCGAGCGCGCCGCCCGGCGTGGTCAGCGGCACGTCGAGGAGCACGAGGCCGACGACCTCGCCGACGCCGCCGACGCGCTGCGCAATGCGATCGACGGCGCCGCGCCCGGCCGTGTCGACCAGCTGCCCGTCGAGCTGACCGACGCTCTGGCACTGGTGCGCGACGCTGCCCGGGCACTGGTCTCCGCGCTGCCGAAGGACACCGACGACGCGGGCGCCACCCAGGCGCGCGGGTGGACCCAGGACATCTTCGCCACTGCCGAGAGGATGGCCGCCGGCAGCGAGCGCGACGTGCTGTGGGTGAGCGAGCGCGACGAGCGTCGGGGCGGCAACCAGCTGTGCGTCGCGCCGCTGGAGGTCGCCGGGCCGATGCGCGAGAAGCTGCTCGCCGAGAAGACCGTGGTCTTCACCTCCGCGACACTCAAGCTCGGCGGTGACTTCGACCGGGTGGCGACGTCCTTCGGGCTCGAGCTGTCCTCCCGCGGCGAGTCCTGGCAGGGCATCGACGTCGGGTCGCCGTTCGACTACGGCCAGCAGGCGATCCTCTACCTGGCCAAGCATCTGCCGCAGCCGGGTCGCGACGGGATGGCGCAGGCCACGCTCGACGAGATCGTCGCGTTGGTCGACGCGCTCGAGGGCCGCACTCTGGGGCTGTTCTCGAGCCGACGGGCCGCCGAGGCCGCCGCCGAGGAGGTACGCCGCCGGCTGCCGCACCTCACGACGCTGGCCCAGGGGGAAGCACAGCTGCCCGAGCTGGCCCGGCAGTTCACCGAGGACCCGCACACCTGTCTGTTCGGGACGCTGAGCCTGTGGCAGGGCCTGGACGTGCCGGGGGAGACCTGTCAGCAGGTCATCATCGACCGGATCCCGTTCCCGCGGCCCGACGATCCGCTGCTCTCGGCCCGCCAGCGTGCCGTCGAGAGGTCGGGGGGCAACGGCTTCATGGCTGTCGCGGCCACCCATGCCGCGCTGCTGCTGGCTCAGGGCAGCGGCCGGCTGATCCGCACCAGCACCGACCGGGGTGTGGTCTCCGTGCTCGACCCGCGGCTGGCGACGGCGCGGTACGCCGACTTCCTGCGGGCTAGCCTGCCGCCGATGTGGACGACGACGGATCCCGCGCTGGTCCGCCAAGCGCTTGCCCGGCTGGCCACCACCTGACCACGACGAAGCCGATCAGCACCACGACCCAGCCGGTGACCGCGTCAAGGACCCAGTGGTTGGCGGTGCCGATGATCACCAGCGACGTGGTGGCGGCGTACGCCCAGCCGGCGATCCGGAGGCCGCGCCAGCGGCCGTATCGCTGCAGTACGACGGCCACCCAGAGTGCCCAGCCCGCATGCAGCGAGGGGAAGGCGGCGAGCTGGTTGGTCAGGTCGCCGAGGCCCTTGGGCGCAGACGCGTCTCCGCTCCACCAGCCGTCGCCCGAGGTGAGCTGGAGGACGTCGACGTAGCCGCCGAAGAGTCGCGGCGGGGCGGTCGGCATCGTGAGGTAGGCGGCCAGACCGAGCACGGTGGCGATCACCAGCGCTCGGCGCGCCGGGAGGTAGCGGCGCGGGCCCTGGCCGAAGAGCCACACCAGCACACCGGCCGTGACGATGTAGTGGGTCGTGGCGTACCAGTAGCTGCCGAACACCGCGAGAGCGTGGTCGAGCACGAACCACTGGTTCAGCGCGTTCTCCCAGGCGATGCCGAGCACCTGCTCGACGTCGAGCAGCTTGGCGGCCCGCTCCCGCGCCGGGGCCAGGTCGTTGCTGGCGAGCAGACGGGATGCGGAGTAGGCGACGTAGAGGAAGCCGATCAGGGCCAGCTCAGCGATGCCGTGACGCCAATGGAACCGGCGTCGGGCGGCCACCGCCACCGGCACCGGGGTCTCCTGCATCTCCAGGGTCACAACAGTGAAAGATAGCGGGTACGGCGGTGCCCGGCACAGCCGTTTTTTGCGCGCTGACCTGCGAAAACGATGATGCGACACGATTTCGGAAACGAGTGGCTCGAAAAGGCGGAGCCGTGCACGACGAAGGGGCCGGGATCAGACCCGGCCCCTCCGTCGTGGGTGATGCTCGTCGATCCGGTGTTGCCTACTGGCCGGCGACCGCGTCCAGCCACGCCTGCCCGTTGGGCGAGCCGACGCCGGTGACGTCGTCGTAGCCGTTGCGGACGTGGATGGTCAGGTCGCCGTCGTCGCCGAACCCACGCACCGAGTAGACGTACCCGGCACTGCCGTCCACCCCGTTGACGTAGTCAGCACGCACTGCGCCCGGGTAGGTCGCCTTGTCGGCAGTGGTGATGTCGTACGACGCGCTCCGCGCGTTGTACAGCACCGGGTTGGCCAGACCGAACGGGTGACCTGCCTGCTGCATCGCCAGCGCCAGCATGCCGGCGTACAGCGGAGACGCCAGGCTGGTGCCTCCGATCCGGTACTCCGAGTAGGCCGCGTGACCGTCGGGGAAGGACTGGGTCTGCCCCACCAGCATGCCGGTCGTCGGGTCGGCCAGCGCCGACACGTCGGGAACGGCGCGCATCGGCGCACCACCGTAGGTCTGGCTGATGGAGCTCGGCACCACGCCGGCCTGGTAGGACGGCTGCGCGAACAGCCTGCTGGTGCCGCCGCCGGCGCCGTACAGGTAGAACGGAGTGCTCCAGGTGCCGTCGGCGTTCAGGGTCTGCTTCTCGGTCTCCCAGCCCAGCTCGAACTGTCGGCTGTCGCCCTGGTCCACGCCCAGCGCGGTGCCACCGACCGCGGTCACCAGCGGGCTCGAGGCCGGCCAGTCAGGGGTCGGGGTGGCGCCGTCGACGCCGCCGGTCTCGTCACCGTTGTCACCGGAGGAGAACAGCAGGCTGATGCCCTCCGCGGCCGCCTGAGCCTGGGTGTCCA
Organism: Nocardioides marmorisolisilvae; assembly: GCF_031656915.1. Lineage (NCBI taxonomy): Bacteria > Bacillati > Actinomycetota > Actinomycetes > Propionibacteriales > Nocardioidaceae > Nocardioides > Nocardioides terrisoli. The sequence goes on along the minus strand of NZ_CP134227.1, from coordinate 1,692,823 downwards.
GCTGCGGCTTGATGTAGCCGGTGGGCAGTGCCTCGCCGCCGTACCCGTAGGAGTTGGTGACGATGTCGGCCAGGTGGTTGTCGACGACCTTGTTCATGATCGCGTCGAGGTCGCGGTAGTTGTTCGGAGCGCCGATGTAGACGATGTCGGCACCGGGAGCCATGGTGTGCGCGGCCTCGATGTCGAGGGTCTCCTCACCGGACCAGCCGCCCGGGTCCTGCTGCTTGTTGGTAGCCCGGTTGTAGGTGCCCGGCGGGACGATCTGGCTGAAGTGGCCCTTGATGCTCGGCAGGCCGTGCTTCGCGCTGTAGGTCTCCACGTCGGACACGATGGTCGGCGATGCGTAGGCGTCGATGACACCGATCGTGACACCCGAGCCGTCGTTGCCGCTGCTGATCGCGCCGCTCATGCCGTAGGCGCCCTGCAACTGCTTGCCGGCATAGCCGCACGGCGCGAACGCGTAGTCGGGCGTCGCCGGCAGCACGGTGCCGTCCGGGGTCGGCGTGTTGTCGACCGTCTTCTCGCCCCAGTAGGACGAGCATGGCTGCGCGTTCACGAACACCGGCGGCGGGGGAGCCGCCTTGTGCTGGATCGCAAGCGTCTGCGACTCGTCGAGACCGATCACCGCCTCGACGTGGGTGAGCGTGGACGGGATGCTCAGCGCGGTGGTGTTGCTGCGCACTGTCTGGCCCTGCACCTTGTACTCCGCGAAGGAGGTCTTGAACGCCGAGGCCGCCTGGCTGGCGGTGCCGGTCGCCTCGACGTACTTGCGGTTGCCGGGGACCGAGGTCACCTTGAAGCCCTGACCCTTCAGCCAGGACTCCACCGCGTTCACGGTGCTGGTGTTGGGCGAGAACTGCTGGTGGAACTGGGCGGGCGTGAGGAACTTGCCGTAGTCGGGACTGCCGGGGGTGGAGACCGACTCGGCGAGCTTCTGGGCGGCGTCACCGCCACGCCAGTCGAGGTAGACGCGGAAGTCGACAGGCTGCGAGCCGGGCGTGCTGCCGACCCTGTGCTGGGCCTTCGCCCAGGCCGGGGTGCTGCCGGGCAGGGTGCTTCGGCCGTTGCTGGCGGCCTGGGCCGGGCTGAGCAGGCCGGTAGTGGCGGCTGCGAGAGCTGCCGCCGCCGCGATCGCGGCGACGGACGGGGCAATTCTTGTCACAGGGGTTCTCCCTTTCCGAGAAATGTGGCCGTCCGAGCAACGGCCACAGGAAAAACTACCCCTATGTGACCCCGAGCACATCCCCTCGCCGCGATCGAGTTCTCAGGAGGACTTCAGCCGGTCGCGGACGTGACGCCGTAGCGGGGCACGCGTCGCTGGAGGCCGGCCAGGAGGGCACCTAGACCCGGCGGAGTACGGCGGTCACCTTGCCGAGAATGGTGGCGTGGGTGCCGTCGATCGGATCATAGGCGTCGTTGTGGGGGAGCAGCCAGACCTTGCCGGACTTGCGCTGGAAGGTCTTCACGGTGGCCTCGCCATCGAGCATCGCGGCCACGATGTCGCCGTTCTCCGCCGTCTGGGCCTGGCGGACCACCACGTAGTCGCCGTGGCAGATCGCTGCGCCGACCATCGAGTCGCCGGAGACCTCGAGCAGGAAGAGGGTGCCCTCGCCGACCAGTGACTTGGGCAGCGGGAAGACCTCCTCGACCTGCTCCTCGGCGAGGATCGGCACACCCGCGGCGATCCGGCCGACCAGCGGGACGTACTGAGCGCCGGGCACCGCGTCGCCGATCCCGGTCGGGTCGAAGCTCTCGTCGCCGGAGTCGGCGTGGGAGATCGCGCGACGGGCGGCCATCAGCTCGGGGATGAACACCTCCAGCGCCCGCGGACGGTTGGGGTCGCGCTTGATGAAGCCCTTCTTCTCCAGCACGCGCAGCTGGTGAGCGACGCTGGAGGAGCTGGCCAGGCCCACCGTGTCGCCGATCTCGCGGATGCTCGGCGGGTAGCCGCGGCGCTCGATCGACTCGCGAAGCGTGTTCAGGATGCGTTGCTGCCGAGGGGTGAGTCCGGTCGCGTCGGGCGCCGCGTCGGGCAGCGCGGTGACGGTTGCGTGTCGCTCCTTGGTGGCGTCCTTGTCGCCCTTGGCGCTGCGTGCGGGGCGCTTCGTGGTGCTCTTGGTGGCCATGGGTCAGACCGTAGACCGATTCCGGGCGGGGTTCAAACATGTGTTCGAACGGCGTGTCGGGTCACGCTCGGGGCCGTGGGCACCGAGCCATGCGTCGACGCGGCTCCTGCGGTCGGTCAGGCTGCTGCTGGACCGGTCGCCGGCCGGCGGCTCACTGCGACCACGGACGCGTGCGGGTCGGACGGCGCGTGCTCGGGACGGTCGGTGGAGACAGGCTCCGCGGGTTCGGCGCGGCCGCCGAGCACGACCCCCATGTCCAGTCCGTACGTCGTGGTGCCCCCGGGGCGGGACTCCCCGTGCTGCATCTCCCCGATCGAGGGACCGGACATCCCGGTGTCGACGGCGCGGACCTCGCCCTGCGCCAGGACCGACAGCGCGTCGGAACCGGCGAAGAGGTTCTCCTGGCGGCTCCGGTCGAGCCGGGAGAGTCGGCGGCGCCACTGCGACCACTCGGAGAACGAGCGCGCTCTGGCGACCCGAGTCGCCTCGCGGAACAGCCCGTCGGCTGCGTCGAAGGCGAGCTCGAGGTGGTGGTACGCCGTCTGGCGTACCGGCAGTGGGGCCTCCAGGCGGACAAGGAGGTCCAGCTCGGCCCGGCACCGCTCGACGCGAACCAGCGCTTCGTCGACGCGGGCGACCAGGTCCTCGGTGACGCCGGGCTGCGCGGCGCGGTCGTGCCTCCAGCGGCGGGCGAGCCTGCTCATCGAAGGCCGGCCTTCGTCTGACGCACCACGCGCTCGCCGCTCCTGAGTCGATGGTGCTGTGCGATCGAGACGATCATCATGTCCGCGTTCCCTTCCCCTTCTTTTCTACAAGGCTGGTAGTGGAAAAGAAAGGGACCTTCGTCCTCACCCCGGCTCGATCTCCGGCTCGATCTCGGCGATGCACAGTGAGGGCTCGACGAACGGGAGCAGCCGGCCGGTCCGCATCGGTGCCCGCATCTTCTCCAGCGCGCCCTGCATCAGGCCGAGATGGACCGAGCAGACGACGTCGGGCCGGTCGGCGGCGACCTCCCGGAAGGGACAGTGCTCCAGTCGGATCTGGTTGCCGTCGCTGCGCCGTGGAGCGAAGCCGACGTCGTCGAGGAGCGCGGTCAGCTGGTTGACCGCATCCTCGGCGGCAGTCTCACGATGGGGCGGTGGTTCCTCCGCGAGGTAGCTTCCCCAGGCCCTGCCTGCGTCCCGGGATGCCGCGGACGGATCGGCGTGGGTGTTCGCGACGAACCCGGCCAGGATCTCGGCGAGCAGTCGGTAGTTGCGCTGATCCTCGTCGATGTCGGTTGTGGGAAGCGCGGCGTACGTCGCCCGCGGCCGGCCGCGCCGGCCCTCCGTGCGGACCGACCGCTCGACGAGCTCGTCCGCAACGAGGTGGTCGAGGTGGAACCGCACGGTGTTGGCGTGCAGGTCGAGCATCCTCGAGATCGCCTGCACGTCCAAGGCGTCGGGCGCGTCGCGGAGCGCGGCCAGCACCTCCGCGCGGCTGGTGCCACGCTGGCCCCGGTGGGCGCCGCCGGTCGTGGGACGGCTCATCTCCCCAGTTTGCCACCAGTGGTCTTGGAGAAAAGATTCGCGACACGCCGTTCGAACATATGTTCTTGCCCGGTTCGAACAGGTGATCTAACCTCGTACATGTGTTCGATCGAACGTCTGATCGACTGGGCCCGGCGAAACTGTCGGTTGCCGCCGATAGACATCGACCAGAACACAGAAGAGGGGTCGCGAACTCCGTCCGGCCACGAGGGCCGGGCACTTCCCTGGAGGTGGACCGAATGAGCACGATGACGATTTCCCCGATCCGTACGGTGAGGCCGGTGCGGCCGCTGCACGTGATCACCGATGCGCCGGTGCGGCGACCGGTGGCTCGCGTCGAGACCCGGTCGGCGCTGCGGCTGACCCGCCGCGGTCGGGCGGTGTTCCTGGTCGCGTTCCTCGCTCTGCTGGTGACCCTGATGGTCGCCTTCGGCGGGCTGGCCACCGCCACCCATGACTCCGGGACGCCCGACCCGGTGCGGATCGTCGAGATCGGTCCGGGCGACACCCTCTACGGGCTGGCCGGGTCGATCGCAGCCCCGGGGCACGTGCGGGACATGGTGTCGCACATCGAGCAGCTCAACTCGCTGTCCGGTCCGGAGCTCCAGGTCGGTCAGCGGCTGGCGCTCCCGCTGGACTCGGGCGCCACGAACTGACGCCGGCCACGGCTGGCTGAGGAGACGTACCGGCCACGGGACTTCGACCCCCCGGCAGGCTGGTCCTTGGGGAAGGCGGGGGCGAACCGATGCGCTCGGTTCGCCCCCGACGCTTGTCGAGACGCCCTGGTGGGCCGGATCGGTGGAGGTCAGCCAGCGAGCGCCGCGCCCTTGCTGAGCAGCAGCTGTCCGGCCGTGTAGGTCGCCATCACCACCGACTCGAGGCGAGGCGGTGGGTTCTTGACCAGGAACCTGCCCGCGCCGAGAACGGTGTCGGAGCCGACGAACAGCGCCGCGCCCGCCAACGTCAGCCGCCTCGAGCGAGCCGGCAGGGTCGGGTCGAGATGGCCGGCGTGCGCGAGCATGCCGGCGAGCAGCGCGGTGTAGCCGAGCACGGCCGGCCCGAGCGCCTTCTCCTGATTGAACGCCCCGATCGCCATGGTCGGTCCGCCGAGCGCGACGAGACCCGCCGCGACCTTGGCCGTGGTCGTGTCGCGCAGGCGCGTGCCGCGGTCGCGGTGCCGACGGAAGCCGGTGACGTACGCGTCGTGGCCGACGCCGAAGGACCCGGCTCCGGCGGCGAACGCCGCGGTGCCGTGGCGTAGGAGCATCAGGTCGCCGCCCCAGCCGCACGCCTGCGCGACCAACGTGCTGGACCGCAGCGGAGAGCCCATCGCCCGCCGATCTGTGGCCAGCGAGGCGGCCAGGGTCGGCATCAGCAGCGGCTTGGTGAGCCGTCGTGACGTCGCGGCGAGCGGGCGGCTGGAGCCAGCGAGCCAGCTGTCGGCTGCAGCAAGGCCGAGGTAGGCGAAGGTCAGCCGGGTACTGAGGGTGAGGCGGGACACGGATGCATCCAAGCAGAGCGGCGGTCGTGGGTCAGTGTCCGGTGCCGGAGAGTGCTGGGGTGGCCTCGACGACGTCGAGGGTGGTGGTGGGTCCGGTGGTGGTGACGGTGGTGGGGACGGGTCGGGTGGGTCCGTTGTTGACGCGGTAGTGGGCGGCCCAGGTGATGGTGACGTGGATGTCGAGGTGGTGGGCGGTGGTGGGGTAGCGGTAGGTGATGGTCTTGGCGGGGTAGGGCGCGCCGGGTGTGGTGGTGGCGGCGGTGGTGCCGTCGCCGTGGGTCCAGGTGAAGGTGGTCGGCCGGATCGCCAGCTGTACGTGTTGTCCGAGCAGGGTGACGGTGCGGGTGAACGGGGTCGCCTGGGTGGAGAAGATGGTCTCGAGGTTGACCAGGGTGGTGTTGCTGGGTTGTACCAGTGCTCTCGGGTGGGGCAGTGGGATGCGTTGGAAGGCTCGGGCGACCAGGCCGGGGGTGATCTGGGGCTTGTTGGCCACCGCGGCGGGCATGCAGGTCATCTCCGCAGTCGTGTGGGGAAGCGGCCTCACACGGTAGTGCCGCATCAGTTCCTGCCCCTTCGGGCAGCGCATCAAGTTCGTGCACAGTCCCTGTCCGCCGGGTACGTGAAGCTGATCCTGGCGGCAGATGGGCTGCCAAACCCACACCTCCGCTGGCGGAGCGGTCGATGTGTTCTTCGTCGTCCCATGACTGTCGGACCGTTGACCATCGGAGTTGCACGACCCGAGGACGAGCAGTTGGCCGGCTGCGCCATCGGCGGACGTGCTGCAGCTGCTGGCGATCGCTGGTGCGCTGGCGAGGAGCGCGGCGAGGAGCGCCAGGATGCCGACGAGCGGAACTATTTTGCGCGGGTCCACTCCGACACCTTCCAAGCGATTCCGTGGCTAGGCGAGACGAAGACGGTGATTGCGTTGGCGCCACCACTGACTGTATTCACGGACCCTTCGCGGCTGCTCTTCACGCGTTGACGGGTGGTCTTGATCACGATGTCGACGTTGAATCCATCGGTGTCTGTGTTGGGCAGGGCATCGGCAACGTCGGCGATCCGCCATGCGCCGCCCTTGATCCACCCCCCAGCTCCGTAGATGCGTTCGAGCTCATGCCTCACCCGCGTGCACGACTCGCAGCCCGCAGCCTCGACGGCCCGCAGCGCCTTCACGTCGCCGGTGGCCTGGGCGTAGTTGATCAGGTCGACGTAGTGGCGGGCGAAGGCGACCGCACCCGCCTTGCTGTGCGCCTTGGCGGCCGAGGGCATCGGCGGGATCGCCGGGGATCGGACAGCCGAGGGGCTGGCGGACGGGCTGTTCGACGGGGACGGCGAGTGCGTGGCGGAGCCACCGCAGCCGACCAGGGCCAGGGCGCACGCCAGCCCGCAGGTCAGCCCGCACAACAGCCCACGCAGCGGCACCGGCACCAACGGCCGGGGTCGAACTCGCACCATCAGGTCCCCTGTCCCGAGAGAGGTGCCCATTTCACTACCCACCGAGCATCAGCGCTACACCACGAGATCGTCTTGTGGACAGCCGTTCTGCAGCGAGCAGCCGGGCGTCAGTGGCAGAAGCGATCGATCATCTGCTGCAGGTCCGCCTGCACTCGTGCGGAGAGCGGCAGGATCAGTCGGACCACGGGCGCCCGTCCCACCCGGAGGTAGGCCGAGAGCAGGAAGGTCTGCTGGGACTGGCTCAGCGAGTGCGGGTCACAGCGGTCGGAGGGTCGGAAGGTGACGGGAAGCCGCAGTGAGTGGTCGTGATCCTCGAGCACCCGCGGCCGGGCCGGCGCGAGCATGTCGATGATCACGCTTCCGCCGACGTCGACGATCCGCACCGGTGCGCTGCCGCTGAGGCGGTCGACCTTGATCGACGTGCGGTAGCGCGCGCCGTCCAAGCGGCCGTGGGCCAGCCGCACCGAGGCCACCTGGGCAAGTCGCTGCAGCCCGCACGCGCGCTGCCAGAGCCGCAGCAGCAGGTCACGGTCCTGCACCAGCAGCGGCAGCGTCCGGGTGCTGCCGTCGATCCCGACCAGCATCGACGCAGCTCTCTGGGGTCGACGATCGCAGTGGGCGGCGCCGTACTCCATGTCGAAGGCGGCGGTCTGGCCGGGCGGCACCACCTGCGACACGCGTACGGCGGGCCAGGCGAATCCCGGCCAGCGGAAGGTCGCGGTGCCGACCTGGATGGTCCGGTGGCTGTTGTTGGTCACGCCGGTGCGCAGCGCGCTGGTGCCCTCCTGGTTGCGGAACTGGGTGGTCGAGGCAGCCAGGTCGCGATCGGGAACCATGGATGGGGCCGCGGAGCCACAGCCGGCGAGGCTCAGCAGCAGGAAGGCCAGGACGACGAGGAGGGCCCGCGAGCCCTGGGCAGGGGCGGTGCCGTGCCGCGCGGTCACCGTCGGCCGTGCTTTCCCCCCGAGGCGGTCACCGGCCGTGGAGCGGGCGCTTCTCCGCGGAGGGTATCGAGGAACTTGCCCCCGAAGATCAGCGCGAGGAACAGGCAGCCCACGGCGCCGAGGGTCGCCACCGCGAGCAGCAGCCAGGCGCCGAGCTCGCCGGCCTTCGCGGACGGCCCCAGCTGGATGGCGTAGTAGACGAGCACGCCCCACGCGAGCGCAGCCGCGACGACGGCAGCGGCGTACGACGCCAGCCGACCGGTCGGGAGGGGAGGTGGTGCACCCCCGCTGTGCTTGCCCACGAGCGTCATTGTGACCTATCACCGCGACGCGCGAGGACCGGACGACACCTCTGCTGGAGTCCGGCCTTGGGCGGGCCATCGCCCGACCCGGATCCGGGACTCGAGCGGCACCTCCGCGGGTCACGACACGCCCGGCCGGAGCCGGCCGCAGGGCGCTGACCTGCGGGTTCTCCGGTGTGTGCGACGTGCTCCGAACTTTTCTGGGAGGGCTGTTGCGCAGCCCCCCACCCCGGCGTACCGTAGCCACTACATCTAGTAGTTACACCGTTGTGGTTTTCCACATCTAGTCCCACAGAAAAAGGCAGTTCCGCACAGGGAATGGCAGTTTTCCACAGCTCGACCCACCGCGAAGCACACAGCCGCGCAGCTTGACGAAGTCCGAGAGGAGCCCGCGATGCACTGCCCGTTCTGCCGCAGCACCGACACCCGGGTCCTCGACTCGCGGGTGTCCGACGACGGGGCAAGTATTCGCCGCCGGCGGGCATGCACGGAGTGCGAGAAGCGTTTCACCACTGTCGAGCAGATGCAGTTGACCGTGCTCAAGCGCAGTGGCGCCTCCGAGCCGTTCAACCGCGACAAGGCGGTGGCAGGTGTGGCCAAGGCGTGCAAGGGCCGGCCGGTCGGCGCCGACGACCTGGCCCGACTGGGCCAGACGGTGGAGGACGTGTTGCGGGACAGGGGCTGGGCCGAGGTCCCGGCCCACGAGATCGGGCTGGCGATCCTCGGACCGCTGCGCGAGCTCGATGAGGTCGCCTACCTGCGGTTCGCGAGCGTCTACCGGGCGTTCCAGTCCGCCGAGGACTTCGAGACCGAGATCGCGGTGCTGCGCGCGGAGCGTGCGGCCGCCGAACAAGCTCAGCCCACGGGCTGACCAAGAGCCGCCCGGTGCGTAGTGGGGAAGCTGCGCGCCGGGCAACCAACGACGGTGCACCAGCGCCGACAACTGAAGAAGTCCGACACCACGAAATCGCAGGGAAGAAGGGGCACATGACCGAGACGGCAAGCAGCCGGGGCACGCGCAAGGGCGCAGCCAAGGGACTGAAGATCGAGCGGGTCTTCTCCACTGAGGGTGTGCACCCCTACGACGAGATCGCCTGGGAGCGTCGTGACGTCGTGCAGACCAACTGGAAGACCGGCGAGTCGGTCTTCGAGCAGCGCGGCGTGGAGTTCCCCGACTTCTGGTCCGTGAACGCCTCCACGATCGTCACCACGAAGTACTTCCGCGGCGCCGTCGGCACCGACGCCCGCGAGTGGAGCCTCAAGCAGCTGGTCGACCGCGTGGTCACGGCCTACCGCAAGGGCGGCGAGGACAATGGGTACTTTGCCGATGCTGCGTCTGCCGAGCTGTTCGAGCACGAGCTGACCTGGCTGCTGGTGCACCAGTACTTCTCGTTCAACTCCCCGGTCTGGTTCAACGTCGGCACCAAGTCGCCCCAGCAGGTGTCCGCGTGCTTCATCCTCTCCGTCGACGACTCGATGGACTCGATCCTGAACTGGTACAAGGAGGAGGGCTTCATCTTCAAGGGCGGCTCCGGCGCCGGCCTGAACCTGTCCCGGATCCGCTCGTCCAAGGAGCTGCTGTCCTCCGGCGGTACCGCGAGCGGCCCGGTCTCCTTCATGCGCGGCGCGGACGCCTCCGCAGGCACCATCAAGTCCGGCGGCGCCACCCGGCGCGCGGCGAAGATGGTCGTGCTCGACGTCGACCACCCCGACATCGAGGAGTTCGTCGAGACCAAGGCGCGCGAGGAGGACAAGATCCGCGCGCTGCGTGACGCCGGGTTCGACATGGACCTGGGCGGCAAGGACATCACCTCGGTGCAGTACCAGAACGCCAACAACTCGGTCCGGGTGACCGACGAGTTCATGCGCGCTGTCGAGGACGGCACCGAGTTCGGGCTCAAGGCGCGCGGCACCGGCGAGGTCATCGAGACCGTCGACGCCCGCTCGCTGTTCCGCAAGATCGCCCAGGCCGCGTGGGAGTGCGCCGACCCGGGCCTGCAGTACGACGACACCATCAACGACTGGCACACCAACCCCGAGACCGGTCGGATCACCGCGTCGAACCCGTGCTCGGAGTACATGTCGCTCGACAACTCCTCGTGCAACCTTGCCTCGCTGAACCTGCTCAAGTTCCTCAAGCCCGACGACACCTTCGACGCGCCGCTGTTCGCCAAGGCCGTCGAGTTGATCATCACCGCGATGGACATCTCGATCTGCTTCGCCGACTTCCCGACCGAGGCGATCGGCGCCACCACGCGCGACTACCGTCAGCTGGGGATCGGCTACGCCAACCTCGGTGCGCTGCTGATGGCGATGGGCCTGGGCTACGACTCCGACGGCGGCCGCGCGATGGCTGCCACGATCACGAGCCTGATGACGGGGACGTCGTACCGACGCAGTGCCGAGCTGGCCGCGATCGTCGGGCCGTACGCCGGCTACGCCCGCAACGCCGAGGCGCACAAGCGAGTGATGCGCAAGCACCAGGCCGCCAACGACGTGGTCCGGACCCTGCACGTCGCCGACGCCCAGGTGCACAAGCTGGCCACCAAGGAGTGGGCCGAGGTCATCAAGCTGGGCGAGAGGAACGGCTTCCGCAACGCCCAGGCCTCGGTGCTCGCGCCGACCGGCACGATCGGCTTCATGATGGACTGCGACACCACCGGGATCGAGCCGGACTTCTCCCTGGTCAAGTTCAAGAAGCTGGTCGGCGGCGGCTCGATGCAGATCGTCAACCAGACGGTCCCGCGGGCGCTGCGCAACCTGGGCTACCAGGAGGAGCAGGTCGAGGCCATCGTCGAGTACATCGCCGAGAACGGCCACGTCATCGACGCACCCGGCCTCAAGTCGGAGCACTACGAGGTGTTCGACTGCGCGATGGGCGCCCGGGCGCTCAAGCCGATGGGCCACGTGCGGATGATGGCCGCCGCCCAGCCGTTCCTGAGCGGGGCCATCTCCAAGACCGTCAACCTCCCCGAGAGCGCGACGGTCGAGGAGGTCGAGGACATCTACCTGCAGTCATGGAAGCTCGGCCTCAAGGCGACCGCGATCTACCGGGACGCCTGCAAGGTCGGCCAGCCGCTGTCGGACGGCAAGTCCGACTCGGCGAAGGCCGATCAGTCGTTGACCACGGGCCCAGGCGATGCTGCCGAGGCCGTCAAGGTGGTCGAGGTCGCCAAGCCGTTCCGCAAGCGGCTGCCGAAGTCGCGGGCGGCGCGGACGACGAGCTTCACCGTCGGTGGCGCCGAGGGCTACATGATCTCCGGCGCCCACGACGACGGCGAGCTCGGCGAGATCTTCCTCAAGTTGGGCAAGCAGGGCTCGACGCTGGCCGGCGTGATGGACGCCTTCTCGATCGCGGTGTCGATCGGCCTTCAGTACGGCGTGCCGCTGGAGACCTACATCTCGAAGTTCACCAACCTGCGCTTCGAGCCAGCCGGTCTCACCGACGACCCGGACGTCCGGATGGCGCAGTCGCTGATGGACTACGTGTTCCGTCGGCTGGCGCTGGACTACCTGTCCTTCGAGGACCGGTCGATGCTGGGCATCTACTCGGCCGAAGAGCGGCAGCGCCACCTCGAGACCGGCTCTTATGAGCCCGTCGAGGAGACCGGCAGCGCCGCCGAGCTGATCGCGACGCCGAAGGTGGAGGAGGTCGTCGAGGAGACCCCGGCCGAGGCGCCCGGCGCCAAGGTCGACACCTCCGGCGCGCACACCAGCGCCGAGCTCCTGGAGAAGATCACCGGCACCGCGGTCGACTCCCCGCTCTGCATGACCTGCGGCACCAAGATGCGCCCCGCCGGCTCCTGCTACGTCTGCGAGGGCTGCGGCAGCACCAGCGGTTGCAGCTGATCAGCTCCCCAGTGGTGGTCCGGCGCAACGCGTCGGGCCACCACATCGCGGAGCTAACGCGACGAGGACGCATTCCGCGTTCGGCGGGTCAGGGTGCTGTGCTCCGGAACGACCCGCCGTCGAACATCAGCCGCGCGAACCGCTCACCGATCTGCTGCTGGGTCTTCGCGTCCGGGTGCAGGTCGTCGGGAAGGGGCCGCGCTGCGGCATCTGAGGCGCTGTACAGCTCGAGTCCGTCGAGGTAGCCGAGGTGCGGGTCGGTGGTGGCGCGCTGCTGCACGATGCGGGCCAGTTCTGCGCGGATGACCTGGAGGGTGAGCTTGCCGCTCGCGACCTCGGCCGGGCTCCCGGCGGCCCGGAAGCGGAGCCGACCTTCGGCAAGACCGCTCACGTCCATCTCGCTCGGGCCCGGCGTGTCCTCGTGGATGGGGCACGCGATCGGGGAGACGACCAGGAGCGGCGTGTGCGGGTGGCCCTCGCGGATCAGGTCGAGGAATCCGTGCACCGCCGGCACGAAGGCGCGCACGCGCATCAGATCGGTGTTGACGATGTTGATCCCGATCTTGACGCTGATGAGGTCGGCCGTGGTGTCGCGGATGACCCGCGCGACGAAGGGATCGAGTAGCGCACTACCACCGAACCCGAGATTGACCAGGTCGAATCCTCCCAAGGCGGCCGCGAGTGCCGGCCAGGTGCCGGTCGGGCTGCCTGCGTTGGACCCGTGGCTGATCGAGCTGCCGTGGTGCAGCCACACGGGGCGGCCACCGTCCCGCGAGGGTTCGACCGGGGCGTCGGTGCTCAGCGCGACGAGCTCGGTCCGCTCGTTCCACGGCAGCCAGATCTCGATCTCCTTGTCGTCGCCGGGTAGTCCGGTGAACTCGACGACCGCAGCCTCACCAGGCGTGACGTCGGCCGTTCCGGTCGCCATGTCGATGGTCAGGGTGTCCCCGCCGACCGCGGTCTCCTGCGCCGTCCTGCGGCCGTCCACCACCAGGTCGTAGACGCCGTCCGGGCGCGGTGGTGCACCCGTGTAGACCTGCTTGGTGGGAACGGTCTCCAGCCGAACCCGGGCCGCCCGCGAACGGAACGCCAGCCGTACGCCGGATGGCTGTGCCTCGGCCATGGCGAGCTGGCCGTCGGCGTACCGCCGCGCCCACGCAGGCAGTCGGTGGGGCAGGATGCCGCGGGCGGTCTGCTCGAGCTCGAGCGCACCTCGCACGATGTCGCTCGTCAGTGGTGTCGAGGTCAGGTCCGCGAAGTCGTTCACGCAGCCAGCATGCCCGGTGGCCGCGCCGCCGGGCTCGGCGGCCCCGCTTGTCAGGCGCGTCTCCTGAGGGCGCGCAGCATCGCTGCGATCCGTGACAGGAACGACCTGTGCTGGCCGGCTCGGCGCGATGGCCTTGCAGGCCGGCGCTGGCGGTGCAGCGAGATCATCTCGACCTCGAGCGGCAGGCAACGGCGCTCCGGCGGAACCACCATGCCTCGACGGTAGCCCCGGGTGCCCGGACCTCGATACCGTCGCTGGCGCTTGCTACTCGACCAACGAGTCGGCAGCGATCAGTTGGCCGCCGGTTAACCTCGGGGGATGGCTGAGCTGCAACCCCTGCGTGCCGATCACGCCCCGGCCATCCTGGCCTTCGAGTCCGAGAATCGGTCCTACTTCGCGGCCTCGATCTCCGACCGTGGCGACGACTACTTCGAGCACTTCGCCGAGCAGCACGATGCCCGGCTCGCAGAGCAGCAGGCGGGCGAAGGCGCGTACTACGTGCGCGTCGCCGAGGACGGATCGGTGCTCGGCAGGTTCAACCTGATCTTCGTCGGGGAAGGGGTCGCCGAGCTGGGTTACCGCGTCGCGGAACATGCCTCCGGCCGCGGCGTCGCGACCGCGTCCGTGCGCGAACTCTGCGCGCTCGCCGTATCGCGCCACGGGGTCAGCACCGTCCGGGCCGCCACAGCCGACGCCAACGCGGCCTCTCGGCGAGTGCTGCTCAAGGCCGGCTTCCGCCTGGCCGGGCGGGCCGAACCGGCACACATCGGCGGGAAGCAGGGCAGCTGGCATCAGCGGGATCTCCTTCCCGGATGACGAGCCGTCAGGTGGTGCCGCCCGACCGCGGCTTCAGGAGCTTGCGCTCGACCAGGCTGGTGGCAGTCACCACACTCAGCGGCGATACGTCCTTCGCGACGACGGCGCCGGCGCCGATGACCGAGCCGTGCCCGATGGTCACTCCCGGCGTGATCGTGGCGCCGGCGCCGATCCAGACGTCGTCGGCGATGACGATGGGCGCGTGCGTGATGAAGTCGTACCGCTCGTCGAGCTCGACGGGATGGCCGGCGGTGCTCAGGGTCACCCGGGGGCCGATCATCACGCGGTCACCGAGGGTGATGCCACCGAGATCGAGGAAGAAGCAGCCCTGGTTGATGAACACCCGGTCCCCGAAGGTCGCCCCGAGCCCGTAGTCGCAGTAGAACGGCGGCAGGATCGACAGCGAGTCGGGTAGGGGGTTGCCGAAGATCTGCGCAAGCAGCGCCCGGCGCGCATCGAGGTCGTCGAGCGGCAGCAGGTTGAGGCGCGAAGTCAGGCTCATGACCAGTTGCACCCGCTCCGCGAAGGCGCGGGACTCGGACGTCTGAGTCGGGAGGCGGTGTTCGTTGCGCACGAGGTGATGCTGGCACGCGGTCGGGGCGGCGGTGTGGACCGCGTCGATCGCGGCGAGTATCTGGTCGCGGCCGAGCCGGTCGATCGCGGGGCACTCGCGGACCACGTCGTGTCTCTCGGTGATCAGCGCACGGCCCCAGTCGCCCCAGTCGGCCCAGTCGGCCCCAGTCGGATCGGTTCTGCTCGGGCAGCGAGTCCGGCTGTCCGTTCCGCACCCGGCAACATGCCACAGAAAACCTTGTCATCGGGTCGCGACGGACAACGCTGGGGGGTGTGCGTGCGAGTCAGTGGCCGACGGTGAAGCGGCGGCGCACGTGGTTGCGCTGCTCGATCTCATCGACGTACGCGCGGGCGAAGTCGGTGCCGGAGATCTCCGAGGAGCCGTCGTCCTTGGTCACCAGGATGTCGCCACCGGTGCGGTAGCTGCCGGTGTCCTCGCCGGGTGCCCAGACGCCGAACAGGCCGGCGGGGCTGACGTAGAACCAGTCGAGTCCTTCGGGCGCGGCACGCAGTGCCTCGAGTACGGCGGCGTGCGCACGGGCCTCCGGCTTCCACTCCTCGTTGAACTCAGGGGTGTCGAGGAGGAGCGGGCCCCCTTCGGCGACGTACGAGCTGCCGGCGCCGCCGACGAAGGAGAGTCGGGCCCGGCCCGTCTGCGCAGCGCCCACCAGCGCGGGCAGGACGTCGAGCAGCGGCTGGCCGCCCACGTCGGCGCCGTGCACTGCCACGACCAGCTCGTCGGCGTCCTGCGCGGCTGCGGCCACCACCTCGGGATCGGCCACGGAGCCGGTCCGGTAGTCGATGCCGTCGTACCGCTCGGTCGGCTCGTTCCTGGAGTACGACGTGACCGCGTGGCCACGACCGACCGCCTCGCGGGCGATATGCGAGCCGGCGTAGCCGGTGCCGCCGAAGATGACGAGCTGGGACATGGGGCCTCCTGAAAACTGTTGTTGCCTGTTCAACCGATCTGGCAGCGGATCTATGCCGCAACTCTCGTGTCGGATGGGGTCAGGATCCGTGTGTGATCGTGCGCAGTTGGGTCGCACCGGCTGTGGGGCGTGATTCCGGGAGCGCGATCATTCAGCCGTGCGGCCCGATCTCGAAGACGTACGCGTCGTGGTCGCTCAGCTGGGTGACCCCGCGAGCTGCCGGATTTTCCTCGGCTGATGAGCTCTCGCCTTTGGCCCGAGCGGTGTGGTCGATCCGGATCAGGACTGGGATCCTGCGGACGCTTTGCGGTCAGGACCAGCAGGCGCCCTGCTTCGGCAGGCGCGGCGCGCTCTTCCAACGTAGTCTCGGGGTCACGGCTGGACCGTCGGACAGCCACTCGGTCGGCGCAACACACTGGTCGAACGAAGAACGGCCACACGAGCGGCGGGAATGTCCAGGGCCGTGTCGGATCGCAGGTCCAGGGCGACGGTGACCGCTCGGACCCGGCCATCGGTCCCGATCACCGGGCCGCCAGAGCTACCGGGCAGGATATCGGCGCTAGTCTCGATCCGCTGCGCCGAAGGTCCCGATGCCCCGCGCACGGCGAGGACTCTTCCTCGCGCGACCTTCATCGGGCCGCCGAGCGGGAAGCCCACAACCGCGACCAGGTCCCCGGGGATCGGCGTGCTCGTGTCGAGAGCGAGTACGGCGGTGTTGACCGGGTGGTCCAGGTCGAGCACGGCAAGGTCGTCGGTAGTGGAGATTTCCCACGACGTGACCCGAGTCGTGCCGGTCTCGCCGCGGACACTGATGCTGACCGCCCGTTCTGCGACGTGTCGGTTGGTGACCACCTCGGTCGGCGTGATCGTGAAGCCGGAGCCGGTGGCAGTGAAGCTGCAACCTACGGTCGCCACACGCACCGTGGCGCTGCGGGCGTGGTCGATCAAGCCTGCCCAGGTGGAGTCGCTGATCTGGCCGCCGGCGAGTTGACCTCCCTGCATCGCTATACCGGACGGCTCGGACGCCGTGGGATCGGACGACTCGCCCGCCGCGCACCCCGCCGTCACTGCTGCCAACAGGAACAGGGCTGCCGGCAAGGCCCGGTCAGTCACCGAGAGTCAGCCCCACCGCGCCGGGGATCTTCAGCTGGGCTGCCGAGAAGTGGACATCGCCACGGTTGGCGACCGTGATTGAGTACCCGCCCTTCGCGCCGTCGAGGACGGTGAAGGAGAAGTCGAACGTGCATGAGAACGGCGGGCTACCGTGGCCGGCCCTGAGCGTGGTGGTGGTCAGCAGGTCGCCTGCGCCGTCCTTGACCAGGACCTCACGTCCGGCGGTGATGTCGCTGTAACCGCTCGTCCCGGAGCAGCCCCCGGCCTTGGAGACGATGTCCGGGAAGTACGAGGAGGGGTCGCTGTCCTTGAGCCCGAAGGTCGCCTTGACGTGAATGCGTTCCAGGGTCGTGAAGCCGTTGCTGTACTTCGGGCAGTAGACCGAGACGGCGACCGCATCGACTGCGGGGCCCTGCTGCGCTCCGCCTGCATCGAGTCGGCTGCAGGTCCGCTTCGCGAAGGCCGCCGCGGCCACATCGCTCGCGAACTTCCCTCCGAGCCCCTTGTCGCGCAGCTCGGAGGCGAACTGACTCTGGAGCTCGGCCGGGGTCGGCACGACGGTGAACCCCTTGGCGAACGCGGGGCACAGTTCCTTCACCGCGACCTGCTGGCTCCGGTAACCGACCGGTTCCTGGCCAGCGTCCAGCTTGGCGCAGAAGGCCCGACCTTGGGTGACGGCTGCCTCGCGAGTCCCGAACTGGACATAGAGGTGCTGCGCCTTCAGGGCATCGACGTACCGCTCCTCGTCCGTCGTGCGCAGGCCGAACCAGTAGACAGCAGTGCCGAGCACTGCGAGGACGACGACGATCGCCCACGGCCTCCACCATCGACGAGATCTGGTGGGCGGGTCCTCGAGGATCGGCGGTGCAACTGTGGTCGGCTCCGCTGTTGTCTCCGGTGTCGTGACCTCGCTGCCGCAGATCGCACAGAAGCGCGCGCCGGAAGGGACGGCGTGTCCGTTCTTACAGGTCTGATCGCTGTCTGAACGTGCTGCTCGATGGCGCCTCATCGCAGGCTCGCGAACAGGCTTGTGACGATTGCGCGCGAGGCACCGTGCGGTGTGGCTGGAGACATGACGTCGACCCCCGGCTCGAGGAAATAGATACGAGTCGAGACCTTGGCAACAGGGTCCGACAGAACTCGGGTTTGGAAGGAGGGAGGGGCCACGTGGGCACGTTGGGCTTTGCCTTCGGCGCTGAAGCCGAGATCGAGCTGCCCGCCGCAACAGCGACCGCAACCGCGTCAACGTCGCGATCGCTCGGGTCCAGTGGCTCGCGGTGAGGACTCGGACCGTTCTGTCGGGTGGTCTCCCTACGGTCCGTTCACCGCTCCAGGTGGGGCGGATACTTCCAACGAAGGGGTCGAGATGAACACCATGAAGAAGGGCCGGCGCCTGGCGCTGGCAACGGCGGTCGCGGCGATCGCGATCGCGCTGAGCGGATGCGCGGCGACCGACGTCAACACCAAGGCCGACAATGCCAAGGGCGGTAAGGCGGCGTCTGCCCGCGTCGGTCAGCCCGTCACCGTCAAGGGCAACGATGATGGGTCGAAGCTGCAGGTGACGGCGAAGCGGGTGACCAACACGAGCTCGTCCGACCAGTTCGTCAAGCCTGACAAGGGCAAGCGGCTCGTCGCTGTCCAGTTCGTGCTGAAGAACACCGGCACGGCGGCGTACGACGATGCGCCGAGCAATGGTGCCAAGGTGGTCGACAAGGCGGGGCAGCAGTACGAGGCTGACGCGTTCTTCGACCAGGTCGCCGCCGGCCAGCAGCTGCCCACCTCGGTGAAGCTGGCGCCGGGCAACAGAGCGCTCGGATATCTGGTGTTCCAGGTGCCGGTCAGGGCGAGGATCGCGCAGGTGCAGTTCTCGATGGACAGCGGGTTCGGCCAGACGGCTCAGTGGAACGTGCGCTGATGCGGTGAGTCGGGCCGCGGACGGGGTCTCGCTGGCGCTCGCACCTCAAGTGCCGTCCTAGGCTTCGAGGCGGTTACCGCGCGACCTCCTCAAGCGCTGTGGCCCCGATGGTGAGCGAGCAGCTCCGCGGCGAGATTCGGGCCGGCAGTCACCAGGCGGGTCGGGTCGAGCACCGCGGCGTCCGTTCCGGCGATGAGGAGCAGCAGGCCGATGCGTTGCTCGACCGGGGGCAGTAGGTCGAGGTCGAGGGTGGCGCTGAGTTCGTCGTCGGCGATGATCGCGACGCGCTCGGCGTAGAAGTCGGTGGCCCAGCGGGCGGCGTGCGGGATCCGCACCCGCACTCGCGTGGTCGCGCGTTGGGCTTCCAGCAGCCGGTCGAGTTCGGGCGGCGCGGTGAACTCCTCGTCGAGAACCTCGTAGTCGCGGATGTTCGACACCAGGAAGGTGCGGAGGCGGCCACCGGCGTCGGGGGGGCCGGCGTCGACCTCCCAGCCGCGGCGGGTCTGGACGAGCAGGTAGGGCTCGATCACCCGGTCGGTGACGCCCTCGTGCCAGGTGCGCGAGTAGACGATGCGCACGCGGCGGTGGTCGGTCACTGCATCCTCCAGAGCCTCGAGCGGACGGTTCCAGCTTGCGGGCGGACGCGGCCGGACTGGGTCGCCGAGCATGGTCTCGGTGAGCACGCTGAGTGCACCCTTCAGGTCCTCATCGTCCGGGTCGAGCTCCAGCAGCCCACGCGCGGCGGTGTAGACGAGCGCGAGCTCCGCGGCATCGACGTACTCCACGCCGAGCTCGTCGATCGGCCGCTGGTCGACGATGCGGACCACCTCGGCGGTCGCCGGGTCGTCGTCGCCGTCGGTGCCGAGGAACTCAAGCACGTCGGGGCGCGAGAGGCCGAGCAGCAGCGTGCCGACATCGGCGCTGTAGAAGGCGAGCAGGTCCTCGCGGAGCTCCTCGGCGGGTACGCCGAGCTCCCTCGCGACGTCGGCGATCGGCAGACCGTCGGGATGAGCAGCGAGGACCTCGAACACCTCGGGTAGGCGAGCGATCCGCTGGACGTACTTCGGCGGCGCAGCCATCACTCGCCCGCCATCTCGGTCAGCTCGGTCAGCATCTCCCTGCGTACGTCCTCGGGGCCGACCAGCTGCACGCGGGTGCCGAGCTGGTAGATCCGTGCTCGCAGCGCCGCACGATGGGTGACGACGTACATGAGCTCCACCTCGCCACCGAGGTCGCGGTACGACACGGGCCTGCCGAGCCAACGCTCGACGTCGGGCACGTACTCGACCGGTGCACGCAGTGTGACCTCCACCGGCGGGTCGATCTGCCAGCTCATCGGGTGCAGTCCGGGGTGGCGCTCGCGCGGGAACGTCCTCGCAGTCTGGGGACTGTCCGCCGACACCTCGGACATCCGCGAGACGACGAAGACCTTCATCCGGTTGGCGGTGTCCTCGAAGGCGCGGAGGTACCAGGTGCCGTTCTGCGCGCGGACCGAGTCCGGATGCACGGTGCGCGTCGAGCCGGCGTACAAGAAGTGCAGCAGGCAGCGCATCCTCACGGCGCGGATCACCGTCGCCAGCCGGGCGTCGTGGGGGCCGCCCGGCACGACGGCGCTCACCGCAGCGGTGCGCGGGGTCGCCGGCAGGCCCAGGCGTTCGACGAGGTCGGCGCGGTCGGCGAGAAGTACGGCGCGCTGCAAAGCGGCCTGCTGCGCGGGGGTGAGCTTGAGGCGTAGCCGGTTGTCCACGCTGGTCATCCGGTAGACGCCGTCCTCGCCGTGTGGAGCGATGTTGTCGATCTGCCAGCCGAGGGCGCGCATCTGACGGAGCTCGCGACCGAGCTGGCTGGTCGGGTCGGCGCTGCTTTCGAAGCCGGCGATTCGGACCAGCTGGTCGGACGGCATCCCGACACGGCCGCAGCTCTGCAGTGCGACCGCCAGCCGGACCAGCCGCTCCATCGGCTCGCGCTGGTCGCGTCCCGCACTCCTGGTCACGCGCCGAGTCTCGCGTCTTCGACCCTTGCGCGGCACTGGAACGGACCATTTGCACGCCGGATTGTGTCGGGGGTGGGGGTGATCCTGGGTCTGCGCCGGGAGGAAGGGGTCGAGATGAACGAGATCGAGAGCAGTGAGATGGACGCAGCCACCGAAGAGGCATGGGCGGAGTTCGAGCGGCGACTGGGCGAGTACGTCGCAAGCGTGCCGGCGGCGGCCGTCCTGACGCTCGACGTGACCACCTGGGAGGAGGACGACGAGGGTTGTTCGCCGTGGTTGCAGGTGGTGCGTGCCGACCAGGCGGTGCTGCTCTGCGCGCCGAGCAACCAGCAGCTCGCTCCGGCTCACCAGCTCGACACCGAGCTCGAGGCGCGCCTGCTCGAGCGATCCTTCGAGACCCCGGGCAGCGCAGTCGTGTTCGAGCCGTTCGAGGAGGAGACCACCACGGTGTGGCACCGCGCGCTGCACGACGACGAGTTCGGGCCTGAAGAGGTCGCGCCCGTCGCCGTCGGCGTGCTGCGCGAGGTGTTCGGCGTCATCGACCCGACGTTCCTCGAGATCGAGGGTGCGAACGACGGCGGTGCGTGGACGCGCCTGGTGATGAGTGAGTCGACGACCACTCCGCCGCTGCTGCGGCCGAGCTCGCGCGAGGATCTGCTGATCATGCTCGAACCAGTTCTCGAGGCCCTGTCCGAGGACGGGGTCACGACCGACGACGACGGCGACTGTTGGATCAGACTCGGCCAAGCCCAGGTGTGCTTCATCGCCCGCAGCGATCGTCCGGTCATCGACGTGATGGCGCCGCTGGTGCACGATGTCCGCAGTCGCCGCCAGACCGCCGTGGAGGTGGCCGTGCTCAACCGCCGCCGGATGACGAAGTTCGTGTTGGTCGGCCGCGACGTGCTCATGACGATGACCCTGCCGGCTTCGCCCTTCGTCGGCGAGCACCTTGAGCTCATCGTGCCGATGTTCCTGGAGACGCTCGACGACGTCGCGGACGATCTGGCCCTCCGCACGGGCGGTCGCCGATGAACCGGGGGCTCACCGTCGGCCAGCTGGACCGTGCGGCCGCTGTCCTGCTCGGGCAGGCAACAAATGGCAGCGGCGGCTTCGCCGGCACCAGGGGTGGTGGCGCGAGACGCACTGCGGTGTGCCGGCAGGGAACATCGCGACTCGCTCGAAGCCCGTGGTGAGCATGCTGCCGGACGGCGTCGACCTTGCCGTGAATCTCTGGACACCGGAAGCGCGGGAGTCCCTGGGAGCCGCCGAAGCGGATCTGGACGCCGGCAAGCGGCCCGGGATGATCCAGATGGACCGAGTGCGCAGGAACCTGCTGTCCTCGCAACCCCTGTGCTTCAACCTGTTCGGCTACCTGGCCGCTCACCCTGAGGCAGCGCTGCCCTGGATTCGGTCGTTGGCACCGGACGCGGACGGCGTCTCGAGCATTCGCCTCGAGTGGGCTCCGGCGACGGGAACATTCACCGGATCGGCGTTTGACGCGTTCATCGAGTACCGGACCGGCAGAGGGACCGGATTCCTCGGCATCGAGTGCAAGTACGCCGAGAACCTCGCGAAGTCACAGGTCAAGCCTGCGGCGGAGAAGTTCCGCACGGCGACGGCTGACGGAGGCTGGCATGCAGGGGCGGCGGAGGCACTGGACAAGATGGGGCTTCGCCAGTTCTGGTACAACACATTGCTCGCGCAGCTCGTCGAGCGAGCGGGCGAGCACACGCGCGGTCGGTCGGTCGTCGTGGCGCTCGCCGACGACGTCACGGCGAGGTCGACGGTGGACACCGTTGCGGCCGAGTTGGTCGACCCGGAGTACCTGGTCTTCGGCTCGATCGAGGAGGTGGTCGATTCGATCGAGGGGCATGACGGATGGCGGGACACCTTCCGACGCAGGTATCTCGACCTCAGTCCGTCCGACGAGCCTGCATGACGATCGACCTGTGTTCTGCTGACCAGATGACCCCGAACTGTCGTCCCGAGCAACCACAGTTCGCCTCCGAGGCGGAACGTGAGGTGTGGCAGCGACTGCGCGACACCCTGCCCGCGGACGCGATCCTGATCGCGAACCAGTGGGTGATCGACGAGCATAAGGACCACGAGGCGGATCTCGTCGTACTGCTTCCCGATGTCGGGGCGGTCGTCCTTGAGGTCAAGGGCGGGTCGGTCTGGTACGACGGCGAGCACTGGCACCAGTCCGGTGGCGGGGAGCGGCGGATCCATCCGGTGGAGCAGGCGAAGGACGCGAAGTACGCCTTGCGCGACTACGTCGAGTCCGACCCGCGATGGAGCCGCGGCAGGATCACGTGGGCACACGGCGTCGTGACGCCGTACTCCGACTTCTCCAGCGACTTCGGCACACCGGACTGCCCGCGTTGGGCGCTGCACGACCGCGTCGACATGGCGGACCTCGCCGATCGGGTCGCGAACAACGCCCGGGGGATGGCGCGGGGCACCAAGGCCCCGTCGTACGACGACCTGGTGCTGCTCTCGCAGGTCTTGCACGGCCGCAGCTTCACCGAGCGGGACCTCAACGCGGAGGCCGCCCAACGGCGCTCGGCCTCGGACCGGCTGACCGCCGAGCAGGCGCAGCTGCTGCGCGTGACAAGGCTGCTCAACCGGGTCGAGGTGCGCGGCGGCGCCGGGAGTGGGAAGACGGTGCTCGCGCTCGCCCAGGCCAAGGAGCTGTCCCGCGGTCGCGACGGTGAGCCACCGCAGCGAGTGGCGCTGCTGTGCTACTCGATCGGTCTCGGCGAGTTCCTCAAGCGCGAGGTCGAGGGGTGGCCCAAGCGCGCCAGGCCTGCATTCGTCGGCACCTACGAGGAGCTCGGCCGGTCGTGGGGGGCGCCAGGGGGAGAGCGCGAGGACAGTGAGTTCTGGGAGGAGCGGCTGCCGTCGATGATGGCCGAGCTCGCACGGGAGCTCCCGCCCGACAAGCGGTTCGACGCGTTCGTCGTCGACGAGGCCCAAGACTTCGCAGAGAGCTGGTGGACGCCATTGCTGCGGGCGATGCAGAACGAGGAGGAGAGCGGGCTCTACATCTACTCCGACGAGAACCAGCGCATCTTCGCGCGCTTCGGTCGGCCGCCTGTGCCCCTGGTGCCGCTCGTTCTCGACCACAACCTGCGCAACACCAAGCAGATCCACGCGGCTTTCGGCCCGCTGGCACCGACCCAGATGACGCCACGCGGCGGCGAGGGCGTCGAGGTCAGCTTCCTACCGGCCGACGACCCGCTCGACGCCGCCGATGACGCAGTCGAGCTCCTGCTCGAGGTCGGCTGGCACCCCGCCAACATCGCGCTGCTCACCACCGGATCCCGGCACACCGAACAGCTGAACCTCACTGAGGAGCTCGGCCAGCACGGCTATTGGCGCACCTTCTGGGAGGACGACGTGTTCTACGGGCACGTGCTCGGGTGCAAGGGCCTCGAGCGTCCGGCCGTCGTGCTCTGCGTCAACGAGACGACCGCTCGCGACCGATCGAGGGAGAAGCTGTACGTCGGCATGTCGCGCGCGACCGACCAGCTGATCGTGGTCGGTCAGCCCGACGTCGTACGAGAGATCGCCGGGCCGCACGTCGCGGCACGGTTGGGGATCTGAGTGAGGCGTCGGCAGAGGCGGCAGTGCGGCACGACGAGCCCGACAATGGGTGGAAAAAGGCGCTAGCACATACGTTCGAGTAATGGTAGGCTGAGGGCACCTCATCGGATCGAGGAGCTCCAGTGGAAACAAGGTGGTCGCGAAGGTCCGGTGGTAGAGTCTCGCGAAGCGGTCAGTAATTGCACCGTCGCTGGTGCCTCCGGCGAGACGACGCAGCATCCGCCCGGCCGGGCGGATGACGTCGACACCGGAGCAGCAGATGACCGCACCGCCACTCCCGAAGCATCCGATCCTCGCTTGCGTCAGCCGGCTCAGGAACGGGCTCGATGAGGTGGTCGACGTCCAGGCGACGTACCTGTCGACCGAGGAGAAGGCGGCAGCGCTGCGTGAGCTGGCCGTGGTCGAGTCTCGGGTGGCCGGGCTTCGGTTGAAGGTGATGGCCGCCGCAGCCGACGTGGCCGAGATCGACGCCGCTCGGGACGTGGGCGCCTGGTACGCCCACCACACCCGCAACGAGGCCGACAGCTCCCGCGCCGACGCCCGGCTGGCGCGCAGCCTCGATCGAGACCGACTCACACTTGCCGACGCGCTGGCTGGTGGTCGCTGCAACGTGGCCCAGGCCCGCGTGATCGACCGCGCGCTCGACGCCCTGCCGGACCGCCTCGGCCGCGAGCTCCTCGAGCGAGCCGAGGCGACCCTCGTCGGCTACGCCGCGGAGCTGACTCCCGGCCAGCTGCGCCGAGTGGGACGTCGGATCCTCGACCTCGTTGCCCCCGAGGTCGCCGAGGAGGAGGAAGGTCGCCGGCTGGCCGACGAGGAGCGGCATGCTCGGGAGAAGACCCAGATGAGCCTCCGACCCCTCGGCGACGGCACCACTCGCATCTCCGGGCGCCTCCCGGAGTCTGCGGCGAGGCGGCTGTGTACCTACCTCGAGTCGTTCGCCTCACCTCGACACCTGGGCAGCGAGGCCGACAACCCCCAGCCGCCGATCGACCGGGTTCCCTACCCGCGTCGACTCGGCGAGGCGTTCTGTTCCCTGCTCGAGCACCTCGACCCGGAGAAGCTCCCCGACCACGGTGGTGATGCCACCACGGTGCTGATCACCCTGTCCCTCGACCAGCTGCGCGCCGAGCTGGCGGCAGCCGACCTGCTCGGCGCCGGCGACGGCGACAGCGACCGGCTCAGTGCCGGCGAGGTACGCCGGCTCGCCTGCAACGCCCGACTCGTCCCGGTCGTCCTCGGCAGCAGGTCCGAGGTGCTCGACCTCGGCCGCAGCAGCCGCCTGTTCACACGGTCCCAACACAAGGCGCTGCGGCTTCGCGACCGCGGCTGCCGTGCCGAGGACTGCACGATCCCGGCCGCCTGGACCGAGGCCCACCACGACAAGCCGTGGGCGGCCGGAGGCAGCACCAATCTCGAGGACGGGGTGCTGTTGTGCAGCCACCATCACCACCTCGCCCACGATCCTCGCTTCACCGCCTGTCGACTGCCCAACGGCGACGTCCGCTTCGTCCGGCGCACCTGACACCCGATCCCCGGTGGTCGCCCCATGGAGACCGATACTGAACTCGTGAGCATCACTCGTGAGGACGTGTTGGCCGCAGCCCGACGTATCGAGGGCCGGATCAGGCGCACCCCGCTGCTGGCACCCGCACCGCAGGATGGGATGTGGCTCAAGTGCGAGTTCCTGCAGCACTGCGGCGTCTTCAAGACCCGCGGGGCGTTCAACCGCCAGCTGGCTGCCTCCGAGACCGGAGAGCTCGGCGCGGCGGGCATCGTGGTCGCGTCCGGAGGGAACGCGGGCCTTGCCCACGCGTACGCCGCCGGCCGGCTCGGGATCAGGGCCACCGTGTTCGTTCCGCAGGCCGCGCCCGAGGTCAAGGTCGCCCGGATCCGACGCTACGGAGCCGAGGTGGTCCGCGGCGGCGCCGAGTACGCCGAGGCCTACGAGGCCGCCGTCGCCTTCGCCGACTCCAGCGGCGCCAGTCTCGTCCACGCCTACGACCAAGCGGAGATCGCTGCGGGTGCGGGCACGATCGCCGAGGAGATCATGGAGGACGAGCCCTCCATCGACACCATCGTCGTCGCGGTAGGGGGAGGCGGCCTTTACGCCGGCATCGCCGCATCGGCGCTGGGACGGGTCCGTGTGGTCGCGGTGGAGCCGGAGAGGATTCCCACCCTGCACAACGCCATGGCGGCGGATCAGCCCGTCGACGTCAGCGTCTCCGGTGTCGCCGCCGATTCTCTCGGAGCTCGCCGGATCGGCGGCCTGGCATTCGCCGCGCAGAAGGCTGAGAAGCCCATCTCGGTCCTGGTCACCGACGACGAGATCGTGCAGGCCCGGCAGGAGCTGTGGACCGAGTATCGCATCGCGTCCGAGTTCGGCGCCGCCACGGCGTACGCAGCGCTGCTCTCCGGCCGATACGCCCCTGCTGCGGGCGAACGGGTCGCGGTCGTCGTCTGCGGCGCGAACACAGATCCGACGACGTTGTCCTAAGGCAGGTTGTCGGTCTGGTCACGACGCTGCGGCAACGCGGTCCGCGAGCGGTTTGAGGCCGCACGCCGCGGCGAAGCCGTCGGACTCGATGCCGAGCGCGACGTTCGGACGGGTCGTGAAGTTCGCGAACGCGATCACCGCCGTGAGCTCGACCAATGCGGAGTCGCCGAGCTGGGACCGCAGTGAGCTGACCATCTCGTCGGTCACGGTGGGCTCGGTCTCGGTCATGGCCTCGGCATAGGTCAATACCTCGCGCTCCAGTGCCGTGAAGACCTCGGATTCGCGCCACCGCGGGATCTCTCGCGCCTTGGTCAGATCGAGGCCCACGTTGTGGGCTTCGAAGTAGTTGAAGTCCAGGCACCAGGTGCAGCCGACCCTCGAGGCAACCGCCATGTGCGCGAACGACTTGAGCTGTTCGTCGCAGGCGTCCCACTTCTTGACCTTGCCCCCGACCGAGGCCATGTCCATCAGCACCTTCTGGTTGTGCCAGTAGACGCCGATCGAGCTCGGCACCTGACCCAGGGTCCTCCTGGCGAACCGCTCCACGAGCCAGCCCTTGGGTCCGGAGACCTCGGCTGCGGGGATACGGGTCGTTCCGGTCATGTCGTCCTCCATGGTGAGTCCGTGGTGAGTGGCCACGACATGAAGACGCCGGCCCGCACCGATCTGTGACATCGCCACGAACGACCCATGGTGCCGAGTCGTCGCGTCGCGGCTCAGTGGCCGACGGTGAAGCGACGGCGCAGGTGGTTGCGCTGCTCGATCTCGTCGACGTACGCCCGGGCGAAGTCCACCCCGGAGATCTCCGACGACCCGTCGTCCTTGGTGACCAGCAGGTCTCCGCCGGTGCGGTAGCTGCCGGTGTCGTCGCCGGGTGCCCAGGCGCCGAACAGCGCCGCCGGGCTGACGTAGAACCAGTCGAGGTCCTCGGGCGCCTCACGCAAGGCGTCGAGCACGGCGGCGTGTGCCCTCGCCTCGGGCTTCCACTCCTCGTTGAAGTCGGGGGTGTCGAGCAGCAGCGGACCGCCCTCCGCGACGTACGAGCTCCCGGCACCGCCGACGAACGACAGCCGGGTGCCAGCGGCCCGTGCCGCCTCGACCAGCGACGGGAGTACGGCGAGCAGCGGCTGGCCGTCCACGTCCGCGCCGTGCACCGCCACCACCAGCTCGTCGGCTTCGTCGGCGGCCGCGCGCACCGATGTCGGGTCGGTGATCGAACTGATGCGGTAGTCCACGCCCTCGTCCGGTCGGGCCGGCTCGTGCCGCGAGTAGGAGACGACCACGTGGCCGCGCCGGACCGCTTCGCGGGCGATGTGGGAACCGGCATAGCCCGTTCCGCCGAAGATGACGAGCTGGGACATGGTGCCTCCTGGAGAAGATGTAGTTGTCAGGTCAACCATCGCGGATGTGCGGATATGCCCTCCGGGCGGCGTCTCACGATCGCGCCGTCCCGGATCGCCATTCCACGTCCGGCGCTGCGCTGGTCCCGTAGCGTTCTGTCATGGCTCAGCGGGTGGTGATGGGGGCGGCCTCGGCGGCTGCAGTTCTCGTGATCATTGCCGCCGTCCTGGTCCTCTCGGCACGCAACGATGGTGCGAGCGACCCGGCGGCGGAAGCGGTGGGCGGCCTGGCGAAGGTGACGAGCTTCTCGATCCATGCCGCTCGTGACGGCTGCACCTTCGACCAGGCACGTGGTGGGCTGGTCTATCGGGGTCTCACCGTCGCATCGACGTCGAATGGCGTGCTCGACCTGTCGTTCTACGTTCAGCGGGGCAGTCTCGACGACGTCCTGCCCGGGTACGTCTCCACCGTCCTCACCTTCGGCCGCCATGCCCGCAGCCACACCTTCGACCTCGTCATCCCGGTGACCCGGGCGCAGTACGACGCGGGCTACGACGAGTGTCAGTACAGCGCCGGCACCCGATGACCGAGCCCCCTGCAAACGCGCGTGCCGCGAAGAGGTCTGCCGATGCCGACCGGCTGCTCGCCGAGCGACGGCGGACCGCCGAGCGCCTCGCGGCGCTCCAGGGCGACTTCGCCGGCATGGTGGCCGCGTCGCGCGGGTCGAACGCTGACGACGAGCACGATCCCGAGGGCGCCACGATCGCGTTCGAGCGGTCCCAGCTGGAGGCGCTGATCAGGCAGGCACAGGAGCGTCTGCGGGAGGTCGACCGCGCGCTCGAGCGGTGGGACGCGGGCAGGTACGGCGTCTGCAGCCGCTGCGGTGGGTCCATCGACCCGGCGCGGCTCGAGGCGCGGCCGACGGCGACCACCTGCCTGACCTGCATCCGCTGAGCCGCGGCTACGCGGCCGGGTCGGCAGGTCGGCGAGCGATCCACAGCCATCGCTCGGTGCGGACCTGCAGGTCGTTGCGGCGTCGTACGTCGTTGGGCCCGCCGGTGAGCAGCTCGTCGAGCGCGCCGAGGTCGTCGGCCCCGAGCCGATCGGCGACCGCGCCGCGGATGCGCTCGAGTGCGCCGGCGGCGTACTCGCCGACCACGGGCGGCTGTGGCGGGGTGAGGTCGATGGCGATCGCCCGGTCGATCTCGAGGACGAGTCCGGCTCGGACCAGCCGCGGTCCCCAGTCGCTGCCCATGGTGGGTGCGTCGATGGCGCGGTCGGCAGCGAGGAGCTCGTGGGCGCGCGCCTCTGCTGCGCTGCCGGGGGTGCCGTCCGGCAGGAAGCGGGGGAACCCTGCCAGCTCGACGACCGAGAGGAGGCCTCGCGGGCGGATGGCGGCGGCCACCCCGGCCAGCGTGCGGTCTGGATCGGAGAGGTGGTGCAGGGAGGCTGACGCCCAGGCCAGATCGACCGGCTCCAGCGGGGGGACCCCTTCGTCAAGATCGGCGCACAAGCTGCTGACCCGATCGGACAGTCCGAGCTGCTCGGCGCGGCGGCGTAGTCGGTCGAGGGCCTCCTCAGAGGAGTCGATCGCCACGACCTGGGCGTCGGGGAAGTGCTCCAGGAGCCCGAAGGTGCCGGTGCCGGTTCCCGCGCCGAGGTCGACGATCCGGCGCACCGGCTCGTCGACCAGCCTGCCGAGGTCGGTCCGCACCGCGTGGAGCTGTTCGGCGATGACCTCGGCATCGAGGTCGAGCAGGTCGACCCCGCCCTGGGATGCCTGGTGGTGAGAGGCCTGGTGGTGAGAGGCCTGGTGGTGAGAGGCCTGGTGGTCGGAGTGTGCGTGGCTCATGAGGTCCAGGGTAGGCGCGGATTGCGTTAGAGGCATACGATCTTGCGTATGACGCAAGATCGGGATCTCGATGCACTGGTCCGCCAGCGCATCCGCGGCCTGCGGGTCGCCCGCGGGTGGTCGCTCGACGACCTGGCTGCCCGTTGCTTCCTCAGCGCCTCGACGTTGAGCCGGATCGAGACGGGTCAACGGCGGATCGGCCTCGACCAGCTGACCGCGATCGCGCGCGTGCTCGACACCTCCATCGACCATCTTGTCGAGGCCGAGGACGACCAGGACGTGGTGATCCGACCGCACCGGGACGAGGCCCGCGGGATGACCACCTGGTTGCTGTCCCGCGATCCTGCTCCCCATGGCATCAAGGTCGCCAAGATCCGGCTCACCCAACCGCCGCCGCGGCGTAGGGACGGCGAGCTGCCGGTACATCCGGGGCGCGACTGGTTCACCGTGCTGACCGGCACGGTGATCCTGCTGCTGGGGGAGCGCACCATCAGGGTCGAGGCCGGGCAGGCGGCCGAGTTCTCCACGATGGTGCCGCACGCGTTCGGCGCTGATCGGGGGCCCGCCGAGATCATCGCCATGCTCGACCCCGATGGCGAGCGGTCGCACCTTCACAGGTGAGTTCCGGGCGGGTGCCGGTCGGTCGTCGTGCCCGAGTGCGTGAGGATGGGGGAATGGCAGGGAGCCGTGTCGGGACAGCAGCGCGGTGAGCGAGGTGGCGTACGAGCGGATCCTCGGGTTCGCAGAGGAACAGGGCCTCGAGCTCTACCCGCACCAGGAGGAGGCGATCATCGAGCTGCTCGCGGGCAACAACGTCGTGCTCGCCACGCCGACGGGCTCGGGGAAGTCCCTGGTCGCGACCGCGGCGCACATGGCGGCGATCGCCGACGGGCGGGTGTCCTTCTACACCGCACCGATCAAGGCGCTGGTGAGCGAGAAGTTCTTCGCCCTCTGCGACGTCTTCGGGGCCGCGGACGTCGGGCTGCTGACCGGCGACGCCTCGGTGAACCCGGAGGCGCCGATCATCTGCTGCACGGCGGAGGTGCTGGCCAACATCGCGCTCCGCGAGGGGGCGAGCGCGGACGTCGGCCTGGTGATCATGGACGAGTTCCACTACTACGCCGATCCCCAGCGCGGCTGGGCGTGGCAGGTGCCGCTGCTCGAGGTTCCCCAGGCGCAGTTCGTGCTGATGTCGGCCACGCTGGGCGACGTCAGCGAGATCGCGGCCGACCTGACTCTGCGCAACGGTCGTGAGACCGCGACCATCGACAAGGCCGAGCGGCCGGTGCCGTTGCACTTCAACTGGTCGCTGGAGCCGTTGGCCGACACGCTGCAGGAGCTGGTGGAGACCGGCCAGGCGCCGGTCTACGTCGTGCACTTCACCCAGGCGGCGGCCGTCGAGCAGGCGACCTCGCTGCTCAATCCCGCCTTCGACAAGCTCACGCGAGGCCCGAACCGTGAGCTGATCAAGGAGCGGCTGGCCGAGGTCAGGTTCGGGGCCGGCTTCGGAAAGTCGCTGTCGAAGTTGCTGCGTCGTGGCATCGGCGTCCACCACGCCGGCATGCTGCCGCGCTACCGCCGGCTGGTGGAGCAGCTCGCCCAGGAGGGCCTGCTCACCGTCATCTGCGGCACTGACACGCTCGGCGTGGGCATCAACGTGCCGATCCGCACCGTGCTGTTCTCCGCGCTCGCGAAGTACGACGGCCGGCGCCAGCGAGTGCTTCGGGTCCGAGAGTTCCAGCAGATCGCCGGTCGGGCCGGGCGCCCGGGCTTCGACACCTCCGGATATGTCGTCGTCCAGGCGCCCGAGCACGTCATCGCGAACGAGAGGGCCAAAGCCAAGGCGGCCGCGAAGAACGCCGCGATGAGCGAGGCCAAGCTGGCGAAGCGGAGGTCCAAGGCCCAGCTGAAGAAGCCGCTCGAGGGCACCGTGGTGTGGACCGAGGCGACCTTCGACAAGCTGGTCGCCGGCACCCCGGAGCAGCTGCGGTCACGCATGAAGGTCGACAACGCGATGCTGGTCAACGTCGCGGCCCGTGACGAGGACGCGTTCTCGGTGATGCGGCGGCTGATGACCGACAACCACGAGGATCGGCGTACCCAGCTGGCACTGGCGCGCCGGGCGCTGCGACTGGCCAGGAGCCTCGTGCACTCGGGGGTGTTGACCCGGCTGGACGAGCCCGACGAGCTCGGCCGGCGGTACGTGCTCACCGTCGAGCTGCCGCCGGACTTCGCGCTCAACCAGCCGCTTTCGCTGTTCGCGATCGCGGCACTGGACCTGCTCGACCCCGAGGCCCCGTCGTACGCCCTCGACATCGTGTCGGTGGTCGAGGCCGTGCTCGACCCGCCGAGACAGATCCTTCTCGCCCAGCAGCACGCGGCGCGCGGTGAGGCGATCGCCGAGATGAAGGCCGACGGCCTGGAGTACGACGAGCGGATGGCGCTGCTCGACGAGGTGACCTGGCCGCGCCCGCTTGCCGACCTGCTGGTGCCGGTGTTCGAGATCTACCGGGAGACGCACCCGTGGCTGCCGGTAGACGCGCTCGATCCGAAGTCGGTGGTCCGGGAGATGTTCGAGCAGGGGATGAGCTTCACCGACTTCGTCGGGCGCTACCGGATCGCCAGGTCCGAGGGGCTGCTGCTGCGCTACCTCTCCGACGCCTACCGAACCCTGCGGCAGACCGTCCCCGACGCGCACCGGCCGGCCGAGCTCGAGGACCTCGTCGAGTGGCTGGGGGAGACCGTGCGGCAGGTGGACTCCTCACTGCTCGACGAGTGGGAGGCGTTGTCGGACCCGGACCACAAGCCGCGCACCCTCGTCGACGCGGCTGCACCTCCGCCGCGCCCGCTGTCGCAGCAGGAGCGTGCGTTCACCGTGATGATTCGCAATGCGATGTGGAGAAGGGTGGAGCTGGCGGCCCGCGACGATGTCGGCGGCCTGGCAGCGCTGTCGGAGGATGAGGCCTCCCGATGCGATCCGCCGCGCGAGGTCGTGATGACGCGCGAGGCCTGGGACGCCGCGCTCGAGGAGTACTACGCCGAGCACGGTGCGATCGGGACCAGCGGGGACGCCCGCGGCCCGGACCTGTTCGTGGTCGAACGGGTCGGACGGCGGTGGCCGGTGCGCCAGACCCTCGCCGACCCGGCCGGGCACCACGACTGGATGATCGATGCCGAGGTCGACCTCGACGCCTCCGATGAACTCGGTGAGCTGGTGCTGACGACGACCGCTATGCGGCGATGGTGAGGGTGCCGGTCAGTGCCGGTCAGTCGATGAGGTTCCGTGCTCCGCCCCGCAGGACATCGGCGACCGCATCCACCGCGGCCGCGTCGGCGGGCAGCCACGGCACCGACGTCAAGGTGGCGGAGTCCAACCTGCGCAGCTCGTCGTGCGCGACGCCCGCTACGGGTACGCCGTCACTGACCTCGACCCAGAACAGCCGCAGCTCGTGGGTGTCCGAGATCGGCCAGGCGCCGTCGGGGTGCCGGAGCTCCGCGCCGACGGTCACCGAGACCGCGAGCTCCTCGCGGAGCTCACGGGCAAGCGCGTGTCGAGCGGACTCGTCCTCCTCGACCTTGCCGCCGGGAAACTCCCACAGCCCGCGGAGCTCCTCGGGCGCGGAGCGTCTCGCGCCCAGGACCGAGGTCGGCGCGCTCAGGTCGTCCACGATGATGCCGCCCACGACCAGCCTGCGTTGTCTCACCGTGCCATGGTTCCGGCCGGCCGGGATCCGGCCGGCCGGAACCATGGCCGGCGCTCCTTCGGCAGCTCGTGGTCGGGACAGCACGCGGGCCAGGCGCGGGTCGCGGCGAGGCAGTGGTCGCTGATCGGTTCGACGTCCATCCGCCGACGGTACGACGCTTCGAGCGGTTTCGGGCTTTGTCTGCGGCCCGTCGCGTCCGCCACCTACGGTTGGTCACGGCATCCCGATGTACAGAGCTCGTGGGGACGGGAGAGGATGCGGGGGAAGGGACGAGTGATGGCTGCTGACGGCGCGGGTCCGATGCCGCGGGCCGGGAGGGCCGGGAAGGTCGGGCTGCGGCCGATCATTCCGCCCTCGCCGATCGGTGCTGCGTGGCGGCAGTTCTGGCGGGTGCCTGCCATCGAGCGGGCCTACATCCTGGCCGTGATCGTTGCGGCCCTCGCGCTGCCCTTCGTGGTGCATGGCCCGGTGCACGCCAGCCGGCCTGCATGGATGACAGCGCTCGCGCTGGTGATCGTGTCGGTGCTCAACGTCGAATTCAGCCGGATCCTCGCAGGCGGTCTTTCCCGCACCCAGCAGCCGCACAAGGCGCTGTCGGCCTGGGCGTTCGCCACCGCGCTGTTGCTCCCGTCGCCGTGGCTGCTGCTCATCGTCGTGGTCACCTACCTGCACGCCGGCTGGCGCGGTCTGCGCATCCCGCTGTGGAAATGGGTCGGGTCGGCCGGGTTCCTGGTCCTGAGCGGACTCGCAGCCGTGGCGGTACGCGCCGCCGTCGTCGGCACCCAGGCGAACTGGATGGCCGGTGACGGAGGCCGCGGACTGGTCGGCGTCGTGGCCGCCGCAGGTGCCTTCCTCGCCACCGAGACCGTGCTGTTCACCGGAACGGCGCTGCTCAACGACGCCGCCGACGAGGTCTGGCTGCGGGCCACGTTGCGGACCTGGTCGTTCTACGGCACCGAGGCAGCGGTCCTGCTGATCGGAGGCCTGTTGGCGGCGGTGTGGACCGGCGGTGCATGGTTCTCGCTGCTGCTGGTGCCGATCTATGGCCTGGCCCAGCGCGCCGCCCTGCACGAACCACTGCGGGAGCGCGCCGCCGCCGCGGCCAGGCTCGCCGAGAAGAACGACGAGCTCGAGCTGGCGAACCAGTTCAAGATCGACGTGATCGGGATGCTCGGACACGAGATCGGCAATCCGATGACCGCGATCCAGGGGTACGCCGAGGTCGGCGCGGACTCCCTCGACGGGCTGGCAGGCGACGAGGTCGAGGTGGCACGCAACGCCCTGGCAGTCGTCGAGCGCAACGCGCTGCAGATCAGGGCCGTCCTGCACGACATCCTCACCATGGTGAGCAGCGACCGCGGCGCACTCACCGCCGTACCGCAGCCGTGCCGGCTCGCTCCGCGGCTGCACGCGGCTGTCGCGTCCGTGCCCGAGGAGTCCCGGCCGCCGATCGCGTGCGCGGAGACGCTCACCGCGGTGGTGCAGCCCGGCCACCTCGACCAGATCCTGGCCAACCTGGTGAACAACGCCGAGAAGTACGCCGGCGGCGCGACCGGGCTGTCCGCCTCGGCGACCAGCGACGGCCTGGTGCAGATCATCGTGGAGGACGCCGGCCCGGGCGTGCACGGTGCCTTCCGGGAGCACCTCTTCCAGCGGTTCGCCCGGGACGCCGACACCGCCCAGCGGGTGATGGGCACCGGGCTCGGGCTGTTCATCACCCGAGAGCTGGCTCGTGCGAACGGCGGCGACGTCGGCTATCGCGACGTGGAGCCGACAGGCTCGGCCTTCGTGGTCACCCTCCCCGAGGCCTCCCAGACCGCCTGAGCCGCCTGAGCCGCCTGAGCCGCCCGGATCCGGGCAGCGCTCGGAGTCGGCACAATGGAGCCGTGACCATCCTCATCGACCCGCCGTCGGTTCCGTGGCGCGGCCGGCTGTGGTCGCATCTGGCCTCGGACACGTCGTACGACGAGCTGCACGCGTTCGCGGGCGCGCTCGGACTGCCTGCGTGCGGCTTCGACCGGGACCACTACGACCTGCCGTCGGAGCACTATCAGGCGGCCCTCGACGCCGGTGCCCGCCCGGTGCGGAGTCGAGAGCTGGTCCGCCGGCTCGACGCTGCCGGCCTGCGTCGACGCAAGCAGCCGCCCGTCTGAGCTCTCCTGCTTGAGAGCCTCAGAGCTGCCCGCCCAGCGAGGACAGCTCGGCGGCGAGGTTCGTCTGCGCTCGCTGCTCCCAATGCCGTCGCGCGTGGGCGGTACGGAAGATCGTGGTTCGTCCGGCCAGCTCGGACAGCACCGCGGCACGACCGGCTCGGAAGGCGGTGTCGTCGATGTCGGCGAAGTCACGGCGGACGTCGGCGACGTACTCGGCGTACCGGTCCGGGGTGGCCGCCAGGATCGCCAGGTCGGCGTCGCAGAGCAGCTCGCCGTTGCGGTCGCCGGGAGCCGGGTCGTGGCCGGCGGTGAGGCGGACGAGCCGAGCCACCTCCTCGACGTCGTCCCCGGTGACCGGTGGCCCGACGTCGGCGAGGGTCTCCTCGGCGAGCCGTGCGGAACGCTCCTCGTCGTCTGCCGCCCCGGCGTAGACGGCGTCGTGGAACCAGGCAGCGAGCAGGACGACGAGGTCGTCGCGCTGCGGGTCCGCCCCCGAGCGGACGCCGAGCTCGTCGAGCCGGGCCAGCACCTCGGCGAGGTGGCGCAGGTCGTGGTAGCCACGGTCGGTGGCGTAGGCCGACACGAGTCGGTCGCGCAGCGCGAGCCGATCCAGCAGCGGCCAGGCCAGGTGGGTGATGCTCGGGGACGGCACCGACCCAGCGTGCCAGCCAACCCAGTGTTCCAGCCAGACGCCGAGGACTGTCGGCAACGGTCGGTCCCATGGGGTGGCGGCATGCGGGGCTGTCGGCGGCCGGGGATAGCCTCGCCGAATGCTCGACATCCCGGAGTCGGCTCTGGACAAGGAGTTCGGTCGCGAGACCGTTCGGCGTGCGCAGGCGTACGTCGCCCAGGGGCGCGTGCTGGGCTTCGACGTCGCCACCACCCGCGGCGGGGACGTCGAGCTGATCGGCAGTGTCCGGGGCACCCGGCCGGAGCCGTACCGCGTCACGGTCCGGGCGGCGACGATGCGGCACGGCACCGAGATCTGGTCGGTCTGCGACTGCCCGGTGGGGCTGGGCTGCAAGCACGGCGTCGCGCTGATCCTGGGGGCCCGCCGGGACCTCGCCCTCCTGGAGGGTGGACCCGATCCCGACCGGTGGGCGGGCGAGCTGGAGGACGCCCTTCTCGAGCTCGAGGCTCGCAGCTCGGCCGAGGGCACCGGGGCCGTCCCGCTCGCGCTCCAGGTGGACCTCAAGGTCGCGCGCTACCGCTGGAGCGACCACCCGGTGCGCACCATCCGGCTCCGCCCGCTGCAGCGCGGCAAGCTGGGTCGCTGGATCAAGACCGGCGCCGACTGGCATCAGGTCAACGGCCTGCGCTACGGCGGCGCGCACGACCCGATGCAGGTCGAGATCCTCGCGGAGCTGGCCACCGTGCTGGGGCCGGCGTACGGCGGTCCGGCGGATCTCGCCCGGGTCGGGCCCGCGCTGTGGCCGATGCTGACGCGGGTGTGTGCTGCCGGGATCGAGCTCGTCCCCGGCGAGGGGATCGCCGAGGTCGAGCTCCTCGAGGAGCCGGTCGCGGTGACCGCCGACCTGCGCTCGACCGAGACCGGACTGTCGGTGCGTCTCGGCGTCGGCGTCGGTGACCGGTCGTGGAGTGCCGACGCGATCGAGCCGATCGGCAACCCCGCCCACGGGGTCGCACTGCTCACCGCGGCGGGCGGCGGCCGAGCCGCGCCCTCGATGCTGACCCTCGCGCCGCTGGTGCGGCTGCTGCCCGAGAGGGTGCAGGCGCTGCTGCGTCGGACCGAGCCGCTGGTGGTGCCGGACGAGGCGCGACAGCGGTTCGAGGACGCGTTCTTGCCGCGGCTGCGACGCCAGCTCGCGACCACGTCGACAGATGGCTCGGTGCCGCTCCCGGAGGAGCCGGAGCCGAGGCTGGTGCTCGAGCTGGAGTGGCTCTCGCCGGGGCAGGCGGCGGCCAGCTTCGGCTGGTCCTACCCGGTGGCCGGCGCGGAGAGCCGCTACGCGCTCGACTCCGGCGCCGGGATGCTCGACGTCCGCCGCACCGACGCCGAGGATTCACACCTCTCCCGGCTCACGCTGGACGACGCCGCGCGCGACCTGCTCTGCGACGCTGGAGGACGACTGCGGGGCGAGCATCGCTGGACCGGCGCCGACCTGCTCCGGTTCGTCGACGACGTGCTGCCCGGACTCCGCGCCGACGATGCCATCGACGTCGAGGAGACGGGCACCCAGCCCGACTACCGGCCCGCGGTCGGCGCACCGGAGATCAGCTTCAGCCTGGCCGGACCCGAGGCGGGCCCGGACGGGCAGGAGGCTGACCGCCGTACCGACTGGCTCGATCTCGAGGTGATGATCCGCGTCGACGGCGAGCAGGTGCCGCTGGCCAGCGTGCTCACCGCCTTGACCCGCCGGGCGGAGCGGATCTTCCTGCCCAGCGGGCTGCACGTTCGCGCCGACCATCCTGCGTTCGACCGGCTGGCCGAGCTCGTCGCCGCCGCCGGCGAGCTGGCCGACCAGCCGAGCGAGCGGCTGCGGGTGGGCAGCCACGACCTCGGTGCGTGGGCCGAGCTCGACGAGCTCGGGGTGGTCGACGAGCAGGCGGCCGCCTGGGTCGCCTCCGCCCGAGCGCTGCAGTCGGCTGAGCGGCTGCCCGAGGTCGCCACCACCGGTCTGACGTGCACCCTGCGCAGCTACCAGTACGACGGCTTCCGCTGGCTGGCGTTCCTGTGGCAGGCCGGCCTCGGCGGGATCCTCGCCGACGACATGGGCCTGGGCAAGACACTGCAGGCGCTCGCACTGGTGGCGCACGCCCGCGCCAAGGGGGCAGCACCGTTCCTGGTCGTCGCGCCCACCAGCGTGGTGACCGCGTGGCGCGCCGAGGCCGCTCAGCACGCCCCGGATCTGGTGGTCAGGACGGTCGAGGGGACCGGTGCGCGGCGCGCCGAGTCGGTGGCCGAGCTCGCCGAGGGTGCAGACCTGGTGCTGACGTCGTACACACTGCTGCGGCTGGAAGCCGAGGCGTACGCCGGACTCGCGTGGGGCGGCCTGGTCCTCGACGAGGCACAGCAGATCAAGAACCATCAGGCGAAGACCTACCGAGCCGTCCGCGGGATCGACGCGCCGTTCCGGGTAGCGCTCACCGGCACTCCGTTCGAGAACAGGCTGATGGAGCTGTGGGCGCTGCTGTCCGTGGTGGCGCCCGGGCTCTACCCGTCCCCGCAGCGGTTCCGCGACCTGGTGGTCCGGCCCGTGGAGGCCGGCGACGCGGCGGCACTGGACCGGTTCCGTCGCCGGATCCGGCCGTTCCTGCTGCGCCGCACCAAGGACCTGGTCGCCGCCGACATGCCGCCCAAGCAGGAACAGCTGCTGGAGGTCACCCTGGGGCCGCGGCACCGCCGGATCTATGACACCCACCTCCAGCGCGAGCGGCAGACCGTGCTCGGACTCGTCGAGGAGTTCGACCGGCACCGGATCGCGATCTTCCGTTCGCTGACCCGGCTGCGTCAGCTCAGCCTCGACGCCGCGCTGCTCGACCCGGCCCATGACAAGGTCGCCTCGGCCAAGGTGGACCTGCTCGTCGAGCACCTCACCGAGCTCGCGGCCGAAGGGCACCGGGCCCTGGTGTTCAGCCAGTTCACGTCGTTCCTCAAGCGGGTGCGCGAGCGGCTCGACCGTGAGGGCATCGAGACCTGCTACCTCGACGGCAGGACTCGGGACCGACAGCGGGTCATCGAGGGGTTCCGTACCGGCGCTGCGCCCGCCTTCCTGATCAGCCTCAAGGCCGGCGGTGTCGGGCTCACCCTCACCGAGGCCGACTACGTCTACGTGCTCGACCCATGGTGGAACCCCGCGGTCGAGGCGCAGGCGGTCGACCGCACCCACCGGATCGGCCAGCAGCGGCCGGTGATGGTCTACCGACTGGTGGCCACCGACACGATCGAGGAGAAGGTCGTCGCGCTCAAGGAGCGCAAGGCGGCGCTGTTCGCCCGGGTCCTCGACGGCGGCGGCGCGGGCGACGGAGCCATCGACGCCGACGACGTCCGGGCGCTGTTCGACGCCCCCGGCGACCGCGTAGGAGGTGACCCGTGACGGGAGGACCGGCGACCAACGGTGCGACAGTGCTACTGGGCGCATACGACGCCAAGCGGTGCGCCCGCCGGGTGCACAACGAGTGGGACCCGACCGTCCCGAAGGGCGAGTGGGTGCTGCCGGCACCGATCCAGCTCCGGGTGGAGGCCGGTCTGGTGCACGAGCAGGACGTGCTCGGGCGGCTGCGTGCGGCCCTCGGACCTGACCGCTACGTCGATGTCTCCGCGGCGGACGGTCGGACGGCGGCGGTCGAGGCGACCGTGGCTGCGATGCGCTCGGGCGCCGAGGTCGTGATCGGCGGCTGGCTGCCCGACGACGTCGACGGTGGCCGGAAGGGGCGGCCCGACCTCCTGGTCCGGGTCGGCGCCGGCTACGTCCCCGGTGAGGTCAAGGCCCACCTGATGACCCGCGCCGCCCGGAAGGGGGCGTTGACCTGGTCCGGCCCGGCCGCGCCGGCCGTGACTGGCGTGCTCGCCGGCCGGGCGATGCGGGTCAGTCAGCGCGCGGACGACTTCTTGCAGCTGGCCCACTACTGGCGGATGCTGCAGGCCTGCGGTCACGCAGCCGACTCCGCATGCGGGTTCGTGATCGGCACCGACGCTCTGCCCGAGATCGATCCCTCGGGCATGGTGCTGGTATGGCACGACCTGGATCGGCCGGCCTTCACGACGTACTCCCGTAGCCGTGGCTCGGCGCGTCGCAGTGCGCTCGAACGGTACGACCACGAGCACGACTTCCGGGTGCGGGTGGCCGGGGTCGCCGCGGCGCGCACGGGCGGGGCCGATGACCCGGAGCCGCTGGTGGTCCCGGTGTTCACCGACGAGTGCACCAGCTGCCCGTGGCTTGACCTCTGCCTGACCGATGCCCCTGACGCGGCCAGTGCACAGATCACCAGCGG
This sequence comes from Nocardioides marmorisolisilvae, assembly GCF_031656915.1. Taxonomy (NCBI): domain Bacteria; kingdom Bacillati; phylum Actinomycetota; class Actinomycetes; order Propionibacteriales; family Nocardioidaceae; genus Nocardioides; species Nocardioides terrisoli. The sequence continues at coordinate 1,652,402 of NZ_CP134227.1, read as the reverse complement.
GACGCTGTCGCGCCGAGAATGGCTGGTCCTGGACCGGCTCGGGCACGCGTCCTTGGCGTCGCTGGCGTCCCTCGACCCGACGGACGAGGCGTTCCTCGCCGACTACCTGCCCGAGGTCACGCACCTGCCGGACGCGCCCGACCGGCTCGCCGGGGTGGTGAGGCGGGCCCGGATGATCCGTGACGGGGTCGAGATGGAGAGGATCGGCACCGGCCCGATCCCGGTGCCGCGGGCCGAGGTCGAGGTGGACTTCGACCTCGAGTGGGGTGTCGACCAACGGGTCTATCTCTGGGGTGCGCTGGTGCACCATGGCGGCTCGTCGCAGTACCGGCCGATCGTGTCCTGGGAGGTCGTCGACGAGGCCGGCGAGCGTGCCCTCGCCGGCCAGTTCGTCGCCTGGCTGCGCGAGCTGCTCGCCGAGGCGCGGTCCCGCGGGGAGCGGGTGCTGGTCTACCACTACTCCCCGGTGGAGGCGACCCAGCTCAAGCGAGTTCTCGGTACGACGGCCGTGGCCGACCTGCTACCGCTGTTCGTCGACCTGCACAAGCTGGTCTCGGCGCACTACTTCGGCGCGCACGGGCTCGGCATCAAGCGGGTCGCTCCCGCGTTCGGCTTCCACTGGCGCGACGACGATCCGGGCGGCCTGCAGTCGCAGCTCTGGCTGGAGGAGGCGCGCGCGGACGGGGCGGACGGCGCCCGGGCCCGGCGTCGACTGCTCGACTACAACGAGGACGACGTCCGCGCCACCGCTGCGGTGCGGACGGGGCTCAGCCAATCACCGAGCACCCACCGCTGACGGCGCAGGTCGGTCGCCTACGCGCCCTGGCAGGTCCACCCGGCGGGCAGCTGCTCGTGGGAGATGAAGTCGGCCAGCTCGGCGCGGGCGTCCTCGGTGAGCGTCGTGTCGGCGGCGCCGTAGATGATCGGCTCCTCCTTGGTGTTGTGCCGGTCGAGCTGGGCCAGCAGGGTCGCCGCGGTCTGCCTCGACGCGTCCACGACGCCGTCGAGCTGGGCCCCGTCGAGCCCCGCCCCGTCGAGCCCCGCCCCGTCGAGCTGGGCCTCGAGAAGGTCCATCGTCCGCCAGAGGTCACGATGCTCGGAGAGCATCACGAAGACCGGTGCGAGCAGTCCCGAGCTGCGCATCGGGGGGAAGAGGAACTCCTCCTCGAGGTAGATGTGGCGGCGCAGCGCGGTGAGCGCCTCGCGGAGCCGCCGCTCGGCCTGATCGAGGCCACCGGCACCGGCGAGGAAGTCCTCGACGCCGCCGTCGATGGCGCGGTGCTCGCGCTCCAGCGCGGCCCGGAGCGCGCCGGGTCCTGGGACGCCAATGTCCGGTTGGTGAGTGGATGGTTCGGCCACGGAGGTTCCTCTCGACCCCTCTAGTTTATACAAGACATCTTTGTATAAACTAGAGGGGTGACGTACGTGATCGGCCAGCCCTGTGTCGACGTGATGGACCGTGCCTGTGTGGACGAGTGCCCGGTCGACTGCATCTATGAGGGCGGCCGCAGCCTCTACATCCACCCCGACGAGTGTGTCGACTGCGGCGCGTGCGAGCCGGTGTGCCCGGTCGAGGCGATCTACTACGAGGACGACCTGCCCGCCGAGCTGGCGCCGTACCTCGCCGACAACGATCTGTTCTTCAGCGCCACTCTCGATGGCCGGGACGCTCCGCTGGGATCCCCGGGCGGCGCGACCAAGCTCGGCCCGCTCGGCGTCGACACCCCGCTGGTGGCCGGGTTGCCGCCGCAGGCGTCATGACCGGGCGCCGCGACGACGTGCTCGCCGTGTTGCGTGAGGCGACCGGGCCGATGACCATCGTGGAGATCGCGAGCGCCCTGGGTGTGCATCCCAACACCGTGCGCTTCCATCTCGACGGACTTCTCGAACGCGGTCGGGTCGATCAGGTGACCTCCCGTCCCGTGGAGGCCGGTCCGGGTCGTCCCGCGCTGCGCTTCCGCGCCAGCTCCGGAATGGATCCGGACGGGCCGCGCAACTTCGAGCTCCTCGCCGGCATCCTCGCCGGCAGCCTGGCTGTGGGGCCGGACGGGGTACGTCGTGCGCGCGCCTCCGGTCGTGCCTGGGGCCGGCGACTCGCCGCGACGCGCTCCGACGGCGGCGGTGCAGGCCGGTCGGTCACGGATCGACTGGTCGGCCTGCTCGCCGATCTGGGATTCGCGCCGCAGCGGCGTACCGTCGAAGGGGACGGACGCAGCCGCGAGCAGATCGCCCTGCGGCACTGCCCGTTCCTGGAGCTGGTCGGCGACCACCGCGACGTGATCTGCCCGGTGCACCTCGGACTGATGCAGGGGGCAGCAGCCGAGTTCGGTGACGCCGATCCGGCGACGGGTCCGGTCACCGTGGACGCGCTCGAGGCGTTCGTCGAACCCGATATGTGCCTGGCACAGCTGGGGTGATCGCAACGGCTGGGGTAATCGGAACAGAGGAGGTTCAGATGGTGGCGCTGCAGACGGTCGCGACGACCGCCCTGGGGTGGTTCATCGCGGGCGCAGTCATGGTGGTCTGCGTGATCGGCATCGGCCTCATCCTCGCCGTCAAGGCGGGCGAGGCCACCAGGGACCGCAACCGGCACTGACCCGGCCTCGGGGCCGGTGCGCTCACGGCTGGAAGGCCGGCTTCTCCCGCGCCAGGAAGGCCCGCACGCCCTCGGCGAAGTCCGGGCCGCCGTAGACCTCCGCCAGCAGCGCGTCGTCCGACTCCGGCTCCGCCTCGAGTGTGGCGGCACGCGCGGTCAGCTGGGCCTTGGTCGCGCGGATGGTCACCCCTGAGGCGGACAGCAGCCCGCTCACGACGGTGTCCAGCTCGGGGTCGAGGTCGTCGACGACCGCCATCACCGCGCCGACGGCGTACGCCCGGTCGGCCGTCGTCAGCCGTGAGGTGAGCAGCATCTCGCGGGTCAGCGACTCGCCGAAGACCGTGGCGCAGCGGTAGACGATCGAGGCGGACAGCGCGTTGCCCAGTGTCCGCGCGATCGGGTAGCCGAACCGGGCGTCGGGTGTGCAGATCCGCAGGTCGCAGTGCGTGGCGACCGCCAGGCCGCCCCCGACGCACGCCCCCTCGACCGCCGCGACGGTGACCTGCGGCAGCCCGAAGAGTGTCACGAGCAGCTCGCGGATGCCGGCCTCGTAGCTGACCGCATCCCTGTCGACGAAGTCGGAGATCTCGTTGCCGGCCGCGAACGCCCTGCCACCCGCACCGCGCAGCACCAGCACCCGGACCGCCGGGTCCTCGCGCAGCTCGTCGCACAGGGCGCGCATGTCGGCGTACATCCGGCTGGTGAAGGCGTTGCGCCGCTCGGGGCGGTTGAAGACCACCTCGACCACTCCGGGCCGGCGCCTTACCTGCAGCTCGTCGGTGCTCACGGCCACGAGGGTACGGCGCCGCCGACCGCCCCGATCGACCGTCTCCGGGCGCGGACTCCCGATTACCTGTTCTCCGGGGGCCCCGGACCGCTACGGTCACCTCGGAGGAAGCAAGCCTGGCGGGGTTCGGGAGGGAGCTCATGGCTGGGGGGTCTGCGCACGCGCTGTCCCGTCGTCGGGTCCGGCCTGCCCGGACGGCCGGTCGGTCGCGCCTGCCCGCGGCCGACGCGCGGCCCGGGGTCGGCGCGTCTGCGGCGCCGGTGCTGAACCTGATGCGAGCCAACGGCTGGCTGGTCCTCCACGACCGAGTGTGGCCGGGCCGGGCGGGCAGCCTGATCGACCACGTGGTCGCCGGGCCCGCCGGCGTGTTCGTGGTCTCCGAGCACCACTGGTCGGGGGCGATCTCGGTCGACGAGGGCGCGCTGCGGTGCCGTGGCGCGCTCCGGGTGGTCGCGGTCGGCGACGCCGTCGAGGCGGCCGCCGCGGTGTCGTCCCTGGTGCCGGGCGTCCCGGTGACTCCGGTGCTCTGCTTCCCCCGCCCCGAGCCGGTCGACGGCAGCACCCGCGGGGTGCTGCTGTCCTCGACGGAGAACGTGCTCGATGTGCTGCTCGACGAGCCGGGCCGGCTCGACGCCGAAGACCTGCGGGCCGTCACCCGCGCGCTCGCCTCCTCGCTTCGACCTGCGGACCGCACGCTGCGGAGGACGGCGGAGCTGGCGCGGGCCGAGGACCCCCAGCCTGCCCCGCCCGGTGCCCGCCGACTCGCGCCCGAGCGCCACCACCGGGTGCGCTGGCTGGTGGCCGCGCTGCTGGTGGCGGCGGTGGCACTGGCCGGCGTCACCGTGGGGCCCCGTGTCCGCGACTGGGTGGACGGCCTGAGAGGGCAGGAGCACGTCACCGCCGCGATCGGCACACCGGTGGTCACAGCCCGGACCCCGTTCCACCCGCCGTTGCGGATCACCGCCGATCGGCCGACCCCGACCACCGCGAGAGCGGGACGGGTGCCGGCCGGCACGCACGTGATCGCCGTCAGGATCACCGTGCACAACGAAGGCAGCGGCCCATGGCGGCTGCACGGCTGGACCAGCGTCCGCCTCGTCGACGTACAAGCCCTGGCCCATGCACCCGACCGCGGGATCGGACGCGTCGCTGCGGGTCCACTGATGTCCTCCTCGCTGCGGCTGCGACCGGGGGCGACGGCGAGCGGCTACTTCGCCTTCACCCTGCCGACGCGGGTGAAGATCGGCCAGGTGCGCGTCGCGCTGGCGCCGTCCGGCGACCTGATCACCTGGACGGTCGGCTGACCGGTCCGTCCGGCCCTGTCATCGTGGACGGCATGAGCGTGGTGGACGCGGTGGTGATCGGTAGCGGTCCCAACGGGCTGGTGGCCGCCAACCTGCTGGTCGACGCCGGCTGGCAGGTCGTTCTCCTGGAGACACAGTCGAGACCGGGAGGCGCCGTCGCCAGCGACGAGGACGTGCGCCCGGGGTGGGTGCACGACACCTTCAGTGCGTTCTACCCGATGGCGGTCGCCTCACCCGTGATCCGGGGACTCGACCTGGAGCGTCACGGCCTGGAGTGGATGCGCGCGCCCGCAGCCGTCGGGACCCCGATGCCGGGCGGAGGCTGGGCGCTGCTGCACCGCGACCGGGCTGACACGGCAGCAGGGCTCGATGCGCTCGCGCCGGGTGACGGTGATGCCTGGCTCGCGCTCTGCTCGGAGTGGGACGCCATCGGCGAGGAGCTGGTGGCCGCGCTGCTCTCGCCCTTCCCGCCGATCCGGCACGGAGCCGCGGCGCTGGCTCGGGTACGTCGGGCCGGCGGTGTCGCCTTCCTCCGGCGACTCCTCGGCCCCGCAGCCACCCTCGCCCGCGACCGCTTCGCGGGCACGGCGCCCGGACTGCTGATCGGCGGCAACGCCGCACACTCCGACATCTCCGTGGACGCGCCCGGGTCCGCCCTGATCGGCTGGCTGCTCAGCATGCTCGCCCAGCACCACGGCTTCCCGGTACCGCGAGGAGGGGCCGGCATGCTCAGCGCCGCCATGGTGCAGCGATTCGCCCGTGCCGGGGGCGAGCTGCGTCTGGCCACCCGCGCGGACCGGGTGCTGGTCCGCGACGGTCGGGCGGTCGGCGTCCGCACCTCGCACGGCGACGTCATCCGGGTCCGGCACGCGGTCGTCGCCGACGTCAGCGCACCCGCGCTGTACGGCGACCTACTGCGTCCGGAGGACGTGCCCGCCCGGACCCGGCGGTGGATGCGACGGTTCCGCTGGGACCCCGGCACCGTCAAGGTGGACTGGGCCTTGAGCGGGCCGATCCCCTGGCAAGAGGCGCCCGCCGCGCAGCCCGGCACGGTGCACGTCACCGACTCGCTCGACCAGATCGCCGCCGACCAGGCGCGGATCGCCGCCGGGGTGGTGCCGGCGGCGCCGTTCCTGGTCGTCGGGCAGATGGCCCTCGCCGACCCGAGCCGGGCCCCTGCGGGTGCGGAGTCGGCCTGGGCGTACACCCACGTGCCGCAGCGGTTCGGTGCCGACGAGACCGGTGTGATCCGCGGTGTGTGGGACCACGACGACGCGCAGCGGATGGCGGACCGGATCCAGCAACGGATGGAGAGGGCCGCGCCGGGGTTCGGGTCGATGGTGCTGGCGCGCCGGGTGCTCACCCCGTGGGACCTGCACGCGCGCGACGAGAACCTGGTCAACGGAGCGCTGAACGGCGGCACCGCCGCACTGCGCCAGCAGGCAGTGCTGCGTCCCATGCCGGGGCTGGGTCGTGCCGAGACGCCCGTGCGCGGCCTCTACCTGGGGTCGGCATCCGCGCACCCGGGCGGTGCGGTGCACGGTGCCTGCGGAGCGAACGCGGCCCGAGCGGCTCTGGCGCACGCGCAGCTGCGTCGCCGATAGCGCAGGGCGCGACGGTCGGCACTGGCCGACCGTCGCGCCCTGGACGGTGCTGGGAACCTAGCGGCTCACTCAGACTCGGCGGTGGAGGTGCTGCTCCACGATGCAGCCGAGGAGGTGCTGCCGGCGCTGCTGTCGGCGGGCAGCCAGGTCTCCTGGTTGAGGTGGCCCGGCGCGCTGGCGACGTCGGTGCCGGCAGATACGACGAGGCCGCAGACGCAGACCAGGTCCTCGTCGGCACGGCGCGCGAGCACGTGGGTGCCCTTGAGGCGGTCCGCGAGGATCCGCTCGAGAGACTCGACGGCAAGGCCGAGGGCGAGGGTGCTCGCGTTGATGCTCTTGGCCTCGTTCAGACGCTCGCGCAGCCGGATGATCTCGAGCGGAGCACCAAGGATGCGAGCGTCGTACTGGTAGCCGTTATAGGTGACGTAGGTCTCCGCCATTTTTATCTCTCCGAAGGTAACCGGGCCCCCGACGCAGACGCGGCGGGTGATGTCGATGCTGTCCGCCGTAGACCATATCGGCACCTGCCCGGTTTGCGCACGGGGTCCCCCGAAATCTGCTGCAGCGAGGGATGCCGGACGCCCTGTGTGCGGGATCACGGGCCACAGTGCCCGATTTGGGTCGGGGCAGGTCGAGCGCGGGGGACAATCCTCACACCATGACCCCCGATCGTCTGCCCGCGGTGCCGCCCGCCCGCCGGGCGCGGCACCTGATGGACCCGGCCAACCCGCGGCCGCCGCAGCAGCGCGGCGGCTCGATGAGCCTCACCCAGGTGCAGAAGTGGGTGATGTCGGTGCTCGCGGTCACCACCATCGAACACCTCTCCGCGGGCATCGTGGTGGCGGCGTACTTCCTCGACGCCGACCGTCCGGGCGCGCAGGCGGGTCTGATCGTGATCGCGGCGCTCATCGGAATGGTCGCGGTCGCGGCCGGCTTCCTGATCCACAAGCGGTCCCCACTGACCCCGTGGCTGGTTCTCGGCTGGTTGCCTGCGGTGGCCGGTGCGTACCTGATCTACCTGCGCTGAATCCGTGCCTGCGCCGGCCAGCCGTGCCCTAGCCTCGGCGAGTGCGACGTCTGCTCGGCCTCACCGGTCCACCGGGCTGCGGCAAGTCGACCTACGCGGCCCGCCTCGTCGCGGAGGAGCCCGCCGGACGTGTCGCGGTCCCGATGGACGGGTTCCACCTGCGCCCGGACGAGCTCGTCCGGCGTGGGCTGCGCGACCGGATGGGCGCGCCGGAGACGTTCGACACGGTCGGGTACGCCGCCCTTCTGCGCAGGCTGCGCGATGCCGACACAGCCGTCTGGGCTCCCGGCTTCGACCGGTCGGTCGAGGAGCCGGTCCCCGACGCGATCGTGGTGCGCCCCGAGGCGGCGCTGGTCGTCACCGAGGGCAACTACCTGTTGCTGGACCGACCCGACTGGCGCGAGGTACGCGACGCCCTGGACGAGGTCTGGTACCTCGACCTTCCAGACGACGTACGGCGACAGCGGCTGGTCGCCCGGCACGTCGCATTCGGGAAGACACCCGAGGCGGCGCGGGAGTGGGTCGACCGGGTGGATGCCGCCAACGCTGAGCTCGTCGCGGCCACGCGCGACCTCGCCGACCGGGTCGTCGACCTCTCATGATCCGCGCAGCGCGGAGGCTGTCCGCGTGCCCACGTAGGGTTGGGGTGCGATGAGTGACTTCCCGATCCCCGGCATCGCGGTCCGCGCGGACACCTCCCAGCCGGCCGCCGGACAGGCCGCCGAGCACAGCGCCCGACGACGCCGGCCGGGCCGGGAGGAGCTCCTCGAGGGTCTCAACGACCAGCAGCGAGCCGCGGTCGTCCACGAGGGTGCCCCGCTGCTCGTCGTCGCCGGTGCGGGTTCGGGCAAGACCCGGGTGCTCACCCGCCGGATCGCGTGGCTGATCTCGATGCGCGACGCACATCCCGGGTCGATCCTGGCGATCACCTTCACCAACAAGGCCGCCGCGGAGATGCGCGAGCGGGTCGCCGAGCTGGTCGGCGGTCGCGCGAAGATCATGTGGGTCTCGACCTTCCACTCCGCGTGCGTGCGGATCCTGCGCAAGGAGGCCACGGCGTCCCACCGCGCCGGGCTCGGCTTCACCTCGAACTTCTCGATCTACGACGCCGCGGACTCCAAGCGGCTGATGACGCTGGTGTGCCGCGACCTGGAGCTCGATGTCAAGCGCTACCCCCCGAAGTCGATCCTGGGGTGGGTGTCCAACGCCAAGAACGAGCTCCAGGACGTGGACGCGGCCAAGAACGACGCGCGCAACGCTCTGGAGGAGACCTACGCCGCGGCGTACGAGCTCTACCAGCGCAGGCTCCGCGAGGCCAACGCTCTGGACTTCGACGACCTGCTGATGAGCACCGTGCACCTGTTCCGGGCCCTCCCCGACGTGCGCGAGGGGTGGCGACGCCGGTTCCGACATGTGCTGGTCGACGAGTACCAGGACACCAACCACGCGCAGTACGCCCTGATCCACGAGCTGTGCGGGAACCCCTTCGAGCCCGAGGAGGGCGACGACGTGCGCCCTCCGGAGGAGCGGGTCCGGGGCGCCGAGCTGATGGTGGTCGGCGACGCCGACCAGTCGATCTACGCCTTCCGTGGCGCCAACATCCGCAACATCCTCGACTTCGAGCAGGACTTCCCGGACGCCCGGACGATCCTGCTCGAGCAGAACTACCGCTCCACCCAGACGATCCTCAGCGCCGCCAACGCCGTGATCGGACACAACGCCGGCCGCAAGCCGAAGAACCTGTGGACCGACGCCGGACCCGGAGATCGGATCGTCGGGTACGTCGGCGACGACGAGCACGACGAGGCACGGTTCGTGGCCGAGGAGATCGACCGGCTCACCGACCAGGGGCAGGTCCGAGCCGGTGAGGTGGCGGTCTTCTATCGGACCAATGCGCAGTCGCGAGTGTTCGAGGAGGTGTTCATCCGCGTCGGCATGCCCTACAAGGTGGTTGGTGGGGTGCGCTTCTACGAGCGCCGCGAGGTGCGCGACGCGCTCGCCTATCTCCGAGTGCTGGTGAACCCGGCTGACCAGGTCTCGCTGCGCCGCATCCTGAACACGCCGAAGCGCGGGATCGGGGACCGCGCCGAGGCGTGCGTCGAGGCGTTCGCGAACCGGGATGGCCTCACCTTCTGGGAGGCGCTGCGTCGGGCGGACGAAGCCCCGGGCGTGGCCAGCCGGTCACTGAACGCGATCCGTGGCTTCGTCGACGTCATCGAGCAGCTGCAGTCGATGGCGGACGCCGGTGAGCGCGCCGACGTGGTCCTGGAGCAGGCCCTGGCCCTGACCGGGTACCTCAAGGAGCTCGAGGACTCCGACGACCCGCAGGACGAGACCCGGGTGGACAACCTCGCCGAGCTCGTCGCCGTCGCCCGTGAGTTCGCCGACGACCCGGTGGTGGGCCCGTCCGTCGACCCCGCCGACGCCGACGGGCTTGCGGCGACCCCGGGCCTGCGTGACTTCCTCGAGCGGGTCGCACTGGTGGCCGACTCCGACCAGGTGCCGGACGCACCCGACGAGGACAGCCCCGGAGTGGTGACCCTGATGACGTTGCACACGGCCAAGGGCCTGGAGTTCCCGGTGGTGTTCCTGACCGGACTGGAGGACGGCGTCTTCCCGCACCTGCGCTCCCTGGGGGACCGCACCGAGCTGGAGGAGGAGCGCCGGCTCGCGTACGTCGGGCTGACCCGCGCCCGTCGTCGTCTCTACGTCTCCCGTGCCGTCGTGCGATCGGCCTGGGGAGCGCCGCAGCACAACCCGGCCTCCCGGTTCGTCGACGAGCTGCCGGTGGACCTCGTCGACTGGCGGCGGACCGCCGCCGAGCAGACCTCGTGGGGGCGGCCGGCCTTCGCGCCACCGACCAGCCGGGCGGCACAGCGCCGGTTCGGCGCGGCAGCCGCACGGCTCGACGCGGCGCAGAAGGCCACCGCAGGCCGGAAGGTCCCGCAGCTCGACCCGGGGGACCGGGTCACCCACGACACGTTCGGGCTGGGAACCGTGGTCACGGTCGAGGGGGCGGGGGACAACGCGGTCGCCTCCGTCGACTTCGGCAGCGAGGGTGTCAAGCGGCTGCTGCTTCGCTACGCACCGGTCGAGAAGCTCTGAGCAACGGTCCGGGGCAACCGGTCCGGGGGAACCGGTCCGGGCGAGCGAATCCGACCCGCGCTACGGCGTGACGCCGTGCTGGATGAAGGCCGGGTAGGGGTCGACCGGGTCGCCGCCACCGGGCCGAACCTCGATGTGCACGTGCGGTCCGGTGGTGTTGCCTGTCGAGCCGACCTTGCCGATCGTCTGTCCGCCGGTGACCTTCTGGCCGGGCTGGACGTCGATCTCGGACTGGTGGGCGTACCAGATCTCGGTGCCGTCATCGAGGGTCTCGACGGTCTTGTTGCCGTAGGGGCCGTCCCAGCCGGTGGAGGTGATCACGCCGTTGGCGACCGCGAAGATCGGGGTCCCGGTGGCGGTGGCGAAGTCCAGGCCGGTGTGGAAGGTGGCCCACAGCCCGCTCACCATGCCGAACCGGCCGGTCAGGTGGTAGTTGAGGGTCGGTAGGTGCCACTGGTTCTCGGCGATCTGGCTGGCGCGCTTCTCGGCGTCCTTCGCCAGCGACGTGAGCGCGGCACTGCGCTGCTGGTTCTGCTTCTCCGCCTCGTTCTTGAGCTGCTGGTTCGCAGCGTCCTGGAGCGCCTGGCGCTCGGAGTCGCGGCTGATCGCCCGGGCCCGGGAGTCGTCGCGTGAGAATGCGAAGGCGTCGGTGCCGCCCAGCGCGCTCGCGCCGGCGGAGAGCTGCAGGTGGGTCCGGCCGGGGAGCTGGCCACTGCTCAGCCCGATCGCTCCCGCGCCGGCGACCAGGAGCGCGGTAGCGCCGACCAGCGTGGGTGCTGCCGGGATCCGGCTCATGAAGCCGGTCGGGCCGGTGATCGACGACGGGCGCCGTGGGGAGCGCCGTACCCGGTCGGCCCGAGTGGCCTTGCGTCGTCCTCCCGCCGGCGCGGCAGGAGTCTCCGCGGCGGCGGCCCGGAGGCCGCGCGTGTCTGCCCGATGGTTGCCCATGAGTCCCTGGTGGTCGGTGCTGATTCCCCGGCATCCCGGCCTGGGCCGGGCGCACGATCGCAAACAGTAACGGAATGGCAACGGGTCCGGAAACTCCGGTTGGCCCATTTGTGGACCAGTAGCTCTCCGCGGGTGCAGTTGGGGCCGTTCGGACCCGCCGGAAGGCGGGAGGACGGAGAATGCCCGCGGGTGCGGTGCGGGCCGCCGGTGGCCACGGGATAACCTCAACCGCATGCTGAGGATCGTGGTCGCCAAGCCCGGACTGGACGGGCACGACCGAGGAGCCAAGGTCGTGGCTCGTGCGTTGCGGGACGCCGGCCACGAGGTCATCTACACCGGCCTGCACCAGACGGCCGAGCAGATCGTCGAGACCGCGATCCAGGAGGACGCCGACCTGATCGGCCTCTCGGTGCTCTCCGGCGCGCACATGACGCTGTTCAAGCGGCTCCTGGATCTGCTCGCCGAGCGCGACGCCACCGACATCGGCGTCTTCGGGGGCGGGATCATCCCCGAGGAGGACCTGCCGACGCTGAGCGAGATGGGCGTCGCGAAGGTGTTCACGCCCGGTGCGACGACCACGGAGATCACCGGCTGGGTCGCGGACTACGAGGCGTCGTGACCTCCCCCGCGACCACTGCGGTGTGACCGACGTGACGACGGACCCCCGTGGCCCGGCCCGCCGCGCCGGGTCTAAGGTCGAGCGGGGCCGCTGACCGGTCCCGCCACCGGGCTGCGCCCGGCCAGTCGACGATCGTGGAAGAACGGGTGAACCGTGGACCTGATGGAATACCAGGCGAAGGAGCTCTTCGCGAAGCACGGCGTGGTGACGACCCTCGGTGAAGTGGTCGAGACCGCCGAGGACGCCAAGGCAGCCGCCGAGAAGATGGGCGGCGTCACGGTCGTCAAGGCGCAGGTCAAGGCGGGCGGCCGCGGCAAGGCCGGCGGCGTGAAGCTGGCCAAGACCCCGGAGGAGGCCTTCGAGCACGCCTCGCAGATCCTCGGCATGAAGATCAAGGGCCTCACCGTGAACCGGGTCCTGGTCACGCCGGCCACCCCGCCCGAGGAGGAGTACTACTTCTCGTTCCTGCTGGACCGCGCGAACCGCCAGTACCTGTGCATCGCATCGGTCGAGGGCGGCGTGGAGATCGAGGAGGTCGCCAAGACCAACCCGGACGCGGTGAAGAAGATCGCGGTCGACCCAGGAGCCGGCGTCGACGAGGCCAAGGCCCGCGAGATCGCGACCGAGGCGTCCTTCCCCGAGCCCGTGTTCGAGCAGGCCGTCACGATGATCCAGGCCCTCTACAAGGTTTTCGTCGAGGAGGACGCGACGCTGGTCGAGGTGAACCCGCTCGCCCGGCTCGCCGAGGACAAGCTGGAGGCCCTGGACGGCAAGGTCAGCCTCGACGACAACGCCTCCGAGGTGCGTCACCCCGACCACGAGAAGTTCGCGATCCGCGAGGAGGCCGACCCGCTCGAGGCGAAGGCCAAGGATCTCGGGTTGAACTACGTCAAGCTCGACGGTGCCGTCGGAATCATCGGCAACGGGGCCGGCCTGGTGATGTCGACCCTCGACGTGGTCGCCTACGCCGGTGAGAAGCACGGCGGCGTGAAGCCGGCGAACTTCCTCGACATCGGCGGCGGTGCGAACGCCCAGGTGATGGCCAACGGGCTCGACGTCATCCTCAACGACGCGCAGGTCAAGTCGGTGTTCGTCAACGTGTTCGGTGGCATCACCGCGTGCGACGAGGTCGCGAACGGCATCAAGGGCGCCCTGGAGATCCTCGGCGACGCGGCCACCAAGCCGCTCGTCGTACGCCTGGACGGCAACAACGTCGACAAGGGCCGGGAGATCCTCGATGCGCTGAACCACCCACTGGTGACGCAGGTCGACACGATGGACGGTGCGGCCGACAAGGCCGCCGAGCTGGCCAACTCAGCGACCACCACCGCCTGACGGCCCGGGACGAAGGACGAGAGAAGAGAACATGGCGATCTACCTCAACAAGGACAGCTTGATCATCGTCCAGGGCATCACCGGCGGGATGGGGTCGAAGCACTCCACGCTGATGCTCGAGGCGGGCTCGAACATCGTCGGCGGCGTGAACGCGCGCAAGGCCGGCACCACCGTCGAGCTCTCCGGCAAGGAACTGCCCGTCTTCGGCACCGTCAAGGAGGCGATGGCCGAGACCGGTGCCGACGTCTCGGTCGTCTTCGTGCCGCCTGCCTTCACCAAGGACGCGTGCATCGAGGCCATCGACGCGGGCATCGGGCTGCTGGTCGTGATCACCGAGGGCGTGCCGGTGCAGGACACCGCCGAGGTGTGGTCCTACCTGCAGGGCCCCACGAACCACGGCGGCACCCGGATGATCGGTCCGAACTGCCCGGGGATCATCACCCCGGGCGAGTCCCTGGCCGGGATCACCCCCCACACCATCGCGGGCAAGGGCCCGGTCGGGCTGGTGTCGAAGTCGGGCACGCTGACCTACCAGATGATGTACGAGCTGCGCGACTTCGGGTTCACCACCGCGATCGGCATCGGCGGTGACCCGGTCATCGGCACCACCCACATCGACGCGCTCGAGGCCTTCGAGAACGACCCGGAGACCAAGGCGATCGTGATGATCGGCGAGATCGGGGGCGACGCCGAGGAGCGGGCGGCCGACTACATCAAGGCCCACGTCACCAAGCCGGTGGTCGGGTACGTCGCCGGCTTCACCGCGCCCGAGGGCAAGACGATGGGCCACGCCGGTGCGATCGTGTCCGGCTCCTCCGGTACCGCTCAGGCCAAGAAGGAGGCCCTCGAGGCCGCCGGGGTCAAGGTCGGCAAGACGCCGTCGGAGACCGCCGAGCTGATGCGGGCCATCCTGCAGAACAGCTGAGCCAACTCGCGCGACGACGTCCTGCGACCTGGCTGCTCCGGCGGCCGGTTCGCAGGACGTCGTTCCGTTCTCGGACCAGAGCGGGCCGGACGGTCACGACGGTGGCAGCTTGCCCGAGACGTCGTTGCGGCCGTGCTCCAGGTACGCGTCGTTGTGCCGCTTGTCGTCGGCCGGGCTGATCTGGTCACGGCGGCCCGGGGCCCGTCCGCTGCTCCACCACGCGACACCGAAGGCCGTCACCACCAGCGCGAGCACGACGATCCAGAACATCCGCATCTCCCTGGTGTCCGATGCCTCGAGTGTCCGATGCCTCGAGCGTCCGATGTCTCGAGCGTCCCGCTTTCCCGCGTCCGGCACAAGCAGCCGGAGTCAGGTGACCCTGTTGCGGGTGGCGTACGACGGGTCGAGGTGCTCCTCACCCTCCAGCACGCCGACCAGCTGGTCGACGGCGTCGAGCACGTCGACGTGGCGCACGTAGAGCGGAGCGAACCCGAACCGGGCGATGCCCGGCCGGTCGCCATCGTCGCGGAAGTCGCCGATCACTCCCCGGGCGATGAGCGCCTGGACGATGCCGTAGGCCTGCGGGTGCCGGAACGACACCTGGCTGCCCCTGCGGTCGTGCTCGCGGGGTGTCACGATCTCCACGCCTGCCCCCGTGCCCAGCCGTTCGTCGAGCAGCCGGATGAACAGGTCGGTCAGAGACAGCGACGTGGCCCGCAGGGCAGCGATGGTGACTCCCTCGAAGGCGTCGAGAGCGGCGTCGAGGGTGGCCAGCGCCAGCACCGGCGGCGTACCGGAGGCCATCCGCGCGATCCCGGCCGCGGGGACGTGCTCACGGCTCATCGCGAACGGCGTGGCGTGCCCGATCCAGCCGGTGATCGGTTGTCGTAGGTCCGATTGGTGGCGCGGTGCCACCCAGGCGAACGCGGGCGAGCCCGGACCGCCGTTGAGGTACTTGTAGGTGCAGCCGACCGCGAAGTCGGCGTCGGCTGTGGTCAGGTCGACGGGGACGGCGCCGGTGGAGTGGCACAGGTCCCATTGCACCAGGGCACCGCGCTCGTGTGCGGCGGCAGTGACCGTCGCGAGGTCGAACATCGCGCCGGTCCGGAAGTCGACGTGGGTCAGTGAGAGCAGCGCGGTGTCCTCGTCCACGGCCGCAACCGGATCGGCCGGGTCGCACCAGCGCAGCTCGAGTCCGAGCAGGTCGGTGACTCCTTCAGCGATGTACCCGTCGGTGGGGAAGGTCGAGGGCTCGATCACCAGCACCCGACGGCCCGGACGCAGGCGCGCAGCGGCGACCATCGTCTTGAACAGCGTGACGCTCGTGGAGTCGCCGAGATGTACGTCGGCGGCGGCCACTCCGAGCAGCGGGGCGAGCCGTCGGGCGACCCGTGCGGAGAGCCCCATCCAGTCGCCGCCTCCGTCAGGGAGCGCGTTCCATGAGCGGATCAGTCCCCGCCCCCACTCGTCGTGCAGCACCTCCGCCATCCGGTCGGCCACACCGACGGGAAGCGCACCCAGGGAGTTGCCGTCGAGGTAGATGACGCCGGGCGGGAGGTCGAAGCGGCCCCGCATGCCTGCCAGGGCGCTGCCCCGGTCGAGCGCCAGTGCCTCGTCGCGGCTGGTCACGAGGTCCCCTTCAGCTCGAAGAGCCGGTCCCTGGCGCGCGCGACCAGCGCACGGAACGTCGGTGCGGCCACGTCATCGTGACGCGAGGGTGTGAGGTTCACCTGGGCGACGTGCCGCCCGACCTGGGCGATCCCCATCCAGA
This sequence comes from Nocardioides marmorisolisilvae, assembly GCF_031656915.1. Classification (NCBI taxonomy): domain Bacteria; kingdom Bacillati; phylum Actinomycetota; class Actinomycetes; order Propionibacteriales; family Nocardioidaceae; genus Nocardioides; species Nocardioides terrisoli. The sequence continues at coordinate 1,636,381 of NZ_CP134227.1, read as the reverse complement.
AGCTGACCACGGCCTTCTTCCGGTTGATCTCCGCGGTCTGCCGCCATACGGAGTATGTCGAACCGCGCAGTCCGTGCATGCGGTCGGTGTGGTGGGAGATGGTCGTGCCGAGCTGGTGGTGCTGGCAGGTGGCCATCCGATGCCGGATCGTCGTGACGAACTTCCGGGCCGACCTCGTGCTGGGGAAGGTGCCGTACACCTCGGTGAGGCCGAAACGCTCCGGCAGCCTGGCCTGCGGGATGAGGAACGTGCGCGAGCGTGGCGGAGCGGAGCCGGCGGCGGCGAAGTTCGCGTGGTCGCAGGTCGTCGCGGCCAGGTTCGGCCCGCCCGTGATCGGGTCGGTCCCGACCCACGGCTTGTCGATGGTGGCGATCGGCGGCAGGTCGGGGGTGGCGAGCATGCCCGGCACCTCGCCGGATGGTGGCGGCAGCACCGGCGTGACACGGATCGGCCCGGTGACGCAGTGAGTGACCGCGCTCGACGGGCAGACGTCCCTCATCGCCGCGGCCGCGACCTGCAGCACCGGTCGCAGCGGGTCGGGCCGGGACCCGTGGGTGGTCAGCACCGTGGAGCTGGTCAGCGAACCACTGCGGGCGATGGCCAGCACGAAGCTGCGTCGCTGCTTGCCGGCGAGGTTGATCCGCAGCGCCTCGGCCTGGTCGCCGAGGTTCGAGACCCGATAGGAGCGACCGAGCTGGACACGTGCCTCCTGGCACCCGGCGTACCAGCCCAGGGTGGTGGCGAAGGCACGGCGGGCGGCGCCGGGACTGGCCGAGATCTCGACGGTCTGGATGACATCGCGCGCCGGCTTGCCGTCGGCATGCAGCGCCCGCACCCAGGTGCCGAGGCCCCGGTCGTCAGCGAAGCGGCTGCGCTGGCAGATGGTGTTGATCCCGCTGCCGGAGGTGTTGTCGTCGGTGCGGACCACCTGCCAGGTCTGCTTCGGGGCGATCGGAGCGACCTGCCCCGGGGAGAGCAGCATCGCACGGGTGACGGGATGGGTCTGCGCCTGCACCGTCTCGGTGCCATGCCCGCCGGCGCTGACGAACCAGCCCGCGCCAACGGTGACCGCGAGCGCCAGGACGGATCCGGTGGCGGCGTGCAGCCGCCGGCGCCGCTGTCCGCTGCGTCGGATCACGGTGACCCGCGGCAGGCCCGGGGAGCTGACCAGCGGGGCCAGCGAGGCGAGATGGGTGCGGATCGCGGAGGCGTCGCAGCCCAGGGTGAGGGCGAGCATGTCGGTGCCCTGCTGCAGGTTGCGCTCGGTCAGCATCCGCGTCTGGGCGAGCTCGCGCCCGATCTGGGGCAGGCTCACCGAGGCGAGCTGGGCCAGGAGGAGGGTACGGCGCTGGGCGTCGCTGAGCCTGCTCAGCGCGTCCAGTACGGCAGTCTGCTGCTCGGTCAGGCCCTTCTCGCGGTGCCAGATCCGGGCCACGCTGCGCCTCTGCGCGGTCGACCACGCGCGCGGCCGCACCCAGTCCTCGGGCTGATCGAGATGGCCGACCTTGCGCCAGTGGTGACGCGCGGCCACGAAGGCGTCGCGAACCGCCGAACGCGACGCGCTGAGGTCGCCGGTGAGGGCCAGGCACTGCAGCAGCAGCCGACGGCGGGACCCGAGGTAGAACGCGTCGAAGTCGGCGGGCTCCTGCCCGGCGCGGCTGCGTGGGTGGGGACGATGGCGGCGGGACATGACAGGTGGAGATTACCCGCGTGGCATGTCCTGATCCGCATCGCCGCGTGGGCGAGGATAGGACCGATGACAGATCTGATCAGCCGTCCCCGGCTCAGCACCGGTGCGGGCAGCGCCGAGCAGCGGCCGCTGGTGGCCGCCGGCGCCCTCGCCGCTGCGGTGACGGTCGGCGCCACCCTCGTGCTCTGCATGGCCGTCGCCGTGATCGGCTGGTTCCTCGCCGATGCCGGCGCCCACGGACAGACCACCGACGCGCTGCGCGTCGGTGCGGACGCGTGGCTGCTCGGCCACGGTGCCGACCTCTCCGCGGCGGGTGGACCGATCGGGATCACGCCGCTGGGACTGACCCTGATGGTCCTCGTGGTGGGCTACCGCAGCGGGCGATGGGCCGCCCGCAACGCCGAGCCGGCCCGCGACGACAGGTCGCTGGCGACGGCCGTGCTGGTCTGCGCCGGCGTGTACGTCGTCCTCGCCGTGCTGGTCGCCCTGCTCGCCACCCGCTCCGGCGCGGAGCCCAGTGTCCCTCGTGCGGTCCTGGGCGGTCTGGTCCTTCCGGTGGTCGGCTGCGGGCTGGGCCTCGCGCAGGGCACCGGTCGGCTGACCACATGGTGGCAGGCCGTGCCCGACCAGGTGCGCAGCATCGTCACCGGTGCCCTCTCCGGCGCCATGCTCCTCGTGGCCGCCGGAGCCGTGCTGAGCGCGGTGTCCCTCGTGCTGTCCTTCAATGACACCGCCGACCTGTTCTCGTCGTTGCACCTGTCCTTCGGCGACGCCTTGATGCTGCTGCTGGCCAGCGCCCTGGTCGCGCCGAACGCGGTACTACTGGCGACGTCCTGGCTGGCCGGGCCGGGGTTCGCCGTGGGCACGGGGACGTCGGTCACTGCGACCGCGGTGACCCTCGGGCCGTTGCCCGCGTTCCCGCTGCTGGCCGCACTGCCCGGCCCGGGCAGCACACCCGGCTGGTGGGGGGCGTTCCTCGCGGCTCCTCCGTTGTGCGCCCTCGCCGGCGCCGTGCTCGTCCAGCGTCGACGGCCCGTGCTGGCCTGGGACGCAGCCGTGCTGCGCGGCCTCGGGAGCGGCCTCGGGGCCGGCGCGCTGGTGTGGCTGCTGGCCGCCCTCGCCGGCGGTCCGATGGGCACCGGCCGGATGGCAGACATCGGCGTCCCCTCCGCGCAACTGCTGGTCGTCGCCGTTGGCGGGATGAGCCTGGGCGGCATCCTCGGCGGGGTCGGCGCCTCCGCGTGGCAGCGGCGTGCCGCCCGGAGGTCGGGCGGGCAGTAGCCTCTGCGGGTGACCGCACGTCTGCTCGTCCTCGTCTCGGGTTCCGGCACCAACCTGCAGGCGCTGCTCGATGCCTGCGCGGATCCGTCGTACGGCGCCGAGGTGGTCGCCGTCGGCGCTGATCGTGACGGCATCCAGGCTCTGACCAGGGCCGAGCAGGCCGGGGTGCCGACCTTCGTGCACCGGGTCGACGACTTCCCCAGCCGTGCGGAGTGGGACGCCGCGGTCACCGGCGAGGTCTCGTCGTACCGGCCCGATGTGGTGGTGCTGGCCGGCTTCATGAAGCTGCTGGGCTCCTCCTACCTGCCCGCGCTCGGCGCCCGCACGGTGAACACCCATCCGGCGCTGTCGCCCTCCTTCCCCGGCATGCACGGCCCGCGGGACGCCCTGGAGTACGGCGTCCGGGTCACCGGCTGCACCTTGTTCGTGATCGACGATGGGGTCGACACCGGACCGATCGTGGACCAGCGGGCGGTGCGGGTGGAGGACGACGACACCGTCGAGACGCTGCACGAGCGGATCAAGTCCGCGGAGCGGTCGATGCTGGTCGAGGCTGTCGGCCGGATGGCGCGGGAGGGATTCAGGATCGAGGGCCGCCGGGTTCGGTTCGGCGGCTGATCTGTCCTAGAGTGTGCCTCACACGACTGGCGCAGGTGGGACGACCACCGGGGAGTGCTCTGTGGAATTCAGAGGCAGCGAGCGTGCATCGAACGCCTGGGTGCCCTCATCCGACGAGGTGAGGAGTGCACCCATGACCGACCCCACGAACGCCGAGCACAGGATCCCGATCAGGCGCGCCCTGGTCTCGGTCTACGACAAGAGCGGGCTCGAGGAGCTCGTCCGTGGCCTGCACGAGGCCGGCGTGGAGATGGTCTCCACCGGCGGCTCCGCCGCGCTGATCGCCGGCGCCGGGCTACCGGTGACCCGTGTCGAGGACCTCACCGGCTTTCCCGAGTGCCTCGACGGACGGGTCAAGACGCTGCACCCGAAGGTGCACGCGGGCATCCTCGCCGACCGGCGCCTGGACAGTCACGTCCAGCAGCTCGCCGACCTGGGCATCGAGCCCTTCGACCTCGTGGTCTCGAACCTCTACCCGTTCCGCGACACCGTGCAGTCCGGCGCGAGCGCCGATGAGTGCGTCGAGCAGATCGACATCGGCGGCCCCTCGATGGTGCGTGCCGCCGCGAAGAACCACCCCTCTGTCGCGATCGTCACCTCGCCCACGCGCTACCCCGACGTGCTGGCCGCGGTCGCTGCCGGCGGCTTCACCCTCGAGCAGCGCAAGCGGCTTGCCGCCGAGGCGTTCGCGCACACCGCGTCGTACGACGTGGCCGTCGCGTCCTGGATGGGCAGCGTGCTCGCCGACACCAGCGACGGGTCGAGCTTCCCGGCCTGGGTGGGTGCGGCCTATGAGAAGAAGGCGACCCTTCGCTACGGCGAGAACGCCCACCAGTCGGCCGCGCTCTACGTGAGTCCGGACGGTGATGACTCCCTCGCCACGGCCGAGCAGCTGCACGGCAAGGAGATGTCCTACAACAACTACCAGGACACCGACGCGGCGCTGCGGGCGGCGTACGACCACGGTGACCAGCCCTGCGTCGCGATCATCAAGCACGCCAACCCGTGCGGCATCGCGGTCGGCTCAGATGTCGTCGACGCCTATGTGAAGGCGAACGCCTGCGACCCGACCTCCGCCTTCGGCGGAGTGATCGCCGTCAACACCTCGGTGTCGCTGGCCATGGTCACGGCCATGGAGGAGACGTTCACCGAGGCGATCGTGGCGCCGGCGTACGACGAGGGCGTGGTCGAGGCCCTGCAGTCGTTGCCTCGCGGCGGAAAGAACATCCGGATCCTGCGCACCAGCGGCCACGGCGGCCGAGGGGTGGAGTTCAAGCAGATCTGCGGCGGCCTGCTGATGCAGCAGGCCGATCGGTTCCAGGCGGACGGCGATGACCCGGCGAACTGGACACTCGCGACCGGTAAGCCGGCCGACGAGGCGACGCTGGCCGACCTCGCGTTCGCCTGGCGGGCCGTGCGAGCGGTGAAGTCCAACGCGATCCTGCTCGCCTCGGGCGGCGCCTCCGTGGGCGTCGGCATGGGTCAGGTCAACCGCGTCGACTCCTGCAAGCTCGCTGTCGAACGGGCGGGGGACCGCGCCGTCGGCTCGGTCGCCGCCTCCGATGCATTCTTCCCCTTCGAGGACGGGCCCCAGGTGCTCCTCGACGCCGGTGTGCGGGCGATCGTGCAACCCGGCGGCTCAGTCCGTGACAATCTGACCGTCGAGGCCTGCGAGAGGGCCGGCGTGACGATGTACCTCACCGGCACGCGGCACTTCTTCCACTGAGCGCAAGGGAGCAACCTCATGACCGCACAGATCCTCGACGGCACGGCCACCCTGCGCACCATCAAGGCGGAGCTGGCTGAGCGCGTCGCCAAGCTCAAGGAGCAGGGCGTCACCCCCGGGCTCGGCACGGTCCTGGTCGGCGACGATCCGGGCTCGCGCTGGTACGTCGGCGCCAAGCACAAGGACTGCGCCTCGATCGGCATCACCTCGATCCGGCGTGACCTCCCGGCCACCGCGACCCAGGCCGAGGTGGAGGCGGTGATCGACGAGCTCAACGCGGACCCCGCCTGCACCGGCTTCCTGGTGCAGCAGCCCACCGGGCTGGACGAGTTCGCGCTGCTGTCGCGGGTCGACCCCGACAAGGATGTCGACGGACTGCACCCGGTCAACCTGGGCAAGCTGGTTCTCGGCCAGTCGGGGCCGCTGCCGTGCACGCCCGTCGGCGTGATCGAGCTGCTCCGCCGGCACGGTGTGGAGATCGCCGGCGCGGAGGTCGTGGTGGTGGGCCGCGGGCTCACCGTGGGGCGGCCGCTCGGGCTGCTGCTGACCCGGCGCAGCGAGAACGCCACGGTGACGCTGTGCCACACCGGGACCCGCGACCTGGCAGCGCACACCCGATCGGCCGACATCATCGTCGCCGCGGCCGGCGTACCCGGGATCATCAGCGCGTCGATGGTCAAGCCCGGCGCGGCGGTGCTCGACGTCGGTGTCTCGCGTGTCGACGGCAAGATCGCCGGCGACGTGGCCGACGAGGTGCACGACGTGGCGGGCTGGGTGTCGCCGAACCCGGGCGGGGTCGGCCCGATGACCCGCGCGATGCTGCTGTCCAACGTGGTGCGCTCCGCCGAGCAGGCGGCTGGCTGACGGTGCCAGCCCAGCCCGATCCTGCCCAGCCCGATCCTGCCCAGCCCGATCCAGCCCAGCCGGCGCCCGGCACCCCCGTCCCGGGGGTGCCCGGGCCGGTGCCGGAGCCCGCGCCGAGACGTCGGCCGTCGACGTGGGGCGGCGCGGTCTACCTCGCGGTGCTCGCGATCTGCCTGGCCGGACTCGGCGTGGTCGCCTTCGGCCCATGGCGCAACGGCGTCGTCGTGGTGGGGGCCGGCCTGCTGCTCGGCGCGGTGGCGCGGCTGGTGCTCAGCGACCTCAACGGGGGGATGCTCCGGGTGCGCAGCAAGTGGTTCGACGTGGCCGCCCTGGCCGCCGTCGGTGTGCTGGCGATCATCCTCGCGGTGAACATCCCCAACCAGCCCCGCTGACCCGGGGCTGGCCCGGGGTCAGATGAGGCCCAGCTCGGTGACCGCGCTGCGCTCGTCGGCGAGCTCGGCGGTCGACGCGTCGATCCGGGCGCGGGAGAAGTCGTCGATCTCGAGACCTTGGACGATCGCCCAGTCGCCGTTGCTGGTGGTGACCGGGAACGACGACACCAGACCCTCGGGGACGCCGTACGACCCGTCGGACTTGACCGCCATCGAGACCCAGTCGCCCTCGGCCGAGCCGGTCAGCCAGTCCCGGGCGGCGTCGATGGTCGCCGAGGCGGCCGACGCTGCTGAGGACGAGCCACGCGCGTCGATGATCGCGGCGCCGCGCTTGGCCACGGTCGGGATGAAGTCGTTCTCGATCCACCCCTGGTCACCGACGACCTCGGCAGCGTTGCGGCCGCCGACCTCGGCGTGGAACACGTCGGGGTACTGGGTGGCGGAGTGGTTGCCCCAGATCGTCATCTTCTTGATCTCGGTGACCGCGGCGCCGGTCTTCGCGGCGAGCTGCGAGATCGCCCGGTTGTGGTCGAGCCGGGTGAGCGCCGAGAACCGCTCGTCAGGGATGTCGGGGGCGTTGGTCATCGCGATCAGGGCGTTGGTGTTGGCCGGGTTGCCGGTCACCCCGATGCGCACGTCGTCGGCCGCGACCTTGTTCAGCGCCTTGCCCTGGGCGGTGAAGATCGCGCCGTTGGCCTCGAGCAGGTCGCCGCGCTCCATGCCCGGACCGCGCGGGCGGGCGCCGACGAGCAGAGCGAGGTTCACGCCGTCGAAGATCTTCTCGGGGTCGTCGCCGGTCTGCACGCCCGCGAGCGTGGGGAAGGCGCAGTCGTCGAGCTCCATGACGACGCCTTCGAGCGCCTTCAGGGCCGGGGTGATCTCGAGCAGACGCAGCTCGATCGGGCGGTCCGGCCCGAGCAAGGCGCCGCTGGCGAGGCGGAAGAGCAGGCTGTAGCCGATCTGGCCGGCGGCGCCGGTGACGGCGACCTTGAGGGGAGTGGTGGACACGTGCGCTCCTGACTGCTGACGACGACTTCGCAACGACGATGTCCCGTGGCCGCGAGGACGCGCGCCGGGGGACGGCTCGACGTTAGCGCAGCGCCCGCGGCACGGCGTACCGGGTCTGGCGGCTGGACTCGAACCAGCATCTTGAATGATTCCAGAAAGGGTGATTGAGTCGGTGTCGTGACCACCGAGCCGGCAGCCCTGCTCCGCGGGGCCGGCCTGCGCGTCACCGGACCGCGGGTCGCGGTGCTGACCGGCCTGGCCGACCATCCGCACTCCGACGCCGACCGGCTCGGCGAGCTGGCGCGGCTCAGCCTGGGCCGGATCTCCACCCAGGCCGTGTACGACGTGCTGCGCGCGCTCACCGGCGCGGGACTGGTCCGCCGGATCGAGCCGGCGGGCTCGGCGGCGCTCTACGAGCTCCGGGTCGGCGACAACCATCACCACGTCGTGTGCCGCAGCTGTGGCACCGTGGCCGACGTCGACTGCGCCGTCGGCGAGCGTCCGTGCCTGGATGCCTCCGAGACCCATGGCTTCGTCATCGACGAGGCCGAGGTCGTGTACTGGGGGACCTGCCCCGACTGCATCACCGAGGGTGCGGATCCGCGGAGCCCCGCGGTCAACGGCCCGGAGACCAGCCGGCCAGAGACGCACCAGCCAGCAACGATCCAGCCAGCAACGAACCACCCAGCAACGAACCACCCAGCAACGAACCACCCAGCAACCAACCACCCAGCAACGAACAGCGACCCCGACCTCGGGGCGCGAGCAGCGAGACAGGAGAGCAACCGACGTGTCTGAGCACGGCAGCGAGAGCGAGAACCCGGTCATTGCGTCACCCGAGCCGAAGCGGAGGCGACCGAGCAGCAACCGCGACTGGTGGCCCAACCAGCTGCCGCTGCAGGTGCTGCGCCAGCACTCTGAGCGGTCCAACCCGCTGGGGGAGTACGACTATCGCGAGGAGTTCAAGAAGGTCGATCTGGACGAGCTGCGGCGCGACATCGTCGAGGTGCTGACCACCTCGCAGGACTGGTGGCCGGCCGACTTCGGTCACTACGGCGGCCTGATCATCCGGATGAGCTGGCACTCGGCAGGCACCTACCGGATCGCCGACGGGCGCGGTGGCGCCGGCGACGGCTCGCAGCGGTTCGCGCCGCTGAACAGCTGGCCCGACAATGCCAACCTCGACAAGGGTCGGCGGCTGCTCTGGCCGATCAAGCAGAAGTACGGCAGGTCGCTCTCCTGGGCGGATCTGCTCGTCTTCGCGGGCAACGTGGCCATGGAGTCGATGGGGTTCAAGACCTTCGGCTTCGCGTTCGGGCGTGAGGACATCTGGGAGCCCGAGGAGATCTTCTGGGGTCCCGAGGACAGCTGGCTCGGCGACGAGCGCTACAGCGGTGACCGCGAGCTGGCCAACCCGCTCGGCGCGGTTCAGATGGGCCTGATCTACGTCAACCCCGAAGGCCCCAACGGCAACCCCGACCCGATCGCTGCGGCGCGTGACATCCGGGAGACGTTCCGCCGGATGGCGATGAACGACGAGGAGACCTTCGCGCTGATCGCCGGCGGGCACACGTTCGGCAAGACGCACGGCGCGGGGCCGGCCGACCACGTCGGTCCCGAGCCCGAGGCCGCTCCGATCGAGCAGCAGGGACTCGGCTGGAAGAGCACGTACGGCAGCGGCAAGGGCGCCGACACGATCACCAGCGGCCTCGAGGTGACCTGGACCGACACCCCCACGCAGTGGGACAACCGGTTCCTGGAGATCCTCTTCGGCAACGAGTGGGAGCTCACCGACAGCCCGGCCGGCGCGAAGCAGTGGGTCGCCAAGGAGGGCGGCGACACCACGCCCGATCCGTTCGACCCCGACAAGCGACGCCGAGCGACGATGCTCACCACCGACCTGTCGCTTCGGATGGACCCGGAGTACGAGAAGATCGGCCGGCGCTTCTTGGCGCATCCCGACGAGTTCGCAGAGGCCTTCGCCAAGGCCTGGTACAAGCTGCTGCACCGTGACATGGGCCCGGTCTCCCGCTACCTCGGCCCGTGGGTTCCCGAGCCGCAGATCTGGCAGGACCCGGTCCCGGCCGTCGACCATGAGCTCGTCGGTGACGACGACATCGCCGCGCTGAAGGCGAAGCTGCTCGACTCGGGCCTGAGCGTCGGCCAGCTGGCCGCGACCGCATGGAAGGCCGCGGTGACCTACCGCGACACCGACAAGCGCGGGGGTGCCAACGGTGCCCGGATCCGCCTCGAGCCGCAGCGCAGCTGGGAGGGCAACGAGCCCGCCGAGCTGGCCACCGTGCTGGAGAGGCTCGAGCAGGTGCAGCAGGAGTTCAACGCCGCCCAGAGCAACGACAAGCGGGTGTCGCTGGCCGACCTGATCGTGCTCGGCGGCTGTGCGGCCGTCGAGAAGGCGGCGAGGGACGCCGGCGTCGACGTCACGGTGCCGTTCCGCGCGGGGCGCACCGACGCGACCGCGGAGCAGACCGACGTCGAGTCGTTCTCCGTGCTCGAGCCGCGTGCCGACGGCTTCCGCAACTACCTGGCGGCGGGGGAGAAGCTGCAGCCCGAGATGCTGCTGGTCGACCGTGCGAACCTGCTGCGGCTCACGCCTGCGGAGATGACCGTGCTCGTGGGTGGCATGCGCGTGCTGGGCACGAACAACGGCGGGACGAAGCACGGCGTGCTGACCGACCGGCCCGGGGTCCTCAGCAACGACTTCTTCGCCACCCTGCTCGCCCCGGGCGCGGAGTGGAAGGCCTCGCAGGACCAGGAGAACGTCTACGAGATCCGGGACCTGGCCAGCGGCGACCTGCGCGGCACCGCCACCGCGGTCGACCTGGTGTTCGGCTCCAACTCCGAGCTGCGTGCGATCTCCGAGGTGTACGGCGCCACCGACTCCCAGGAGAAGTTCGTGAAGGACTTCGTCGCGGCGTGGACCAAGGTGATGGAGCGCGACCGGTTCGACCTGCACTGATCCGCCCTCGATCCCCTTCCGGGGCCGGCCTCGCGCGCAGGGGCCGGCCTCGGGCAGGATGGCACCAGACCCGGGTCGCACCGGTCCGGTGCCCGGGAGATATCTTGAGATCAAGACATTCACGGCGCGAGAAGAGGAACAACCGGTGGCGGACTCGACGATCATCTACACCCTGACGGACGAGGCGCCGCTGTTGGCGACGTACTCCTTCCTGCCGATCGTCGAGGCGTACGCCGGCAGCGCCGGCGTCTCGGTGGAGACCCGGGACATCTCGCTGGCCGGCCGGATCCTGGCCAGCTTCCCCGACCGGCTCACCGAGGAGCAGCGTCGAGCCGGTGCCGGGACGGACGCCCTGGCCGAGCTCGGCGCGCTCGCCGAGCGGCCCGAGGCCAACATCATCAAGCTGCCCAACATCAGCGCATCGATCCCGCAGCTCAAGGCGGCGGTCAAGGAGCTCCAGGCGCAGGGCTTCGACCTGCCCGACTATCCGGAGAGCCCGGGCAGCGACGAGGAGCGCACGGTCCGCGCGGCCTACGACAAGGTCAAGGGCAGCGCGGTCAACCCGGTCCTGCGGCAGGGGAACTCCGACCGCCGCGCACCGGACGCGGTGAAGGGCTACGCCCGCAAGCACCCGCACTCGATGGGCGCGTGGAGCGCTGACTCGCGAACCAACGTCGCCACGATGGGCGGGCACGACTTCCGCTCCAACGAGAAGTCGGTCGTCCTCGAGGCGGCAGACACCCTGCGGATCGAGCTCGAGGCCGCAGACGGCACCACCACCGTGCTCAAGGACGGCATCGGTGTGCTGGCCGGCGAGGTGGTCGACGCCACCGTGATGCAGGCGGCCCCCCTCGAGGCGTTCCTGCGCAACGCGATCGCCCGCGCGAGCGCCGAGGGCGTCCTCTTCTCGGTGCACCTCAAGGCGACCATGATGAAGGTCTCCGACCCGATCATCTTCGGCCACGTGGTGAAGGCGTTCTTCCCGGACGTCTTCGCGAGGCACGGCGCCGACCTGGCCGCGGCAGGGCTCAGCCCGAACGACGGCCTGGGATCCATCCTCGCCGGCCTGGACTCCCTGGCCAACGGCGCGGAGATCAAGGCGGCGTTCGACGCCGCGATCGCGGCCGGTCCCGAGCTGGCCATGGTCGACTCGGACAAGGGCATCACCAACCTGCACGTCCCCTCCGACGTGATCGTGGACGCGTCGATGCCCGCGATGATCCGCACCTCCGGCCACATGTGGGGCCCCGACGGCGCCGAGCACGACACCCTCGCGGTGATCCCGGACTCCAGCTACGCCGGCGTCTACCAGACGGTCATCGACGACTGTCGCAAGAACGGCGCACTGGACCCGGCGACGATCGGGTCGGTGCCCAACGTCGGGCTGATGGCGCAGGCAGCCGAGGAGTACGGCTCGCACGACAAGACCTTCGAGATCCCCGTCGCAGGCACCGTGCGGGTGCTCAACGCAGCCGGCGAGGTGCTGATCGAGCACGACGTCGAGGCGGGTGACGTCTGGCGCGCCTGCCAGACCAAGGACGTCCCGATCCAGGACTGGGTCAAGCTCGCGGTCACTCGCGCACGAGCCACCGGCGACCCGGCCGTGTTCTGGCTCGACGAGAGCCGGGCCCACGATGCCGAGCTGATCGCGAAGGTGAAGGCCTACCTCCCCGACCACGACACCTCGGGGCTGGACATCAAGATCCTCAGCCCGGAGCTGGCCACGGCCTACTCCCTGGAGCGGATCCGCAAGGGCGAGAACACCATCTCGGTGACCGGCAACGTGCTGCGCGACTACCTGACCGACCTCTTCCCGATCCTCGAGCTCGGCACCTCGGCCAAGATGCTCTCGGTGGTGCCGCTGATCGCCGGGGGCGGCCTGTTCGAGACCGGCGCCGGCGGCTCGGCGCCCAAGCACGTCCAGCAGCTGGTCAAGGAGGACTACCTGCGCTGGGACAGCCTCGGCGAGTTCCTCGCGCTCGCGGAGAGCTTCGCGAAGTACGCCGAGGCGACCGGCAACGCCCGCGCCAAGGTGCTCGGCGACACGCTCGGTCGGGCGACGGCGACGTTCCTCGACGAGAACCGCTCGCCGGGGCGCAAGCTCGGCACCACCGACAACCGCGGCAGCCACTTCTACCTGGCGCTCTTCTGGGCCGAGGAGCTGGCATCGCAGGACGACGACGCCGATCTGGCCTCGGCGTTCACGGACGTGGCCACGAAGCTGCGCGACAACGCCGCTGCCATCGCCGATGAGCTGGTCGCCGTCCAGGGATCGCCCGTGGACATCGGCGGCTACTACCGCCCCGATGCGGAGAAGACCGCCGCGGTGATGCGTCCGTCGAAGACCTTCAACGACATCCTGGCCGCCCTGTGAGGACCGCACCCTGAGGACTGGCCGTCGTCGCAGCACGGTTGCCGATGAGGTGACCACACCGTCGAGCCCGCGCCCTCACGCGCCTCGTTCCACCGCGGCGTCGAGTGACGGATCCGGCACCCCGCCGTGCGCCCACTTCGGGGCGGCCGTTCTCGCGCTCGCCACCGGCGGCTTCGCGATCGGCACCACCGAGTTCGTGTCGATGGGACTGCTGCCGCAGATCGCGCACGGAGTGCACGAGTCGATCCCGACGACCGGCCACGCGATCTCGGCGTACGCCCTCGGTGTGGTGATCGGCGCCCCGGTACTGGCGTACTTCGGCGCCCGACTGCCGCGGCGCGGGCTGCTGATCGCGCTGATGGTCGCCTTCGTGGTCGGCAACGCCGCCAGCGCCCTGGCGTCGAGCTACGGACTGCTGCTCATCGCCCGGTTCTTCTCCGGGGTGCCGCACGGAGCGTACTTCGGAGTCGCCTCCCTGGTGGCCGCATCCCTGGCCGCCCCGGGGCGCAAGGGCCGGGCGGTCGCGCTGGTGATGCTCGGGCTCTCGGTGGCCAACGTGTTCGGTGTCCCGGCCGGGACCTGGCTCGGTCAGGACCTGAGCTGGCGCGCGGCCTACGTCCTGGTCGCGGCCCTGGGCCTGCTGACCATCGTCCTGGTCCGCGCGTTCATCCCGGCGATGCCCGCAGACCGTCACGCGACCGGACGCCGCGAGCTCGGGCTCTTCGCCGAACCCCAGGTCTGGCTCACCCTGCTCATCGGCGCAGTCGGGTTCGGCGGGATGTTCGCCGTCTATACCTACATCGCCCCGACCGTGACCCGGGTCGGCGGCCTCTCGGAGTCGGTGGTCCCGGTCTTCACGCTGTCCTTCGGGCTGGGGATGGTGTTCGGCACCTGGGTGGCCGGCGAGCTTGCCGACTGGTCGATCATGCGGTCGCTGGCGATCGGGTCGGCCGGGATGGGCCTGGTGCTGCTGGTCTTCTGGGCGGTCGCGCCGTACGGCTGGTGGGCGCTGCCGGTCACCTTCGCGATCACCACCCTCGGGTCGGTGCTCGTGGTCAACCTGCAGCTGCGGCTGATGCACGTCGCGGGGGAGGCCCAGACGCTCGGCGCCGCGCTCAACCACGCGTCACTGAACATCGCGAACGCGCTCGGCGCCTGGCTCGGGGGCATCGTGGTCAGCGCCAGCGGCGGCTACCGCGATCCCGCGCTGGTCGGGGTCGGCCTTTCGGTCGCGGGCCTCCTCGTCCTGCTCGCCTCCGCCCTGCTGCACCTACGCCGCGCGGTTGCCGCATAACCGGTCCGACGGCCGCGTCGTTGGGCGAGGCATGGGACGACGTGGTGCGCTGGCCGTGCTGGCCGGGTTGGTCGGGCTCGCGATGGTCGCCGCGCTGCAGGCGCAGGTGCAGGCCGAGACAGCCTCGACCTCGAGGTCGGCAGCGCGACCGCAGACCGCGGGCCGCTTCCTGGTGGACAGCCAAGGCCGAGCGTTGATCACCGCCGGGGTGAACATGGTCTACAAGCTCGCGCCGTACCGTCCGGACGCGGCCGGGTTCGGCGCCGACGACGCGGCGTTCCTTCAGCGCAACGGCTTCACCGCCGTCCGGCTGGGGCTGATCTGGAAGGCCGTGGAGCCGAGACCAGGGGAGTACGACGACGACTATCTCGCCCACATCCGGGCCACCGTGCGCACCTTGGCCAGACACGGCATCCGCAGCCTGCTGGACTTCCATCAGGACCTCTACAACGAGAGGTTCCAGGGCGAGGGCGCACCGGACTGGGCGGTCATCGACCAGGGCGTGCCGAACCAGCCGCAGGCAGGCTTCCCTGCGAACTACTTCCTCAACCCCGCGATGAACCGCGCCTACGACCACTTCTGGAACAACGCTGCGGCGCCGGACGGCGTCGGCCTGGTCGACCACTACGCCGCGGCCTGGCGGCACGTGGTCGCGTTCATGGCGACCACGCCCGGTCTGCTCGGCATCGATGTGTTCAACGAGCCGTGGCCCGGCACGGCGTACGCGACCTGCATCCCGCTCGGGTGTCGTTCGCTGGACGCCAAGGTGCAGCGGATGAGCCAGAAGGTGATCGACGCGGTGCACACGGTCCAACCGCGGCTGCCGGTGTTCTACGAGCCGACGTTGCTGTTCAACAGCGGGGTCAGCACGTTCGTCCGGCCGACCGGGGCCGACCTCGGGTTCTCCTTCCATGACTACTGCGTGTCGCACTCCCTGAAGGTGCAGCGCACCGACCTCACCGGAGCCGCGTGCAACGTGCTGAACAACCGGGTGTGGAACGGCATGGAGCGCCAGCTGCAGCTGACCGGGGCGACCCCGCTGCTCACGGAGTTCGGGGCCACCACCGACCAGACCGTGCTGGCAGACATGGTCAACCGCGCGGCCACCCACCGGGTCGGCTGGACCTACTGGGCCTACTGCGGTTGCGGCGACCCGACCACCTCGGGGCCGGGCGCGGAACAGGCACTGGTGCTGGATCCCGCCGAGCCGCCGTCGGGCGCCAATGTCGAGACCGACAAGCTCCGCGCCCTCGCGGTGCCACACCCGGTCGCGGTAGCGGGGACGCCGACGGCGTACTCCTTCGACCGGACGTCCTCGGTCTTCTCCGCGACCTGGTCGACCCGACGAGCCCTCGGGAACGGCCGCTTCTCGGCCGGAGCGCGGAGCACGATCGCCACCCCTGTCATCGAGTACCCCCGTGGCTACACCGCTCGTGTGGTCGGCGGCAGCGTCGTGTCCGCGCCGAACGCGCCGCGGCTCGCCGTCAGCCAGTCGCCGGGTGCCGCGACGGTGACGGTGACGGTCAGTCCGCGTTGAGATCCGCTGCGACGATGTCGTAGCGGACCGCGTCCGTAGGCGTGCCGGCGATGATCATCGCCGAGCGCTCGGTGGCCACCTCACGCATCCCGGCTCCGCGCAGGGCGCCGCGCGATGCGTGGTTGTCGACCGCGGCGATCGCATCCACCCGGGTCAGCCCCAGGCCGCCGTCCTCGAGGTCAATGAGGGCGTGCCGACAGGCGGCCCGGGTAGCGGTGCTGGCCACCCCGCGGCCGCGTGCGTCCGGATGCACCCAATAGCCCACCTCCGCCTGCCCGTCCTCGCGGTCGATGGAGAACAGGTTCAGCGCCCCCAGCATCAGGTCGGTGGCGGCGTCGGTGATCGCCCAGGTCACGACGTCCCCGCGGGCCGCGCCGGCGCGACGGCTCTCGATCCAGGCGCGGGCGTCGGCAGGACCGTAGGGGTCGGGCATGTGCCGCAGCCAGTGCCTGCTCACCGGGTCGGAGCAGGCCTCGACGATCCGCGGGACGTCGCGGTCCTCGGGAGCCCTCATCGTGAGACCGTCAAGGCGCAGCACCGGGGTGTCCAGCCAGGGACCGCGCGGCTTTCGGTCGTCGTCGCTCAGCAGGGTGCCGACCCAGGCGTCCCGCAGCTCGCCACGGTGCGGCAGCCAGCGCCGCACCACGCCCGGCACGATGTCGAACCCCACCCGCCACGCCAGCCGGCGCGAGGCCCAGTTGCCCTCGTTGGCCCACCAGATCACCGTGTGCAGGCCCTTCTCGGAGAACCCCCACTCCAGCAACAGCCGCAGCGCGCGCTCCATCGCACCGGTGCCCCGCACGTCGGGGTGCGAGCCGTAGGCTACCTCGGCCCGGGCCTCGCCCTCCCCGCCGTGGTGCGGGCGCAGGCTGATGGTGCCGGCGTACCGGCCGTCGTACTCGACGGCGAAGCCCCACTCCTGGTCGGTCGCCCAACCGCCGGGCATCGCGTGCCGGACGAACCGCCGGGCGTCGTCGAGGGTGTACGACGTCGGCACCGTCGTCCACTCCACGCTGAGCGGGTCGACGCACTGCTCGAAGCAGCGATCGATGTCGTCGTCGGTATGGCGGCGCAGAGTCACGCCGCCATCGGTGAGCACCGGAACCGTCATGGGCGCACCCTGCCAACCGAGGCGGCACGGGCGCAACGCGGTTTCACCGGTGGTCGTCCGGTGACCAGCGCCTCAACGCAGCGCCGCGGGCCACGGGTGCCAGCCAGAGTCATCGAACACGATCAGCCGTGGATGCTTCGCCGTGCCGATGCGCGCCACGACCTGGTCGCCGACACCCTGGAGCTCACCGGTTCGTCTCGGGGCGGCGACGCGCTCGAACCGTGTCCAGTTCGGCTCGGCGCTCCGGTACACCTCGCCGTCCGGAGTGGTGAGGTAGAGGGTTCCGCCGGATGTGGCGGCCATCGAGTCCACTGCGCCGAAGGGCAGCGCGCTTTTCGTGAGCATCGTCCAGGTGTCGCCTCCGTCCGCGGTCACGCCGAGGACTCCGACGGGGAGGATGGTCGCGCCGTCGAAGCTCGAGAGCGCGGCTGCGTGGCTGCCTGAGGCGACCACGTAGCCGGGCATCGTGCCCCGTGCCCCGCCGTGGGAGAGCACCACGTGGGTCCAGTGTCGGTCGCGGAATCGGGCGACCCAGACCTTCCCCGGCCCGGCGAAGGCCGGCAGCGCGTAGACGGTGCCGTCGACGTCCACGGTCGCCTCGGCCAGCGCGTCGGCACCCGGAGGCAGCGGCAGCTCCGCCACAGCCGCGGTGCGCGGATCGAGGAGCAGCAGACCCTTCGCGCTGCGCACGGTGACGTCACCGCGTGCCGGCACCAGCGAGCGGACATGGCGCAGCGGCCTTGCGGTCCCGTCGTTGTCGACCACGTCCCCCAGTCGGTCCCAGCTCGTCACCACGAACGCGTTGCCGGCGGCGTAGGCGAACGGCTCGGAGCCGTGGGCCAAGCCGGACCAGCTTCCCGCACGTGTCGTCAACCGCCATGCCGCCGCACAGTGCGCGTCACCGCGCGCACACCTCTGCCAGACCGTGAGCACGGAGCCGTCGGGCGCAGCGGCATAGCTCACCAGTGACCCGGTGCGCACGATCGCGGCGGTGCGAGCGTCCGGGCTCGGCGTCGGCGGGGTGATCGGTCGTGTCGTGGCGTGTCGCCCGGCCAGTGCCGAGCCGGCGGCGATCGCCACCACCGCGACCACGACCAACGTCAGCGTGGTCGCGACCCGGGTCCGGCGTCGGACCCGGGCGCGGGCCACCAGCGACTCGAACGGTGGCGGCTTCGTGGCCCGGGTGGCCGGGGTGACGAGGTCAGGGAAGTCAGGCACGGGGAGCCCCCTCGGGGTCGTCTGCGAGCAGGTCCGCCAGCGCGGCCCGGCCGCGCGACAGCCGTGCCTTGACGGTGCCGACCGGTACTCCCAGCGCCGAGGCGATGTCCGCGACCGGGAGGTCGGCGAGATGGTGCAGCGCGATCGCCTCGCGCTGCGCCGCGGGCAGGGCCTCGAGCGCGTGGAGCAGCGCCACCCGGTCGGGACCGAGGTCGGGGTGCTGGTCCGGGACGAGATCGGGAAGCAGGCCGGCAAAGCGTCGTACCCGCCGCCAGCGGCTCCGCGCGAGATTGACCGCGACGGTACGCAGCCAGGCCTCGGGGTTGTCGACGCGGGCAAAGCCGCGGCTGCGGCCGAGCGCCCGGACGAAGGCCTCTTGCACCACGTCCTCGGCCTCGGCGCGGCTGCCGGTGAAGGCGGTGAGCTGGCCGACGAGTCGGGGGTACGACGCGTCGTACAGATCGCGGAGCTGATCCTCGCCCGACATCGCACCTCCTCGCCTCACACTCTCACCTGTGCGACTCACCAGGGGCCGACCAGGTTGCATCGACCCACCGGCGTTGTGCGGCGCGGACGACTGAGAGAATGGCGGCCATGTCCACCACCCCTGCAGCCCTGCCGCGCGTGCTGTCCGGCATCCAGCCGACCAGTGACTCGTTCCACTTCGGCAACTACCTGGGTGCGCTGCGGCAGTGGGCCAGCCTGCAGGACGGGCACGAGGCGTTCTACTTCATCGCCGACCTGCACTCCCTGACGGTGCCGCAGGACCCCAAGGAGCTGCGCAAGCGGTTCGTGGCCTGCGCCGCGCAGCTGATCGCCAGCGGTGTCGACCCGGCGCGCTCCGCGATGTTCCTGCAGTCCCACGTGCCCGAGCATGCTGAGCTCGGATGGGTGCTGCAGTGCATCACCAGCTTCGGCGAGGCACGTCGGATGACCCAGTTCAAGGACAAGTCCGGCAAGGACGGGGAGGGCGCGGCCTCGGTCGGGCTGTTCGCCTACCCGATGCTGATGGCTGCCGACATCCTGCTCTACCGGCCGAAGTACGTCCCGGTGGGCGAGGACCAGCGCCAGCACCTCGAGCTGACTCGCGACCTCGCGCAGCGGTTCAACCACCGCTACAAGAAGACGTTCCCGCTGCCGGAGCCCTACATCCTCAAGAGCACCGGCAAGATCTACGACCTGCAGAACCCCACCGCGAAGATGTCGAAGTCGGCGTCGAGCGCCGCCGGGATCATCGACATGCTCGACGAGCCGTCGGTGTCGGCGAAGAAGATCCGC
This sequence comes from Nocardioides marmorisolisilvae, assembly GCF_031656915.1. Taxonomy (NCBI): domain Bacteria; kingdom Bacillati; phylum Actinomycetota; class Actinomycetes; order Propionibacteriales; family Nocardioidaceae; genus Nocardioides; species Nocardioides terrisoli. The sequence goes on along the minus strand of NZ_CP134227.1, from coordinate 1,617,013 downwards.
TCCGCGGTCACCGACTCCGGCTCCGAGGTTCGCTTCGATCCGGAGGAGAAGCCCGGCGTCTCCAACCTGCTCACGATCTACAGCTCGCTGTCCGGACGCACGGTGCCCGAGCTCGAGGACGCGTACGCCGGCCGCGGCTACGGCGACTTCAAGAAGGACCTCGCCGAGGTGGTCGTCGACTTCGTCACCCCTTTCCGCAGCCGGACCCTCGAGCTGCTCGATGACCGTGCCGAGTTGGAGGCCGTCCTCGAGCGCGGCTCTGCGCAGGCGCGCGAGGTGGCGAGCCGCACACTCTCCGACGTCTACGACCGTGTCGGGCTGATCCGGATCGGCTCGGGACGCGACTAGGCTGCGGTCAATGTCCACCATCGGTGTCTCGATCGCGGTCCCCGACCCGCACGGCAGCCTGCTCCAGGACTACCGGGTCGCGCTGGGGGACGAGTCGGCGCGGCTGATCCCCACCCACGTCACGCTGCTGCCGCCGTACGAGGTCGCCGACGAGGACCTGCCCGGGATCGTCGAGCACCTCGAGTCGATCGCCTCGGAGTCGGCGCCGTTCACCCTGCATCTGCGCGGCACCGGCACGTTCCGGCCCATCTCACCGGTCGTCTTCGTCGTCGTGGTGGAGGGCATCTCCCAATGCGAGCAGCTCACCGCCCGGGTGCGCACCGGGCCGCTGGCCGCCGATCTCCGGTTCCCCTACCACCCGCACGTCACCGTGGCCCACGACGTCGAGGACGCGCTGCTGGACCGGGCCTTCGCCGATCTCGGTGACTACGACTGCAGCTTCGAGGCCGGTGCGTTCCACCTCTACCTGCACGACGAGGTGACCGGCTGGCACACCACGCGGTCCTTCCCGCTGGGCAGCCGGGTCAGCGTCTCGGCCTGAACAGCTCCACCCAGTACGAGCGATCGACCGACCGACCGTGGATGCGGACGTTGCGGACCACCACGTGGTAGGTGGCCCGCGGGTGGATCCGCTCGTGCAGGTGCCACACGACCGTCGGCATGCCGTACCGGTCGCCGGCGGCGATCCGCGAGACCCGGACCCGGTGGCCGTTGCGGTGCACCCGGACCCGCGCGTGGCTGAAGTCGGCGTGGCGGTGCCCGGAGCTGAGTGACCAGCGCCGTCCCGGGACGAGCGGAGCCGGGAACCAGCCGCGGCTCGGCCAGGACACCCAGGCCGGGTTGTGGCGGGTGCGTGTGGTGTCGCCACGCACGTGCATCGCATTCGTCGTGTGGGTGGTCCCGGACCCCATCGTCGTGGTGAACGGGTAGAGGAGCCAGCGTCGGTGGCCGACGCTGCGGTTCTCCGCTCCGTCGTCGGTCATGTACATCCTCACCACGCCCACCGGGTTGATCCGTGGGTACCGGTAGGCCAGGTTCGAGTCGGCCGCGTTGCGTGCGCCTGCGCGGGTGTAGCAGAGCCAGCTCTGATCGGGGTAGTGGCTCAGCGTCCGGTTCGCAGCGATCATCAGTGCGGTCAACATCGACCGGTCGTTGAGTCGCGCGGAGAAGGTCACCGGGTCGAGGTGGTTCAGGCCACGCATGAGATTGATCGCCCGCATCGTCGCGGTCAGTGACGCCGGGGAGTCGGTGCCGGGCAGACAGCCCAGGACGCTTCCGGTGAATCCGGTGCGCACCCGTCGAAGGTCGGCGTACCGCGTCCAGTAGGCGTAGTTCACCGCAGCCTTGTCGTGCACCCGCAACCGGTGCACGATCGGAGCGGCCGCTACCCCCGGATCAGCGGTGCCGGACGGCGCAGCGACGAGTACGCCGCCGGCGGCGAGCACCAGACTGCAGAGGATGGTCCTTCCTCGGGAATGTCCAGGCACAGGGGCGAGTGTAGGCCGTGTCGCGGGGTCAGTGGCCGTGGCGGATGGCCGTGCGCAGGTCGCGGTTGAGCTGCGAGATCACGTCGAGCGGGATCTCCTTGGGGCAGGCGGCCGTGCACTCACCGATGTTCGTGCAGCCGCCGAAGCCCTCGGCGTCGGCCTGGGCGACCATGTTCACCACGCGGGTGTCGCGCTCGGCCTGTCCTTGGGGCAGCTCGCCGAGGTGGGTGACCTTTGCTCCGACGAACAGTGATGCCGAGCCATTGGGGCAGGCCGCGACACAGGCGCCGCATCCGATGCAGGTGGCGACGTCGAAGGCACGGTCGGCGTTCTGCTTGGGCACCGGGATCGCGTGGGCGTCGGGAGCGGCGCCGGTGTTCACCGAGATGTAGCCGCCCTGCTGGATGATCCGGTCGAAGGCGCTACGGTCGACCACCAGGTCCTTGAGGACCGGGAACGGTCCAGCGCGCCAGGGCTCGATCACGACGGTGTCACCGTCGGAGAAGGACCTCATGTGCAACTGGCAGGTGGTGGTGACCTCCGGGCCGTGAGGTTGGCCGTTGATCATCAGACTGCACATGCCGCAGATGCCCTCGCGACAGTCGCTGTCGAAGGCGATCGGCTCCTCGCCGCGGGTGTTCAGCTCCTCGTTGAGGACGTCGAGCATCTCCAGGAAGGACATGTCGGGGGAGACGTCGTCGAGCTGGTAGTCGTGCATCGCACCGGGTGCGGAGGCGTCGGCCTGGCGCCAGATCTTCAGGGTCAGTCGCATTACTTGTAGCTCCGCTGCTTCATCTCGATGGCGGTGTAGGTGAGTTCTTCCTTGTGCAGCACCGGTGGTGCGTGGTCGCCGGCGAAGCCCCAGGCCGCGACGTACGCGAACTGGTCGTCGTGCCGAAGCGCCTCGCCGTCCTCGGTCTGGGACTCAGCGCGGAAGTGACCGCCACAGGACTCACGGCGGTTCAGCGCGTCGATGCACATCAGCTCGCCGAGCTCGAAGAAGTCCGCGACCCGGCCCGCCTTCTCAAGGCTCTGGTTGATGTTGTCGGCCGCGCCGAGCACCTTGACGTTGCGGTAGAAGTCGTCCTTCAGGCCGCGGATGAGGTCGATCGCCTTCCGCAGGCCGTCGGCGCTGCGCTCCATGCCGCAGAACTCCCACATGATATTGCCGAGCTCGCGGTGGTAGGAGTCCACGCTCCGGGTGCCGTCGACGGTGAGGAAGTGCTCGACCCGGGTGCGCACCGACTCCAGCGCCTCGAGCACAGCCGGATGGTCGTCGGGCACCTGCTCGAAGGGCCCGTCGGCGAGGTAGTCGCGGATCGTGTTCGGCAGCACGAAGTAGCCGTCGGCCAGGCCCTGCATCAGTGCCGATGCGCCGAGCCGGTTGGCGCCCTGGTCGGAGAAGTTCGCCTCGCCCGCGACGAAGAGGCCGGGCAGGTTGCTCTGCAGGTCGTAGTCGACCCACAGGCCGCCCATCGTGTAGTGGATCGCCGGGTAGACGCGCATCGGCGAGCTGTAGGGATCCTCGCCCGTGATCCGGGCGTACATGTCGAAGAGGTTGCCGTACTTCGCCTCGATGGCCGGTCGGCCGAGACGCTTGATCGCGTCGGCGAAGTCGAGGTAGACACCGCGGCGCACGCCCTCGACCTCGGGGCCCACACCGCGACCCTCGTCGCACATGTTCTTGGCCTGTCGGGAGGCGATGTCGCGGGGGACCAGGTTGCCGAAGGACGGGTAGATCCGCTCCAGGTAGTAGTCGCGGTCCTCCTCGGGGATGTCCCGCGGGCTCTTCTCGCAGTCGGCCTTCTTCTTCGGCACCCAGATCCGGCCGTCGTTGCGCAGCGACTCGCTCATCAGGGTCAGCTTGGACTGGTGGTGCCCGGTGACCGGGATGCAGGTCGGGTGGATCTGCGTGTAGCAGGGGTTCCCGAAGTAGGCGCCCTTGCGGTAGGCCCGCCACGACGCAGTGACGTTGCTGCCCATCGCGTTGGTGGACAGGTAGTAGACGTTGCCGTAGCCGCCGGTCGCGAGCACGACCACGTCCGCGGTGTGGGTCTCGATCGCGCCGGTGACCAGGTCGCGGGTGATGATGCCGCGGGCGCGGCCGTCGACCACGACGAGCTCGAGCATCTCGTGGCGGGTGAAGGTCTCCACCGTCCCGGCCTGAACCTGGCGCTCGAGGGCCTGGTAGGCGCCGATCAGCAGTTGCTGCCCGGTCTGGCCACGGGCGTAGAAGGTGCGGGAGACCTGCACGCCGCCGAAGGAGCGGTTGTCGAGCAGCCCGCCGTACTCGCGAGCGAAGGGGACACCCTGGGCAACGCACTGGTCGATGATGTCGACGCTGACCTGGGCCAGTCGGTAGGAGTTGGACTCCCGCGACCGGTAGTCGCCGCCCTTCACGGTGTCGTAGAAGAGTCGGTAGACCGAGTCGCCGTCGCCCTTGTAGTTCTTCGCGGCGTTGATGCCGCCCTGGGCGGCGATCGAGTGCGCCCGACGCGGGGAGTCCTGGTAGCAGAAGGACCGCACCTGGTAGCCGGCCTCACCGAGGGTGGCGGCGGCGGAGGCGCCGGCGAGGCCGGTGCCGACCACGATGATCGAGAGGGTACGGCGCTTCGCCGGGTTGGCCATCCGTGAGGTGAACTTGCGCTCGTCCCACAGGTCCTGGATCGGGCCCTGGGGGGCCTTGGTGTCCTGGACCGGATCGCCGAGGGTGTAGTAGCCGGCGGCGTCGTCGGAGAACTCGCCCGGGCCGTCGTACGACGGATCCGAGGTCAGGGTGGTGTCAGGCATGTCGGTCATGGGGGTGGTCCTCCGCGAAAGGGGCGAGTCGTCAGCTGGTCTTGGTGATGACGCCGGCGGCGATGAAGATCGGCACGGCCACGAAGCCGACGGAGATGATCAGCGCCAGCACGAACGCGATCTGTCGGGCCAGCCGGCGCGACCGGGTGTTGAGGGTCCAGCCGAGCGTCTGGCAGGCGCTCCAGATGCCGTGGTGCAGGTGCGCGCCGAGCATCGCCATCGCCACGACGTAGATCAGCGTGATCCACCAGACGTTGAAGCTGTCGACCAGCAGCAGGAACGGGTCGTGGCGGTCGGTCGGCAGCTGGTCGGGCCGCACGTTGATCTTGACGATCGTGAACTCGAGCAGGTGCCAGATCACGAACAGCAGGATGGTGACCCCGCCCCAGCGCATCAATCGGCTCGCGAAGGTCGCCCCGACGTGCTTCTTCACCTGGTAGCGCACCGGCCGGGCCGCGCGTGCCCGTCGCCACAGCACCACTGCACACGCGACGTGCACCACCAGCGACAGCAGCAGCACCGCCCGCATCACCCAGAGGAAGCCCTCGTGCGGCAGCATCGGCTCGCCGATGGTGCGCAGGTGCGCTGCGTAGGTGTCGTAGGCATCGTGTCCGGCGAACGCCTTGAGGTTGCCGTACATGTGGGCGAGCACGAAGAGGATGAAGATGATCCCGCTGGTCGCCATGAGCAGCTTCAGCGCGATCGTCGACTGTGAGCCGCGGGCGCCCTTGACGAGGGTGGGGCTCTGAATCTGGGTTGCCACGGAGGTCACGGTATCGCCCTACCTGTCGGTAACTTGACGCCGTCCGTGTGACTTAGAAGACGTTCGACCAGCGTGCCCCCTTCCCGTGGACGGTCCCGATGAAGTAGACAGGCGGAGAGTTCGGCCGCCGTCGGACTCGAGTCTGCGGAGGTGTCGATGGCCGACGTGCGCCAGCCAGTGCGCGAGTCCAGTCCTGCGAGCCGACGAGGTGCTGCCGGCGTACGAGCGCCGGGGCGCGCGCGGATCGGGAAGCTCACCTTGCGTACCGATCCGTGGTGGCGTACGCCGCTGGCCTACGGACTCACCCTGGGCATCGTCGGTCTCTACCTGCTCTACGCGGTGTTCATCAACAAGGACTACTACTGGGAGCCGTACATCTCGCCGATGTACTCCCCATGCCTGACCGCGAACTGTGTCGCGAACAGCGGCTGGGGCTGGTTCGGCAGCATCGACCCGGTCACGCCGGCGTTGATCATCATCATCTTCCCGGCCGGCCTGCGGGCCACTTGCTACTACTACCGCAAGGCGTACTACCGCTCGTTCTTCCTCTCGCCGCCGGCCTGCGCCGTCCCGGAGCCGCGCAACGGATACAAGGGGGAGTCGAAGTTCCCGCTGATCGTGCAGAACGTGCACCGCTACTTCTTCTACATCACCCTGATCTTCAATGCGATCCTCACCTACGACGCCGTGATCGCCTTCCGTGACCATCAGGGCAACTGGGGCCACATGGGGCTGGGCACCCTGGTGCTGATCGTCAATGCGGCCCTGTTGTGGCTCTACAACCTGTCCTGCCACTCGTGCCGGCATGCGGTCGGGGGCCGGCTGCGGCACTTCAGCAAGCACCCGGTGCGCTACTGGATGTGGAGCCAGGCCACCCGTCTCAACGCGAAGCACGCCCAGATCGCGTGGGCCTCGCTCGTCTTCGTGGCCCTGACCGATCTCTACGTGCGGCTGGTCGCCAGCGGCACCATCACCGACCCGAGGTTCTTCTGACGATGAGCGAGTCCACGCGACACCCGATGACCGGCAACGAGCTGTCCGGAGACGCCGAAGGGGGCAGGGAGCACCACCAGTACGACGTCGTGGTGATCGGCGCCGGCGGCTCCGGGCTGCGTGCGGCCATCGCCGCGCATGAGGCCGGTGCCAAGGTCGCCATCGTCTGCAAGTCGCTGCTCGGCAAGGCCCACACCGTGATGGCCGAGGGCGGCATCGCCGCGTCCCTGGGCAACCGCTGGCCCGAGGACAACTGGGAGGTGCACTTCCGCGACACCATGCGTGGCGGGAAGATGCTGAACAACTGGCGCATGGCGCAGCTGCACGCCCAGGAGGCGCCCGAGCGGGTGCTCGAGCTGGAGGACTGGGGGGCGCTCTTCGACCGCACCGAGGACGGGCTGATCTCCCAGCGCGACTTCGGCGGCCATCGCTACGCACGACTGGCGCACGTCGGCGACCGCACTGGGCTGGAGATGATCCGGACCCTGCAGCAGCGCACGGTGCAGCTGGGCATCGACGTCTTCATGGAGTGCACGGTCACCGAGCTCTTCAAGGCCGGCGACGATCCGTCGAGCCCGATCTCCGGTGCGTTCGCCTACTGGCGGGAGACCGGGCGCTTCATCCTCTTCGAGGCTCCGTCGATCGTGCTGGCCACCGGCGGCATCGGCAAGTCCTTCAAGGTCACCTCGAACTCGTGGGAGTACACCGGCGACGGCCATGCCCTCGCACTGCGCGCGGGCGCCTCGCTGATCAACATGGAGTTCGTCCAGTTCCACCCCACGGGGATGGTCTGGCCCCCATCGGTCAAGGGGCTGCTGGTGACCGAGTCGGTGCGTGGCGACGGCGGCATCCTGCGCAACTCCGAGGGCAAGCGCTTCATGTTCGACTACATCTCCGACTACTTCAAGGACGAGACGGCCGACACCGAGGAGGAGGCCGACCGCTGGTACGACGACAAGACCAACAACCGTCGGCCGCCCGAGCTGCTCCCGCGTGACGAGGTCGCCCGAGCGATCAACGCCGAGATCAAGGCCGGCCGCGGGTCACCGCACGGAGGGGTGTTTCTGGACATCGCGTCCCGGCGGAGCCCGGAGTTCATCAAGAAGCGGCTGCCGTCGATGTACCACCAGTTCAAGGAGCTGGCCGACGTCGACATCACCGCCGAGCCGATGGAGATCGGGCCGACCTGCCACTACGTGATGGGCGGCGTCGAGGTCGACGCGGACACGGAGGTGAGCGCGGTCCCCGGCCTGTACTCGGTGGGGGAGTGCTCGGGAGGCATGCACGGCTCCAACCGGCTCGGGGGCAACTCGCTGGGCGACCTGCTGGTCTTCGGCAAGCGGGCCGGCGAGCACGCCGCCCAGTACGCCGCCGGGCTGAGTCCGCGGCCCGCCGTACGCGACGACGACGTGCGGACCGCCCAGCGCACGGCTCTGTCGCCGTTCGAGGCGGCCGGGGAGCACACCGAGAACCCCTACACCATCCAGCACGATCTGCAGCAGTCGATGAACGACCTGGTCGGGATCATTCGCACCGCCGCGGAGCTGGAGCGGTCGCTGGAGGAGATCCAGCGGCTCAAGGAACGCGCCAGGCACCTGCTCGTCGAGGGGAACCGGCAGTACAACCCCGGCTGGCACCTCGCCCTGGACCTGCGCAACATGCTGCTGGTCTCCGAGTGCATCGCGAAGGCGGCGCTCGCCCGCCAGGAGTCGCGCGGCGGACACACGCGCGACGACTTCCCGAAGACCGACCCGACGTGGGGCACCAAGAACCTCGTGCTGACCCTCGACGCCACCGGTGAGGGTGTCGATCTGGCGGAGAAGCCGCTGCCGGTGATGCCCGATGAGCTGCAGAAGTACTTCGAGGACGGACCGACCCCGGCCGGTGGCGCGGCGGGCATGAAGGGCGGGCAGTGATGGGCTACGAGCTGAAGATGCGGGTCTGGCGTGGGGACGCCTCCGGCGGCGAGCTCGGGGACTACTCCGTCGAGGTCTCCGAGGGCGAGGTGGTGCTCGACGCGATCCATCGACTTCAGGCCACCCAGGCCGGCGACCTCGCGGTGCGCTGGAACTGCAAGGCCGGCAAGTGCGGGTCCTGCAGTGCCGAGGTCAACGGCCGGCCGCGGCTGATGTGCATGACCCGGCTCTCGGACTTCGAGCCGACCGAGACGATCACGGTGACTCCGATGCGCACGTTCCCGGTGATCCGGGATCTGGTCACCGACGTCTCCTTCAACTACGAGAAGGCCAAGCAGCTCCCGGCCGCCGAGCTCGGCCCACGTGACGCAGACGGCAAGCGCCGGATGGCCCAGGTCGACGTCGAGCGCGGCCAGGAGTTCCGCAAGTGCATCGAGTGCTTCCTGTGCCAGAACGTCTGCCACGTCGTCCGTGACCACGAGGACAACAAGCCGGCGTTCGCCGGTCCGCGGTTCTTCCTGCGGTACGCCGAGCTGGACATGCATCCGCTGGACACCCACGACCGCAGGCAGCTCGCCCAGGAGGCGGCCGGCATCGGGATGTGCAACATCACCAAGTGCTGCACCGAGGTGTGCCCGGAGGGCATCAAGATCACCGACAACGCGATCATCCCGATGAAGGAACGCGTCGTGGACCGCAAGTACGACCCGTTGGTGTGGCTGGGCAACAAGATCGGCATCCGGAGCAGGGACTACGACGATCGGACCGAGGTGTGAGGACGCGGCCGCACCGGAGCGCGTTCGTCTCCAGCGGCGTAGGAAGGGGCTCGGGCGGGACGGCTCCGCTTCCCGATGCCCGGTGAACACCTATGGTCGCTGGCCCTGGCCCTGGCCCTGGCCCTGGGCCGCGGCCACTGCGGTCGGCCCCAGCTGGGTCGCTGCGCTCGCAGCTCGCCGGTGGCTGGCCGTAACCAGCAGGTGCTGGGCAGTGACCGGCCCGACTGGCCGCTGACCGTGCGTGACGGCTTCCACCTGAACGTCAGCGTGCGTTGGGCGAGCGTGGCTCGAGGTCGGCAACGTCGCCACGTCGCGGCGACGATGATCGACGACGATGTCGTTGGCCCCGTCGTCGTTGGTCCCGTCCCGGTTCGGTGAGCCCGCGGTGGTCGGAAAGGTCACAGTCTGTGGCCGGGCTCGGCCGGGTTACCTATTCTGCGCAGCATGGAATCCGTGCCCCTGGAGACCGGAGCGACCCACGGTCGCGCCGATTGGGAGCGCCTGGCTGCGGCGGTGCTGCGCAAGTCCGGTCGGCTCGCCGACGACGCTCCCGACGCGGACGTGTGGGCGAGGCTGACCCGCCGCACGCTCGACGGCATCGCGATCCCCCCGCTGGGGACCCCTGACCTCCTCTCCGGTCTGGTCTCCTCGGGACGACCGACCCGCAACGGCGACTGGGACATCCGTCCCGTCCACGCCGACCCCGACGCCACGGCCACCAAGCAGGCGGTGCTGGCCGACCTGGAGAACGGCGCCACCTCGGTGTGGCTCCAGGTCGGTGAGCACGGCCTCGCCCTGGCCGACCTGGTCACCGTGCTCGAGCCGGTCCTGCTCGACCTCGCCCCAGTGATCCTGGAGGCACCAGGCGACCAGCTCGAGGTCGCGCAGGCCTTCGCGACGCTGGCGCGGGGCACGCAACTGGCCGACGGCACCAACCTGGGCGTCGACCCTGTCGGCGCGGCGATCCGGACCGGAGGCTTCAGCGCGGCGATGAGCAGCCGGCACACCCACGGGCTGGTAGAGCCCGCGGGGCGGCTGGCCACCGAGCTGGGCTGCCTGGCGGTGGTCGTCGACGGGACCGTGGTGCACGACCTCGGCGCCTCCGACGTCCAGGAGCTCGGCTACGTGGCGGCGGTCGGAGCCGGCTACCTTCGCGAGCTGGTCGAGGCCGGACACGACGTCGACGCCGCGGCCTCGCTGATCGAGTTCCGACTGGCCGCGACCGACGAGCAGTTCCCCACGATCGCCAAGCTCCGCGCCGCGCGCCGGCTGTGGGCACGTGTCCTCGAGCTCAGCGGAGCCGGCACCGGGAGCATGCGGCTGCACGCGGTGACGAGCCGCCCGATGATGAGTCGCTACGACCCCTGGGTGAACATGCTGCGCACCTGCGTCGCCACCTTCGCCGCCGGCGTGGGCGGCGCCGACGCGGTCACCGTGCTGCCCTTCGACGCGCCGATCGGGCTGCCCGACAACGCCAGCCGCCGGATCGCCCGGAACACCTCCTCGCTGTTGGTTGCCGAGTCACACGTCGGCGCGGTGGCGGACCCAGCCGGCGGCTCGCACCTGGTCGAGAAGCTCACCGACGATCTCGCGGTGGCCGGTTGGGCCGAGCTCGGCCTGCTCGAGACGGCCGCGAGCGGCGACGAGCACGGCTCGCTGGCCGGGCTCGCCGGACTCGAGGACCGGATCGGGGCCGTCGTCGCCGAGCGGGACCGCCAGGTCGCCACCCGCAAGCGCCCGCTCACCGGCCTGTCGGAGTTCCCCAACCTGCACGAGTCGCTGCCCGAGCGCACGCCGTACGCCGGAGGCGGCCTGCCCGTGAAGCCCTACGGCCACGCCTTCGAGGAGCTGCGGGCCGCACCGGTCGAACCGAAGGTCTACCTCGCCACGATGGCCAGCGTCGCCGCACACACGGCGCGGGCCACGTTCGCCACCAACCTGCTCGCAGCCGGTGGCATCGACGTGGTCAACGAGGGAGCCCATGACGATGTCGATGCCGTTCTCGCGCACTACAACGGTGAGCCCGTGGTCTGCCTGGTCGGTGCGGATGCGGCGTACGCCGAGTGGGGCACCCCGCTGGCCGAGGCGCTGCGCGCAGCGGGCGCCCGATGGGTCGTCGTCGCGGGGAAGCCGCTCGAGGGGTGCGACGACAACTGCGCGGCCGGTGTGGACGCGCTGGAGTTCCTGACCAGGACGAGGGAGCAGCTCCGATGACGGTGCCGAAGACCTTTGCCGGATTGCCCCTGGTCGACGACGGCCGGGCCCCGACCGGATCCCGCTCGACGGCCTCGGCGACTGCGACGGGTGAGCAGCAGCCGTGGGAGTCACCCGAGGGCATCCCGATCCTGCCGGTCTACGGCCCCGAGCACCTCGAGGGTCTCGACGCGCTGGACACGTTCCCGGGCCTGGACCCGTTCCTGCGCGGGCCGTACCCGACGATGTACACCACCCAGCCGTGGACTATCCGCCAGTACGCCGGCTTCTCCACTGCTGAGGAGTCGAACGCCTTCTACCGCCGCAACCTGGCCGCGGGGCAGAAGGGGCTCAGCGTCGCCTTCGACCTGGCCACCCACCGCGGCTACGACTCGGACCACCCGAGGGTGCGCGGCGACGTGGGCATGGCGGGCGTCGCGATCGACTCGATCTACGACGCACGCACCCTCTTCGACGGCATCCCGCTGGACCAGATGTCGGTGTCGATGACGATGAACGGCGCCGTGCTGCCGGTGCTCGCGCTCTACATCGTCGCGGCGGAGGAACAGGGGGTGAAGCCGGAACAGCTCGCAGGGACCATCCAGAATGACATCCTCAAGGAGTTCATGGTCCGCAACACCTATATCTACCCGCCGCAGCCGAGCATGCGGATCATCTCCGACATCTTCGCCTACACCTCGCAGCGGATGCCGCGGTTCAACTCCATCTCCATCTCCGGCTACCACATCCAAGAAGCCGGGGCGACCGCCGACCTGGAGCTCGCGTACACGCTCGCCGACGGGGTGGAGTACATCCGCGCCGGTCTCGGTGCCGGGCTGACCATCGACCAGTTCGCCCCGCGGCTGAGCTTCTTCTGGGCGATCGGGATGAACTTCTTCATGGAGGTCGCCAAGCTCCGCGCCGCGCGCGCGCTGTGGGCGCGGCTGGTCCGCGAGTTCGGCCCGGAGAACCCCAAGTCACTGAGTCTGCGCACGCACAGCCAGACATCGGGCTGGTCGCTGACCGCGCAGGACGTGTTCAACAACGTCCAGCGGACCTGCATCGAGGCGATGGCCGCGACCCAGGGTCACACCCAGTCGCTGCACACCAACGCGCTGGACGAGGCGATCGCGCTGCCGACCGACTTCTCCGCGCGGATCGCCCGCAACACCCAGCTGCTGCTGCAGCAGGAGTCGGGCACGACGTACTCCATCGACCCGTGGGGCGGCTCCTACTATGTCGAGCGGCTGACCCACGACCTGGCCGCCAAGGCGTGGGCGCACATCCGTGAGGCCGAGCAGGCCGGCGGGATGGCGAAGGCCATCGAGCAGGGCATCCCGAAGATGCGCGTGGAGGAGGCGGCGGCTCGCACCCAGGCACGACTGGATTCGGGGCAGCAGGCGCTGATCGGGGTCAACCGCTACCGGTTGGCCGACGAGGACGCGCTCGACGTGCTGCGCGTGGACAACGCCAGCGTCTACAAGCAGCAGCTGGCGAAGCTCGAGCGGTTGCGCGCCGAGCGCGATCAGGACCAGGTCGACAGCGCGCTCGCCGCGTTGACGAAGTCCGCGGCCGACGGACCCCGGAACGGGTCACTCGACGGCAATCTGCTCGCCCTGGCCGTCGACGCTGCTCGAGCGAAGGCGACCGTGGGGGAGATCTCGGACGCGCTGGAGAAGGTGTACGGGCGTCACCAGGCGGTGATTCGTACCATCTCCGGTGTGTACAAGCGCGAGTCCGGTGCGGACAACGAGCTGATCCGCAGCGTCCTGGACGCGACCGAGAAGTTCGCCGAGGACGAGGGGCGGCGTCCCCGCATCCTGGTCGCCAAGATGGGCCAGGACGGCCACGATCGGGGCCAGAAGGTGATCGTCACGGCGTTCGCTGACCTCGGCTTCGACGTCGACGTGGGGCCCTTGTTCTCCACGCCCGAGGAGGTCGCGCAGCAGGCCGTCGACGCCGACGTCCACATCGTCGGGGTCAACTCCCTGGCCGCAGGGCACCTGACGCTGGTACCGGCGCTCAAGCAGGCGCTCGCGGACCTCGGCCGGCCCGACATCATCATCGTCGTCGGGGGCGTGATCCCGCCCGATGACGTACCGACGCTGAAGGAGATGGGCGCGGTCGCCGTCTACCAGCCGGGCACCGTGATCGCGGAGTCGGCACGTGAGCTGCTCGATGTGCTCACGTCGCGGCTCGGTCACTGAGGCCCGCCGTGGCCGAGCCGGAGGTCGGCGCGCTCGTCGACGGCGTACGTCGCGGTGACCGGGCGGCGATCAGCCGGGCGATCACGCTCGTCGAGAGCGGCCGGGACGACCACCGGGTCGCCGCCCGCAAGCTGCTCTCCGCGCTGACCGCGGCCGCCGACGCGCCGCTCGCCGTGCGGGTCGGAATCTCCGGCGTTCCGGGCGTCGGCAAGTCCACCTTCATCGAGTCGCTCGGCACCGACCTGACCGCGGCCGGGCATCGCGTGGGCGTCCTCGCCGTCGACCCGTCCTCGGTGCGCACGGGTGGCTCGGTGCTCGGCGACAAGACCAGGATGTCCCGGCTCTCCGCGGACCCGAACGCCTACATTCGCCCGTCGCCGTCTGCCGGCACCCTCGGGGGCGTCGCCCGCGCCACTGCGCAGGCGATGGTCGTGCTCGAGGCCGGCGGGTACGACGTGGTCCTGGTCGAGACCGTGGGAGTCGGCCAGTCCGAGGTGACCGTCGCCGGGATGGTCGACACGTTCTGCTTCCTGACCCTCGCCCGCACCGGCGACCAGCTCCAGGGCATCAAGAAGGGCATCCTCGAGCTCGCCGACGTGATCGCGGTGAACAAGGCCGATCCTTCGACAGGCTCCGGGCAGCGCCCTTCGACAGGCTCAGGACAGCGCCCTTCGACAGGCTCAGGACAGCGCCCTTCGGAGGGGCAGGGCGTCGACCGTGCCCAGGAGGCCCGGATGGCGGCGCGCGAGCTCTCCGGTGCGATCCGGATGGTGCACGGCAGCGACGACTGGCTGCCGCCGGTGCTGACCTGCTCGGGACTCACCGGCACGGGTGTCGACGAGGTGTGGGCCAAGGTGCTGGCACACCGCGACCACCTCGGAGACGAGGGGCTGCGGCGCAAGCGCGCCGAGCAGCAGCTGGACTTCACCTGGGCCCTGGTCCGCGAGGAGCTCGACCAGCGGCTGCGCCGCTCACCGCGGGTGCGGGCGATCCGCGATCAGGTGCGGGCCGAGTTGCTCGCGGGTGACCTGGTCGCCCCGGTGGCCGCGGATCGGATCCTGGAGGCCTACGACGGCCGCAGCGACGATCACGACGGCGGGCCTGCGCAAGAACGCGAGCGCTGAGCGGGCCGGGCCCGGTCGATCCGGGGTCGTGGTGGAGCGGGACGGCGTCGGGTTCGCCGGCCGGGGTGCGGTCGTGCGCCGACCTGGCCGAGTAGCATCAAGGACCGTGCCCTCCCCGTCGTTGCTCAGCGAAGTCGTCGCCGAGGTCGACCGGTTGGAGTCCGAGCTGGTCGACTTCCGTCGCGACCTGCACGCCCACCCCGAGCTCTCCTGGACCGAGGAGCGCACCAGCGCGATGGTGACCAAGCGGCTCGACGAAGCAGGCCTGAGCGCCAGGCCGTTGCCCCGCAACGGGATGATCGTGGACGTCGCCGGCGGCGACGGGCCCCTGGTCGCGCTGCGTGCCGACCTGGACGCGCTGCCCGTCGAGGACCGCACCGACGACCCGTGGCGGAGCACCGTCGCCGGGGTCGCGCACGCCTGCGGCCACGACGTGCACACCACTGCGCTGCTGGGGGCGGGTCTGGCGTTGACGAGCGTTGCGGACCGGCTGCCCGGGCGGGTGCGGCTGCTGTTCCAGCCGGCCGAGGAGATCATGCCGGGCGGAGCACTGATGTCCATCGCCGCCGGCGCACTCGACGAGGTCGACCGGATCTTCATGCTGCACTGCGATCCCGCGCTCGACGTGGGCGAGGTGGGTCTGCGCGAGGGGCCGCTCACCGGCGCGGCCGACTCCCTCGACGTGCGCCTCTCCGGCTCCGGCGGGCACACGTCTCGTCCACACCTGACCGAGGACCTCACCTTCGCGCTGTCCAAGCTGGTCACCGAGCTCCCCGCCGTCCTCTCGCGTCGCCTCGACCCGCGGGCCGGCGTCAGCGTGGTGTGGGGCCTGGTCCGGGCCGGTTCCGCGATGAACGTGATCCCGTCGACCGGCCGGGCCGCCGGCACCGTGCGGATGCTCGACGCGCTCGCCTGGGCCGACGCCGAGGCGCTGGTGCGCCGCACGATCGTCGAGATCCTCGCGCCGTACGGCGTCAATGCCGAGGTCTCCTATGTGCGCGGCGTCCCTCCCGTGGTCAACGAGCACGCCTCGACCCTCGCGCTCGCCCGTGCTGTCGAGGGGGTCCTCGGTGAAGCGGGGCACGTGAGCAGCCAGCAGAGCCTCGGCGGCGAGGACTTCGCCTGGTACGTCGAGAAGGTGCCGGGCGCGATGGGTCGGCTGGGGACCCGCACGCCCGGAGGACCTACCTACGACCTCCACCAGGGCGACCTGCGGGTCGACGAGCGGGCCGTGGCGGTCGGTGCCAAGGTGCTGGCCGCAGCGGCGCTGGAGACGTTGGTCACCGAGAGGTAACAGATCGAATCCACCCTCGCCGGAAGGGGTGACCGGTGGGCCATCTGTGTCTATCGTGGCCCAAGCCTTCGCGCCGCGACCGCGGCGGGGACCTGAGCGAGGAGAACCATCTTGCGTCACGCAACCAAGATCGTCGCAGCCGCAGGCGCCATCGCGCTTCTCGCGGCGGGCTGTGGCAAGCCAGCCAGCGACAACAACAAGACCGGCACCAGCGGCAGCTCGGGCAAGTCCCTGACCGCCTGCATGGTGCTCGACACCGGTGGCGTGGACGACCACTCGTTCAACCAGTCGTCGTGGGCCGGTCTGCAGGCCGCCAACAAGGCGAACCCGAACATCAAGATCTCGTACGTCTCGTCGAACTCCCAGAACGACTACACGCCGAACCTCACCACCGAGACCAACCGCGGATGCAACACGGTGATCGCGGTCGGTGGCCTGATGGGCACCGCGGTGGCGAAGATCGCGAAGGCGAACCCCAAGCAGCAGTATGCCGAGATCGACGCGCCCTCGAGCGGCCCGAACGTCTACGGCCTGCAGTACAACACCGCTCAGGGCGGCTTCCTCGGTGGCTACCTGGCTGCGGGGATGACCAAGACCGGAAAGGTGGGCACCTTCGGTGGCCTGAACATCCCGCCGGTGACCATCTACATGGACGGCTTCTGGGAGGGTGTGAACTACTACAACCAGCAGCACAAGACACACGTCAAGGTGCTCGGCTGGGACGAGAACAAGCAGAAGGCGGGCCTCTTCGCGAACTCGTTCACCGACCAGAACAAGGGCAAGACGATCAGCCAGGGCCTGATCCAGCAGGGCGCTGACATCATCTTCCCGGTCGCCGGTGGCACCGGTCTGGGTGCCGGCGCGGCGGCGCAGGCCTCGGGTGGCAAGGTCAACGTGATCTGGGTCGACACCGACGGTTGCCAGAGCGCTGCGCAGTACTGCAAGTACTTCATCACCAGCGTGACGAAGAACCTCACCAAGTCGGTGCAGGAGTACGTCGAGAAGGCCGCCTCCGGGACGTACCCGACGGGCAACTACATCGGCACCCTGGCCAACGGCGGGACCGGCCTGGCGCCGTTCCACGACTTCGCCTCCAAGGTCCCGGCCAAGCTGAAGTCCGAGCTGGACCAGGTCAAGTCCGACATCAGCTCGGGCAAGATCAAGATCACCTCACCCCACCAGCCCAAATGAGACAGCCGGCCCATGAGGGCCGGGCGGCCCTCGTGAGCCGACCGGTCTGACCCGGCGGGTGCTGTACGGCGCGGGGGAGCATCGTCTGGTGATGCTCCCCCGCAGCCGTGCCCGGCGGTCCTAGGGTGGGGTGTCGCAGGAGAGGGAGGTCCGGTGAAACTCGAGCTGCGTGGCATCACCAAGCGGTTCGGCGCGCTGACCGCGAACGACTCGATCGACCTGGTGGTCAACCCCGGGGAGATCCATGCGCTGCTGGGGGAGAACGGCGCCGGCAAGAGCACGCTGATGAACGTGCTGTACGGCCTGTACGAGCCCGACGAGGGCCAGATCCTCGTCGACGACGAGCCGGTCACCTTCTCCGGGCCGGGCGACGCGATGGCGGCCGGCATCGGCATGGTGCACCAGCACTTCATGCTGATCCCGGTGTTCACCGTCGCCGAGAACGTCGAGCTGGGCAACGAGCGCACGAGCCGGTTCGGCTTCCTGGACCGTCGACGTGCGCGCAGGTCGGTCGAGGAGGTCTCGGAGCGCTACGGGCTCAAGGTCCCCACCGACGCCCTGGTCCAGGACCTTCCCGTCGGGGTGCAGCAGCGCGTCGAGATCATCAAGGCGCTGGTGCGCAACGCGAAGGTGCTGATCCTCGACGAGCCGACCGCGGTGCTCACTCCGCAGGAGACCGACGACCTGATGGAGGTGATGCGCACCCTGAAGGAGGCCGGCACCTCGATCGTGTTCATCACCCACAAGCTGCGTGAGGTGCGGGCGGTGGCGGACCGGATCACCGTGATCCGCCGGGGCAAGGTCATCGGGGAGGCGAGCCCGACGGCGTCGGCCGCCGAGCTCGCCTCGATGATGGTGGGCCGACCGGTGAAGCTGAACATCGACAAGGAGCCGGCCCAGCCAGCCGGCGAGGTGGTTCGCGCCGACGAGATCAGGATCGTCGACGACGTCGGCCAGGTGCTCGTCGACGACGTCAGCTTCTCGGTGCGCGGTGGCGAGATCTATGCGCTCGCCGGGGTGCAGGGCAATGGCCAGACCGAGCTCACCGAGGCGTTGATCGGGCTCCGTGCGCTGGAGTCGGGGAAGATCTCGATCGCGGGACGCGACGTCACGAAGGCCAGCACCGATGCGATCCTCGACAGCGGCGTCGGCTACGTCCCTGAGGACCGGCTGCACGACGGGCTGGTCAGCAGCTTCTCGGTTGCCGAGAACCTCGTCCTCGACCTCTACGACAACGCCCCCTATGCGCGCGGGGTCAACCTCGACCTGAAGCGGATCCGGAGCAACGCCGAGGAGCGGGTCGCGGAGTACGACGTACGGACCTCCTCCATCGACCACGCCGCCTCGACGCTCTCCGGCGGGAACCAGCAGAAGGTGGTCCTCGCCCGGGAGCTCTCCCGTCCTTTGAAGCTCCTCGTCGTCGCCCAGCCGACCCGAGGACTCGACGTCGGCTCGATGGAGTTCGTGCACCGGCGCATCGTCGCCGAGCGGGACAGCGGTGCAGCCGTGATCCTGGTGTCCAGCGAGCTCGACGAGGTGCTCGGCCTGGCCGACCGCATCGGCGTGATGTACCGCGGCCGGATCATCGGCGAGGTGCCCGGCGGCACCGACGCCGGAACCGTCGGGCTGCTGATGGCCGGCAACACCGACCCCGTGCAGGAGACAGTGGGATGAGTACCGACACCGCCCCGCTGCCAGCCGACCAGCCGGCCCCCGACGCACCCCCCGACGCGAAGCCGAAGCGACGAGGCACCTGGGACACCGTGCTGGTGACCCTGTTGGCGTTCGTCGCGGCGATGGTGATCGGGGCCGTGCTGATCGCGATCTCCGACCAGGACACCCGCAACGCCGCGTCGTACTTCTTCCAGTACCCGTGGGACACGTTCACCAGTGCGGGCACCGCGATCGGGCACGCCTACCGGGCCCTGTTCGAGGGTGCGATCTTCAACCCGAACACTGCCGCCAACGGGACCCTGGCCGGCTACCTCGGACCGATCTCGGAGACGCTGGTCAACGCCACTCCGCTGATCGCGGGCGGCCTGTCGGTCGGGCTCGCCTTCCGCGCCGGCCTGTTCAACATCGGTGGCCAGGGACAGGTCATCATGGGCGCGGTGTTCGCGGGGTTCGTGGGCTTCCACTGGCACCTGCCCGCCGTGATCCATGTGATCGCCGCGATCCTCGCCGGCATGCTCGGCGGCGCGATCTGGGGCGGCATCTCCGGCTGGCTGAAGGCCCGCACCGGGGCGCACGAGGTGATCACCACGATCATGCTCAACTACGTCGCCTACTCCCTGCTCGGCTACCTGCTGTCGGTCCGCGGGTTCCAGGCGCCGCCGTACGGCCAGGCGATCTCGCTGCCGGTCGACAGCAACGCGACGCTGTTCCCGCTGTTCGGCAGCACGATGCGCGTGCACGCCGGGCTGATCCTGGCGCTGCTGGCCGCGGCGTTCACCTGGTGGCTGCTGAAATACAGCCGCCTCGGCTTCCGGCTGCGTGCCGTCGGCGCCAACCCGGCGGCAGCGCGGACGGCAGGGATGAGCGTCGAGCGCAGCTACACCACGGTGATGCTGATCGCCGGCGCGCTGTGCGGGCTGGCCGGAGTGAGTCAGATCCTCGGCACCAACACCCAGGTCACCCAGGACATCGATGCTGGCATCGGCTTCGATGCGATCACCGTCGCGCTGCTGGGCCGGGCCAACCCGGTAGGCATCGTGTTCGCCGGCCTGCTGTTCGGCGCCCTGCACGCGGGCGGCAGCGTGATGCAGACCTACACGCCGATCGACCTGGTCCAAGTGATCCAGTCCCTGATCGTGCTGTTCATCGCGGCACCGGCCGTGATCCGAGCGATCTTCCGGATGAAGTCCTCCGGCGCCGGTGTCGGTGCCGAGCTCGCGAAGGGCTGGAACGGCTGATGGACCTTCCCGCGAGCCAGCTCGCACCCGCGCAAGGAGCCCGCCGATGAGCGCCACGACCGCCGACGCCCTCGACGAGGAGATCGTCGTCCAGCACAAGGTGATCAGCCGGACCACCGTGCGTCAGCGGGTGATCAGCGGCATCCTGCTGGTGCTCCTCGGTGCGGTCACCATCGAGTTCCTCGGCATGGCGCTGCATGCCAGCCACGATGCGACGCTCCGGCTGGGTTCCGGCGGCGTGACCCTCAAGGTGCCAGACATCGTGGTCTCGGGCCGCTGGAGTGCGGTGCTGCTTGGCGCGCTGATCGTCGTGCTGGGCGGGTGGCAGCTAGCCCGTGGATTCACCCGCCGCGCGATGCCGTGGGTGACCGCGGGTGCGCTCGTCGCATTCATGATCGCCTTCCTGTGCTGGGTCTCCGCGCGCGGCGACGGCACCACCATCGACGTCGTCGGGCTGCTGCAGAACTCCATCGCTCTGGCCGTCCCGCTGATCCTCGGCGCACTGGCCGGGGTGCTGTGCGAGCGGTCCGGTGTGATCAACGTGGCCATCGAGGGGCAGATGCTGGCGGGCGCATGGGCCGCCGCGCTCGTGGGCAGTCTGATCGGCAGCTACTACGGGCTGCTCGGGGCGATGGTCGCCGGCGCCCTGATGGGCGTCCTGCTGGCGCTGTTCTCGATCAAGTACCTCGTCAACCAGGTGGTTCTGGGCGTGGTGCTCAATGTGTTCGCGCTCGGGCTGACCGGCTTCTTCTACGACGCCTTCATGCAGCCGAACGCCCAGTCGCTGAACAGCCCGCAGGTGCTGCAGTCGATCGACATCCCCCTGCTCAGCAAGATCCCGATCCTCGGTCCGCTGCTGTTCCAGGCCAACATCGTGGTCTACCTGGCCTACGTGCTGATCGTCGTCATCGACGTGGCGCTGTTCCGGACCCGGTGGGGACTGCGCACCCGTGCGCTCGGAGAGCATCCCAAGGCAGCCGACACCGTCGGCATCAAGGTGCTGGCGATGCGCTACCGCAACGTCGTCCTCGGTGGGGCGGTCGCCGGCCTTGGCGGCGCCTACTTCACCGTCGGCGCCGTGGGCGCGTTCGCGAAGAACATCACCTCCGGCAACGGCTTCATCGCCCTGGCCGCTCTGATCTTCGGACGCTGGAGTCCACGCGGAGCGGTCGGCGCGGCGCTGCTCTTCGGCTTCGCCTCCGCGCTGCAGACGCTGCTCGCGATCACCGTGCCCTCGATCCCGTCCAACTTCCTGGCGATGCTGCCCTACCTCGCCACGATCTTCGCGGTGGCCGGTCTGGTTGGTCGGGTGCGTGCACCGGCGGCCGACGGGGAGCCCTATGTCAAGGGATGACGCCGCGGTCGCGGCTGCGCTCGCGCAGGAGCCCTGGCGTTCGCTGCACGCTGCCGCGGTCGAGGCGATGGGTCACGCCTATGCGCCGTACTCCCGCTACCCCGTGGGTGCCGCCGCGCTCGTCGAGGATGGTCGCCTGGTCGCCGGCTGCAACGTCGAGAACGCCGCGTACGGCGTCACCCTGTGCGCGGAGTGCGGGCTGGTCTCGCAGCTGCACCTGACCGGCGGGGGCCGGCTGACCCACTTCGTCTGCGTGGACGGCGACGGCCAGGTGCTGATGCCCTGTGGTCGCTGCCGGCAGCTGCTCTGGGAGCACGGTGGTGCCGCCCTGCAGCTGCTCACGGTGGGCGGGGTGCGTGGCATGGACGACGTGCTCCCGGAGGCGTTCGGCGCCGAGCACTTGGCGAGTCATGATCGAGGGGGTCGGGATGGCTGAGGCGCACGACGCGGTCGAGGTGATCGTCGCCAAGCGCGACGGCGGCGCGTTGAGCGACAGCCAGATCGACTGGGTGGTCGACGCCTACACCCGCGGAGCGGTGGCGGACGAGCAGATGTCGGCGCTGGCGATGGCCATCCTGCTCAACGGCATGAGTCGGCACGAGACGGCTCGCTGGACGGCCGCGATGATCGCGTCGGGTGAGCGGATGGATTTCTCCGGGCTGTCCCGACCGACCGCGGAC
The DNA here is from genome assembly GCF_031656915.1 of Nocardioides marmorisolisilvae. Classification (NCBI taxonomy): domain Bacteria; kingdom Bacillati; phylum Actinomycetota; class Actinomycetes; order Propionibacteriales; family Nocardioidaceae; genus Nocardioides; species Nocardioides terrisoli. The sequence continues at coordinate 1,594,976 of NZ_CP134227.1, read as the reverse complement.
AAGCACTCCACCGGCGGCGTGGGCGACAAGATCACGCTGCCGCTGGCACCCCTGGTCGCGTCGTACGGCGTCGCCGTCCCGCAGCTGTCCGGGCGCGGGCTCGGACACACCGGCGGCACTCTCGACAAGCTCGAGTCGATCCCCGGGTGGCGGGCGGCCTTGACCAACGACGAGATGCTCGCCCAGCTCGAGGGCATCGGCGCGGTGATCTGCGCGGCGGGCTCGGGACTCGCCCCCGCGGACAAGAAGCTGTACGCGCTCAGGGACGTCACCGGAACGGTGGAGGCGATCCCGCTGATCGCCTCGTCGATCATGAGCAAGAAGATCGCCGAGGGCACCGGGTCCCTCGTCCTCGACGTCAAGGTCGGCTCGGGCGCCTTCATGAAGGACCTCGGGCAGGCCCGTGAGCTGGCGCGCACGATGGTCGACCTCGGCACGGACGCGGGGGTGCACACGGTCGCTCTGCTCACCGAGATGGCGGTCCCGCTCGGCCTCACCGCCGGCAATGCTCTCGAGGTCCGTGAGTCCGTGGAGGTGCTGTCCGGCGGCGGACCGGCGGACGTCGTCGAGCTCACCGTCGCGCTGGCCGGGGAGATGCTGGCCGCGACCGGGCGCGACGACGTCGACCCGTCGGAGCATCTCGCCTCGGGTGCGGCGATGGACGTGTGGCGCCGGATGATCACCGCCCAGGGCGGGGACCCGGATGCGCCGTTGCCGACCGCGCGTGAGTCCCACGTGGTGAACGCGCCCTCGTCCGGCGTGCTCGTGGAGCTGGACGCGATGGCGGTCGGGCTCGCCGCGTGGCGGCTCGGCGCCGGGCGGGCCCGTGCCGGCGACCCGGTCCAGGCCGGTGCCGGCGTCGAGTGGCACGCCCGGCCGGGGGACGTCGTGGCCGTCGATCAGCCGCTGCTGACCCTGCACACCGACGAGCCCGACCGCTTCGAACGGGCCCTCGAGGCGCTGGACGGCGGCTACCGGATCGCGCCGGTGGGCACGCCGTACACCCCCGACCCGCTGGTCCGCGACAGGATCAGCTGATCAGGGCAGCAGCAGTACGACGGTCTCGGCGACACAGGCCGGCTTGTCCTCACCCTCGATCTCGACCACATAGCCGATGGTGAGCTGCTTGCCGGCCGGGATGTCCACGACGCCGTTGACGGTCACCGTGGCCCGTACCCGGGAGCCCACCCGCACCGGGCTGGGGAAGCGGACCTTGTTGACCCCGTAGTTCAGCTTGGCGCCGGGCGTCTCCAGCCCGAACACCTGGCCACCGAGCCAGGGGACCAGCGACAGGGTCAGGTAGCCGTGCGCGATGGTCCCTCCGAAGGGGCCGGCCGCAGCCCGCTCGACGTCGACATGGATCCACTGGTGGTCGCCGGTCGCGTCGGCGAACTGGTCGACGCGCTCCTGGGTGATCTCGACCCACTCGCTGGTGCCGAGCTCCTGCCCGGCGGCCGCGGCGATCTCGTCGAACGTGGTGAACACGCGCATGCGGTTGCTCCTGCTGCTTGGATGTCAGACATGGTTGAACCTACCGGCACCCTCTCGGCGGACGTCATCAGGGAAGCACCCAAGGTGCTGCTGCACGATCACCTGGACGGGGGGCTGCGCCCGGCGACGATCGTCGAGCTCGCAGTCCAGGTGGGGCACCGGCTGCCGGCCTCCGACGCCGAGTCGCTCGGTCACTGGTTCGCCGAGTCCGCGGACTCCGGTTCCCTGGAGCGCTACCTGGAGACCTTCGACCATACCGTCGCAGTGATGCAGACCGCGGAGGCGCTGCAGCGGGTCGCCCGCGAGTGCGTGGAGGACCTCGCGGCCGATGGCGTGGTGTACGCCGAGATCCGCTACGCCCCGGAGCAGCACCTGGGTGGCGGACTCGACCTGGACCAGGTGGTCCAGGCGGTGCAGCGCGGGTTCGATGAGGGCATGGCCGCGAGCAACGGCCGGATCGTGGTCCGGCAGCTGCTCACCGCGATGCGACACCAGGCGCGGTCGCGGGAGATCGCCGAGCTCGCCGTGAAGTTCCGCGACGAGGGCGTCGTGGGGTTCGACATCGCGGGCGCGGAGGCCGGCTACCCACCGACCCGGCACCTCGACGCGTTCGAGTACCTCCAGCGGCAGAACGCCCACTTCACGATCCACGCCGGAGAGGCGTTCGGGCTTCCCTCGATCTGGGAGGCGATCCAGTGGTGCGGCGCCGACCGGCTCGGCCACGGGGTCCGGATCATCGACGACATCCACGTGACCGGCGACCGGGTCGAGCTGGGCCGGCTCGCGGCCTATGTCCGTGACAAGCGGATCCCGTTGGAGCTGTGTCCGCACTCCAACGTTCAGACCGGGGCGGCTGCGTCGATCGCCGCCCACCCGATCGGCCTGCTCACCGAGCTGCGCTTCCGGGTCACCGTGAACACCGACAACCGATTGATGAGCGGCACCTCGATGAGCAAGGAGATGACGGCCCTGGTCGAGGCGTTCGGCTACGGGCTGGACGACCTGCGCTGGTTCACGATCAACGCGATGAAGTCGGCCTTCTGCCACTTCGACCAGCGACTGCGGATCATCGACGACGTGATCAAGCCGGGGTACGCCGCGCTCAAGGGCTGAGGTCGTCCTCGGGCTCGGGCGGCGCCGGCGGTGCCAACGGGATCCGCAGCACCACGCTCGAGCCACGGATCGCGGCGGTGCCGTGGTGCGCCTCGACGACGGCCTGCACCAGGGAGAGCCCCAAGCCGGTCCCGCGGGTGGTCCGGCTCACGTCGGCGCGACTGAACCGGTCGAAGGCGTTGTCGATGAACTCCGGTGGGAAGCCGGGCCCCTCGTCGCGGACGATCAGCACGGCGTGGGCGGGGTCGGCGCTCACCGAGATCCGGACCTGCCCGGCCCCGTGCCGCAACGAGTTGGTGAGCAGGTTGCCCACGGCCAGCTCGAGCCAGCGCGAGCGGCCCAGTACCGTCACCGGATCCGGGGCGTCGAGCTCCAGCGCTCGCCCGGCGGCCTCCGGAGTGCTCGCCGCGCGGTCGATGGTGTCCTGGGCCAGCTCGGAGAGGTCGACCCGCTCAGTTCCGGGCTGGCTGGTGGCCCGCAGCTCCTCGAGCTCGAGCAGCGCGTTGCAGATGTCGATCAGACGGAGCACCTGCGCCTGGATGGACTCGAGCGCTTCGTGGGTCTGCTCCTGCGGGCGGGGGCGCAGCAGGGTCCACTCGAGCTCGCTGCGCATCACGGTGAGTGGTGAACGCAGCTCATGCGAGGCGTCCGCGAGGAACTGCCGCTCCCGCGCGTTCACCGCGGCAAGCCGGGCGAGCAGGTCGTTGAACGTGTGTCCGAGTCGGGTCAGCTCGTCATCGCCTTCGGGCACCGGCAAGGTGGCATCGGCGTCGCTCACCGCGGCGGCCGCGGCCCGGCGGTAGCGCTCGACGGGGCCCAGCGCCGAGCGGGCCGTCCAGAAGCCGACCCCGGTCGAGGCGAGCAGCGTGAAGAGGTCGGCGATGACCAGCTGCAGCAGCAGCTCGCGCAGTGCCTCGTCGTGCTTGGTCCGGCTGATCGCGTAGGCGGCGACGACCTTGCCGGCCGGCGTACGGACGGTCGAGGTGACCACTCGATAGGGGTGCCGCGAGGGCGGCAGCACGTGCCCGGAGTCGTCCTGCTGGGGATGGCCGGCGGCGGCCTTGCGGATCGTGTCGGCGTCGGCGAGCCGGGTCTTCGCGGTGCCTCCGATGATCTGGCCGTGCAGCGTATAGGTCTGGTAGGTCTCGCCCGGCGTGTCGTTCACCGGAACCGCACCGGTCTCCAGGGCGCGCTCCACCACCTCGCGGTAGGCCTGCAGGTCCTGGTCGACCTGGCGGCTCAGCGCGTAGGCGACCCGCCAGTAGATGAACGCCGAGCTGAGCACCAGCACCAGCACCATGGTGACCGCGACCGCCAGCACGAGGCGGATGACGATCGGCCGCTTGGGCCGGGAGCGGCTGCGTCCTCGGTTCACCCGGGCTCCCGGTCGAGCCGGTATCCGATCCCCCGCAGGGTGACCACCTGCACCTCGGCCGAGTTGGACAGTGCCTTGCGGACCCGGGACATGTGTACGTCCAGGGCGTTGCTGCGGATGTCGATGCCCTCCGGCCACACGTCCTCGAAGAGCCGCTGGCGGGTCACCACGCGGCCGAAGTGCTCCACCAGGGAGCCGAGCATCGCGAACTCCCGACGGGAGAGCGCCACCTTCTCGCCCGCGACCCAGAGCTGGTGGCCGAGCGGGTCGAACACCACGTCGCCGACCGTCCACCGCTGGTCGTCGGAGACCGGGCGCCTCCGGCCGAGTGCGCGGACCCGGGCCAGCAGCTCCTCGAGCGCGAACGGCTTGACGAGGTAGTCGTCGGCGCCGGCCTCGAGACCCTCGACCCGTTCGTCGACGGCGCCTCGTGCGGTGAGCATCAGCACCGGTACGTCGTTGCCCTCCGTGCGCAGCTGACGGCAGACCTCGACACCGGTGAGGCCCGGCAGCATCCGGTCGAGCACGACGACGTCGACGCCCGGCGCACGGGCCGCCGCCAGGCCGGTGCTGCCGTCGTGGCAGCCGGTCGAGGTCACCTCGAAGTCGTCGAAGTAGTTGCGGATGAGCGCGACCAGGCGCTTCTCGTCGTCGACGACCACTACGTGCACGGTGGTCAGCCTAGTGATCGTCGTAGCGGGCCGCTCAGACCAGAGCCTTCCTGCGCGTCGCGCCGGTGAAGGTCTCGTTCCATCGCCAGAGGAGCACCCGGCGGACCGCCTCCAGCACGATCGCTCCGGACATCTTGGAGGTCCCGGCGGTGCGGTCCCGGAAGGTGATCGGCACCTCGATGATCCGCAGGCCCAGGCGCGCGGCGCGCCAGGTGTTCTCGACCTGGAAGCAATAGCCGTCGGAGTCGGAGTCCACCGCCCCGATCTCGATCAGCCCCGCCCGCCGGAAGGCCTTGAACCCCGCGGTGTTGTCGTGCACCTCGACCCCGAGCACCCAGCGCACGTAGGCATTGCCGGCCCAGGAGATGAACCGCCGGTGCCAGGGCCAGTTCTCGACCCCGCCGCCGACGACGTACCGGGAGCCGATCGCCACGTCGGAGCGCTCGAGCGCCTCGAGCAGGGCCGGCACCCGCTCAGGCGGGTGTGAGAGATCAGCGTCCATCTGGACGACGGCGCTGTAGCCGCGGTCCAGCGCCCAGCCGAAGCCGGCCCGATATGCAGCCCCGAGGCCCTGTCGGCCCGGTCGGTCCAGGACGTGGCAGCGCAGGCCGTGGTCGGGCCGGGCCCGGACCAGGGCCGCCGTGCCGTCGGGGCTGTTGTCGTCGACCACCAGCACGTCGACGTCGGGTACGGCGGCGGCGAGCCGGTCGAGGACCTCGTCGATGTTCGCTGCCTCGTCGTACGTCGGCACCACGATGACGGCATCACGTCCGGGGTTCACGCTGCAGCCCTCACCAGCGGGGAGAGAGCCGTGCGACCGATCCGGTCGACCACCCACTCCAGCGGACGGTGCAGCAGCAGATGCCCCACGAGGGTGACCAGCGCACCGAAGGCGAGACCGGCGACCACGTCGATCGGCCAGTGCGCCCCGACGTAGACGCGGGCGAACGCGATCAGCACGGCCAGCACGGTGGTGACCAGCCCCAGCCGGCGACTCACCAGCCAGATGCCCGCGGCCGCCGCTCCGGCCATCACGGCATGGTCGCTGGGAAAGGAGAAGTCGGTCGTCCTCGCCACCAGCGTCAGGGAATGGGGGAACACGGTGTAGGGGCGGGCCTCGGCCACCAGCCGTCCGAGCGGCTGGTTCAGACCCACCGCGATCAGCACCCCGCACGGCGCCCAGAGCGAGCGGGCCACCATCGACACGCCCTGCCGGCGTCCGGAGAACCACCAGGTGCCGAGAAGCAGCAGGCCGAAGAGGGCCACGCCGTACACGGCGTACAGGTGGAACGGCTCGTGGAGCCAGGAGGTGTGCCGGCTGAAGTCGTTGACCTGCAGGAACCAACCCTTCTGCAGGGAGACGAGGTGCTGTCCCAGCGATGAACCAGAGGTGCTCATGGGGTCGTCCTTCAGCTTCCGCCGCGATGGCACGCGGTCGGGTTCGGGGTGGGTGGGAGAGTGCGGCGCGCGCCGTCATGCAGCCAGACCGGGCGCCCGCACAGGTTGCGGACGAGGCGATAGTGCGTCCGCAACGCCATCGGCACCCGATCGCCCGGGTCGAGGCCCCAGGTGTGCTCGCCGTCCCACTGGACGACCCAGGTCGGTGCGGACGGGCCGTCGAGGGTGCGGACCAGGAGCGAGAGATGGGGGTCGAGCGTGCGCAGGGGCAGGCTCCACGAGTAGGGGTAGACCGGGCGCAGGCCGGACTCCCCGATCACGTCCGCGTGGGTGTAGGGCACCACGATGGTGTCGCCGGGATGGGCGGCTGCGGCGACCCAGCTGGCGATCGCGCGGGGTGAGCCGGGGTACCGGTGCATCCAGTACGCGGTCACCGGGCTGGTGGCCAGGACGACCGCCACGACCAGCAGGACCAGCCGACGAGTGAGCTGGTGGCCGGGCATCCAGTGTCGTGCCGCGAGGCCCGCAGTGATGGCGAGGGTCGGGCCGTAGGCGAGCAGGTAGTGGGTCCAGTAGTTGCCCCCGCCGATGACGCCGACGGTCTCCACCAGGCCCGCAGCGACCAGCGCCAGCGCGACCGGGTGGAGCTGGCGAAGGCGGCGCCGCTGGCTGACCAGGAGGTGGGCGGCGAGGGGGAGCAGCCCGGAGACGACCGTCAGCTCTGCGAGATCCTTCGCCCGACGGTGCGGCGCCGCTGAGGACCAGTCCGCCATGACATGGGCGGCCTGGGCCCGGAACTGGACGCAGGCGAAGAGCAGCGCACCGAGGCCGCCGTGGGACTGGGACCAGACGACCGCGCCCACCAGCGGGACGGCCGCGCCGCCGGCGAAGGCGAGCAGGTGTCGCCAGCGCTGGGGCACGTTGCGGCTGAACAGCACCAGCACCACGCCGAAGGCAAGGGCGTCCCCGAAGTCCTGCTTGACCAGCAGCGCGTAGGAGGCGAGGGCACCGCCCAGGGCGGCGAGCACGAGAGCGTGGGAGCGCTTCGGGCCGATGCGTACGGCGGCGGCCGTCGCGGCCATCGAGGCGGCGACGAAGGCGGAGGCGATCAGCTCGCCGTTGAGGGCCTCGGCATCGAGCATCGAGGAGGACCCGATCGCTGCCGCGGTCCAGGCCGCCCAGCCTGCCGCCCTCGGCCCACCGAGGACCCGCGCGGCAGCCGCCACGGCGGCCACCAGACAGGCCGCCACGATGGTTGCCATCAGCCGGACGCCGTAGGGACCCAGGTGGTTGGCCACGGCGAAGACCGCGATCAGGCCCGGCGGGCGGTCCACCCACTGGGGCCCGTAGAGATAGTGCCCGGGGTACTGCCAGAACCGGGCGACCATCGAGAAGCCGCCCTCGTCCGCCCCGAGGGCGCGGGAGAGGAAGAGCAGGTGCAGGACCACGGTCGCCAGAACGGCCAGCAGCACCGGGTGCCGCCGCGCGAGGGAGACACCGGGCAGGTCGGCGAGCCGCCGCGAGGGCAGACCGGATCCTCGCCGGAGGCCCCGGCGGTCGGTCTCGGCCTCCCGGTGACCGGCCTGCGGGGGTAACAGGCCGGTCTCGGGAGAGCGCGTGAGTGCTTCACTGCTCATCGGCTCGACGCTAAGGAGCGCAGGTGAAGGAACCATGAACCTTCGCCCAGAGGCGAGATCCCTCAGCAGAAGTTCAGGAGCGGGCCTGCTGCGCGTCCGGGCGGGCCAGCGCGCCGATCGCCGCGGCGGCGGCGTCGGGCGGGAGCACTCGGCAGCCGAGCGACCGGGCATGCTCCACGATCCGGCGCTGGGCGCGGGCCAGGTACAGGCCCCGGCGCAGCAGCACCAGCGGGGGCTTGCGGTGCTCCCGGAGGTCACGGCGCAGCCGTAGCACGAAGGTCAGCAGTCGGCTTCGGTCCACGCAGATCGCGTCCGCGAGCAGACCGTGGTGCCGGCACCCGGCGACCACCTCCTGGGCGAAGATGCCCTCCGCGACGAAGCACGGGGCGCCGGCGAGGTCGAGCATCCTGGTCCCGGTGCGGGCGCTGCGGGAGATGTCGTAGACCGGCACCTGGGCGCGTCCGTCGGCGCACAGTCTCGCGATGGTCGCGAGTGCGTCATCGAGGTGCCACGAGGCGGGGTCGTCCCAGTCGACGATCGGGGCGCCGCCGGCCAGGGCCCGGTGGGGGAGCGAGGCGTCGTCGCCGTCCTTGTAGAAGTCGTCCAGCCGGAGCACGGGCAGCCCCAGGTGCTCGATGAGCCGGGACTTCCCGACGCCGGACGGTCCGGCGAGGACCACCACCGCAGCCATGGATCCCTTACAGACCCATCGGGTGCCAGACCGTCTTGGTCTCCAGGAAGGTCGTCATCCGGTCCAGGGCCGGCGTCGCGAGCAGGTCCTCCTCCGCCGGCCGGCGTACCCGCTTGAGGTTCTCGGCCGCCGCCACCTCGAGCTCGCGGGCCAGCTCCGGGTCGGTCACGCCGGTGAGGTCGAGCCCGTTGACGTCCATGTGCGAGGCCAGCCACGGGGCGATCTCGGGCACCGAGCCGGTGAGCACGTTGACGACCCCTCCGGGCAGGTCGCTGGTGGCCATCACCTCGGCCAGGGTGATCGACGTCAGCGGGTGCGGCTCGCTGGCGATCACCACGCAGGTGTTGCCGGTGGTGATCACCGGTGCCACCACCGAGACCAGGCCGAGCAGCGGGTCCTTCGGCGCGGCCACCGCTATGACGCCGCTGGGCTCGGGTGCGGAGTGGTTGAAGTAGGGTCCGGCGACCGGGTTGGCGGCACCGGTGACCTGGGCGATCTTGTCCGCCCAGCCGGCGTACCAGACCAGCCGGTCGATGCTGGCGTCGACGCTCGTGCGCGCCTTGGCCGGGGTCACCCCCTCCGACCGGCGGAGCTCGGCCTCGAACTGGTCGCGTCGTCCCTCGAGAACCTCGGCGATCCGGTAGACGACCTGGCCGCGGTTGTAGGCGGTCCGCCCGGACCAGCCCCCGAACGCCGCCCGCGCCGCCTTGACCGCGTCACGGGCATCCTTGCGCGAGGCGCGGGACGCGTTGGCCCAGAACGCGCCCTTGGCGTCCTCGACCATGAACGAGCGACCCGACTCGGAGCGGGGGAACGCGCCGCCGATGTACAGCTTGTAGGTCTTGCGGATGTCGGCGCGGCTCATCGCAGGTAGCCCTCCAGGCCGTGGCGGCCGCCCTCGCGGCCGTAGCCGGACTCCTTGTAGCCGCCGAACGGGCTGGCCGGGTCGAAGCGGTTGAACGTGTTGGACCAGACCACCCCGGCCCGCAGCTGCGAGGCCACCCAGAGGATCCGTGAGCCCTTGTCGCTCCAGATTCCGGCCGACAGCCCGTACGGCGTGTTGTTCGCCTTCTCGACGGCCTCCTTCGGCGTGCGGAAGGTGATCACACTGAGCACCGGCCCGAAGATCTCCTCGCGCGCGATCCGGTGGGCCTGGGAGACGCCGGTGAAGATCGTCGGGGGGAACCAGAAGCCACGGTCGGGCAGGTCGCACGCCGGCGACCACCGTCCGGCACCCTCCTGCTCGCCGATCTCGGAGAGCTCGCGGATCCTCGTCAGCTGCTCGGCGGAGTTGATCGCGCCGATGTCGGTGTTCTTGTCGAGTGGGTCGCCGACCCTCAGCGTCTTCATCCGACGCTTGAGACGGTGCAGCACGTCCTCGGCGATCGACTCCTGGACCAGCAGCCGGCTGCCCGCGCAGCACACATGGCCCTGGTTGAAGAAGATGCCGTTGACGATGCCCTCGACGGCCTGGTCGATCGGGGCGTCGTCGAAGACGATGTTGGCCGCCTTGCCGCCGAGCTCGAGCGTCACCTTCTTGGAGGTCCCGGCGACCGACCTCGCGATCGCACGACCGACCTCCGTGGACCCGGTGAAGGCGACCTTGTCGACGTCCGGGTGGCCCACCACGGCACGGCCGGTCTCGCCGGCCCCGGTGACGATGTTGACCACGCCCGGCGGCAGGTCGGCCTGCTGGCAGATCTCGGCGAACAGCAGCGCGGTCAGCGGCGTCGTCTCAGCCGGCTTGAGCACGACGGTGTTGCCACACGCCAGCGCCGGGGCGATCTTCCAGGCGAGCATCAGCAGCGGGAAGTTCCACGGGATCACCTGGCCGGCGACGCCGAGTGGCCTGGGGTCCCCCCCGCCGTTCCTTCCCTCCGGCAGCGCGAACTCGAGCTTGTCGGCCCAGCCGGCGTAGTAGAAGAAGTGCGCGGCGACGGTGGGCACGTCGACGTCCCGGGACTCGCGGATCGGCTTGCCGTTGTCGAGCGACTCGAGCACGGCCAGCTCGCGGGCACGCTCCTGGATGATCCGGGCGATCCGGAAGAGGTACTTGCCACGCTCGGATCCCTTCATCCGGCTCCACGAGCGGAAGGCCTTCCGAGCAGCGCGCACGGCCCGGTCGACGTCCGCCTCGGTCGCCTCCGCGACCTGGGCCAGCACCTCCTCGGTGGCCGGGTTGATCGTCTTGAACCCACTGCCGCTGCCGTCGACGAACACGCCGTCGATGAACAGGCCGTACGACGAGCGCAGGTCCACGATCGCCCGCGACTCCGGGGCCGGGGCGTAGGTGAACGCGGTCGCGGGGTCGGTGCGGGAGCGGGTGCGCTGGGGCACCTCGGCGTCGGCCATGTGATCAGTCCAGGGTGAAGTAGTCGGGGCCGGAGTAGCGGCCGGTGAGCAGCTTGGTGCGCTGCATCAGCAGGTCGTTGAGGAGGGTGCTCGCACCGAAGCGGAACCAGTCCGGGTCGAGCCAGTCCGGACCGGCGATCTCGTTGACGGTCACGAGGTACCTGATCGCGTCCTTGCTGCTCCGGATCCCACCGGCCGGCTTGACCCCGACCATCTGCCCGGTCGCCTCACGGAAGTCACGCACCGCCTCGAGCATGACCAGCGTCACCGGCAGGGTCGCGGCCGGCTGCACCTTGCCGGTCGAGGTCTTGATGAAGTGCGCACCGGCCAGCATCGCCAGCCACGAGGCACGTCGTACGTTGTCGTAGGTCTGGAGCTCGCCGGTCTCGAAGATCACCTTCAGGTGGGCGCGGCTGCCGTCCGGCCGTTCGCAGGCCTCGCGGACCGCCACGATCTCGTCGAAGACCTGCAGGTAGCGACCCGAGAGGAACGCGCCGCGGTCGATCACCATGTCGATCTCGTCGGCGCCCGCCGCCACCGCGTCGCGGGTGTCCGCCAGCTTGACGGGGAGCGCCGCCCGGCCGCTCGGGAAGGCGGTCGCCACCGAGGCGACGTGGACCCCGCTTGACCCCAGCGCCTGCTTCGCGACGGCGACCATGTCGGGGTAGACGCAGACCGCCGCGGTGGCGGGGCAGGTCTGGTCGGCCGGATCCGGGTGCACCGCCTTGGCGCACAGGGCACGGACCTTGCCGGGCGTGTCCTGGCCCTCGAGGGTGGTCAGGTCGACCATCCGGATCGCGAGGTCGATCGCGAACTGCTTGGCGGTGGTCTTGATCGACCGAGTCGACAGGGTCGCGGCACGCTGCTCCGCGCCGACCTGGTCGACGCCCGGGAGCCCGTGCAGGAACCGTCGCAGGGCCGCGTCGGAGGAGGTCGCCTCCGAGACCGAGTCCAGTCCGGCGGCCGACAGGGTCAACGGGCCGGTCGTCACCCGCCCAGCATAGGGGCTCGGTGTGCATAGGGTGTGCGGGTGCGCGCATCGTCCGGCCCCGTCACCGAGCCCTCCCTGGGACCCACCAGCGGATCGGTCTCCGGCTGGCTGGGCGAGTGCATCGTCGTGATCGTGATCATCATGGCCGTCACCGGCGGGGGCGGACTCCCGATGGCCCGAGTGGTGATCGGCGCGTTGCTGGTGGCGGTGCTGATCTGGGCGTTCCTGCTCCGCTCGCGGGTGGTCCTGCGCGACGACGGGATCCTGCTGCGCAACGTCTTCTCCGACACGTCGGTTCCTTACGGCCTCGTCGACCGGGTCACGGTCCGCTCGGTGACGCACGTCTTCGTCGGGGAGCGCCGCTACGTCGGTGTCGGCGTCGGCCGGAGCCGCCGGGCGATGACGAGGCAGACCCCGACCCGCGGCACCGAGCCCGACACTCCCCGCACCCGGCTGGCCGGTTCGGACCTGCCCGACTTCCTCGAGCAGCAGGTGGCCGTCCGGCTCAAGGACGCGACGCCGGGCGAGGGCGTCGTACGGCGGAGATGGGCGTGGCCCGAGATCGCGGTGACCGGCGTGCTGGCGGTCGTCTTCGTGGTGACCCTGCTGCTCTGAGCATCTCTGCTCTCAGAGGCCAGCGGCCGCTTGGACGTCCGCACGGATCGCGTCGAGCCGACCCGCGGCCGCGATGCGGGCGGCGTCGACCCCCTCGGGATCGTCCCCGTCGACCGGCACGACGACCTCGAGGTAGCACTTGACCTTCGGCTCGGTGCCAGAGGGCCGGATGATCACGCGGGCCCGGTCGGCGAGCTGGTAGCGCAGGCCGTCGGTCGGCGGCAGGCCACCAGCGCCCTGGCTCAGGTCGTCGACGCGCTGGACCGCGAGGCCACCGAGGCAGGTCGGCGGTGCCTCGCGCAGCCGCTGCATCGTGGCCGGGATCGCGTCGAGGTCGTCGAACCGCACCGAGAGCTGGTCGGTGGCGTGCAGGCCGAACCGGCGAGCGATGTCGTCGAGCCGGTCATGCAGGGTGCGGCCTGCGGCCTTCGCCTCGGCCGCCATCTCGCAGACCGTGAGGAGTGCGGACAGGCCGTCCTTGTCCTTGACGTGCTCCGGGTCAACGCAGTAGCCGAGCGCCTCCTCGTAGCCGAAGGCGAGGCCTTCGATGCGGCCGATCCACTTGAAGCCGGTGAGGGTCTCCTGGTGCGGCTGGCCCGCGGCCTCGGCCTGCTTGCCGAGCAGGCTCGACGACACGATCGACTGGGCGTAGACGCCGCGCTTGCCCCGGGACAGCAGGTGGTCGGCGAGCAGGGCACCGACCTCGTCACCGCGGAGCATCTGCCAGCCGGTCCCGGAGTGGCCGCGGTCGGCCGTGGGCACGGCGACCGCGCAGCGATCGGCGTCCGGGTCGTTGGCCACGGCGATGTCCGCGCCCACCTCGGCGGCCAGCGCGAGCGCGAGATCCATCGCCCCCGGCTCCTCGGGGTTGGGGAAGGCGACCGTCGGGAAGGCCGGGTCCGGCTCGGCTTGCTGCACCGCGACGTGGGGCGCGGGGAAGCCCGCGCGTCGGAGCACGGCCACGGCGGTGTCGCCCCCGACGCCGTGCAGGGGCGTGTAGGCGATGGTGAGGTCCCGCGGTCCCTGCGGGTCGACCAGGCCGACGACACTGTCGAGGTACCGGTCCAGGACGTCATCGCCGAGCAGCTCGATGCGCTCGCCGTCGCGCGGGATCTCCGCGACCGGGCCGACCACGTCGATGGCCGCTGCGATGTCGGTGTCGGCCGGCGGGACGATCTGGCTGCCGTCGCCGAGATAGACCTTGTAGCCGTTGTCCTGTGGTGGGTTGTGGCTCGCGGTCACCATCACCCCTGCCGCACAGTCGAGGTCACGGATCGCGAACGCGAGCAGGGGGGTGGGAAGTGGCCGGGGGAGCAGCAGCGCGCGGAAGCCGGCTGCGGACATCACCTCGGCGGTGTCGCGCGCGAAGACGGCGGAGTTGTGCCGTGCGTCGTAGCCGATCACCACAGGACGGGTCTCGCCGTTCCCACGCAGGTACGCGGTGAGCCCGGCTGCCGCCCGGAGCACCACGACCCGGTTCATCCGGTTGGGTCCCGCGCCGAGGGCGCCGCGCAGTCCCGCCGTACCGAACTCCAGGGAGGCGCGGAAGCGGTCGGCCAGATCGGCCTGCACCGCGGGATCGTCGGCGCTGGCGAGCAGATCCTCCAGCTCGGCTCGGGTCTGCGGGTCGGGGTCCTGTGCCGCCCAGGCGCGGGCACGCTCGATCAGGTCGTCTCGGGTGGAGTGCTGGCCCATGCGGGAAATACAACCACCTGGCGTCGGGAGGCGCGCGACGGTTGCCGCAGGGGATGATCGTGGGCATGGTGCTGTCGCGCTACCGGTTCACGCACTCGTGCGAGGTGTCGGCGTCTCCCGAGCGCGTCCACGCCCTGTTGCTCGACCTCGAGCGCTACCCGAGCTGGTGGCCGCAGGTGCGCGCTGTCGCCAGCCTGGGGCCCGACACGGCCCTGGTCGTCTGCCGCTCCGTGTTGCCCTACGACCTGGAGCTCGTCCTTGATGCGGTCAGCCGCGCGCCGACCGAGCTCGAGGTGCGGATCTCCGGGCCGATCGACGGACTGGCTCGCTGGTCGCTGTGTGCCCACCAGGGCGGGACCCGGCTGGAGTACTTCCAGGAGGTGGTCGCCCGGGGCGCCCTGGCGTGGGCGTCGTATGTCATCAAGCCCATGCTGCGTTGGAACCACGCGGTGATGATGCGTGGCTTCGACGCGGGGATCGCGTCCGCACTCGCTGGGGACACCGGTCCGCGCACGGGCTGAAGGTGATCGTCCGCGGTCGGCGCTGCGGTCAGCGACGCCCACGCGGGCCGAAGACCGGCGACGCCTTCTTGAACGCGGCCTCTCGGGCGGCCCTCGTGTTCGCCGAGGCGAGCAGGAACAGCTGCTCGACGCGCTCGCGTCCGAAGGTGCGTCGGGTAGAGGCGGTCCAGGTGCCGTTGAACAGCCGCTTGGCGGCGGCCAGGGCATCGGGGGAGCGCTCGGCGAGCCGGCCCGCCAGCTCGTACGCCGCGGCCAGCGGATCGGCGGCCACCTCGGTGACCAGGCCGAGCTCGGCGGCCTCCTTGCCGCTCATCATGGCCGCGCTCATCGTCAGCAGCTTCGCTCGGTCGATCCCGACGAGCTCGGCCAGGGACCGGACGCCGGTCATGTCCGGGATCAGGCCCCAGCGTCCCTCGAGCACCGACCACTCGGAGTCAGGGGCGGCGATCCGGAAGTCGGCGGCCAGCGCGAGCTGCAGGCCCCCGCCGTAGCAGTGACCGTGCACCGCGGCGATGACCGGTACCGGCAGCCGGCGCCAGGCCCAACAGGCCTCCTGGAAGGCGTTGGTCCCGCGCCAGGGCGCTGGCACGAATGCGCGGGCGATGCCGGTGGGCGTCTTCAGCACCGATCCGAAGTCGAGCCCCGCGCAGAACGAGGCGCCCTCGCCGCTGAGCACGACAGCCCGCAGGGCGCGGTCGCGTCGGAGCTCGCGCGCGGTCCTGGCGAGCTCGTGCAGGGTCTGCAGGGTGAGCGCGTTGAGCTTCTCGGGCCGGGTCAGGCGGACGTGGGCCACGCCGTCGGCGACCGTGCACGTGACGTAACGGGTCATGCGCAGAAGGTTACTCGCCGGTAGGGCCAGCGGGCTTCCGACGTACCCGGCGAGTCAGCCCAGGGCAGCGACGGCGGCGTCGTAGTCGGGCTCCTGGGTGATCTCCGGCACCAGCTGGGTGTGGATCACCGTGCCGTCGGCGTCGAGGACCACCACGGAGCGGGCGAGCAGCCCCGCCATCGGACCGTCGGTCATCCGGACGCCGAAGTCCGTGCCGAAGTCGGAGCGGAAGCCCGAGCCGACGGTCACGTTCTCGATGCCCTCGGCGCCACAGAACCGGCCCTGCGCGAACGGCAGGTCCTGGGAGACGCAGACCACGGTGGTGTTGTCCAGGCCGGCGGCCAGCTCATTGAACCGTCGTACGCTCGCGGCGCAGACGCCGGTGTCGATGCTCGGGAAGATGTTGAGCACGACCCGCTTGCCGGCCAGCGAGGCGGACTCGAGGTCGCCCAGGTCGGTGCCGGTGAGGGTGAACGCCGGAGCCTTGTCGCCGGGGGCCGGCAGCTCGCCGGCGGTGTTGACGGGGGTGCCCTTGAAGTTGGTGGTTGCCATGGGTCCGATTCAAGCACCCCGGGTGACTCACTCGATGGCCGGCTCCTCCGCGGATTCGGTTCCGGGCTCGTCGTCGGGTCCACGCACAGAGCGCACCGTGCCGGTCTCGCCCGCAGTGTCGTCGTACGGCTTGTCCTCCTCGGAGAGCTCGTCGTAGCCCTCGGCGTCGGTGAACATGCCGGCCTCGGTGTCGAAGGTGCGGCCGGTGTTGTCCACCTCGGCGTTCTCGGGGCGGTTCTCCGGGGCGAGCCGATCCTGGCGCTCGGCCTCGATCCGCTCCGCGTCCTCGTCCGACGGCTGTTCGGTGAACTGCTCGCTGCTGGTCCCGGTCGGCCGCGGGGTCTGTCGCTCGGTCATCTGTCTGCCTCCGGTTCGCCTCTCGGAAGGCAGGTGCCCGGTCCCGACCACAGCCATGCCGTCCGCAGTCAGATCTTCGGCACCACGGCCCCGAGGAGGGCACCCATCCTGGCGGCTGCGGAGCGGCCGGCCTCGAGCACCTCCGCGTGGTTCAGCGGCTCGCCGGTGATCCCGGCCGCAAGGTTGGTCACCAGCGAGATGCCCAGCACCTCCAGGCCCGCCTCGCGCGCCGCGATCGCCTCTAGCGTGGTGCTCATCCCGACGAGGTCGCCGCCGATCGCGCGGACCATGCCGATCTCGGCCGGCGTCTCATAGTGCGGGCCCGGCAGCTGCACGTAGACGCCCTCGTCGAGTCCGGGCTCGACCTCGCGACACAGTGCCCGGAGGCGCGCGCTGTAGAGGTCGGTCAGGTCGATGAAGTGGGCACCCTCGATGGGCGAGGTCGCCGTCAGATTGATGTGGTCGCTGATCAACACCGGTGTGCCCGGGGTCCAGGAGGTGCGCAACCCGCCACACCCGTTGGTGAGCACGACCGTGCGACAGCCGGCCGCTGCCGCCGTACGGACGCCGTGGACGACGGGCCGGACGCCGTGCCCCTCGTAGAAGTGGGTCCGGCCGAGGAAGACCATCAGGGTCCGATCGCCGGCCCGGACCGAGCGGATCCTGCCGGCATGGCCGGCAACGGCCGGCGGCGCGAAGCCGGGCAGCTCCGCGGTGGAGATCTCGGCCAGGGCCGGGCCGAGCGCGTCGACCGCAGGCAGCCATCCCGAGCCCATCACCAGGGCGATGTCGTGGGACGCGATCCCGGTCTTCTCGCGCAGGACGTCGGCTGCCTCGGCGGCTGCCTGCTGATAGCTGGTCACCGGCCGAGCCTACGGTGCGTCGGCAGCGTCGGTCAGCCGCCGAAGACAGAGCGGCACGGGCGCGCGCGGAGGGCGGCGACGTAGTCGGAGGGGGCGGCGGCGGCCTCGGCGGCGTCGGCGAGCACGCCGAGGTAGCTGGCCGAGGGGAGTCCGCCCTCGAACGCATCGAGCACATAGGCCCAGGCCACCACCTCACCGCTGAGGGTGGAGATCCGCACCCGGACCTTGCGGTAGAGACCGGTGTCGGCAGACTCCCAGCCGTCCAGGGCGAGCACGTCGTCGCCGCTCACGTCGTACACCGCGACGAAGACCTGCTCGAACGGATCCTGGACGATCGTGGCGAGGGCGCCGTCCCAGCCGTGGTCCTCGCCGCCGAAGGTGAGTCGCCAGCCCTGCAGCCACCCGGTCGCGTGCAACGGCGAGTGCGGGCAGCGCTCGTTCATCCGCGCCGGATCGAGGTTCGACCCGTAGGCGGCGTGCAGGGTCATGCCCGCAAGGGTAGGGCGTGCGTACGCCACAATGGCCCGGTGACACGAGCGCAGAGCAGGCACCCCGACCGCGTGGCGATCATCGGCGGCGGCCCCGGCGGCTACGAAGCCGCCCTGGTCGCGGCCCAGCTCGGCGCCCGGGTCACGGTCGTGGAGAGCGCCGGACCCGGCGGCTCGGCCGTGCTCACCGACTGCGTGCCGAGCAAGACGCTCATCGCGACCGCCGAGCTGATGACCGAGGTCGAGGGCGCCAACGAGCTCGGCGTGCTCATCGGCGACGGCGGCGTGGTGGTCGACCTGGTCCGGGTCAATGAGCGCGTCAAGCGTCTCGCCCTCGCGCAGTCCGTGGACATCGGCAGTCGGCTGGCCCGCGACGGGATCGACGTGGTGCGGGGGCGGGGGCGGCTGGAGTCGCCGGAGCGGGTGGTCGTCGAGCGCGCCGACGGGGACACACAGGTCCTCGAGGCCGACGCTGTCCTGGTCGCCACCGGAGCCGCGCCACGCACCCTCGCGAGCGCCCAGCCCGACGGCGAGCGGATCCTGACCTGGGAGCAGGTCTACGACCTGACCGAAGAGCCCTCCCGGATGATCGTGGTCGGGTCCGGCGTCACGGGCGCGGAGTTCGCCAGTGCCTACAACGCGCTGGGCATCGACGTCGTGCTGGTCTCCTCGCGCGACAGGGTGCTGCCCGGCGAGGACGCCGACGCCGCCGAGGTCCTCGAGGACGTCCTGATCCGCCGCGGCATGACCGTGCTGGGCCGGTCCCGGATGGAGTCGGTGGTCCGCCACGGCGACAGCGTGACCGTGACGCTCACCGACGGCCGCACCGTCGAGGGCTCGCACTGTCTGCTCGCTCTGGGCTCGGTTCCCAACACCGACGGCCTCGGCCTCGAGGAGGCAGGTGTCGCGCTCGACGAGCGTGGCTTCGTGACCGTCGACCGGGTCTCGCGTACGACGGCCCGGGGGGTCTACGCCGCCGGGGACTGCACCGGCGTCCTGATGCTGGCCTCGGTGGCTGCGATGCAGGGCCGGATCGCGATGTGGCACTTCCTGGGTGATGCGGTCAGCCCGCTGGACCTCAAGAAGGTCTCCAGCAACGTCTTCACCGCTCCGGAGATCGCCACCGTGGGCTGGAGCCAGCAGGCGGTGGACGCCGGTGAGATCGCGGCCGAGGTGGTGATGCTGCCGTTGAGCGGCAACCCGCGCGCGAAGATGCAGGGCGTGCGGGACGGCTTCGTGAAGCTGTTCGCCCGTCCCGGGACCGGCATCGTGGTCGGTGGGGTGGTGGTCGGTCCACGGGCCAGCGAGCTGATCCATCCGGTGTCGCTGGCCGTCGCCGAGTCACTGACCGCCGACCAGGTCGCCCAGGCGTTCACGGTCTACCCGTCCAACAGCGGCTCGATCGCCGAGGCCGCCCGCCGCCTGCACCGAGGCTGACCCTCAAATCACCGATCTGAGGCGGGTTAGGCGCACTCGGGCCGTTGAGGGGTTGCTGACCAGCCTCTGACGTCGGTGGTCGGGTGGAGGGCAGGAGTGTCCTGCCGGTCTGTCCGGCTTCTCCTGGGTCCTCGGGTCGTGGCGGGCGGGATGCGGGAGGTCAGCCGCTGGCGGCTGGTAGGGCGCGTAGCCGTTCGATGGCAGCGGTGATCAGTGCGGCCCAAGGCCATCGGCGGGGTAGGCGCAGGACAAGTCGTCGCCCGGTGCGGACCAGGCGGCCGGTGACGTTGTAGATCCGGCGGCGGATCTTCTTGGTCATCACCGGTGCGGTGGCCAGGCCGAGCCGGGTTGCCCATCGGGTGAGGTTGTGGGCGATGGTGTTGAGGATCAGCCAGGCTGCGTTCCCGCCGAAGCTCTTGGTCGGGAAGTGGTTCATCGCCATGTCGTGCTTGAGGTCGCGGATAGTGAGCTCGACCTCGGCGTGGCGGCGGTGGTCGGCCTCGATCTCGACGATCTCGCCGGTTCGGTCGGTGATCATCGGGTGGTAGTCGTAGATCGGGAACAGCGCTGGTTGATCGGGGTCCTGGCCGCGGTTGATTGCTTGAGCGTCGGTGAGTGGGGTGCGACGCACGATCAGCCGGACGGGATGGATTTCGCCGCGCTCGGCCAGCAGCTTGCCGCGGGGACCGCTCGCGAACGGGATGAAGGTGAATTCCGCGACCCCGGCTCCGGGCAGGAAGTAGTCGATCGGGGTCCACTCGGATTCGGCGATCGCTGCGATCTTGTCCTTCACAGCGGAGCCGATCATGCGAGCGGTGATGGAGAAGCGCACGTCGTTGTTGCGGCAGGCGGTGACCACATCGGACAGGTAGAACCCCGAGTCGGCGCGGAGCACGATCTCACCGGCCGCGCCCGCGCTGCGGAGTCGGCTGATGGTCTCCTTGATGAACACCGGTGCGCTGGTGGAGTCGCTCGACCGGCCCCGACGCATCCGGGCGTGTGCCACGACGCCGGCGATGTCAGGTGTTCCCGCGATAACGGCGAGCAGCGGGTGATAGCCCCGCAGCCCGGTGCGCATCACGCCGCGAGCACCGTCCTTCTTCAACCCGTAGGTCTCGCAGAGGGTGGAGTCGATGTCGACCGTGACCGACTCGCTGAATCCGGGATGTGCGCCGGCGGTGACGGCGCGGGCGAGCAGGCGCCGAGTCACGGCGTCGAGTTGGCGGGCGTGGCCGAACCCGAACGAGCGTAGGAAGGTGCCGACCGTCGAGGAGGCGGCGACCTTGTGCCCCAGGACCGCGCCAGTGGACCCGGCCCGTAGGGCGTTGACGTCCTCGATGCAGTCCCCACCCGCCAGGAGCGAATGGATCAACGTCAGGCACTTCCGGTCCGGGTTCGCGCCAGCGCTGCCCGGGACGGTGAGGTGTTCACGCAGCAACGGACCGAGCCCGAGCCGGTCCCCCAGGGTGGCCGCGATCAGGAGTCCGGCGTCGGACACGCCGTTCTCATCATCGGCTGTCACCCGGATGCGGTCGAGCGTGCAAGACTTCGTCACCAAGAGGGTGCTCCTTTGAAACTGCTCTGATCAAGGCGTGGTAACCATGATCGTGCAGGTCAGGAGCACCCTCTTCGCTCAGCCGCACCGACCAACGCCGTACGAATCGGTGATTTGAGGCTGACCCTGGCTGCTGGGCCGCATTCGCGGCAGCTGCTCGAATTACATTCTTGTAGTTATTCAGCGGTATTTGTTCACGCATTCTCAATTCGCTTCCGGTGACATATCGTGACGGCTCATTCGTCACTTCTGACCCATGGATCCCGGAACTCACACATGCATCTTCCTCGCCCCTTCCGCGCGCTGCTCGCTGCGCCCCTGCTGCTCGTGCTGGCCGCGCCACCGGCGGGCGCCGTCTCGGTCGACCAGACGTTCAAGGTGCCGGCGTCCGGCAGGTTCACCATCAACGGGCACGGCTTCGGCCACGGTCACGGGATGTCGCAGTACGGCGCCCAGGGCGCGGCGCTGCAGGGACTCGGCTATCGCAAGATCGTGAAGTTCTACTACCCGGGCACCCGATTCTCGACCTACAGCGGCAACATCGCGGTGCTGATCACCTCCGACACCACCCGCGACGTGCAGGTCAGGGTCCGGCCGGGCCTGCGGGTCAAGGACCGGGGGACCGGCACGGTCTACCGGCTGCCGACGCGCACCGGCGTCAAGAAGTGGCGGCTGAAGATCAGCCAGCGGCGTACCTGGGTCCAGTTCCACAACTCCACCGGCTGGCACACCTGGCGGCTCCCCAACGGTCGGTGGCGCCTGGTCGGCGACGGGGAGTTCAGCTCACCGGCCCACCTGCTGACGCTGGTCACCCCGTCGGGCCCGAAGGTCCTGCGCGGGACCCTGCGCGGTGCGTCCGCCGCCCCTGCCGGAGCAGTCAGCGACACCGTCAACGTGCTGCCGATCGACGACTACGTGCAGGGCGTGGTCGCCGCGGAGATGCCGGCCTCGTGGAGGCCGGCAGCACTGAAGGCCCAGGCCGTGGCAGCCCGCACCTACGCGCTGTTCGAGCGGGCCGCCAACCTCAACAGCTGGTATCAGATCTGCGACACGACTGCGTGCCAGGTCTATGGCGGGGTCGCCAGCGAGTACTCGACGACCAACGCCGCAGTGCGCGACACCGCGGGCAGATACCTGAGCTGGCACGGCCAGCCGGCGTTCACCCAGTTCAGCGCCTCCTCGGGCGGCTGGACCTCCGCCGGCTCCCAGCCCTACCTGCCACACCAGCAGGACCCGTACGACGGCTTCTCCGGCAACGGCGTGCACACGTGGTCGGTCAGGGTCTCGGCGGCGCCGCTCGAGCGACGGTACCCGTCGATCGGCACGCTCCGTCGGGTCACGGTGACCCAGCGTGAAGGAGGCGGACAGTGGCAGGGCCGGGTCTGGGCGATCACCCTGCGCGGGAGCAAGGGCAGTGCGCGGATCAGCGGCACCGACCTGCAGTCGGTCTACCGGCTGCGCAGCACCTGGTTCCAGCTGGGTCGCTGACCCCGCGTCGCGCCGGGTACGAGCATCGGCGGGGGTGTCAACCGCTGCCGGGGTGGGCATAGTGTCTGGACGTGACCGCTGCATCCGACGTGGCCGGGGAGACCGGCCACACCCCTCTCGCCACGAGCACCAGAGCGCTGCTCGACACCGTCTCCGCACTGACCGTTCCCCAGCTGGCCGAGCCGTCGTTGCTCCCGGGCTGGACCCGGGCCCACGTGGTCGCCCACCTGGCCCTGAACGCCGAGGGCTTCAACCGTGCCCTGCACGGGCTGGTCCGTGACGCCGGGGTGGCGGTCTACGACTCCGGCGAGAAGCGTGACGCCGACATCGAGGAGCTCGCCGGCGCGGCTCCCGTGGAGCTGCGCGCCCGGCTGGTCGCCGCCTGCACCCGCTTCGCGACGGCGTACGCCGAGCTTCCGCCGACGGCCCGCAGCGGCTCGGTTCCACGGGTTCCCGGCGGACCGACCTTCTCGGTCGCCGAGCTGCCGGTGACGCGCCGCCGCGAGGTGGAGATCCACCACGCCGATCTCGATGCCGGCTACACCTGCGCGGCGTGGCCGGCGGACTTCTGCGCCGAGCTTCTCGACCGCGTGTCCGCCGACCACGCCGTCGACGGCCCGTTCCTCGTCAGGGCCACCGACCTCGGCCGGGACTGGCAGGTCGGGGCCACGGGTGGCCCGGTCGTCACCGGCTCGGCCGCCGCACTCGGCTGGTGGTTGACCGGTCGGGGTGCCGGTGAGGGTGTCGCCTGCGGCAGCGGTGCGCTGCCGCGACTCGGCCCCTGGGCGCGGCCGGCTGCCCGCTGAGCCGTCTCGCATCGCTCACGTCTCGGCGAAGAGCGTCCTTCCCCACCAGTCACCGGGGCCGGACAGCCCCGGAGGACAGGCGAACACCGCCGAGCTGGTGTGCTGGATGTACTCGTTGAGCAGGTCCCGGCTGCCGAGCTTGCGCTGGATCCGGACGAACTGGTCCGGATCCTTCTGGAAGGTGATGAAGAACAGGCCGGCGTCGAGGTACCCGGTGACCGGGTCGATGCCGTCGGTGTAGGAGTAGCCGCGGCGGAGCAGCCGGGTGCCGCCGTTCGTCTCGTGCGCGGCCAGCCGGATGTGGGCGTTGAGCGGGATGACGGGGTTGCCGTGGCCGTCGCGTGCCGACAGGTCCGGAGTGTCGAACTCGTGGGTCCCGGTGAGAGGGGCGCCGGTGTCCTTGACCCGGCCGAAGACGTTCTCCTGGTCGGCGAGGAAGTCGGTGTCCCAGGACTCGATGAGCATCCTGATCCGGCGGGTGACCAGGTAGCTGCCGCCCCTCATCCAATCCTGGTCGGTCTCGTCGCCGACCCAGACGAACCTCTCGAAGTCGTGGTGGTCCTGCTCCTTGATGTTGCGGGTGCCGTCCTTGAATCCCATCAGGTTGCGCGGTGTCGCCTGGGCCGACGAGGTGGAGGCGGTCTTGCCGAAGCCCAGCTGCGACCAGCGCATCACCGCCGTACCGCGGGCCAGTCGGGCGAAATTGCGGATCACGTGGAAGGCCACCTGGGGGTCGTCGGCACAGGCCTGGACTGCGAGGTCGCCACCGCTGATCTCCCTGCGCAGACTGTCGCCGGGCAGCGCCGGCAGGTCGCTGAGTACGGCGGGCCGCCGGTCGGCGAGCCCGAACCGATCGTCGAACAGGCTCGGCCCGAACCCGACGGTGACGGTCAGTCGCGACGCGGACAGCCCGACGGCCTCGCCGGTGTCGACCGGCGGGGCCTGGGGGTGGGTCTCGACCGGGCCGATCTGCTCGCCGCGGGTCAGCCTTTCCGCGGCGGCCGCCCAGGTGCCGAGCATCCGGGCCAGCTCCATCCGGTCGCCGGTCGTCACGTCGAACGCGGCGAAGGCCAGCCGGTCCTGGGTCGCGGTGGAGATGCCGGCCTGGTGCCGTCCGTAGAACGGCAGGGTCGCGCTGGCCGCGCGCGAGGGCTGGCTGTCGCGGCCGATGCCGAAGCCGGTGGCCCCTCCCACCGCCAGGCCGGCAGCGCCGAGCGCACCGCCGAGGAAGGCTCGACGGCCGGCCCCGCGCGGCGAGGGGTGCGCCGAGATGTCGCTCGTCCCGGAGCCGTCCATCAGGCGGTGGCCACCGTGGCTGCCACTCGCGACAGCGGCTCCTGCACCGCCTTGACCGCGGCGGCGAGCTGACGCTTGTCCGACGGGTCGAGCGTCGTGTAGAGCCGGTAGCCCGACGGCTCGTTCGCGTCGCGGTAGCTCTCGACGAGCTTGTCCAATGCCGCGAAGCGGTGCTCGATCTGCTCGGTCAGGTCCCCGTCCACCTCCTTCATGACCGGCGTGAGCTGGGCGAAGGCCTGCTCGGCGCCCTCGACGTTGTTGGCGACGTCGAGCAGGTCGATGTGGGAGTAGCGCTCCTCCTCGCCGGTGACCTTGGTGGCCGCGACCTCGTCGAGGAGCTCCTGGGCGCCGTTGGCGAGCTCGGTCGGCTGATACCTGAGCCCGGCGGTCAGCTTCTGCAGCTTCTTCACGTTGCGGACCAGGCCGTCGCCGAAGGGGGCCAGGCCGTCGAGGCTCTTGTCCGCGAAGAGGCCCTTCTCGATCCGATGGAAGCCCATGAAGCGGCTCGCCGGCACGTCGTTGGCCCGGGCGTCGATGTCGGCGTCCAGGTTGTTCCGGCCGACCGTGAACGACTCCGCGACGGGCTCGATCTTCTCGTAGAAGGGCCGGGCCTGCGCATAGGCGACCTGGGCCGCGCGGAGGTTGCCGCCGTGCAGCGCACGGTCGAGCTTGCGCACGCCCTGGAGGAGGTAGCCCACTTGTGTGCTGACGTACGTCGAGTAGCCCCTGGTGGCCTTGCGGAGCAGGGTCGCGGTGCTCTCGTCGGTGGTCGCGGCGGTGCCGGTGACCGTCACGGCCTGCCGCTCGGGGGTGGCGCCGGGGCAGTAGAGCGTGTAGTTGCCGGCGTCGGCGTTGACCGAGAAGGTGCCGCCGAAGCCGGGCGGCAGGTTCTCCTTCTCGCCGACGATCCGCTGGCCACTGAGCAGCTCGACCTCGGAGACCGCGGTGGCGTCGACGTTCTTCACCGAGAAGGTGATCCCGCCTGCCCCGAGCGTGGTCCGGTCGAGGCTGCATCCGTGTGCACTGGTGATCGTCACGGTGGCGTGGTGGGCGCTGCCGCCCGAGGGGTCCGCCGTTCGAGCAGGGTCGCCGGAGCCGCAGCCGGCGAGCACGGGCAGGAGCGCGAAGGCGAGCAGTCCGGTCCCGACGGCGTGGGTCGTGGCAGGGCGCATGGGGATCTCCATCAGCGAGCAGGTTTCGACGAATGGAAGTTAGGTTAGCCTAACCTCATCCACGACTCGGTTCCGGGGTCGGTTCCATCGCGGGGACGGTCGCGCCGGCCCGCCGCCGGCGCTGCACCAGCGCCGCGCCGATCGATCCGGCCACGCCGAGGCTGCCCAGCAGCCAGCCCAGGGAGGTCATGTGCCGGTGGCGATCCAGGGTCGCCAGGTCGTCCTTCGCGGCAGCGGTGGCAGCGTCGCGGGCGCTCGTCGACAGGGAGGCTGCGGCCTTGCGCAGCGGTCGGCCCAGGGTGAGGGTGTCGCCGGCGGGGCCAGGTACCTCGACGTGCTCGGTAGCCGACCAGTGCACGTCCAGCACGCGCCGGGTGCGCGGTTCGATGGAGACGTCGAGGACCCTGGTCGTGCGGTACCTCGCGGCGATCGAGTGGTGGGAGCCCGGCAGCACGCCGACCGGGAGGCGGCCGCCGTTCAGTGCCGCAGCCGCCCGTGTGGTCAGTGTCGCGGGGCCGCTCCCACGACCGAACAGTCGCACCTGGTAGGTCTGCGCCGCGACCCCGGACATGGTCGTCGCCCCGGTGTGCGTCAGGTGGAGCGCGCGCGGACCCCGGTCCCGGCCGGTCAGCGGGAACAGGTCCTGGGTGCGCACGGTTGCGGAGTCCGCCTCGACCGCCAGCACCCGAGCGCTGATCGTCTTGTCCGTCGTGGTCGGTCGGCTCGTCGGTGCGGACGGTGCGAGCACGGCGACGACGGTGCCGGACGCGAGCGCGAGGACCGCTCCCGCCGTGAACCCGCGGGCCAGGCCCCGCAGCGGCACTGGGCGGTGCTGGGGCCAGGTCACGAAGACACCGACCGGGACGAGGTACACCAGCCAGCCCACCACCTCGATCAGGGCGGGGTGCGGTTGGATGCCGAGCATGCCGGTCAGCAAGGAGGAGAGCACCGACCCCGGCTGCACCAGCCAGGAGAGGTCCAGCACCTGCTGCTGGCCGACATCGAGCCAGCCGGCCTCGTGGGCGGTGTGGAGCGCGCTGACCACGAGCCCGGCGGCCACGAGGACCAGCACCAGGCCGGTGGCTCGGAAGAACTTCGAGAGGTTGATCCGCACGCCGCCGCGGTAGATGCCGTAGCCGAGCGCGATCGCCACCGCGATGCCCAGGACTGCGCCGACCAGCGCCGCGGCACCGGCGCCGGACTCGTTGAAGGCGGCGAGCAGGAAGACGACCGTCTCGAATCCCTCGCGCAGCACGGCGAGGAAGGCCATGAACACCATGGCCCGCCCCGCCCGCGAGCCGCCGCCGGCCATCGCCTCGGCCGCGGCACCCTCGAGCTGGTGCTTGAGACCGCGGGAGTGCTCCTTCATCCACGCCACCATGTAGGTGACCATGGCGACGGCCAGCAGGCCGATGACGGTCTCCAGGCCCTCCTGCTGCTGCTGGGGCAGGTCGCGGGAGAAGGCCTCGAGGGCGACGCCGACGCCGATGCACACCAGGACCGCGAGCGTGACGCCGCCGGCCATCTGACGGAGCAGGTCGCCGCGGCGCTGCCGACGCAGGAACGCCGCGATGATGCCCACGATCAGGGCCGCTTCGAGGCCCTCTCGAAGTCCGATGACGAAGGTCGGCAGCACGGTCTGCTCCGGAGGTTAGGTAAGGCTGACCTCAGAAGTGTAGAACGGGTGCGCGTCGTGACGCCGTTCGGGTCGTGCGGACGGGCGCAGGCCTCAGCCGGCGTCCTTGATCTCGCAGACGACCTCGCCATTGGTGACCGTGGCGCCGACCTCCGCCGACAGACCCGTGACCGTGCCCGCCTTGTGGGCCTTGAGGGGCTGCTCCATCTTCATCGCCTCGAGCACGACGATGACGTCGCCCTCGGCGACCGTCGCGCCGTCCTCGACGGCCACCTTGACGATCGTGCCCTGCATCGGGCTCGCGACCGCGTCGCCGGACACGGCGGCACCCGCCTTCCTGGCAGCGGACCGCTTCGGCCTCTTCGCCCCGGGCCCGGTCGAGGCTCCGCCGAGCCCGCCGAGGCCCGCAGGGAGGACGACCTCGAGCCGCTTGCCGCCGACCTCGACCGTGACGTGCTGCCGCTCGGCGGCCTCCGGGGCCTCCGCCGTCGCGCCGGAGTAAGGCTCGATCTGGTTGTCGAAGTCGGTCTCGATCCAGGTGGTGTAGACGCCGAAGGCGCCGACACCGCTCGGGTTCGAGGCGCCGACGTACGCCGGGTCCTCGACGACCGTCCGGTGGAAGGGGATCACCGTCGGCATGCCGTCGACCACGAACTCCGCCAGTGCGCGACGGGACCGCTCGAGGGCCTGGGTGCGGTCCCGGCCGCTCACGATCAGCTTCGCGATCAGGGAGTCGAACGAACCGGGAATGGTCTCGCCCTCGACATAGCCGCCGTCGAGGCGCACCCCCGGGCCGCTCGGCGGCTGCCACCTGCTCAGGGTTCCGGGCGCGGGCATGAAGTTGCGGCCGCCGTCCTCGGCGTTGATCCGGAACTCGATGGAGTGGCCGCGGATCTCCGGGTCGTCGTAGCCGAGTTCCTCCCCAGCGGCGACCCGGAACATCTCCCGGACCAGGTCGATGCCGGTGACCTCCTCGGAGACGCAGTGCTCGACCTGCAGGCGGGTGTTGACCTCGAGGAAGGAGATCGTGCCGTCGGCGGCGACGAGGAACTCGCAGGTGCCGGCGCCGACGTACCCGGCCTCCTTCAGGATCGCCTTGGACGACTCGTAGAGGCGGGCCAGCTGATCCTCGGAGAGGAACGGCGCAGGGGCCTCCTCGACGAGCTTCTGGTGTCGGCGCTGCAGCGAGCAGTCCCGGGTGGAGACCACCACGACGTTGCCGTGCTGGTCCGCAAGGCACTGGGTCTCGACATGCCGCGGCCGGTCGAGGAACTTCTCCACCAGGCACTCGCCGCGACCGAATGCCGCGACCGCCTCACGGACCGCCGACTCGAACTGCTCGGGGATCTCTTCGAGGGTGCGAGCGACCTTGAGCCCACGGCCGCCGCCGCCGAAGACCGCCTTGATCGCCACCGGCAGGCCGTTGGCCTTCGCGAATGCGACGATCTCGTCGGCGTCCTTGACGGGATCCTTGGTGCCCGGAGCCAGCGGGGCGTTGGCCTTCTGGGCGATGTGCTTGGCCCTGGCCTTGTCGCCGAGCGCCTCGATGGCGGCCGGCGGTGGGCCGATCCAGACCAGCCCGGCGTCAAGGACCGCCTGGGCGAAGTCGGCGTTCTCGGCGAGGAAGCCGTAGCCGGGGTGCACCGAGTCGGCACCCGACTTCTTCGCCACCGCGACGATCTTCTCGATGTCGAGATAGGACTCTGCGGGTGTCGCGCCACCGAGGGAGTGTGCCTCGTCGGCGAGCCGGACGAACAGGGCATCACGGTCGGGGTCGGCGTACACCGCGACCGATGCGATGCCCGCGTCCTTGCAGGCGCGAACCACTCGGACGGCGATCTCGCCACGGTTCGCGACGAGAACCTTCTGCAGCGGCTTGATGTCGGGCACGCTCGCTCCTTCTGCAATGCGGGAAGTCAACCGGAGTCTATGGGCGTGCCGGCTCCGGCGTTCGTCGGGTCTCAGCTCCCAGGCTGGTAGACCATCAAGAACACGATGGCCGCGAACAGCAGGCCGACCACTCCGCCGGCCCCGGCGACCCGGCCCACCAGGGCGTTGACGGGCTGGCTGCCGCCGATCGCGACCCCGGCCTTCTTCAGTGCCGGGACGA
This sequence comes from Nocardioides marmorisolisilvae, assembly GCF_031656915.1. NCBI lineage: Bacteria > Bacillati > Actinomycetota > Actinomycetes > Propionibacteriales > Nocardioidaceae > Nocardioides > Nocardioides terrisoli. The sequence continues at coordinate 1,565,837 of NZ_CP134227.1, read as the reverse complement.
CCACGGCGAGCACCAGCGCCATGGCGACCAGCCACAGCAGCAGGGACAGCCAGATCCAGGTGTCACCGAAGTCCGCGACGGTCTTCGACTTGTCCCACGGCGCCTTGGCCGACATCAGCCCGAAGCCGAAGATGACCACGATGACCGAGGCGTAGGAGTAGATCGTCAAGGTCCGCGCGGAGGTGGCGGTGGCGGTGGCGTCGCCGCTGCGCAGCCCGCGGGAGGCGGTGGTCACGGCGCCCACCAGCGGCCCGATCGCGAAGATCGCGGTGAGCAGGTGCAGAGCCAGCATGATCTTGAACATGCGCGCAGGCTAGCGTGGTTAACAATCGCTAACTACCATGGCTGCCATGAGCTTCGACCTATCCCCCGAGCACGAGCAGTTCCGTCGTATCGTCCGCGACTTCGCGGACAAGGAGATCGCCCCGCACGCGGCGCAGTGGGACAGGGAGCACGTCTTCCCGGTCGACGTCGTGCACAAGATGGGCGACCTGGGGCTCTTCGGCCTCACCGCGCCGGAGGAGTACGGCGGGGCCGGCACCCACGACGGTGCCTTCACCTCGCTGTGCCTGGCGATCGAGGAGCTCGGCCGCGTCGACCAGTCGATGGGCATCACGCTGGAGGCCGGCGTGGGCCTGGGCATCAACCCGGTGCTCACCTTCGGCACGGAGGAGCAGAAGCAGACCTGGCTCCCCGACCTCGTTGCAGGGCGGCGCCTGGCCGGGTTCGGACTGACCGAGCCCGGAGCTGGCTCGGACGCGGGAGCGACGCGGACCAAGGCGGAGCTCGTTGACGGGGAATGGGTGATCAACGGGAGCAAGCAGTTCATCACCAACTCCGGCTCCGAGATCACCTCGCTGGTGACCGTGACGGCCCGCACCGGCGTACGCCCGGCGACCGGCTCAGGGCCGGAGAGGCCGGAGATCTCGACGATCATGGTCCCCGCAGGCACGCCCGGCTTCACCGCCGAGAAGGCCTACGACAAGCTCGGCTGGCACGCCAGCGACACCCATCCCCTCACCTTCACCGACTGCCGGGTGCCCGAGGCCAACCTCCTCGGCGAGCGGGGCCGCGGCTTCGCACAGTTCCTGGCCACGCTCGACGACGGTCGAGTCGCGATCGCCGCGCTGGCGGTCGGCAGCATCCAGGCGTGCCTGGACATGAGCGTCCAGTACGCCGGTGAGCGGCAGACCTTCGGCGGGCCGATCGGTCGCAAGCAGGGCGTCGCGTTCCAGATCGCCGACCTCGAGGTGATGCTGCAGACCTCGCGCTTGCTCACCTACAAGGCGGCCGCGATGAAGGACGCGATGGGCCGGCCCGGGGGACCGGCGCCCGCTGCGTTCAAGCACGCTGCCGCGATCGCCAAGCTGCACGCCACCGAGGCCGCCGTGACCGCGACCCGGATCGCGACCCAGGTGTTCGGCGGCTATGGCTTCATGGAGGAGTATCCGGTCGCACGGTTCTACCGCGATGCCAAGGTGCTCGAGATCGGCGAGGGCACCTCGGAGGTGCAGCGGATGCTCATCGCGCGGGGCCTGGGCCTTCCGGTCGAGTAGCTGTCCGGCGGGCCGCTCGCGTTGCTCAGTGGCCCCAGAAGTCGGTCCAGACGAAGCCCAGCTCCTCGAACATCAGCCGCAGCAGCGGGACGCTGAGTCCGACCACGTTGTGGGGGTCGCCGGTGATCCCCGAGACGAATGCCGAGCCGCGCCCGTCCAGGGTGAACGCCCCAGCGACGCGCAACGGCTCGCCGGTCGCCACGTAGGCGCGGATCTCGTCGTCGGAGACCTGGGCGAACCGGACCTGGGTGGCGGCCGCCCTGGCCAGCCAGACCTCGCGGTGGGTGTCGATCACGCAGTGGCCGGTGTGCAGCACACCGACCTTGCCGCGCATTCGCTGCCAGCGGTCGATCACGTCCGCGGCATCGGTCGGCTTGCCGTACGTCGCGCCCTCGAACTCCAGCACCGAGTCACACCCGACCACCAGGGCTCGCGGCTCGTGGGCCGCGACGGCCACCGCCTTGAGCTGGGCCAACCGCAGCACGAGCGCGCTCGGGTCGTCCTCCTCGACCCGTGACTCGTCGACGCCGCTGACCACCACATGCGGGCGCAGCCCGGCCTGCTGCAGGGTCTTCAGGCGGGCGGGGGACTGGGACGCCAGGACGAGGCGGGGCAGCGGCTGCGACACCCTCTGACCCTAGTGCGCCCGGCGCCGCGGCCGGGTCGTGCGGGGTCGGTGTCGTGGCTCAGTCCGGTAGCAGGGCCTCCAGCACGGCGGCGACGCCGTCCTCCTCGTTGCTCAGGGTGGTCTCGCCCGCGGCGGCGAGCGTCTCGGGCGCGGCGTTCGCGACCGCGACTCCGCGGCCCGCCCAGGCCAGCATCTCCGCGTCGTTCGGTGCATCGCCGAAGGCCAGCACCTCTGCGCGGTCCACGCCGAGATGGCGGCACAGTCGGTCCAGGCCCCAGGCCTTGGTGACGCCCTGGGCGAGCACCTCCACGAATGGAGCACCGGAGTGCGTCACCTCGAAGCCGGCCAGCCCCAGGCCGCGGATCGTCGCGACCAGCTCGTCGTTGGGCAGACTGGCATGGCGGACGACGAGCTTGAGGCTCGGCTCGGCGAGGACGTCCGCGAGGGAGTGCTCAGCCATGGTGGCCGGATCGCGCTTGTGGTCGCTGAACGAGGCCATCGCCGCGTAGCCGTGCTGGGCGACGAACACGTCACCGCGCTCGCGGACGCTCACGAAGAGCAGGTCCGGGACGGCGGAGCTCAGTGCCTCGGCCAGAGCCTGCTGGACCGCCACGTCGAGGTGCGCCTCGAAGAGGGTCTCGCCGGTGGACAGGTGCAGGCCGTGCGCGCCGTTGCCGCACAGCGCCCATCCCTCGAAGCCCGCCTCCGCAGCGATCGGGGCCAGCCCGATCGGCTGGCGGGCCGTCACCGGCACCACGGGTACGCCGGCCGCACGCACCCGGTCCAGTGCCGCCCTCGTCCGTCGGCTGACGGTGAGGTCGGAACGCAGCAGGGTGCCGTCCAGATCAGTCGCGACGAGCCGGATCACCCGATCAGCGCGGGAGCCCGCTCGCGTGCCAGCCGCCCGGTCCGTGCGGGTACGACGGGGTGAGCCTGCGTCGGGGGTCCGACCACGCGCTGGTCCGGCGCGGCGGCTCGGGTGCGTCCGATCCCATCGCCGAGAGCACCGCGACGAGCGCGGCCACCTCCTCGGCCGTGGTGCCCGGGGTGAGCACCCTCAGCAGCGGCGGCTGCTCGGCCGGGACGCCGTCCACCTCGCTCACAGCGGGATGTTCCCGTGCTTCTTCGCCGGCAGCGTCTCGCGCTTCGTGGCCAGCAGACGCAGTGCCCGGACGACCTCGACTCGGGTCTCGTGGGGGGCGATCACCGCGTCGACGTAGCCGCGCTCGGCGGCGACGTACGGGTTGGCCAGGGTGTCCTCGTAGTCCTGGATCAGCTCCGCGCGACGTGCCTCCGGATCGTCGGCCTTCGCGAGCTCCTTGCGGTAGAGGATGTTCACTGCGCCCTGGGCACCCATCACCGCGATCTGGGCGCTCGGCCAGGCAAGGTTGATGTCCGCGCCCAGGTGCTTGGAGCCCATCACGTCATAGGCGCCGCCGTACGCCTTGCGGGTGATGATCGTGACCAGCGGAACGGTGGCCTCGGCATAGGCGAAGATCAGCTTCGCGCCGCGCCGGATGATGCCGTTCCACTCCTGATCGGTGCCAGGCAGGAATCCGGGCACGTCGACGAAGGTCAGGACCGGGATGTTGAAGGCGTCGCAGGTGCGCACGAAGCGCGCGGCCTTCTCGGAGGCGTCGATGTCCAGCGTGCCCGCGAACTGCATCGGCTGGTTGGCCACGACGCCTACGGGCTTGCCCTCGACCCGGCCGTAGCCGACGACGATGTTGCCGGCGAACAGCGGCATCACCTCGAGGAACTCGCCGTCGTCGAGGATCGAGGTGATCACGGTCTTCATGTCATAGGGCTGGTTGGGGGAGTCCGGGACCAGGGTGTCCAGCTCGCGGTCGAGGTCGGTGATCTCGAGGCGGTCGGCCGCCGAGCCCTCGGGGACGTAGGCCGGAGGCTCGTCGAGGTTGTTCTGCGGCAGGTAGGACAACAGCGCCTTGACGTATTCGATCGCGTCCTCCTCGTCGGCGCCCATGTAGTGGGCGTTGCCCGACTTGGTGTTGTGTGCCCGGGCGCCGCCCAGGTCCTCCATCGTGACGTCCTCGCCGGTGACGGTCTTGATCACGTCGGGCCCGGTGATGAACATGTTGGAGGTTCCGTCGACCATGATCGTGAAGTCGGTGACCGCCGGGGAGTAGACGTGGCCGCCGGCGCAGGAGCCCATGATCAGGCTGATCTGCGGGATGACCCCGGAGGCGTGCACGTTGCGCTTGAAGATCTCGCCGTACAAGCCGAGGCTGACCACGCCCTCCTGGATGCGGGCGCCGGCTCCCTCGTTAATGCCGATGATCGGGCAGCCGGTCCTCATCGCCAGGTCCATCACCTTGGTGATCTTCTCGCCGTAGACCTGGCCCAGGGAGCCGCCGAAGACGGTGAAGTCCTGCGAGAACACGCAGGCCTGACGGCCGTCGATGGTGCCGTAGCCGGTGATCACGCCGTCGCCGTACGGCCGGTTCTTCTCCAGGCCGAATGAGGTGGACCGGTGCCGGGCGAGCTCATCGAGCTCGACGAAGGAACCCTCGTCGAAGAGCAGCTCGATCCGCTCGCGGGCGGTCTTCTTGCCACGGGCGTGCTGCTTCTCCACGGCCTTCGCCGAGCCGGCGTGAACCGCCTTCTCGATGCGTCGGTCGAGGTCGGCGAGCTTGCCTGCCGTGGTGTGGATGTCGATGTCGGTGGGGACGTCGGTGTCGGCGTCGACTGGACCCGGCTGTGAGCTCACGCTGGTTGGCCTCCTCGTAGTTCTGGGCCAATCTAGTCGTCATGTCACCGACTCCCGCCCCCCGGTCACCACTCGGGCAGCCAGCGCTGCAGGAGGCGGCCGGGTCGCAGTGGGTGGTCACGCTGCTGCCGAGCACGCCGTCGACCAATGCCGTCGCGGTGCAGCAGCCCGCCCCCGGGTCGGTCGTGGTCGCCGACCACCAGACCGCCGGTCGGGGTCGGCTCGACCGCTCGTGGCAGACCCCGCCGGGCACCGCGCTCACCTTCTCCGCGGTCGTCGACCCCGGACTGCCGGACGCGCGCTGGCCGCTGGTTCCGCTGGCGGCCGGGCTCGCCGTGGCCGAGGCCGTACGGCGGTGTGGCGTGGATGCGGTGCTCAAGTGGCCCAACGACGTGCTGGTCGAGGGCGCGGCCGATGGAGCGGAGGGGAAGCTGGCGGGAATTCTGGTCGAGCGGACCGGGCAGCCGCCGCGAGCGGTCATCGGCATCGGCATCAACGTCGACCTGGATGCCGACGAGCTCCCGGTGCCGACTGCCACCTCGCTCTCGCTGGCCGGTGCGCGCGTCGACCGCACCATGCTGCTCGGCCTGGTGCTCGCCGCGCTCGCAGAGCACGTGGACGCGCTGCGGGTGGACCCCGTCGCGCTGGTGGCCGCCTATCGCGAGCGGTGCGCGACCCTGACCCGCGAGGTCGAGGTGCAGCTGCCCGGCGGACGCGCGCTGCGCGGCACCGCCGTGGACGTGGACGTGGACGGTCGCCTGGTGGTCATCGTCGACGGTGAGAGGGTGCCGGTGGGTGCCGGTGATGTCCTGCACGTGCGACCGGCCGGATGATCCGGTCGCCACGATCTCGGGTGACCGGTTCCGGTGACATGATCGGGGTGACACGATCCGGGTGACATGATCGGGGACATGGCGATCTCCCCGCGGCTGCTCAATGAGGGCGAGCAGGTGGTGTTCAGCACCCGCACCCACCCCAAGGCCCTCCTGGCGCCACTCGCGGTCCTGGTCGTCGTCCTGGTGGGCGCGGGCTTCCTGGCCGTGCACACCCATGGCCTGCTCGAGGACGTGGTCTGGGTGGTCGCCGTCCTCCTGCTGCTCGCCTTCACGGTGTGGCCGGCGCTGGGTTGGCTGACCGCGACGTACACGGTGACCGATCGCCGGCTGCTGACCCGCTCCGGGGTGCTGACCCGCACGGGCCACGACATCCCGCTCAGCCGGATCAGCGACGTCTCCTACGAGCGCGGGCTGCTCGACCGGATGCTGGGCTGCGGCACCCTGGTGATCTCCGACGCGAGCACCCACGGCCGGGTCACGCTGCCCGACGTACCCCACGTCGAGCAACTGCACCTGAAGATCGCCGACCAGCTCTTCGACCATGCGAAGACCGATGACGGAACCTGACCACGACGTTCTGCGCTCCGAGCTCGAGCGCACCATCCTGGGCAGCGCGCCGGAGCTCACCGCAGAGCAGGTCGCGCAGGCATCCGGCGTCACCGTCGCCCAGGCGCGGCGCCTCTGGCGCGCGCTGGGGTTCCCCGACGCGGTCGACGCTGTCGCGTTCACCGAGCCGGACGTGCGTGCGCTGACGGCGATCGAGACCGTGCGTGGGATGGGCCTGGACGAGGACACGATCGTCGCGATGGCGCGCGCGGTCGGGTCGACCATGTCGCGGCTGGCGGACTGGGAGGTCGACAACCTCACCGCAGTGCTCTCCGCGGAGCGGACCTCCGAAGCAAGCTCGTTGGAGGACCGGTTCGCCGCGTCGACCCAGCTGGTCAGCCAGATGGCGCCGATATTCGACGAGGTGCTGCTCTACGCCTGGCGACGCCACCTGGCGGTGGCAGTGGCCCGCGCCGAGCTGTTGCAGCCCGAGGAGGAGACCCCGATGGCGACCGTGACCGTCGGGTTCGCCGACCTGGTCAACTTCACTGCGGTCACCAACGAGCTCGACGAGGATCGCATCGGGGAGCTCGTGGCGGTCTTCGAGTCCCGCTCCCACGACGTGATCGCGGAGCACGGCGGTCGGATCATCAAGAGCCTCGGTGACTCCGTGCTGTTCGTGTCGGCGAGCCCGGCAGGCGGCATCGACATCGGGCTGGACATCATCGGCGTGATCGGGGGCGACAAGCGGCTGCCCGACGTACGCGTGGGCGTGGCGACCGGTCCGGCAGTGCTGCGCATGGGCGACGTGTTCGGACCGTCGGTCAACCTGGCCGCACGGCTGACGACCGTGGCCCGACGCAACCGGGTGATCATCGACCAGGCAACGGCCGCCGAGGTGTCCGGGCAGGACTTCGAGGTGCGCAGCCTGCCGGCCCGCCCGCTGCGAGGCTTCGGCGACGTGGTGCCTGCCACGGCGCGGCGTACCCGCCCCCGACACGCCGGCTGACCCGGCGCCCTCGGTAGTCTGCCCGGGTGCCACCCGCCGACCAGCCTGTGCCGACCGTCGCCGTCATCGGGGGAGGGCAGTTGGCCAGGATGCTGGCCGAGCCGGCCGCCGTGATGGGCGTCCCGCTCCGCCTGCTCGCGGAGGGCCCCGACGCCTCCGCCGCCCAGGTCATCGCAGACCACGTGGTCGGCGACCACACCGATCTCGACACGCTGCGGGAGGTCACCGCGGGGTGCGCGGTGGTCACCTTCGACCACGAGCACGTTCCCACCGGGCACCTGCACGCCCTCGAGGAAGCCGGCGTCGCCGTCCGACCGGGGCCGGACGCGCTGGTGCACGCCCAGGACAAGGGGGTGATGCGGGAGGCCCTCAGCGGGCTGGGCATCGCGTCTCCGCGGTACAGCTTCGTCTCGTCTCCACGCGACGTGCGCGCGTTCGGACTCCCGTGCGTGCTCAAGACCACGCGCGGGGGGTACGACGGCAAGGGCGTGTGGTTCATCGACACCGAGGCCGAGGCTGCCGAGGCGTTCGAGGTGGCCGCTGCTGCGGGGGTCCGCCTGCTGGCCGAGGAGCGCGTCGACTTCCGTCGCGAGCTCTCCGCACTGGTCGCCCGGTCGCCCAGCGGGCAGGTCGCCGCCTACCCGGTGGTCGCCTCGACGCAGCGCGACGGGATCTGTACCGAGGTGGTCGCACCCGCCCCCGATCTCGCACCCGCCCTGGCGATGCAGGCTCAGCAGATCGCGATGCGGATCGCAGCCGAGCTCGGCGTCACCGGCATCCTCGCCGTGGAGCTCTTCGAGACCGTCGACGGCCGCGTCCTGGTCAACGAGCTGGCGATGCGTCCGCACAACACCGGCCACTGGAGCCAGGACGGTGCGGTCACCTCGCAGTTCGAGAACCACCTGCGTGCGGTGCTGGACCTGCCGCTCGGGGCGCCCGAGGCCCGGGCGCCGTGGACGGTGATGGTCAACATCCTGCCGGTCAGCGGCGCCGCCCCACTGTACGACGGCTACCCGCACGCGCTTGCCCGCGATCCGCGGCTGCGCGTGCACCTCTACGGCAAGTCGTTGCGTCCCGGTCGCAAGGTGGGCCACGTCAACGCCTACGGTGAAGACCTCGACGACTGCCTGAAGCGCGCCCGACACGCGGCCGCGTGGTTCGCCGGAGAGCTGGGAGATGCCAGTGAGTGACATGCACCTGAGCGGGGCGTCGGCTGGCGCCGGTCCCCGGGTCGGGATCGTGATGGGCTCGGACTCCGACTGGCCGGTGATGCGCGCCGCAGCCGACGCGCTGGCGGAGTTCGACGTCGCCTTCGAGGCCGACGTCGTCTCGGCGCACCGGATGCCCGAGGAGATGCTCGCCTACGGCAAGGACGCCGCCGGTCGCGGGCTGCAGGTGCTCATCGCCGGCGCCGGCGGGGCGGCCCACCTGCCCGGCATGCTCGCCGCGGTGACCCCGCTGCCGGTGATCGGCGTCCCGGTGCCGTTGAAGTACCTCGACGGCCTCGACTCGCTGCTCTCGATCGTGCAGATGCCAGCCGGGGTTCCGGTCGCCACGGTGGCGGTCGGCAACGCCCGCAATGCCGGGCTGCTCGCCGTACGGATCCTGGCGGCCTCCGATGCCGACCTGCGGCAGCGGATGACCGACTTCCAGGCGGCGCTGAAGGCGACCGCGCAGGAGAAGGGCAAGGCCGTACGCGGCGAGGCCGGGCACAGGCTGGGGTTCTGAGGACTTCGCCGTCAGTTCAGGTCGATGGTGTGGCCGGTGGTGGTGAGGTGGCGGAGCCCGTGTGGGGTCTTCCAGAGGAGCACGCCGGGGAGTAGCTGCTGGTAGGTCCAGCTGGTCAGTGTCTTGGCTCGGTGGTGGTGTCGGCATAGCGCGGCGAGGTTCGACGATCTGGTCTGCCCGGGTGGGCCCTGGTCGTCCCAGGCCGTGGTGTGGTCCAGGTCGAGGTGTCGGGCCGGGCGGCTGCAGTGGGGTGCGGCGCAGGTGCGGTCGCGCAGGATGATCTGTTCGCGGTGCGGTCCGGCGGCGAATCGGCTGGTGCTGGTCAGGTCGGCGTTGAGGTCGATGATCGGGCGGATCGTGACATGGATGTCTGCGGAGATCGTGAGCCAGTCCCGCAGGGTGTCCAGGGTGATCACCGGATCGTGGTGTCCCTCCAGGCTGACGGTCGCGCCCGCGAGGGCGTGGGGGGTGCTTGCGGCCTCGGTCGGGGTGGGGTGGAGCGTGTCGGTGGGCAGGTGTGCGTACAGGGTCAGGTCCCGGCGACCGTGCCCCCGGGCGGCCCGGGCAGGGGGCCGATCTTCGGCGGGCTGGTCCACGGTGTCGGTGTCGGTGTCGGTGCCGGTGCCGGTTGCCGTGTCGAGGTCCAGGGCGAGCTGGCGGCGGGCCAGCTCTCCGGCGGCCAGTGCCCGGCGCTGGTCCAGGCCGAGGTCGGCGCCGAGCTGCTTCAGCTCTGCGGCGAGTGCGGCGATCGCGGCGTCCAGGTCCAGCGCGTCGGCCAGGTCCAGCTCGGCTTCGACCCGGCTGGTCCCGGCGAAGGAGACCCGGGCGTGGTCGATGTCGAACCGGCGAGCATCCGCTGCCTGCTCGCGCTGCTCGCGTGCCAGGTCGGGCATGAACCGGGCCACCGCCTCGGCGAGGAGCCGGTCCACCGCGGTGGCGCCCATCCGGGCGGCGAACCCGGCGACCTGGGCGTCGAGGAACCCGGCGGCCTCGATGGTGAGGATCTGGGTCTGCTCGGCGATCCGCCGGGCCCGCCACGCCGCCACCTCCCCGCCCTGCACCCGCGCCCACAACCGTGGGAGCCGGAACGCCAGCTCGAGCACCTCGGCCACCAGCGCCCGGGCCCCGGCCGGGCTCATCCCCAGCCCGGCCGCGAGCTCGGTGAGGGTGAACTCACCGACCCACGGACACCCGACGCCCCCGAGCCGGACCGGGGCCCCACCCCAGGTGGCTGCCCGGTCCGGGTCCTCGGTCACATGCAGCTCACACCAGGCCAGCACCCCGGCCAGCTTGGACGCCTCAGCCGCCTGCACGACCTCCTGGTCCGCCCGGATCCCGGCCAGCACCGCACCCGCAACCGACACATCGCCGCGAACGCTGCTCCCCGAGACCATGAAACAACCCTAGGCCCGAACACCGACACAATCGCAGATACATTCGAAGAACGCTGGGTGTCTGGCGCCGGAGTCCCTGCGGCCTTGGGCTGAGTTGAGCCCGCCGCTCAGCCCTTGTCGACGCGGCGTCGCATCGCCTTGATCTGCGCGCGCCGGCGCTTGCCCTCGACCCGGCGCCGTTGCGAGCCGCGGGTCGGCTTCGTGGGCACGCGTGCCGGCGGTGGGGGAGCCAGCGCCGCGCGGAGCCGTTCGGCGAGCCTCTCCCTGGCCGCCATCCGGTTGCGGTGCTGGGAGCGCTGCTCGGAGGCGGTCACGGTGATCGTCGGGCCGCCGAGCATCGCCGCGGCGCGCTGCCGTTGTGCCTCGGTCAGTGACGGCGAGTGCGCGACGTCGAGGCTCAGCTCGACGCGGCTGTCCGTGGTGTTCACCGACTGGCCGCCGGGCCCCGACGACTTCGAGAAGCGCTCCACCAGCTCGTCGCCGGGGATCACCAGGCCCTCAGGGAGTCCCGGGCCCGGCGGCACGAAGAGGTCAGGCACTACTGGGAGCCCTCGGCGGCGGTCGCCGGCGCCACTCGATCGCGGGGCAGGTGTCCATCACCATCGGTACGCCGGCGGCACGGGTCCGCTCGAAGGCAGCCTGGTCGACCACCCCCAGCTGGAACCAGACGCCCCGGGCGCCGATCTGCACGGCCTGGTCGGCGAACGGACCGGCCTGGCCCGACCGCCGGAACACGTCCACGACGTCGACGGGGAAGGGGACGGCGGCCAGCGTTGGATACCCCTGCTCGCCCAGCACGGTGCCCGGCTCGGCGGGGTCGTCGAAGCGAGGGTGGATCGGCACGATCCGCTTGCCCTTGTGCTGCAGCAGCGCTGCGATCTCGTACGCGGTACGCGACGGGTCGCCCGACAGTCCCACGACCGCCCAGGTCACACAGTCGTCCAGCATCAGGTCGATCGCGGCCTGATCCTGCCAGGGGAGTGCCATGACCTGGAGCCTACGACGTCGTACGCGGCGACGGACCGGCTCCGGACCCGCCGCGGGAGACCCGGTAGCGGACGAACGTCGGCACCACAGCGGCGGCGACCAGGACGAGTGCGACGACGAGCACGCCGCCTCCGGCAGCGGTCGGACCGGTGCCGGCAACAGCCGCGACACCGCCGTGCGCGACGTCCGCGATCCTGGGCCCGCCGACCACCACCACGATGAAGACCCCCTGCAGCCGTCCCCGTACGGCGTCGCCGGCTGCCTCCATCAGCATCGTCGATCGGAACGCCGCCGAGGCCATGTCGGCGGCCCCGCCGATCACCAGCCCGAGCAGCGCCAGGCCCAGGAACGGTCCGGCCCGGCCGTGCGCCGCGCCGGAGGCCAGCCCGAAGAGCACCATGGCCCCGCCCCACACCACGATCGCGACCACGACCGCGAGCCCTTGTCGCGACACCCGGGAGACCCACCCCGAGAAGATCCCGCCGAGGACGGCGCCGAGCGGGATCCCGGCGAAGAGCAGGGCGAAGGCGAGGCCACCTTCGACGGGTCCGCCGAAGCTCTGGTGCGCGATCTGGGGGAAGAGCGCCCGCGGCATCCCGAACACCATCGCGATGATGTCGACGACGAAGGACATCAGCAGCACCTTGTGGCCGCGCAGGTAGCCCAGCCCGTCGAGCACCGAGCGGACCCCGGCACGACCCGTGACACCCTCGGGCAGCATCGGTGGGAGGGTCCACACCGCCCACAAGGTGGCGGTCAGCGTGATCGTGTCGCACAGGTAGAGCCACGAGTAGCCGAGGACCGGGATCAGCGCGCCGCCGATCAACGGACCCGCGATCGCTCCGAACTGGCTGACGGTCATGTTCAACGCATTGGCTGCGGGCAGCTGCTCCGTGGGCACCAGGCGGGGCAGCAGCGCGCTGCGAGTCGGCTGGTTCACCGCGAAGAACGCCTGCTGCAGCGCGAACACGACCAGCAGCAGCCAGACGCTGCGCATCCCGAGGAACGCCTGCAGCCAGAAGATCCCGCTCGTGACGATGAGTCCGGCGGTGGTGATCATCAGCAGTCGACGCCGGTCCATCACATCCGCCAGCGCGCCGCCGTACAGCCCGAGCACGATGAGCGGGACCAGGCCGAAGATCCCGGTCAGGCCGACGTACGCCGAAGACCGGGTCAGGTCGTAGATCTGCGCCGGCACCGCCACGACGGTCAGTTGGGCGCCGATGACGGTGATGATGTTCGCCGACCACAGTCGCCGGAACTCCGGGACCGCCAGGGGTCGGGTGTCGGCGAACAGCCGCCGCATTCCACTCATCGGCAGCCATCCAAGCAGGGCGGTCGCCGGCCCATAGAATCGGGCCATGACCTCTGACTTCCCCTTGTTCACGCTGTCCGACGAGCACCGTGCGGTGCGTGAGGCGGTCCGGGCGGTGTGTGACGCGAAGGTGGCGCCGTTCGCTGCCGAGGTCGATGAGCAGGTGCGCTATCCGTCGGAGGCGGCCGAGGCGTTGTTGGCGGCGGACTTCCACGCACCCCACGTGCCGGAGGAGTACGGCGGTGCGGGAGCGGATGCCCTGGCGACCGTGCTGGTGATCGAGGAGGTGGCTCGGGCGTGTGTGTCGGCGAGCCTGATCCCGGCGGTGAACAAGCTGGGTTCGTTGCCGGTGCAGATCTCGGGCTCGGAGGAGCTGAAGACGAGGTACCTGGGCGCGTTGGCTCGCGGTGAGGGTGGGTTCTCGTACTGCCTGTCCGAGCCGGATGCGGGGTCGGACGCGGTGAGCATGAAGACCAAGGCGGTGCGTGAGGAGACCAGCGAGGGGGTCTTCTACGTGCTCAACGGGGTGAAGCGGTGGATCACCAACGCCGGGGAGTCGGAGTTCTACACGGTGATGGCGGTGACCGACCCGGAGGCGCGCAGCAAGGGGATCTCGGCGTTCGTGGTGGAGAAGTCCGACGAGGGCGTCTCGTTCGGGGCGAAGGAGAAGAAGCTGGGCATCAAGGGCTCCCCGACCCGGGAGGTCTACCTGGACAACGTGCGGATCCCGGCGGATCGGATGATTGGCGCGGAGGGCACCGGGTTCGCGACCGCGATGAAGACCCTGGACCACACCCGGGTGACGATCGCTGCGCAGGCGGTCGGGGTGGCTCAGGGCGCGGTGGACTACGCGCTGGACTACGCCAAGCAGCGTCAGCAGTTCGGCCGGCCGATCGCGGACTTCCAGGGCCTGCAGTTCATGCTGGCCGACATGGGCATGAAGGTGGAGGCGGCCCGGCAGCTGACCTACGCCGCGGCGGGGAAGTCCGAGCGCGGGGACGCCGACCTGACCTTCTTCGGTGCGGCGGCGAAGTGCTTCGCCTCCGACGTCGCGATGGAGGTCACCACCAATGCCGTCCAGGTCCTCGGTGGCTACGGCTACACCTCTGACTACCCCGTCGAGCGGATGATGCGCGACGCCAAGATCACCCAGATCTACGAGGGCACCAACCAGGTGCAGCGGATCGTGATGGCACGACAGCTCCTTGCGGGGGTCCAGTCCGAGCTCTGAGCGGGTTTCGCAGTCATATCGGCAAGGGCGATGCCCGGGATCCGGTGAGCGCCGGGTGTTGCACCAGACCGGCTACGAACGAGTCGAACCACGCGGCGCGCACCTATGTGACGCTGTGTGACAGATCCGCGCGGTGGACCACCCGCACGAAGGGCGCAAGATGCCCTGATGCCCGAACGGCTCACCGGCTGAACGCACTGGAGAACGCGCCGACGAAGGTGAAGTCCATCTTGTCGCCCGCGATCTTGGTCGACACCGACCCGACGGTCGACGTCACGCCGTGCTGGTACCTGGCGCCGATGTCCTCGATCCCCTTGTCGCCGACGGTCACGTAGATCCCGTCCTTGACCGATCCGCCGAACTTCGTCGGACCGTCCGGCGTCGAGACACTCACCTGGGGTCCGCCGAAGATCGTCAATTGTCGCTTGCCGAAGTCGTAGGTCCCGCTGACGAACGCGCCGATCCAGCCCTTGGTCGCCACGCTCGCGCTGACGACCTCGCAGCTGACGCTCACGGTGATGCCGAAGAGCTTGAACTTGATCGCCATGCCCTGGATGCCCGTGGGGCATGCGGCGCTGGGGGGTGTCGCGACCGAGCCGCTGACGGGATCCCCGGACCCCGACTGTTCGTCCTGGCACAGCCAGTCGTAGAAGTCGATCCGACTGTCTTCGTGGGCAAGGAAGTCGATGTTGTTCCATGCATGCGAGCGCGCCTGCGCGATCGCGTACTCGTGTGCCGCCGGGGTCTTCAGGTTCGCTGCGAGCGCAGTACCCAGACGGTAGTCGGCAGCGAGCGCTTTGCGCCAGTCCGTGTCGAACGCGATGGTGTCCGCCCGGAGCTCGCCCTGCGACGCGCCCTTGTCCGAACACGGGGCCTGCCCCAGCACGCTGGTCATCTTCTCGCTCAGGACGCCTTCGGCTGCCCAGGCCTTGTCCCACAGTGGCTTGACCGAGGGATCGACGCCCGTCTCTGCCACGGCGTGGAGGATGTCTTGCGCACGTCCGGCCGTCGCCGGAGTCGTCGTCGGGGCGTCGATGAATTTCTCGTAGGGCACACTCGCCGCCTGCGCTGCGGCGTCGACGGCCCTCTCCTGGTCACGCAACTTCCCTTCAATGTAGTTCTGGTACGGCTGATTCAACGCGGCGCCTTCCGCGACCGTCTGCGGAAGCTTGAAGTTGGGGAGGGTGATGGTCTTTCCGTGGTGGGTGTCGAGCACCTCCGGTCCGGCGACCTGCTGGCCGCCGGAGGTCGGGTCGCCACCGACGAAGTCGCCGTCGGGGAACTGCTGCCGCGTCGTACCGGCGGTCAGGAAGACCATCGCGTGCTGGTCGTCGTTCTTGCACGCGTACGCCGCGGCGCGTCCCTGGTTGGCCTCGGGCAACAGCTTGTTTGCCTTGCGCGCCGCCGCGTAGGCAGTGATCGCCGCGTCGTAGTGGTGCAGGTCGAGCTGGGCTGCACCGCGCGCGGCCGACATCACGGCCGGCCACGGCACGGTGAACGGTGCGTGTGCGGGCAGTCGCTTGGTCTTCACCGCCCGCAACAAGGCGAGGGCCTCGTTGGGCTTGCCCATCTGGGCGAGCAGGGCGGCGCCGTCGATGAGCGGCACCGGATCCTTCCGCGCGAGGTGGTGCGCGCGCAGCAGCGCGGCGAGCGCGGCGACCGGGCTTCCGTCGACCACGGCAGAGACCGCGCCGGTCATCGCCGCGTCCTCGGTCTTGCCCGATGCGCTGTGGGCCAGCTTGCGCGCGCCCTTTCCGTGGGATGCCTTGGACACCAGGTGGCCAGCGTGCCGCAACGCGGTTGCGAGCGAGAGCCGAGCGGCTTTCGGTGCCGCGTCCGCGCACGCTTCGCGCAGGATGTTCCCGTCGTTCGTCTGCTCGTAGGAGTACGGGGTCTGCCGTGTGTCGGAGTAGGCGGTGACCACAGGGTTCGTGGTGGCATACGCGGTGGCAGCGAACATCGGTGCGGCGAGTGCAGCCGCGGTGGCCAGCACCACGCTGGCTGCGATCGGACGACGCACGGGACCTCCCGGGACGACGGCGGACCAGACCTTGGTCCAGCGCAGCGTAGAGCCACGCCCGCGCGCCCACCCACGTTTTCGGCGAAGTGCCCGGACGGACCGAACTGAGGCTCGCGGACCGCTGGCACCCATCGTCGACGGTGCTCTCCGGGCGCCCGCCACATCAACGACGAGCTCGATGCCGCCCACTCACGCGCGATGTCTGGACGGCATCCAAAACAGCCGCCACGGCAGGGCAAGGAAAGCCGTGCGGACCTTGTCCCACAGGAACCGCCCGGTAGAGCCGTCGGCAAGACCGGCCGTTGTGCCCGGGCAGCGGGCGTACATTCAGGATCGTGGATCATAGGGGGAGCTGGTCGCACCGGATCGCGGTCCTGCTCGGCGCATCGGTCGTGCTCGTCACAACGCTGGTCCAGCCCGGACCGGCTGCCGCCGACTGTGCCGCCTGGTGCCAGGGGTCGTCCATCCCGAGGCGGGACAGCGTCTACCCTGCGCACTCCATGCCGGGGGTGGATGCGTGGCACTACGGGCTCAGCCTCCGCTGGGCACCCGCGCAACACCGGCTGCACGGCGACGAGACACTGACCTTCCGCGCCGCCAGGGGCACCCGGGTGGTGCGGCTCGCCCTCGGCGGCCGGATGCGTGTCTCCTCGGCGCAGCTGGACGGTCGGCCCGTCCGGGTCAGCCACGCCAAGCAGGTCCTGGTCGTCCACCACGCGGTGCGCGCAGGGTCGATGCACGCCCTGCGGATCAGGTACGCCGGCACGCTGCCCCAAGCGCCGCCGCTTGCGCTTCAGCGCAACGCGGTGGGCATGTACCGAACCCGCACCGGCGACGTCTTCACCAATGACGAGCCGGTGGGCGCGTTCCACTGGTACGCCGTGAACGACCAGCCCTCCGACAAGGCGTTCTACGACTTCCGGCTCTCCGTGCCGGCCCCTCAGGTCGGGGTCGCCAACGGTCGGCTCGTCGCACGCCATCGCGTACGCGGTCAGGAGATCACCCGTTTCCATCTCGACGCACCGGCGTCGTCGTACCTCACGACCGTGGAGTTCGGCCGCTACCGCCAGACCCGCAGGCCGGCGGTGCATGGCGTGCCGGTGACGCTGTGGACGCCACGCGGTGACCGCCGGGCGCTGCACCGCGCGAGATACCTGCCCGCCGCGCTGCGCTGGGTCGAGCGCAGACTCGGTGCCTACCCATTCGGGTCGCTCTCGGTGATCGTGGTCAAGGGCTACGACAGCGGGATGGAGAACCAGACCCTGGTCACCGTCGGGGACACCGCCTACGACACCGCGAAGGACACCCTCGTCCACGAGGTCGCCCACCAGTGGTACGGCGACCTGGTCACGCCGAGGGACTGGCGTGACGTCTGGATGAACGAGGGGATGGCGACGCTGCTGCAGTACGACTGGCTCGGGCAGCGGCACCACACGACCCTGACGGACGTGCTCGGCCAGGAGGTGCCGCGCGCCCAGGCCGGGTGGGACGCCTTCGGGCCGCCGGGAGACTACGACCGATACGTCTTCGCCGCCGACAACGTCTACTTCCCGCCGGCACTGATGTGGGACCAGCTGCGTCGGCACGTGGGCGGTCAGGCGTTCTGGTCGATGGTCCGGGACTGGCCGGGTCTGGCTACGCACGCCGGGGGCAACGCGACGCGATCTGCGTACCTGTCGTGGATCCGGTCCCGGCTCGACGTTCCGCCCCACTTCTTCCACGACTGGCTGCTCGGTCGCCACATGCCGGCGGTCCCCGGAGTCGACGGCCGCAGGACGGTACCCAGGGCGGTTGTCCAACGCAACTGGTTGTAGGGTCGTCGGCATGCCGTACATCGATCTTGCCGTGCCCGACGGCACCGCCGAGGCCTACCTCGCCCGCTCCGACGCCGATGGCGACCATCCAGGGGTGCTGTTCTTCATCGATGCGATCGGCCTGCGTCCGCGCATCGAGGAGATGGCCGACCGGATCGCGGACTGGGGCTACGTCGTGCTGGCGCCGAACCTGTTCTACCGCAGCGGGCGGGCCGCCGACCTCGCCCCGCAGGGCGACCTCCGCGAGCCGGGCGAGCGCGAGAAGTTCTTCGCCACGGTGATGCCACGGGTGCGTGCCTTCGACGGGCCGATGATGCGCGCCGACAATGCCGCCTACCTCGCCGCGCTCACCGACCTCGAGGGCGTCGCGCCGGGGCCGGTCGCGGTGACCGGCTACTGCATGGGTGCGCGGTTCGCGGTCCGGGCCGCCGGCGCCCACCCGGACCTGGTCGCTGCCGCGGCCGGCTTCCACGGCGGCGGGCTGGTCACCGACGATCCCGAGAGCCCCCACCTCGCGCTCGCCGACGCGAGCGCCGAGCTCGTCTTCGGTCACGCGGACAACGACGGGTCGATGCCCCCGGAGGCGATCGCCACCCTCGGTGAGGCGATTGCCGCTGCCGGTCTCACCGCGAAGAACGAGGTGTACGCCGGGGCGCCGCACGGCTACACGATGGCGGACACCTCGATGTACGACGAGGCCGCGGCCGAGCGGATGTTCACCGAGCTGCAGGGCCTGCTCCGCCGTACCCTGCGGGGGTGAACCCCGAGGAGCTCGCCCGCGCCTGCGCCAGCACGATGTGGTCCGAGGACCGGGCCAGCCGGGACCTCGGCATGGAGCTCCTCGAGGTGGGTCCTGGCCGTGCGGTGCTGCGGATGACCGTGCGCGAGGACATGGTCAACGGCCACGGAATCGGCCACGGCGGCTACACGTTCACGCTGGCCGACAGTGCCTTCGCGTTCGCCTGCAACACCTACGACCGGATCACGGTCGCGGCAAGCGCACAGATCCGGTTCCGCCGTCCCACGCACCATGGCGACGTGCTGGTCGCGACAGCGGTGGAGCGTGCTCGCGAGGGACGTGACGGGACCTACGACGTCACCGTGGCCCGCACCCGCCCGGACGGCACCGACGAGGTGGTCGCCGAGTTCGATGGCCGCAGCCGTGAGCTCGGCGGCCGGCTGCTGGCGTCCCCCGGGGAGAGCTGAGCGGCCAGGATCGGCGAACGCTCAGCCCCGGACCCGGGATCAGGAGACGCCGTCGATGTCCTGGATCAGGCCGGCCACCTTCGGCGTACCGAAGCCCGTCACGTAGTCCCACCCGGGAAGCGTCGGGTAGAGGCCATTGGTGGCGGGAAGCCCGGTCGAGGTGTCCAGCGAGCTGACGTCGAAGAAGTCCCGGGAGTACGACGCAGCGGCGTTCCCGACGCGGTAGAGCTGCTCGTTCGCGAACCCGTTGCCCGCGGCCGTCGGCGCGGCCGACTGCACCCGCGTCCACATGCCCAGCCAGAGCGGGGAGGACAGCGACGTGCCGGCTCCGCCCCCCTCGGTGTAGGTGCCGCTCATCACGATGTCGTAGCCGTTGCCGGTCACGTCACCGGACTGGGCCGAGACGTCCGCGATGCCCCGGCAGGTCGCACCGAGGGGCTGCAGGCACGGGATGTCGAGGTTCTTGGTGCCGATCTGGTACGCCGGCGCCGGGGTGAACAAGGTGGAGCCACCGCCGGAGAACGCCCATCCGTACTCGCGGCTCCGGTTGCCCGAGCCGTCGGTGTAGAGCACGGTGCCGCCGACGGCGGTGACCCACGGCAGCGAGGCGGGGGAGTTGGTGACCGGGACACCCTGGTTGAGCACGCCGTTGCCGGCGCCGATCACCGACGCGAACACCACCGGGCACGACGACCCGGTGTCGCCGGTGGAGGCGAAGATCGTCTTGCCCTCGGCGGCTGCCTGCTGGGTGATCTGGGTGAGGGTCGCGTCGCTGTTGTTGCCCAGCCCCTGGCCGATCGGCAGCGACGGGTTGAGCAGCGGGTTGGCGGCGATCGAGGAGACCACGGGGACGGTCTCGCACTCGCCGTACGACGCCGAGGCCTGCATCGGTCCGGTGGCGTCGTCGGTGAACTGGGAGAAGACCTTGGCCACATCGGCGTCGCTGAGGTCCGAGCCGAAGTAGAGGGTCAGGTTGTCGGCGTCGGGCGCCATCCCCGAGGCGGCCTGGGTGTCGATGTTCCACTCCGGGTGCCCGGAGTCGTCGGAGAAGTCGGTGTCGCCGGCCGGGTGCTTGACCGTGACCGGGATCTGGGGAAGGTCGAACTTGGCCTCGAAGGCGCGCAGGTCGCTGATCACGCCGTCGGTCTGTCCCTCGCCGAAGATCGCCATCGACTGGCCGGCTCCGGTGTGGGTCGCGGGCTGGTCGTAGACCTTCCAGAGGTCCTGGGGCGTGGTGCCCCCGATGCAGGTGCTGCCCAGGCAGGTGCCCTGCTGACGAATCGCCTTCGCGGGTGTGCGGAACCGTTGCAGCGTGTTGAGGCCCACGATGTTGCGGATCTTCAGGCTGGCCGGGGTGACCGGCGCCGAGGTGTTCGCGACGAATGTGGTGCCGCTGATCCGGTAGCGGCCGAACGAGGTGTGCAGCAGCGAACCGAGCACTGCGGTGGTGCCGTGAACGCTGTAGATGTCACCGGCGCTCGAGACGGAGTCGACGTGGGCCCCGCCCTGGGTGAAGAACGAGCGCACGGCCTGCTGCTGGGTCGACGGCACCCCGAAGCGGGACGCGAACTGGGCCGGTGTCAGGAAGTGCCGGTAGGCGGCGTTGCCCGGGGTGTGCTCGGCGCGGATCAGCGCCCTCTCGCCGGACGGGTCGGGCCGAGGCACGGTCACGACCAGGTGCAGCACCGAGCCGGTGTCCGCGCCGAGCCTGGTCGCGTTCGCGAGACCTGGAAGCACGTTCTGGGTCACCGTCGAGAGCAGCTGCGTCGGCAGCAGTCCGGTGGGGGCGGCGTGGGCCGCCGGAGCCAACCCGAGTGCAGTCGCGCTCGCGAGCGCGGTGAGGGTGGCGAGTGCGGTCCTGCGACCGATGGGCATGCGCATGCGGTGATCCTCCGACTCCCGAGCAGGATGATGAATTGCGCAACGATCTGACCCGGCAAAGGTCACACGGCTGTCGAGATCTGGCGAAGGCCGACGGCCTTCACGCGGTCGACTGTCGCGGCTCCTGCTCGTCACCACCTCGCCGCACGGATTCGGCCGTGTCAGAAGACGTCGGGGATCTCCGAGGCCCGGTGGGTGAACTCCGGGTCGCGCTTCTCGAGGAAGGCGCGGACGCCCTCCTTGCCGTCCGCCTGGGAGGCGTGCCACATCGCGAGCGAGTCAGCGCGGTGCGCATCGACCGGGAACGGCGTGCCGGCGTTGCGGTAGAGCAGTCGCTTGGCGAGGCCCAGGGCGTGCGGCGAGCGGTTCCTCACGAAGCTGCGAGCCAGGTCGTGCGCCGCGGGCAGCAGGTCGTCGGGCTCGTGGACCGACCGCAGCAGCCGGCCGGCCAGTGCCTCCTCGGCGGTGAGGATGTCGGCGGCGTAGATCCATTCCAGGGCCTGCTGGAGGCCGACGATGCGGGGCAGGAACCAGGTCGAGGCGGCCTCGGGGACGATCCCGATGCGCCCGAAGACGAAGCCGATGCGCGCCCGGGTCGATGCCATCCGGATGTCCATGGCGAGCGTCATGGTGGCCCCGATGCCGACCGCGGGCCCGTTGATCGCGGCGATCACCGGCTTGGGGCAGTCGTGGATGGCGAGCGTGACCTTGCCGCCGGTGTCGCGGACCCCACTCTGGAAGGGCTCCTCGGTGAGCCGGTCGCGCAGGTCGTCGGGCGTCACCGCGACGTCCTCGTCGAGTCCGAAGACGTTGCCCTCACGAGTCAGGTCCATGCCGGCGCAGAAGGCCCGCCCTGCGCCGGTCACCACGACGGCCCGGACGGCGTCGTCGTCCGCAGCCCGGCGGAAGAACTGCTCGAGCTCGGTGGCCATGGTCACGGTGAAGGCGTTGAGGGCGTCCGGACGGTCCAGGGTCAGCGTGACGATGCCGTCGTCATCGATCTCCTCGCGGAGGGTCTGGTAGCTCATTTGGGCAGTCCTGACTTGGTGCACAGCGACTTCGGGATGTCCGACGTACGGTCGTGCTTCAGGTACCGCAGCAGCTGCAGCGCCCGCGTCCGGTCCCAGTGCACGGCCAGGTCGGAGATCGGCATCGTGCAGGTCATCCCGCTCTTGCCGTTGACCCGCCCCATCGCCCAGGCGAAGTTCGCCGCGGAGAACAGGCTCATGCCCTTGTTGACCTTCAGCGACGTCGTCACCGCCTTGTTGATCGCGTAGTAGCGCCACGGGAAGAGGAAGGTCCAGGGCGACTTGATGCCGGCGCCGATCGAGTTGACGACCTGGCGCTGGTGCTCGGCCCGCTCGATGTCACCGAGCTTGAACGCGTGTCGCGACCTCGCCCAACCCAGCGCGGTCGCGCCGTCCGCCTTCTGGCAGCCCTTCTTGACGTGCAGGTTGGCGCGCGGGTCGTTGATCCTGCGGTGCGGGCAGATGGTCACCCCGCCGATGGCGTCGATTGCGTTGACGAAGCCGCCGAGACCGATCTCCACGTAGTCGTCGATGTGCAGCCCGGTGTCCTGCTCGATCGTCTGGACGAGGAGCCTGGGGCCGCCGTATGCGAACGCCGCGTTGACCTTGGTGGTGCCATGGCCAGGGATAGGTACCAGGGAGTCGCGGGGGATGGAGAGCAGCATGCTCGGACCGGACCCGGTGTGCAGGATCATGATGGTGTCGGTACGGCCGCCGTCCACGGAGACGCCGCCAGTGCCGAGCTTGCGGTTCTCCGCCTTCGACAGGCCCTCGCGGCTGTCGGAGCCGACCAGCAGGTAGTTACTGCCCGGCTGGTCGGCCGGTCGGTGCCCGGACGGGAACGCGTTGATCTTGTCCACCCGGCCCCAGGCCCACAGCGGCACGACGATGAGGAAGACCAGCCAGAGCACCACCACCGTGAGCACGATCCTGCCCCAGCGTCGGCGGCGACGGGGGCGCGGCGCCCGGGGCCCCGCCCCGCGCGGTCCCGTCGGAGGCTGGGCAGGCGGCTGGGCGGGAGGGCGTGCCGGAGGCGCACCGGAGGGCTGCCCGGCACGCGGGTCCCGGGCTCCGGGACGGGAGACCGTCGGCATGATCCGGGTCGGCTCGTCCGGCTGGTCGGCGGCAGCGGCGCCGGACTTGCTGCCGTAGAGCCAGCCGTACTCCGGCTCGTCGGCTCCGCCGGATCGGCGCGTGGGGCGGTCGGGCATGGCCCAGACGCTACCGTGCAGGCGCACATCGCCCCGCGTGCGCCCGGCCGATTCGGAATCCTCGGCGTGCCGTGACCCCTGTGGCACGTGTGACTGGTGATACTGGGCGGACGTGCGGGGAACCTTCCCCTCCCCGCCACCGACCCGAGAGGTGCACCCAGGTCGTGATGCCGCAGGACTACCGCGCCCAGTTGACCCGTGTCCGGTTCCGACGCGCGGTCGCGCTGATGGTGATGACCCTGGTGCTGCCCGGCTCCGCCCAGCTGGTCGCCGGGCGCAAGGAGGTCGGCCGGATCGCGATCAGGATCTGGTTGGCGCTGCTCGGATCTCTCGTCCTGGTCGTCCTGCTCGGCCTGACCTTCCACAGCTTCATCTTCTGGTTCGGCACCAACACGGTCATCCTCGGGCTGATCAGGTTCGTGCTGATGGGGATGGCGGTGGGCTGGGCCTACCTGTTCGTCGACTCCTGGATGCTCGGCGACCCGCTCGCGCTGCAGCGCCAGCAGCGCCTCGCCATGGTGGGCCTCAATGGCGTGCTCTGCTTCACGGTCGCCGGTTCGCTGTTGTTCTTCTCGCACGTGGTGACGGTCGAGAAGAACCTGATCACGTCCGTCTTCGGCAACGGCTCGGTCACCCAGGTGCACGACGGCCGCTACAACGTGCTGCTGCTCGGGGGTGACTCCGGCGCCGACCGCTGGGGACTGCGCCCGGACAGCATGACGGTGGCCAGCATCGACGCCGACACCGGCCGGACCGTCCTCTTCGGCCTGCCCCGCAACATGCTGAACTTCCCGTTCGCGCCCGGCTCGAGGATGGCCAAGCAGTTCCCGCACGGCTACACCTGCAACACCCGGTGCATCAACGACCCGCAGCAGCTCGGCCTGCACGAGCTCAATTCGCTCGCCACCTGGGCCGCGGACCACAAGTCGGTGTTCAAGGGCGTCGCCAACCCCGGGGTCGAGGCCACCAAGGAGGCCGTCGAGGGCATCACCGGGCTGAAGATCAATTACTACGCGATGGTGAACCTGCTCGGGTTCCGCAAGCTCGTCGAGGCCGTGGGCGGCGTCAAGCTGCACGTGCGTGACCGGATCCCGATCGGTGGGATCGGCGGACCGGTCACCGGCTACATCCAGCCGGGCTACCGCAAGCTGAACGGCTACCAGACGCTCTGGTTCGCCCGGTCGCGGGAGTCGGCCGACGACTACTCGCGGATGGCCCGCCAGAAGTGCGTGATGAATGCGATGCTGCACCAGGTCAGCCCGCAGAGGGTGGTGCTGAAGTTCCAGTCGATCGCGGACGCGGGGGAGACCCTGCTCACCACCGACCTGCCCGCGTCCGAGCTGGACACCTTCATCCAGCTTGCGCTGAAGGCACGCTCCCAACCGGTGCGCACCGTGTCGTTCGTGCCGCCGATGGTCAACACCGGCCACCCGGACATCGCCACGATCCAGGCGGCCGTGAAGAAGGCGATCGCCCCAGCGAAGGCGTCGGGCCACGCCGCAGCCAAGAAGCACAGGAAGCACCATGTCTCCGGGGTCACCACCGGCGGGTCGTACGGCAGCCTGAGCAGTGGGTACGCCGCGAACCAGGCCTCGAACCTCTCCGACGCCTGCTGACCGGCGGCATCCGAGTCGGGCGCCGAGCACGGGCAGCGGCGCGGATAGGGTGCTGTGTCGTGTCCGAGCTGCCCACCACTCCCGCTCCGGTCACAGGGCCGGCCCGGACGCGCGTGGTCGCCGTGGTCGTCACCTGGAACCGCGTCGAGCTGCTCCAGGAGGCTGTGGTCGCGCTGCGCGGCCAGTCGACGCCACCCGAGGAGATCGTGGTCGTCGACAACGCCTCCACCGACGAGACGGCAGCGCTGCTGCGGTCATCCTTCGCCGACGGCCTCGACGTGGTCTCCCTGGGCCGCAACACCGGAGGCGCGGGAGGATTCGCGGTGGGCATCGAGCGTGCCCTGACCCACGACCCCGACCTGGTCTGGCTGCTCGATGACGACACCGTGCCCACCCCCGACGCGGCCGCTGTGCTGGTCCGTGCCTGGCAGGACCACCCCGGCGGCCGGCCGTCGCTGCTGGCGAGCAAGGTGGTGTGGACCGATGGTCGCGATCACCCGATGAACACGCCGCGACCCAAGCCAGGAGCGACCTCGGCCGAGCGGGTCGCGGCTGATGCGGTCGACGCAGTCCCGATCCGTTCGGCTTCCTTCGTGTCGGTGATGTGCGACGCGAATGCGATACGCGAGCGCGGTCTGCCGGTGGCCGACTACTTCTTGTGGAACGACGACTTCGAGTACACCACCCGGCTCGTGCGCGGCGGGGCCGGTCTCTACGTGCCGGGCAGTGTGGTCGTGCACAAGACCCGGACCTACGGGTCCACCGACGCCGACCCGGGGGAGCGCTTCTTCTTCGAGGTGCGCAACAAGCTCTGGCTGTTCCGCCACTCCACGGGCCTGGCTCCGCACGAGAAGCTGCTGTACGGCGGGTCCACGCTCCGCCGCTGGCGACGTACCTATCGCGGCTCGGCGGACCGGGCGACCCTGCGATCCGCGACCCGGCGGGGATTCCGTGAAGGGCTGTGGTCCCGGCCGCGGCCCAACCGGACGGTGCTCGCCGAGGCCGGCTGGCCCGACGCCGCGGCCCGCCCACTCGGCCGACAGCCGTTCAGCATGCTGATGAGCACCTGGGCCGGCGACGACCCCGATCAGCTGCGCGACGCCTACCGCACCAGCGTCCTCGAGCAGACCCGCCCGCCCGACGAGGTGGTGCTGGTCCAGGACGGCCCGGTGCCGGCCGCACTCGCTCGCGTCGTGGAGGAGCTGACCGGCCGCAGCGAGGTGCCCACCCGGGTGGTGCGGCTGCCGAGAAACATCGGCCTGGGCCCGGCGCTCGACGCCGGACTGGCGGCCTGCTCCCACGAGATCGTCGCCCGGATGGACTCAGACGACCTCAGCGCTCCGGAGCGCTTCGAGCGCCAGCTCCCACTGATCGAGGCCGGCGCGGACATCGTGGGCTCCGGACTCTGGGAGTTCGGACGCGACCGCGACGACGTCGTAGGGCGTCGTACGCCGCCGATCGACCCCGACGAGATCCGCCGGGTCATCCGCTTCCGTGACCCGTTCAACCACCCCACCGTGGTCTACCGCCGGTCGGCAGTTGCGGCAGCCGGTGGCTACACCGACCTCGCGCTGCTCGAGGACTACCTGCTGTTCACGCGGATGGTCGAGGGGGGTGCGGTGCCCGCGAACCTGCCGGACCCGCTCGTCTACTACCGCGTCGGGGAGGGTGCCTACGCCCGCCGGGGCGGGGCGGCCCTGTTGCGCTCGGAGCTGGCCCTGCAGCGACGGCTGCGGATGCTCGGCATCACCTCCCGGGCGGAGTACCTGCGCAACGTCGTCGTTCGGGGTGGCTACCGCCTGGTCCCGGAGGGTGTGAGAAAGGTCGCCTACCGCAGCCTGTTGGCAAACCGGTCCACCCGGGTCCGCCGCTAGACTGACGCACCGAAAGCAGTGTGTGTACGCCCCGGTGCGGGCTCTTGAGGAGAATCTGTGGAAGCCGATGCCCAGCGCCCCGACCTCGTCGTCGTCGGCTCCGGATTCTTCGGGCTGACGGTCGCCGAGCGGTGCGCCCGTGAGCTGGGCCTGAAGGTCCTGGTCCTCGAGCGCCGCAAGCACATCGGCGGCAACGCATACAGCGAGCCGGACCCGGAGACCGGCATCGAGGTGCACGTCTACGGCGCGCACCTGTTCCACACCTCCAACAAGCGGGTCTGGGACTACGTCAGGCAGTTCACCGACTTCACCTCCTACCAACACCGCGTGTACAGCAACCACGACGGGCAGGTCTATCCGCTGCCGATCAACCTGGGCACGATCAACCAGTTCTTCGACGCGGCCTACAGCCCTGACGAGGCCCGGGCGCTGATCCGCGAGCAGGCCGCCGAGCTCGGCGACAAGGAGCCGGTGAACTTCGTCGAGAAGGGCATCTCGCTGATCGGGCGGCCGCTCTACGAGGCCTTCATCGCGCACTACACGGCCAAGCAGTGGCAGACCGAGCCTTCGAGGCTCTCCGCGGACATCATCAGCCGCCTCCCGGTGCGCTACACCTACGACAACCGCTACTTCAACGACACCTACGAGGGCCTGCCCGTCGACGGCTACACCGCCTGGCTTGAGCGGATGGCCGACCACGAGAACATCGAGGTCCGGCTCGACACGAACTTCTTCGAGGTGCGGCACGAGTTCACCGGCACCGTGCCGATCGTGTTCACCGGGCCGGTCGACGAGTACTTCGGCTACTCCGAGGGCGAGCTCTCCTGGCGCACCCTCGACTTCGAGCGCGAGGTCGTCGGCACCGGTGACTTCCAGGGCACGTCGGTGATGAACTACCCCGACGAGGACGTCGCCTTCACCAGGATCCACGAGTTCCGGCACTTCCATCCCGAGCGGGACTACCCCGACGACAGGACCGTGATCATGCGCGAGTACAGCCGGTTCGCCGAGAAGGGCGACGAGCCGTACTACCCGGTCAACACCGCGGAGGACCGGGACAAGCTGCTCCGCTACCGCGACCTGGCCAGGAAGGAGCCGATGGTGCTGTTCGGCGGTCGCCTGGGCACGTACAAGTATCTCGACATGCACATGGCGATCGGCTCTGCGCTCTCGATGTTCGACAACCAGCTCGCGCCGCACTTCCGTGACGGCGCCGAGCTCAAGTCCGGAGGGGTGGACGCCTGATGGGCACCCGCTTGCTGCAGCGACAGATCCTGCCGCTGGATCGCGACACCGACGTGTTCAGCCTCTACGTCGACCTGGAGGCGGCCAACCTCGACGCCGACAAGTACGACGTCGGCGGCAACCGCAGCGCACGAGCGGTCAACGCCGCGGCGCTGCGCCAGTCGACCTCGACGGGTCTGGTGCTGCACCCCGATCAGATCGAGGGCCGGCACGCGCTGCGCATCGCCAGCGGCGACCGACTCTCGTTCGGCACCTACTTCAACGCGTTCCCGGCCAGCTACTGGCGTCGCTGGACCGTCGTCAGTGAGGTCACCCTGACCGTGCGGCTTCGCGGCCGCGGCGCGACGGTGACCGTCTACCGCTCGATGGCGAACGGCCGGTCCCAGCGCGTCGGTTCGGCGAGCACCGACGACCAGGACGCCGGCAGCTTCGACTTCGCGCTGTCGCTGAAGCCCTTCGCCGACGGCGGCTGGTACTGGTACGACGTGGTCGCCGGTGACACCGACGTGGTGGTCGAGTCCGGCGAGTGGACCGCCGAGGTCCCCGACGACCGGCTCGAGCACGGCACCGTGACCGTGGGCATCACCACGATGAACCGCCCCGACTTCTGCGCCCGCCTGCTCGGCCAGATCGGTGCCGACGACGACCTGCGGGACTACCTCGATGAGGTCATCGTCGTCGAGCAGGGCACCCAGAAGGTCGTCGACTCCACGGAGTTCCCGGCGGCCGAGCATCTGCTCGGCGATCGGCTCCGGGTGATCGAGCAGGCCAACCTCGGCGGGTCCGGCGGCTACGCCCGTGGCCAGATGGAGACCCTGGCGCGCGGCACCGCGACGTACTTCATGTGCATGGACGACGACGTCGTGTGCGAGCCGGAGGGCATCATCCGCTCGGTCACCTTCGGGGACCTGGCTCGTCGCCCCACGATCGTCGGGGGCCACATGTTCAGCCTCTACTCGCGGTCCCGGCTCTACAGCTTCGGCGAGATCGTGCAGCCGTGGCGATTCTGGTGGATGTCGGCGCCCGGGGTGTTCCTCGACTGGGACTTCAGCGCCCGCAACCTGCGCTCGGCGCGCTGGCTGCACCAGCGGGTGGACGTGGACTTCAACGGCTGGTTCATGTGCCTGATCCCCACCCGGGTGCTCGCCGAGCTGGGCCTGTCGCTTCCGCTGTTCATCAAGTGGGACGACTCCGAGTACGGCCTCCGGGCGAAGGCGGCCGGCTACCCGACGGTCAGCATGCCCGGTGCTGCGGTGTGGCACATCCCGTGGACCGACAAGAACGACGAGGTCGACTGGCAGGCCTACTTCCACGAGCGCAATCGCTTCGTCGCGGCGCTGTTGCACTCGCCGTTCCCGCACGGCGGCAAGCTGCTGCGTGAGAGCTTCAACGTCCAGGTCAAGCACCTCATCTCGATGCAGTACTCCACCGCGGAGCTGCGCTGCCAAGCACTCCAGGACGTGCTCGCGGGTCCCGAACAGCTGCACGCGGACCTGCCGAGCAAGCTCGGCGCGGTGCGTGCCCAGGTCAAGCGCTTCCAGGACGCTCGGATCGAGGCCGACCCCGATGCGTTCCCGCCCGTCCGACGATCGAAGCCGCGCAAGAAGGGTGACGTCACCGAGGTCCCGAGCATGCCTGCCCGGCTGGTCGCTGCCTGCGTCGGGACGCTGCGCCAGCTCTCGAAGGTCCGCCCGCTGTCTCGCGAGCACCCCGAGGCCGTCGTGCCCGCCATGGACGCCAAGTGGTACAAGCTCGGCACGATGGACTCGGCAGTGGTCAGCATGAAGGACCAGACCGGAGCCGCCCTCTACCAGCGCGATCCTGAGCAGTTCCGTGCCCTGCTGGCGCGTTCTGGCGAACTGCATCAGCGGCTCTACCGCGAGTGGCCGCAGCTCGCCCAGCGCTACCGCGAGGCGCTCGGGGAGATCACCTCGCCGGAGACCTGGGAGGCGACCTTCAAGGCCTCGGTCGAGGAGCCCACGTGAGGGCTGCAAACAAGGCGAGCGGCCCCGGATCCGATCAGAAGGGCCGTCGCGCCGATGCGGCGAAGCGCGCCCGCCGACTGGCGCGCGCGAAGGCCGAGTCGATGCCGGTCGTGGCCGCGTTCGACGGGCCGAGGCTCGAGCGCCGCGTGGACGCGCCGCTGGTGCAGCCCGCTCCGCACGGCGGGATCATCGAGGTCCTTCGCCAGCCCTACCTGCTTCGGCTGATCGTGTCCCGGCTGCTGGCGTCGATGTACGCGGCCTCGCTTCTCGGCCTGCTCTGGTCCTACATCCAGCCGGCGATGCGGTTCGCGATCTACTTCGTGGTCTTCGGCTTCGTGTTCAACCTGCACCAGGGCTTTCCGTCGTTCGCGATCCACCTGTTCTGCGGGATCGTCTTCGTGCACTACTTCACCGAGACCTGGAGCGGCGGGACCCGGTCGATCTGGCAGAACCGGTCACTGGTGATGAAGATGCGGATGCCCCGGGAGACCTTCCCGGTGGCCGCGATGGTGGTGGCCGCCTACCACACCTTCCCGCAGATCCTGGTGCTGATCTTCATCTGCGTGCTGTCGGGCTGGCACATCTCGATCTCGGGCATCATCGCCGCGCTCCTGGGCGTCGGGATCCTGGTGTGCATCTCCTTGGCGCTCGGACTGTTCTTCAGCGCGCTGAACGTGTTCTACAAGGACTTCCAGAACATCGTCCAGACCCTCCTGCAGTTCCTGCACTTCATGGTGCCGATGATGTATCCGTTCTCCCGGATCTACCAGCTGCAGCACGTGCATCCGTGGCTCTACCAGGTCTACATGGCGAACCCGGTCGCCGAGGCGGTGCTGCTGATGCAGCGGTTCTTCTGGTGGGGCGTGGTCCCGGCCAACCGCAAGCAGGGTTCCGGGCTGATCCAGCCGGGGGGAGGCCACACCGTGGAGTTCCCACCGGACCTCTTCGAGAGGGGCCTCGTGATGCTGGTGGCGTGCGCGGTGCTGCTCTACTTCGCCCAGCGGTTCTTCTCCCGGGTCGAGGGCAAGTTCCCGGAGCGGATGTAGATGGGTAGCGAGTCGATCGTGGTCGATGCGGTCTCCAAGGAGTTCAGCATGCAGTACCACCGCACCCTGAAGCAGATGGCGGTCGCGACCGTACGCAGGTTGCCGCTCCAGGAGACCTTCCTGGCGGTCAACGACGTCTCCTTCACCGTCGAGCAGGGGGAGGCGATCGGCCTGATGGGCCTGAACGGCTCCGGCAAGTCGACCCTGCTCAAGCTGATCAACGGCGTGCTGAACCCCGACAAGGGCAAGATCCTCACCCGCGGCCGGATCGCCGGCCTGATCGCCACCGGCGCCGGCTTCCACCCGCAGCTCACCGGGCGGGAGAACTTGTTCCTCAACGGCGCGATCCTGGGGATGAGCGAGGCCGAGATCAACCGCAAGTTCGACGAGATCGTTGCCTTCGCCGACATCGGCAGGTTCCTCGACACCCCGGTCTCGCACTATTCCTCGGGCATGTACGCCCGGCTCGGCTTCTCGATCGCGGTCCACGTCGATGCCGACATCTTCCTGGCCGACGAGGTGCTCGCGGTGGGGGACCGCCCGTTCAAGAAGAAGTGCCTCGCCAAGATGCAGGAGATCCGTCACCAGGGCACCACGATCTTCTATGTCTCCCATGCGGCCGCGTCGGTGCGCTCGATGTGCGACCGGGTCCTGGTGCTGGAGTCGGGCAAGCTCAACTTCGACGGTGACGTCGCCGAGGGCATCCGCTACCTGCAGTACGACGGCGACGGCGAGGATGAGTCCGACCTCGACGCCGAGATGGACGAGGAGCTCGGCGCCGACATCTGACCGGCGGAATATCGCGGTAATTCCATCGAAATGACATCATTGTTGTTTGCGAATTACACATTTGTAATTGTCGGGAATTGCTTGCGGTGACCCCTGTTAATGGTGTGAAACTTGGTACTCGTGTGAATTACTTCCCCCTCACATGGAGTCCTTCCGATGCCGTTCAACAAGTCCCGGTACATCACCGTGTGCCAGCAGCTGCTGGTCACTGCGACCGTGCTCGCGGTGGGCGTCACCGCGGCCGGCGTGGTGACGCTGGACATCGTGGGGCCCCAGCCCGACGCCGGGACGGGTCTCGCGCGGGACCTGACTGCGGCCGTCGACGTCCACCCTGCCTACGTCGACCAGAAGGCGATCACGCCGAAGGTGCGTGAGGTCACCCTCGACGCTGCTGCACCTGCCGGCGGCGCGACGAGGGCAGACGCGCGCAGCGTGGCACCGGACACCGCCAAGGGCACTCCTGCCCCCCGTCCTGACTCGACCCCGAGCCATGGTTCGCAGCGCAGCGCTCCCGTCGTACCGAGCGCGCCGCGGGCGACGATCCACGGCCTGCCGGTGGCGCTCACCAGCGCTCCTGAGGCGGTGGCGGGCTACGCGACGGTCGGCGTCACCTGGGCTCCCGGCACCGAGCCTGCTGAGGACCAGATCGCCTTCCAGGTGCGCACCCTGACCGGGGAGACCTGGTCGTCCTGGCAGCAGTTGCAGTATCACGACGACCACGGGCCGGACGCCTCCGATGACGCCGACAACGCCCACGCTCGCCCCGGGACCGACGCGCTCGTCGTCGGGGACGTGGACCAGGTGCAGATGCGTGTCGCCGCCGCCGGGGGCAGGGTGCCCGCAGGCCTCCAGCTCGCACTGATCAACCCCGGCCGGGACGACCTCACCAAGGAGAAGCCGGCGATCGACACCGCGAAGCTGCCGGCGTCGGACGCGAGCGCGACCGGGGCACCGATCGAGGACACCAGCAAGCTCGCGACCCCCGCAGCGGAGCAGGCGGTCTCGCGGCCGGGCAGCAGCGTCGCGCTGAGCGCGATGAAGGTCGCGCCCAAGCCGCAGATCTTCTCCCGGGCACAGTGGGGCGCCAACGAGAAGCTGCGCGAGCAGGGGCCGCCGGACTACGGCACCATCAAGACCGGCTTCGTGCACCACACGGTCAACGCCAACAACTACACCCGCAAGGACGTGCCGGCACTGATCCGCGGCATCTACGCCTACCACGTGATCTCCCGCGGGTGGCGCGACATCGGCTACAACTTCCTCGTCGACCGCTTCGGCCGAATCTGGGAGGGGCGGTACGGCGGGGTGGACCGGCCGGTGATCGGCGCCCACACCCTGGGCTTCAACGACGTGTCCTTCGCGATGTCGGCGATCGGCAACTACGACATCGCCGAGCCGCCGAAGGTGCTGCTCGACGCCTATGCCCGACTGTTCGCCTGGAAGCTGTCGATGTACAACATCAAGGCCAACGCCACCGGGATCCGATTGCGCGGCTACACGCTGCACGCGATCAATGGGCACCGGGACGTCGGACAGACGGCCTGTCCGGGTCGCTATCTCTACGCGAAGCTGCCCTACATCCGCACTGAGGCCAGACAGATCCAGATCGCGGCGCAGACCGGCGGCAGCACACCGACACCGACACCGACACCCACGGCGTACAACCCGCTCAAGAAGACGCCCTACGGACCAGCCCAGCCGAGGATGTCCTTCCCGCGCACGTCGAACATCATGGGCAACGCGACCCAGCCCGACCTGGTGGCCCAACGATCTGACGGCAGCCTCTATGTACTGCGCACCGGCGGGATGGTGGGCTTCCGCCCGGCGGTGGCCAGCACCGGTGCCTGGGCGCAGATGAGCAGGATCGTGGCGGTCGGCGACGTCACCGGCGACGGCAACGGCGACGTGATGGCGCGGACCCGTGGCAGCCGGTCGTGGGCCATCTACCGGGGCGACGGAGCCGGGCACATCTCGGCGAGACCCGTCGCCCACACCCGTCCGATGCGCCACGTCGCACGGCTGTTCTCCGCCGGCGACTGGAACCGCGACGGCCGGGCCGACCTCGTCGGGATCGACCGTCGCAACGGGTCGCTGTACCTCTACCCGGGCGCCCCCGGGGTGGGCGCCTTCGGGAAGCGACGCCTGCTCGCCCGCAACTGGACCCGCTTCGCCCAGACGGCGGTCGCCGGCGATCTCAACGGAGACAAGGTGCCGGACGTCGTCGCACTCACCCCCGCGCATGGCCTCTACGTGGCGCTCGGCAGCGCGTCGGGTCGGCTCCGCCCCGCGAGGTGGGTTCAGACCCTGAGCAAGGCCTACAACGGCCTGAGCGGGGCCGGTGACCTGACCGGTGACAGGGCCGGGGACGTCCTGGTCCGCAACCGCTGGAACGGCACCGCGCTGATCCTCGCGGGCAACGGCACAGGTGGCTTCGGCCATCCCTACGGACCGTTCCCAGGAATGGGCGGGCTCCGGCAGATGAGTGGTGCCCAACTGGCGGGCGGCAAGCGTCCGGACATCCTGGGCCGGGTGGGCAACCGCCTCGAGGTGCTCGCGAACAACGACCTGGTCAACCTCCGTCGCCCCGTGTCGGCCCACCTCAGGACCAGCCCCACGACAGCGATCTACACCGTCGGCGACTGGAACGGGGACGGTCTGCCCGACCTCGTGAGCCGGCAGCGCGGTGGAGACGTGCTGATGCTCCATCTGGGTCTGGGCCACGGACGCTTCCGACCCGGACGGGTGATGTCGACCGGCTGGAGCCGGCTGACGATGCTCGCCGCAGTCGGTGACGTGACCGGCGACGGCCGGCCCGACCTGATGGGCCGACAGCCCAGCGGTGCGATGCGGATCTTCCCCAGCGACGGCCGAAGCGGCTTCCTGCCGGCGATCAAGACGAGGACCGCGATGCGCACCTTCAACCAGATGGGTCCGGGCAGCTGGGACCCGCGACCTCGTGCCGACTCGACCATCGACGCCGCCGATGGCTCCTTCGTCCCGCTCGCGGGCGTCGTCAAGGGCACGTCCTCGCCGCTGCGGACCGTCGCGGCATCCCTGAAGTCCACCTACGACTGGGTGATCGGACCCGGGGACGTGAACGGGGACGGACGTCCTGACCTGTTGGGCCGACAACGGTCCGACAACACGCTGTGGTTGATTCCGGGAACGGCGACGGGCTTCGGCCCCCGCCAGTTCGTCGGCAGCGGCTTGGGGAAGTACCGCCTCGCCGACTAGGCACCCGCCTCCGGACTCGACCGCAGCACGTCGGTGGCCCGTTCGCCCTCGAGGCGGGCGGGCCACCGCTCGTCTCGGGCGTTCGCGACGAGCACCAGCGAGCCGGACCGGACGAGTGCCGCGAGGAACGTGCTCGTGCCGCGCGCCTCGCTGGGTCCGACGTCGGTGATCAGGCGGTTCCCGTGCCACCCCGCCGAGGCGGCGCGGGCGGCGTCGAGGAGTGTGGACTGGCTGTGCGACCCGGCCGCATCCAGCCAGCCGATCGTCGCGCCTGTGGGCGCGTCCACGACGGGCGGGGCGTCGGGCTGCCCGGGCCAGAGCAGCCCGAAGTCGTCAACCCCGGCGGGGAGCGGGTCGGGGAAGCGGACCGCGAACGGCAGCAGCGAGCAGGCGAGCACGGCGCTGTCGGCCTCGGTGCTGCCGTCGTGCTCAGGGCCGGTGATCACGAGGTCGGCGGTCACCCCGGGGTCGGTGCTGATCACCAGGCCGGTCGACCAGGCCGCGCCCAGGAAGACGGTGGTCAACCAGTGCGGCGGCAGGGCGAGGCGGACTCGGTCCCCGGGGTCCAGCAGGTACTCCTCGAGCAGCAGGTTCGCGGTCTTGGCCACCCAGTTGGCGTAGGTGGTGACCGACAGCTCGGTCCGGTCGCCGGTGGCCTCGTCGTACGCCGTCACCAGCGGGCGTCCGGGGGAGTTCCGCAGCAGCGACTCCAGCAGCCGTGGGAAGGTGTCCTCGCCGGGTGCGCTCACCCGCACGACAGTAGACCGACGCCGACCACGGCTGAGCGAAGGGCAACAGGTGGACGACCCGACCGCGGTGCTGGACCGGATGTGGGCGGTGGTCCCGGCAGGAGGCGCCGGCACCCGGCTCTGGCCGCTCTCCCGTGCAGGAGAGCCGAAGTTCCTGCTCGACCTGACCGGCGCCGGCCGGACCCTCCTGCAGCAGACGGTCGACCGGCTGGTGCCCCTGGTCGGCGGGCGGGTGATGGTGGTCACCGGCGCTCGACACGCCGACGCCGTACGGCGGCAGCTGCCGGAGCTGGGTGCCGAGGACGTGGTCGCCGAGCCGTCCCCCCGCGACTCGATGGCGGCGATCGGGCTGGCCGCCGCGATCCTCGAGCGACGCGAGCCCGAGGCGCTGCTCGGCTCGTTCGCCGCCGACCACGTGATCGGCGGCGCTGAGGCGTTCCGGGCGTGCGTCGCCGAGGCGGCGCTGGTCGCGGATACGGGGCGGATCGTCACCATCGGCATCGAGCCGACCCATGCCTCGACCGCGTTCGGCTACCTGCGCGTCGGCGCGCCGTTGCCGGGCTTCCGGACCGCTCGCGAGGTGGTGTCCTTCGTGGAGAAGCCCGATGCCGAGACCGCTCGGCGCTATCTGGCGGGCGGGGAGCACCGCTGGAACGGCGGCATGTTCGTGAGCCGGGCCGGCGTGCTGCTCGACGAGCTCGCCCGCGAGCACCCCGGCCTCGCCGACGGACTGCGCACGATCGCGGCCGAGCCCGAGAGGCTCGACGAGCTGTGGCCCGGGCTGACCCGGATCGCCATCGACCACGCGGTGGCCGAGCCGGCGGCGGCCCGCGGGATGGTGGCCACGGTGCCGGGGTCGTTCGGCTGGGACGACATCGGCGACTTCGCGTCGTTGGCTGGTCTGCTGCCCGAGGACGCGGGCCGCCGGGGGGTCAAGGTCCTCGGCCCCGCCGACCTCGTCCACGTCCGGGACAGCACCGGCGTGGTCGTCGCGCACGACCGACCGATCGTCGTGCTCGGTCTCGACGACGTCGTCGTGGTGGACGCCGGTGACGCGCTGTTGGTCACCGACCTCGCTCACGCGCAGGACGTCAAGGCCGCCGTCGAGCTGCTCAAGGACGCCGGCCGCGCCGACCTCACCTGAGGCTTGTTCAGTGGGGAGTCCTCGCCCGTTGAGTGGGGAGTTCTTGCCCGTTGAGTCAGGGCTCCTCGCCCGTTGAGTCAGGGCTCCTCGTTCGCTGCGACCGGGATCGAAAGCCGGCTGGTGGGGGACCCGGGCTCGATGACCCAGCCGTGGGCTCGGGCGACCAAGGCCGCGCGGGTGACGGCCGCGGGGTGGGCGGTGTCGACGACCAGGCCACTGTCGGTGGGGCCGACGTGGAGTCCGCAGCGCGCCAGCGCTGCCCCCACCTCGTGGGCGGTGGCCGGAGGACCGAAGGCACCGGGGTCGTCCCCGGCGACGGCGGCGACGACGGCCTCGCGGGCGCCGAGCGAGAAGAGGTCCTGCTCCCGCGGACGTACGACGGAACGCGCGCCCGGCCCGTCCTCGCCGGGGGGAAGGACCCGGTCGTCCAGTCCCCGTACTCGGACGAGCGGGCGTCCGGCCAGCTTGCCGCCGGCGAGCTCAGCGGCCGCGGCGATCTCGTCGGCGACTGCCGGCTCGGTCACCGCCAGGGGGTTCCCATAGGCGTCGACGCGACCGGCGAACGGCTCCAGGGGCGCGAGCCCCGCGACACCGATGGCAATGTCGGTCTGCCCCAGGCGCCAGGCCCGGCCGGAGGTATCGCTGATCACGACCGCGACGTTGCGGCCAGTGCTCTCGCGTAGCAGGGCGCGGATCGCGCGCGCGCTGCCGTCGGGATCCGCAGGCAGCAGCGCGACGGTCCCCGGCGCGACGTTGGAGTTGTCGATGCCCGCGGCAGCCATGACCAGACCCAGGCGGTTCTCAACGATGGTGACCGGTCCGCGACGGGCGACCACCCGCACCGTCTCGCCGGGCAGCGCGTCGTCTCGCGTGCCGTCGGTCAGCCGGCCCTCCGCCTTGCTCACCACCTTGCTGGTCACCACCACGACGTCGCCATCGCGCAGCTCGAGAGCCGTCGCGATCATCGCGGCGAGGTCGGCGCCCGGTCGGACCTCGCCGATCCCGTCCGGCGCGTCAAGCTCGATGCTCATCCGCGGGCGAGCTCGATCGCGGCCAGGGCCATGTCGGCAGTGGCGTCGTGGTCGGTCATCCACAGCGGTACGGCGCGGCAGCGGATGCCGCTGCCCTCCACCTCGGCGACGACGGCTGCGTCGGTGCTGTCGACCAGCCATCCGTCGAGGATCCCGTCATCGCTGCGTGCGCCGTAGTGCAGTGCGACCGCACCGGGAGTGCAGCGGACGCCGATCACCTCGAGGAGTTGGCGGGCCATGCCGCGGACGTGATCGGTGCCGATGATCCCGGACACTCCCACCACCGGCGCGTCGGTGCTCCTGATCACGTCCCGGATGCCCGGTACTGCCAGGATGGTGCCGACCGAGACGACCGGGTTGGACGGCGGCAGCAGCACCAGGTCGGCACTCTCGATCGCCTCGAGGACACCGGGGGCGGGCTTCGCGTCGGGCATCCCGATGGGGACGACGGCGTGTGCCGGCACCTCGGCGTGGTGTCGGATCCAGTACTCCTGGAAGTGCACCGCTCGACGCTCGCCGTCGACGGGATCATCGATCACGACGTGGGTCTCGACGCGATCGTCGGTCATCGGCAGCAGGCGTACGCCGGGCTGCCAGCGGACGCAGAGTGCCTCGGTCACCTGTGACAGCGAGTACCCCGCGGCGAGCATCTGCGTGCGCACCAGGTGGGCGGCCAGGTCGCGGTCGCCGAGGCCGAACCAGGTCGGCTCCACGCCGTACGCCGCGAGCTCGTCCTTGACCCGCCAGGTCTCGTCGATGCGTCCCCAACCGCGCTCGGTGTCGATGCCGCCACCGAGGGTGTACATGACGGTGTCCAGGTCGGGGCACACCTTGAGGCCGTGCAGCCAGATGTCGTCACCGGTGTTGGCGATCACGGTGACCTCGGTGGAAGACTGCGTGCGCTCGGCCAAACGGAGCAGTCCCTGCACGAAGCGGGCACCGCCGACACCGCCCGACAGGACCGTGACGCGGGCGGGCAACGGGACAGTGGGATCGGCCATGCGACAAGTCTCCCGTGCCGCCCGCTGCATAGCAGATGCGGGCTTGACTTTGTGGGACGACAGGCATGTAATCACACCAATGTGGTTCGTCACCTCGACGTCATTCCCCGCACCGAATGACGGCCACAGGGCAGCCAGCGGAATCGCCACACATGAGAAGGCACAACACATCGCGGCCCGTCAGGGTCGCAGGGTCGAAGGGACGAAGATTGTGCGAGAGCTCTATCTGCTCGAGGGTGACGGTGAGGACAGCGGTTGGCAGGAGCGCGCGTTGTGCGCCCAGACCGACCCGGAGGCGTTCTTCCCGGAGAAGGGCGGCTCGACGCGGGAGGCGAAGCGGGTCTGCCTGACCTGCGACGTGCGCGGCGACTGCCTGGAGTACGCGCTGCAGAACGACGAGCGCTTCGGCATCTGGGGCGGGCTGTCCGAGCGGGAGCGGCGCAAGCTCAAGAAGCGCGCCGTCTGACCCACGCGCGGGCGGCCCCGGCGGGCACCATCGGTGTCCCGCATGCGCTCGGTTCGGAGCCGGCCGGGTCACGCCGTTAGGGTGACCACTCGTGAAGGTCACCGCGTTGCTCGTCAGCCACAACGGCGAGCGATGGCTTCCGCAGGTGCTGGCCGCGCTGGATGCCTCGACCCTGCGGCCCGACCGTGTGGTGGCGGTCGACACCGGGTCCGACGACGGTTCGGTCGCGCTGGTCGAGTCCGCGCTGGGCAGCCCGGTGATCGGGCTCCCCGCCGACACGACGTACGCCGCCGCCGTGCGCGCGGGCCTGGCCGCGCTCCCGGCGCCGGATCCGGAGGACTGGATCTGGCTGCTGCACGACGACTCCGCACCGGGACAGCACTGCCTCGAGAGGCTGACCACGGCGGCACGAGTGGCGGCGCCCGAGGTCGCTGTCGTCGGGCCGAAGCTGCGTGAGTGGCCCTCGCTGAAGCGGCTGCTCGAGGTGGGCGTGACGATCTCCGGCACCGGCCGGCGCGAGACCGGTCTGGAGACGGGGGAGTACGACCAGGGCCAGCACGATGACGTGGGGCCGGTGCTCGCGGTCAACACCGCGGGCATGCTGGTGCGCCACCAGGTCCTCGCCGAGACCGGACTTGCCGACGAGCTGCCGTTGTTCGGCAACGACATCGACCTGGGCTGGCGGCTGGCCCGGCAGGGTCAGCAGGTCACTGTGTCGCCGGACGCGGTGATGTTCCACGTCGAGGCGGCCCACCGCGGGCGCCGCCGCGGGGTGCTCACCGAACGACCGCGCCGCGACGAGCGCGCGGCCGCCGTCTTCACCGTGCTCG
Organism: Nocardioides marmorisolisilvae; assembly: GCF_031656915.1. Taxonomy (NCBI): domain Bacteria; kingdom Bacillati; phylum Actinomycetota; class Actinomycetes; order Propionibacteriales; family Nocardioidaceae; genus Nocardioides; species Nocardioides terrisoli. The sequence goes on along the minus strand of NZ_CP134227.1, from coordinate 1,525,709 downwards.
CCAACGGATCGTCCAGGGCGCATCCCTATCGTCTGCTCCGACTGCTCGTAGCCGGGCTGTTGCGCTCGCTCGGCTTCCTTCTCGTCAGGGCGCCGGCGGAGGCCCGTGAGGAGCTGGCTGCCCTCGGCGTCGTCTACGGGCACCCCGGCCGCCTGCTCGCTGCTCGCAGGGCACGGCGTCGTGCGGCGACCGTGTCCGATCGGGACGTCCGGCCACTGCTGGCCCCGGTCTGGATGCCGTGGCGGCACGGGCTCGACTTCGGCATCGAGGTGCTCCGAGCGCTGGTGCACGTCGTCCGTGAGGCGCTCGGCCGGCGCCGCGGCGCGCAGCCGTCCTCCCGGCCACTGCTCACCAGGCTGGTGCGCAGTCCGTCGGTGTGGGCAGCAGTGTTCTTCTTCGTGGTCGCTCTGGTCGCGAGCCGGGACCTCCTGCACGGTGCTCCGTTGCACGGCGGCGCGCTCTGGGCCGTGCCCGATGGAGTGGGCCACTGGTGGCACACCTGGGTCGCCTCCTGGCACTGGCTCGGGCAGGGCAGCGCGGCCCCGGGGCCGCCGTACCTGCTGCCGCTCGCCGTCGCCGGCTCGGTCCTCTTCGGTCAGCCCGGACTCGTGGTGTGGCTGCTGTTCTGCCTCACCGTCCCGCTCACCCTGCTGGGGGCACTGCGCTTCCTGCGACGGGTGACCGTCGGCGGCTGGGCGCCGGTCTGGGGCGCGGCGGCGTACGCGTTGCTGCCGGTGCTGTCCGGTTCGGTCAGCCAGGGCAGGCTCGGCACCGTGGTGGGCGCGATGGTGCTGCCATGGGCCGCGACGGCGGCACTGGGTCTCGCGGATCCGAGCGCCGACCGGCGCGCCCGGGCCGTGTGGCGGACCGCCCTGCTCGTCGGGCTGCTGACTGCCTTCGCCCCGATCGTGCTGGGACCGGTCATCATCTTGGTCCTCCTCGCTCCGCGGATCGGCGTGCCGGCGCTGCGGTGGACCCAGCGCGCCGCGCTCGTCGTGCTGCCGCTGCTCCTGGTCGCGCCGGCGCTGCCGAACCTGTTCGCCGCGCCCGGCATCGCGTTCGTGGAGGCCGGCCGGGCTGCCTCGGTCCCGGTGCGTCCCGACCTGTGGCACCTCCTTGCGGGGAACAGCGGCGGACCGGGCGCCGCGCCGGCCTGGATCACCCTGGGCATCGCGTTCGCGGCCCTCGTCGCCCTGGTCCGCGTCGACACCAGGACCCGCGTGCTGCGGGCCTGGATCGTGGCCCTGCTCGGCGCGCTCTGTGTGCTCGTACTGGCGCGGGTGGAGATCAGCCTGCCGGGGATCCCGGAACCGTTCCGGGCATGGCCGGGATTCGCGATGCTTCTCGTCCTCGGCGCCCTGGTCACCGCTGCGGCCCTCGCGGCCGACGGCGCGCTCAGGGTGGTGGCCGGAGCCAGCTTCGGCTGGCGCCAGCCGGTTGCCGCGATCGCCCTGCTGGCCGCCGTGATGGCGCCCGTCGTGGGCACCGGATGGTGGCTGGCGCACGGCACCGAGGGACCGCTGCACCGCTCTGCGGGCGCCCGGGTGCCGGCCTACATGGTCGAGCTCGCGTCCGCCCGGCACGACAACGCCGCGATGGTCCTGCGCGGCGGCCCGGGCGCCGGTCGCCAGCGTGCGGTGAGCTACCAGGTGCTGCGTCCCGGGGTCGACTACCTCGGGGACGACGCGGTGTTGGCGATGACCGCGCCTGACTCCGCCGTGGCCAGGGCCGTGACCAACCTGGTCGGCGGCGGATCGGCCACCTCCGCCTCGGTCCTCGCCGCGAACGGCATCGCCTACGTCTTCGCGCCGGCGCCGGTGAGTCCCGCCGTCGCGGGTGCCCTGGACGCGTCGAGCGGCTTCGCCTCGGCGAGCGCGCCCAATCCGCATGCCCGGGCCTGGCGGGTGGTGCCGCACCAGAGCCTGACCGGCGTGGACTCCTCGGGCAGCCTGCTGCACCCGTGGCTGCTGGCCGTCGAGCTGCTCGCGCTGCTGGCCGGTGTGGTGCTGGCGATGCCCACGAGGAGGGCGTCATGATCCGCCGGGTGACCCGCACCCCGACCCGGCGCGGTCCGCGCAGGTCGACGACGCGGCCTCAGGGCACGCGCACTTCCGGGGTGGACCGTGGGCTGCTGCTCGTCCTGGGCGTGGTCGTGCTGACCGTGCTCGCGCTGCTCGGTGCCGGCACCGTCCCGCGCGCCACCGGTGAGCACGGGCCGACCAGCCGGACCGCCACGCTGGGCCGTGACCTCTCCTGCGCGGGAGGCCTGCCGGGCGCCGTCGCCCGCGTCGGCCACGTCGGCCCGGCATCGGGTGGCACCACCGTCGACGGCCGCCCCGCAACCCGCCGTGCGTTCGCCCTCGGCCGGCAGCCCAGCCGCGTCCACGTCTCCGCACGACAGGCCGCCCGGGGCTACGCCGTGCGATCGGCGTCGTCGGCACGCTGGCTGGCAGCAGGCGCCTGCCCGTCGCCCCGGCCCGACTGGTGGTTCGTCGGCGTCGGTGGGAGCACGAGCCACGACAGCGTGCTCACCCTGGACAACCCCCGGCCCGGCGCCGCGATCGTGGACGTCGACGTGCTGGGACCGGACGGCCCGGTCCGCTCACCGGGCCTGCACGGGCTGCGGATCGACAGTGGCCACGCCGTACGCCTGGACCTGAAGAAGGTCGCGCCGTCGGTGGGTGACCTCGCGGTCCACGTCAGCGCGTCGCGTGGCCTGGTCACCGCCTCCGCGGCCGAGGTGTGGTCGGCGAGCGTGATCGAGAAGCCGGCGAACGACTGGGTGACCGATCAGCCCGGCGCCAGCCGTTCGGCCACCCTGGTAGGTCTGGCGGCGAGCCCACGGCGCGCGACCGTCCTCATCGCCAACCCGGCCCAGAAGGAGGCCATCGTCCAGCTGGCGCTCGTCGGCCGCAACGGGACCTTCGCCCCGGCACGGGACGCCTCGGTGCGCGTCCCCCCGAGCACCGTGCTCCCGGTCGACCTCGGCGCGGTCGCCAGGTCCCGGCCGATGGCGGTGCGGTTGAGCAGCCAGGTGCCGGTCGCTGCCACTGTTCGGACCACCCGCGGCCTCGACGAGGCGTACGCCGGGAGCGCGCCACCGATCGGGGCCGGCGCTGTCGTCGGTCTGCCGGTCGGTGAACCCGCTCAGCTCGTGCTGGTCGGGGACGCGGCGACCGGCAAGGGCGCCGCCGCGCCGGTGACGGCCAAGGTCGTGGTGACCGGCTACGACGCCGCCGGCGGATCCGTCGGATCGCGGCGGGTGAACGTTCCGCCGCGTGGTGCTGCCACGATCCCCGTGTGGGCGCACGCGGTCGCGCTCCGGGTCACGACGGACCAGGGGCGCGTGACCGGGAACGTCCTGCTCGGCAAGCCCGGTGGCAACACCTTGGCGGTGATCCCGCTCAGCCCGACGTCCGCGGACACCCATGTCCCCACCGTCCGGCCCGGTTGGTGAGCCGACTTCGTCCCGGTCAGTCCTCGGCGTCGTAGTCCGGGTGGACCTCCTGGGGCCGCAGCCCGAGCACCTCGGCGACCTGCTCCACGAGCACCGTGAGAATCAGCGCCTCCAGCTCGACCGGACCCTGGGCGCGGTGCTCGATCGGCCGGCGCAGGAGCACGACCCGGGCGGGTGCGGAGCCGCTGGCCTCGACGTACGACGCCAGCGGGATGCTGTCCGGGCTCCAGTTCTCCGGAAGCAGCGGCACCTCCTCGACGCCGAGCTGCACCATGCCGAGCTCCTCGGGGAAGCGGCCCCAGAGGTCCTGCATCGCCGAGACCGCGATCGCGTCGAAGCGTTGGGCACGGGTGCGCTTCGCGGGGACGCCGTCCGGTGCCGGGTCCGACGGCCCCGAGGGAAGCCCGAACGCCGGCCCGCGGAGGCCGCGACCGCGGCGGTCACGGGTCTGGCGGCTCATGCCGCGAGCCTAGTCGGCATGGCGGCGCTGTCGCGGTAGCGTCTGCTTCGTGACCGTGCCCGTCAACTCGTTGCGCCGATGCTCGCGCACGGCCTGCGGTCGTGCGGCGGTCACCACCCTGACCTACGTGTACGCCGACCAGACCGCCGTGCTCGGCCCGCTCGCCACCTTCGCCGAGCCGCACGCCTACGACCTCTGCGACGTGCACAGCGAGCGACTCAGCGCCCCCCGTGGCTGGGAGGTGGTCCGCCTCGCCCATGATGACCCCCAGGGTCCCTCCGGCGACGACCTGCTCGCCCTCGCCGACGCCGTGCGCGAAGCGGCCCAGCCGCGACCGACGCCGCAGGCAGCGGCCGACGAGCCCGGTCGGGAGGTGGCCCGCAAGGGTCACCTGCGGATGCTCAGCTACGACGAGTGACACCGCACCAACGGCTCTGACCCACGGACCACTAGGGTCGACCGCATGGTGACCACCGACCTGGACAACCTGACGGCGATCTTCAAGGCGTACGACGTCCGCGGCGTCGTTCCGGACCAGCTCGACCCGACCCTCGCCGACCGGGTCGGCAACGCGTTCGTCGTGGTGACCGGTGCTGACACGGTCGTCATCGGTCATGACATGCGCGCCTCCTCACCGGATCTGGCGACGGCGTTCGCCCAGGGAGCGGCCCGGGCCGGAGCCGACGTGGTGCTGATCGGACTGTGCTCGACCGACGAGCTCTACTTCGCCTCGGGCCACCTCGCTCACCCGGGCGCCATGTTCACCGCGAGCCACAACCCGGCCCGTTACAACGGCATCAAGATGTGCCGGGCGGGCGCCCAGCCGATCGGTGCCGAGTCCGGACTCGTCGAGATCCGCGACCGGGTGGCCGGGGGCGAGGACCAGGTGGCCGACCGACCCGGGACGGTCAGCGAGCAGGACGTCCTGGCCGACTACGCGTCGTACCTCCTCGAGCTCGCACCGGTCAGCGGTCGCCGACTCAAGGTCGCCGTGGACGCCGGCAACGGGATGGCCGGACTGACCGCGCCCGAGGTGCTCGGTCGGATCGAGGCCGACGTGGTCCCGATGTACTACGAGCTCGACGGCAGCTTCCCCCACCACGAGGCCAACCCCATCGAGGCCGCGAACCTCGTCGACCTCCAGGCCAAGGTGCGCGAGGTGGACGCGGACGTCGGCCTGGCCTTCGACGGCGACGCGGACCGGTGCTTCCTCGTCGACGAGCGCGGCGAGCTGGTGAGCCCCAGCGTCCTCACCGCCCTGATCGCCGCACGCGAGCTGCGCAAGGAGCCCGGCGCGGTCGTCATCCACAACCTGATCACGTCGCGGGGGGTGCCCGAGATCGTGGCTGAGCTGGGCGGCCGGCCCGTGCGCACCCGGGTCGGCCACTCGTTCATCAAGGCGACCATGGCAGAGACCGACGCCATCTTCGGCGGCGAGCACTCCGGGCACTTCTACTTCCGCGACTTCTGGCGGGCCGACTCCGGCATGCTCGCCGCGCTGCACGCGCTGGCAGCCCTCGCCGAGACCGACCAGCCGCTCTCGGAGGTGTTGGCGCCGTACCACCGCCACGTCGCCAGTGGGGAGATCAACTCCGAGGTCGCCGACCAGTCCGCGGTGCTCGAGGAGCTCGAGCGCGGCTGGGCTGGGCGAGACGGCGTCGAGGTCGACCACCTCGACGGCCTGAGCGTGCTGCACCCCGACTGGTGGTTCAATGTGCGTGCGTCCAACACCGAGCCGCTGCTGCGCCTCAACGCGGAGGGCAAGGACGCGGCAACGATGGAGCGCGTGCGCGACGAGGTGCTCGCCACGATCAGGGCAGAGGACTGACCATGAATCTCGACGAACAACTGCTCGAGCTGATCGTCTGTCCGGCCTGTCGGCAGGCGTTGGCCGTCGACGAGGCCCACGACGAGCTGGTGTGCACCGGCTGCGGGCTGGCCTACCCGGTGCGCAACGACATCCCGGTGCTGCTGGTCGACGAGGCCCGCAAGCCCGACTGACCCGGCGCGGGGACATGAGCTTCGACGACGGACGGCTTGACGACGAGGTCGTGCTCGACCGCTTCGACCAGGTCCTGCGCAGGCATGCGGAGGCAGGCGCGCGGGTGCGCCGGGAGAGCGTCAGCACCGAGGGATCCGTGCGGGACGCGGTCATGCAGCTCGCGGGCACCCGTCCCCGCGCGGTCGTCGCCGCCGGCCCGGACTCCCGGCTGTTGCGCGCGGTGCTCGAGCCGGTCTGTCCGGTGCCCTTCCTCGCCTGGCCCGGGCCCGGCCTCCCTGGCTGGTCCGGGAGCCTCGACCTCGTCGTGGTGCTCGCACCGCGCGGCAACGACGTCGCCACTGCCCGGGTGGTCGCCGAGGCGGTACGCCGCGGCTGCCCGCTGGTGGTGGCCTGTCCAGCGGACTCCCTGGTGGCCGGGCATGCCGCGGGTCGCTACTCGACGGTGCTGCCCACCACCACAGGTGACCAGCTGGCCACCGCCGTGGTGATGCTGGACCTGCTCGACCGGCTCGGCCTCGCACCAGCCACCGAGCCGGAGCGGGTCGCCACCGCGCTCGACGACGTCGCGGTCGCCTGTGCTCCGCGCCAGGACCTCGCGGTGAACCCCGCGAAGATCCTCGCGATCGGGATCGCCGACGCCAACCCACTGCTGTGGGGCGGCACGGTGCTGGCCGCTCGCGCCGCACGACGGATCGCGGAGTCCGTCCGACGAGTCACCGGCCGGACCGCGCTCGCGGCCGATGCCGAGCACCTCCTGCCGGTGATCAGGGCTGCCGTGCCGCGCGATGTCTTCGCCGACCCGGTCACCGACTCCGGTGTGGACGCCCGACCCGCGCTGGTCGTGCTCGAGGACGGTCTGGCCGACCCGGCGATCGCCGAGACCAGGGACGAGCTCGTCGAAGCCGCTCGCGGCAACGACGTCCGCGTCGAGACGGTCGCCACCAGCGCCGAGGGCGAGGTGTGCCGCTACGCCGCGCTGCTGGCCACCGGCACCTATGCCGCGACCTACCTGCAGATCGGCGAGGTCTGATGTCGACCGAGGGTGGAACCCGCGCGGTGGTCGCCGCGCTCAGTGCGAATCTCGGCATCGCGGTGCTGAAGTTCGCGGCGTTCGCGCTGACGGCGTCGTCGTCGATGCTCGCCGAGGCCATCCACTCGGTCGCGGACTCGGGCAACCAGGTCCTCCTGCTCCTCGGCGGCCGCGCGTCGAAGCGGGTCGCCACGCCCGAGCACCCTTTCGGCTACGGCCGCGAGCGCTACATCTACGCCTTCGTAGTGTCGATCGTGCTGTTCAGCGTCGGCGGGCTGTTCGCGCTCTACGAGGCCTGGCACAAGGCCCACGAGGTCGCTGGGCACCCGCACGATCTCGGCCAGCTCGACGGACGCTGGTGGTGGGTGCCCCTGGTCGTCCTCATCGGCGCGATCGTGATGGAGGGTCTCTCGCTCCGGACGGCGGTCGCCGAGGCCGACCGGCTGCGCGGCGAAGCGAGCTGGACCGAGTTCGTCCGGCGCGCGAAGGCTCCGGAGCTGCCGGTGGTCCTGCTCGAGGATGCGGCAGCGCTCCTCGGCCTCACTTTCGCCCTGTTCGGCGTCGGCCTGTCCCTGCTGACCCGGAGCCCGGTGTTCGACGTGATCGGCACCGCGCTGATCGGGCTCCTGCTCGTCGCGGTCGCCGTCGTCCTCGCCGTCGAGACCCGCAGCCTGCTCATCGGTGAGGCCGCCGCCCCGAGCGTGCAGGACCGGATCCACGCCGCCGTCCTGGGCACGGACGGTGTCGACGGCGTCATCCATATGCGCACGCTGCACCTGGGTCCGGAGGAGCTGCTCGTCGGGATCAAAGTGGCCGTCGCAGCGACCGACGCAGCCGCCGAGGTGGCTGCCACCATCGACCGGGCCGAGGCCGCCGTACGCGCCGCGGAGCCCAGCGCACGGGTGATCTACGTCGAGCCCGACATCCTCCGACCGTGTGACTAGGATGGGCCTCGCGCCTTTCGCACGAGATCGTGGCCAGACGCCTGGGTGGGATGCCTCATCCGACCCTCGGACTCGTCCGCCCCTTCACTCGAACCTGCCTCGACCTGACAAGGAATCAGCATGGACTTCAAAGTCGCCGACCTGAACCTCGCCGACTTCGGCCGCACCGAGATCGCCCTCGCCGAGCACGAGATGCCCGGCCTGATGGCGATGCGTGAGCGCTACGGCGACTCGAAGCCGCTCGCGGGCGCCCGGATCGCCGGATCGCTGCACATGACCATCCAGACCGCCGTGCTCATCGAGACCCTGGTGGCGCTCGGTGCCGAGGTCCGCTGGGCGTCGTGCAACATCTTCTCCACCCAGGACCACGCAGCGGCCGCGGTGGTCGTCGGGCCGAACGGCACCGTCGACGCGCCCGCCGGTGTCCCGGTCTTCGCCTGGAAGGGCGAGACGCTCGAGGAGTACTGGGAGTGCACCCAGCGGATCCTCGACTGGGAGGGCACCGTGCCCAACATGATCCTCGACGACGGTGGCGACGCGACCCTGCTCGTGCACCTGGGCGTCCAGGCCGAGAAGGCCGGAGCAGCGCCGGACCCGGCGACGGCCGCGAGCCACGAGCAGAAGGTCATCTTCGAGTCCCTGCAGGCCCAGCTCGCCAAGGACGCGAACCACTGGACCCCGATCGCGAACGCGATCAAGGGGGTCACCGAGGAGACCACGACCGGCGTGCACCGCCTCTACGAGATGATGCGCGACGGCTCGCTGCTGTTCCCGGCGATCAACGTCAACGACTCGGTGACCAAGTCGAAGTTCGACAACAAGTACGGCTGCCGGCACTCGCTGATCGATGGGATCAACCGCGCGACCGACGTACTCATCGGCGGCAAGGTTGCCGTGGTCTGCGGGTACGGCGACGTCGGCAAGGGCTGCGCCGAGTCGCTGCGGGGCCAGGGAGCCCGGGTCATCGTGACCGAGATCGACCCGATCTGCGCGCTCCAGGCGGCGATGGACGGCTACCAGGTCGACACCCTCGACAACAGCCTCCCGATCGCGGACATCATCATCACCTCGACCGGCAACAAGGACGTCGTGACGGTCGCGCAGATGCGCCGGATGAAGCACAACGCGATCGTCGGCAACATCGGCCACTTCGACAACGAGATCGACATGGCCGGCCTCGAGGCCGAGGGCGTGGCGACCCGCAAGAACGTCAAGCCGCAGGTCGACCTGTGGACGTTCAACGACGGCGAGGGTGCCGGCACGACGATCATCGTGCTCTCCGAGGGTCGCCTGATGAACCTCGGCAACGCGACCGGTCACCCGTCGTTCGTGATGTCGAACTCCTTCACCAACCAGGTACTGGCCCAGATCGAGCTCTTCACCAAGACCGAGGAGTACCCCACGGGCGTCTACGTGCTGCCCAAGCACCTCGACGAGGAGGTCGCCCGGCTCCACCTCGGTGCTCTCGGCGTCAACCTGACCACGCTGACCGACGAGCAGGCCGGCTACCTCGGCATCCCGGTGGAGGGTCCGTACAAGTCGGACCACTACCGCTACTGAGGGGTCGAGGAGGGGAGTGATGGTCAGCGCGGACGCGGTCGGCCGCACCAAGGTCCTGGTCGTCGACGACGACCCGGCCCTGGCCGAGATGCTCACGCTCGTGCTGCACAACGAGGGCTTCCATGCGCAGGTCGTCGATAGGGGCGACCACGCCCTGGCGGCGTTCCGCGAGTACAAGCCGGACGTCGTCCTCCTCGACCTGATGCTCCCCGGCAAGGACGGCATCGACGTCTGTCGCGAGATCCGGGCCGAGTCCGGCACCCCGATCGTGATGCTCACCGCCAAGAGCGACACGATCGACGTGGTGACCGGGCTCGAGTCCGGGGCCGACGACTACATCGCCAAGCCCTTCAAGCCCAAGGAGCTCGTCGCCCGGATCCGTGCCCGGGTGCGTCGGTTGACCGAGCCGACTCCGGAGTCGCTGCACATCGGCGACCTGGAGATCGACGTGGTCGGTCACGCCGTCGCTCGTGCCGGCCGACCGATCTCGCTGACCCCGCTCGAGTTCGACCTGCTGGTCTGTCTGGCGCGGCGGCCGCGCCAGGTGTTCAGCCGCGAGGTGCTGCTCGAACAGGTGTGGGGCTACCGGCACGCCGCGGACACCCGACTGGTGAACGTGCACGTCCAGCGGCTGCGTGCGAAGGTCGAGCATGACCCGGAGAACCCGGAGATCGTGGTCACGGTCCGCGGGGTCGGCTACAAGGCCGGTGCGACGCCGCAGGGCGTGGGGCGCGCGGGTGGCGGGCACGAGCTCTGAGAGGCCGACCGGCCCCGCCCGGCACGGCGTACTCACCCGCGGGCTGACCTTCTGGCGGCGGTCGTTGCGGACCCGGGTCGTGGTCAGCATCGTGGTGCTCAGCGCCGTGGTGGTCGGCACGGTCGGCCTGCTGATGATCCGGCAGATCGCCGACGGCCTGGTCCAGGGGCGGGTGTCCTCGGCGTTGACCGAGGCGGCCAGCGAGACCGCGACGGCCCAGGACGGGCTCGGTGCTGCCGGTGGCTCGGGCTTCGACCCCGAGACCCAGCTGCGGCAGCTCGTGGAGAACCTCGTCACCCGTGGAAACGTGCGCGGGTACGACGTGGTGGTGCTCGGCCCCGTCACGAAGGGAAGCGCGGCGCAGAGCCTCGACATGCAGACGTCGCCGGAGATCGAGCCGGAGAGCGTTCCGCAACGGCTGCGCTCCGTCGTCGAGGGCGGCGGCGGCACGGCATGGACCTACACGAAGGTGAGGTTCGAGCCCACCCAGCACCGCGCCTCGGTCGCCGGGGTGGTCGTCGGCTCCACGGTCGTGCTGCCCACCGACGGCGGAACCTACGCCGTCTACTACGTGTTCCCGATGACCGACGAGCTACAGACCCTGCACCTGATGCGGCGGGTGCTGCTCACCTCGGGGCTGCTGCTGCTGGTGCTGGTCGCGGGAGTGACCTGGCTGGTCACGCGCCAGGTGATCACTCCGGTCCGGCTGGCGCGGCGGGTCGCCGAGCGGATCGCATCCGGGCGGCTCGAGGAGCGGATGCATGTCAGCGGGGAGGACGACATCGGTCGGCTCGCGGTGTCTTTCAACCAGATGGCCGACGCCTTGCAGAACCAGATCCGTCAGCTCGTCGAGCTCTCCCGGGTGCAGCGCCGGTTCGTCTCCGACGTGTCCCACGAGCTGCGTACGCCGCTGACCACGGTCCGGATGGCCAGTGATGTCCTGCACGACGCGCGTGCCGGCTTCGATCCGGTGACCGCGCGCTCCGCCGAGCTCCTGCAGACCGAGCTCGATCGCTTCGAGAACCTGCTCGGCGACCTCCTGGAGATCAGCAGGTTCGACGCCGGGGCAGCGGCCCTGGAGCTCTCGGACACCAACCTCGTCGACCTGGTCCACCGGGTGGTCGACGCAGCGGCACCGCTGGCCGCCCAGCGTGGCGTCGTCGTCAGTGTGGCGGCCCCCGGTCCGGTCGTGGCCGAGGTCGACGGCCGCCGCCTCGAGCGGGTGGTGCGCAACCTGGTCACCAACGCGATCGACCACGCCGGGGCACCGGGCTCGAGCGTGGTGGTGCGACTGGCGGCCGACGACGAGGGCGTTGCGATCACCGTCCGCGACCATGGCGTGGGTCTCCAGCCGGGCCAGCAGGCGATGGTGTTCAACCGGTTCTGGCGTGCCGACCCGGCGCGGGCCAGGACCAGCGGTGGCACCGGGCTAGGGCTGTCGATCGCGCTGGAGGACGCCCGGCTGCACGGCGGCTGGCTGCAGGCCTGGGGCGCCCCGGGCAAGGGCGCCCAGTTCCGACTGAGCATCCCGCGCCGGGCCGGTGATCCGCTCACCCACAGCGCGCTGCCACTGGTCCCGGAGGACCTCCCCGCCCCGGCCGAGGAGGTGTCCGGATGACGACGACTGGCCGCACGCGTCGACGGTTCCTGGGGATCGCGATCGCGGTGCTGGTGTGCCTGCCCACGGTCGGGTGCTCGCTGCTGCCCGAGAGCGGACCGGTCCAGCGCCGTGCCACGAGCGTGGACGCCACCCCGCAGGAGCTCCCCTACATCGACCCGGCAGGTCCGGCGCACGGTGCCGACCCCCAGCAGATCGTGTCCGGGTTCCTGTCCGCGATGCAGGCCAACCCGGTCAGCTACGCGACGGCCCGCACGTTCCTCTCCGACCAGGCCAAGCAGTCGTGGAAGCCCGACGGAGGCACGATCGTGTACGACGCGTCCAGCCTCTCGGCGGCCGGTGGTCGCGTCACGGCCCGCTTCTCGGACGCCCACGAGCTCGACTCGCGGGGCAGTTGGAAGCCGGGGCCGTCGCGCACGAGGACCGTGCACTTCCATCTCGTCCGGGAGTCCGGGCAGTGGCGGATCGACGACCCGCTCAGCGCGTTGATGGTGCGGTCCGGCTACTTCGACGACCAGTTCGGGCTGTACAACCTCTACTTCTTCGACCACACCGGCAGGGTTCTGGTGCCCGAGCCCGTCTACATCCCACGCGGCGAGCAGACGGCCACCAGCCTGGTTCGCGGACTGCTCACCGGACCCGAGCCGCGGCTGGCCTCGGTCGTGCGGTCGTCGTTCCCTGCGGGAGCGAGCATGGACTTCTCGGTGGCCATCACCGACAACGGTGTCGCCGAGGTGCCGCTGGGCAACGAGATCCTCAAGCTGGCGCCCGACGAGCTCAACCGAGCCATGATCCAGCTCGCGTGGACACTGCGCAGCGTGCCGGGCGTCACCCGCGTCCGGATCACCGTCGCGGGCACGCCGGTGGCGCTCCCCGATGGGCGCACCGACCTCAGCGTCCAGGACGGCAGTGAGTTCGCGCCGACCGGACTGGGCGCGACCCGCGAGCTGGTCGCGGTGCGCGGCGGCCGGGTGGTCACCGTGTCCGGTGGCTCCGCCAAGGCGGTCTCCGGCGGACTCGGGAAGGGTGGCTTCGCGCTGCGCTCGGTCGCCCTGGACCGGTCGGGAGACACGGTCGCGGCGGTCTCGGAGAGCGGCACCACGGCGTACGCCGCGATGACGTCGAGTCCGTCCAGTCCGGTCGAGAAGGTCTTCCGCGGGGGCACTGATCTGCTCCGGCCGATGTACGACCAGTTCGGCGACCTGTGGCTCGTCGACCGAACCGCCGGCGGTGCGGTGGTGCACGTGATCCGCAACGGTGTCGACCGGGTCGTCGACCTCCGTGGGGTCAGCGGGCAGGACGTCTCCTCGTTCTCCGTGTCGCCGGACGGCAGCCGCTTCGCCGCAGGCCTCGCCGACTCGCAGCGGCCGCGGGTGACGGTGGTGACGGTCCAGCGCAGGGCTGGTGGCGCGGTGCTCCGTGGAGTCGAGCCCGAGCCCGTTCCGGTCGCCTCCTACGACCCATCGCACCACCTGGGACCGGTCGTCGACGTCGGCTGGCGGACGCCGACTTTGCTCGCGGTGCTGACCCGGCCCGACGAGCAGAGCAGCCGGGTGGTCTACGCGATGTCGGACGGCTCGCCGGGGGCAGGCAACCCCGTGCCGCCGGACATCTTCCCCCAGGACGCCCAGGCCCTGGTCGTCAACTCCGACAGCGGGTTGTCGCTGCTGCTCTTGGCCCACGGCCGGCTGGCCCGGCTGGACGCGGTCGGGAAGTGGGAGTCGGGAGGCGTGGCCCACCTCACCGCCGCGGCCTACGCGAACTGAGCGAGGCCGAGGACGAGCTTGCTCGGACCCGTGCCGAGCGAGGGAGCGTTGAGGCGCGAGGCGCCGATCACGCGAGCCTCGACACGGACGACGGCGGAGCAGGCACAGACCGGTCCCGCAGGCACTGCGCCGTCCACAGCCATGCCCGCTCGGCTACCGACGGCCCACTCCAGGCGCCACGATGACGGGGTGCGCGACGCCTGGTGGGATCTGTTCCACGGTGGAGTCTGTGTCGGCTGCGGTGAGCCGGGCCGACTGCTGTGCCGGTCGTGCGACCGTGCCCTGCCCGACGCCTGTCTCGCGGTCCGGCCGACGCCGTGCCCGCCCGGCCTGGCGCCCTCGTTCGCGGCCGACGAGTACGCCGACCCGCTGCGCGCCCTGGTCCTCGCCCACAAGGAGCACCAGGGGTTCGCGCTTGCTCGTCCGCTCGGACGGGTGTTGGCGGGGGTGGTGATGCGGCTGCCGCTGCAGGAGGTTCCCCTGGTGATGGTTCCGGTCCCATCCCGGCCGGCTGTGGTCCGCGCCCGGGGGCACGACCCGCTGTTGCGGATCGTCCGCACGGCCGCCGCCCGGTGCCGTCGCGGGGGCATCGAGGCCCGCACCCTGGGTCTGCTGCGCCAGCGCAGACGGGTCGCCGACCAGGCCGGGCTCGGCCTGGCCGGCCGCGCCGACAACCTGCGCGAGTCGATGGCGGTCGACCCCCGGGCGCGCGCGGTGCTGGCCAGGACCGAGCAGCCGGTGCGGGTGGTCGTCTGCGACGACGTGCTCACCACGGGAGCCACCGCCCGCGAGGCCCAGCGCGCCCTCGCGGACGCCGGCATCAGTGTCTTCGCGATCGCGTGCGTCTGCGCCACCCGTCGTCGCGCGGTCGTCGAGCCCCTTCCGCGCTGCCACCTACCCTTTTCACCACCGGCCGACTAACGTCTCGGTATGGAGTCCGTCCGGGTCCGTGGTTGCGTCGAGCAGGGGCTGCTCCGGGCCGGACGAAAGTCCGAGGTCAGGTGTGACCCCTCTCGGCAAGCCGATGCCAGTCGCAGGCGAAACGGTCCACGTAAGGTGCGCGTGGCATTGTGTCGCGTCCACCGATCACGGTGCGGCTTAGTCGTAAGTCCTGCCCTCCACGCCACGTCAGACACGTGGCGCCCGGGGGAGAAGGCCAGTAGTGGCAGAAGAGCTGCGAACGTCTCAGCAGGCGGGTGTGGGGACGAAGACCAGGTCGGCCGGACGGACTCCGCTTCTCACCAGCAAGCGACCTAGGGAGGCCTGCGTGGACATCGTGGTCAGCGGACGGCACTGTGAGGTGTCGGACAGGTTCAGGGAACACGTCGAGGACAAGCTCACCAAGCTGGAGAAGCACGATCATCGGATCATCCGGATGGAGGTCCTGCTGCAGAAGGAGAAGAGCCCCCGCCAGCCCGACCGCGCCGTACGCGTGGAGCTGACGGCCATGTCCCGGGGGCCGATCGTCCGTGCCGAAGCCTGTGCGGAGGACAAGATGGCCGCCCTGGACCTGGCCCTGGACAAGATGGCGGCCCAGATGCGCAAGGCCTCGGACCGACGCAAGGTGCACCGTGGCCGTCCGCCCGAGTCGGTGGCTCAGGCCATGGCCCGGGTCGCGGCACCGGCCGACTTCGCCGAGGGCGCCGACGCGGTGGCCGAGCACAGCGTCGGGCCGGTCACCGTGGACGGAGACGGTCCGTTGGTGGTGCGGGAGAAGTCCCACCGCGCCTCGCCGATGGGTCTGGAGCAGGCGCTCTACGAGATGGAGCTGGTCGGGCACGACTTCTACCTGTTCGTCGACAAGGAGAGCGAACGGCCGAGCGTGGTCTACCGGCGTCGGGGGTACGACTACGGAGTGATCTCCCTCGACCTCAGTTGAGCCACGCCGTGGGCTGATCCGGCCGCCGCCGGAGCAGCCCACCCGGGTCGGCACGGATGACCCGAACTGGCCCTTTCGGGTCATGTGCGTCTGACATGATGTGATGGTGTCCGAGGCATCCTCCGAGGTCCCGGCGTCCCCCCGGGGGCAGGTGCGGGTGATTCTGGTCGACGACCAGGAGTTGTTCAGGCGTGGGCTGACCATGCTGCTCGGCGTTGAGGGCGACATCGACGTCGTGGGTGAGGCCGGTGACGGCGATGCCGCGGTCGACCTCGCCGTGGAGACCGTGCCTGACGTGGTGCTGCTCGACGTGCGGATGCCGCGCAGCTCCGGACTGCAGGCCTGCATCCGGATCAAGGAGCTCGTGCCGTCGACGAAGATCATCATGCTGACGGTCAGCGACGAGGAGGGCGACCTGTACGAGGCCGTGAAGAACGGCGCGTCGGGCTACCTGCTCAAGGACTCCTCGATCGAGGAGGTCGCCCAGGCGATCCGGGTGGTCGCGGAGGGGCAGTCGCTGATCAGCCCGTCGATGGCGGCCAAGCTGATCGTGGAGTTCAAGGAGATGGCCCGGGCCGGCCGCGACCAGGTGCCCACACCCCGGCTCACCGACCGAGAGCTGCAGGTGCTCCGCCTGGTCGCCAAGGGCCTCAACAACCGGGAGGCCGCCAAAGAGCTGTTCATCAGCGAGAACACGGTGAAGAACCACGTCCGCAACATCTTGGAGAAGCTTCAGCTGCACTCCCGGATGGAAGCGGTGATGTACGCCGTCCGCGAGAAGCTTCTCGACCTTCCGTGACCGCACGGCGTGACCGCTGCGCCGTCAGCACGTCCTCGGCCGATCGCCGCGGGAGTCGGTGGGTCGGTGCGGCCGCCTAGGGTTCGCGGTATGGAGTCGTTGAGCAGGGCCCAGGCGCGACGGGTCGCGCTGGTCGCCCAGGGATTCCGCGATCCGCGGCACACGGTGCCGACGCTGCGGACCGTCGACCGGACTTTGGCCCGGACCGGCCTGCTCCAGGTCGACTCGGTCAACGTGCTCCAGCGGGCCCACTACATGCCGCTGTTCTCCAGGATGGGCAGCTACGACGTCGACCTGCTGCGCCGGGCCGGCTCCGGCACGCCGAGTCGGCCGCGTCGACTGGTCGAGTACTGGGCGCACGTGCAGGCGTTGATGCCGGTCGAGCTGTGGCCGGTGATGCGGCACCGGATGGAGGAGTACCGCGCCCGCCGAGGCAAGTGGTGGCCGGTCGCGGACACCAGGCCGGGCCTGGAGGCCGACGTACTCGCGGCCGTGCGCGCTCGCGGGCCGGTGACCGCGCGTGACCTGGAGGACGAGCTCGGCGGCGGTGCCCGGACCCGGGAGCACTGGGGATGGAACTGGTCGGAGGCACGCAAGGTCCTCGACTTCCTCTACATGGTCGGCGACCTGGCGATCGCCGGTCGCAACGACCAGTTCGAGGTGCGCTACGACCTCCCTGAGCGGGTCATCCCCGCTCGGGTGCTCGACCTGCCCACGCCGACCCGGGCCGACGCGGATCGGGAGCTGGTCCGCCGAGCGGCTCGCTCCCACGGCGTCGGAACGGCCAGGTGCCTGGCCGACTACTACCGGATGCGCGTGACCGATGCGCGCCGCGCGATCCGGGACCTGGTCGACGCCGGCGAGCTGGTCCAGGTCGAGGTCGAGGGGTGGCGAGGGCCGACGTACCTGCACCGCGACGCCCGGGTGCCCCGCCGGGTCGACGCCCGCGCCCTGCTCAGCCCGTTCGACCCGGTGGTCTGGGAACGCCAGCGCACCGAACGACTCTTCGACTTCCACTACCGCATCGAGATCTACGTGCCGGCTGAGAAGCGCGTGCACGGCTACTACGTGCTGCCCTTCCTGCTCGGCAGCCGACTCGTCGGCCGCGTCGACCTCAAGGCTGACCGGAAGCAACGGGCGTTGCAGGTCAAGGCGGCGTACGCCGAGCCCGGCGCGCCCCCCGAGACCGCGGCCGAGCTGGCCGCCGAGCTGCGCGAGCTCGCGGGCTGGCTCGGGGTGGACGACGTCCGTGTGGAGCGGCAGGGTGACCTGAGCGGTCCACTTCTGGAGGAGCTGCGATGAACAACCCGGTCTTCGCCAGGTTCTACAGCAACGTGGTCGCCCGCGGCCTCGAGCGGGGCGGCGGACCGGGGCTGCGGGCTCGGCTGCTGGATGGGCTCGCTGGCACCGTGGTCGAGGTCGGGGCCGGCGACGGTGCGAACTTCCGGCACTACCCGGCCGAGGTCACCAGGGTCGTCGCGGTCGAGCCCGAGCCCTACCTGCGCCGCCGTGCCGTTGCCAGTGCCCCCCACCGCGTGGAGGTCGTCGACGGGGACGCCGCCGATCTGCCGCTGCCCGACGCGGCCGCGGACGCCGTGGTGTTCTGCCTGGTCTTGTGCTCGGTCGACGACCTGCCGGCCGCGCTCGCCGAGGCCGCCCGGGTGTTGAGGCCGGGAGGCGAGCTGCGCCTGTTCGAGCACGTCCGGGCGCACCGGCCCGGTGTGCTGCGGCACGTCCAGGACGCCCTCGACGCCACGGTGTGGCCTCGGCTCTTCGGTGGCTGCCACTGCGGACGCGATATCGCAGCCCAGGTCGAGGAGGCCGGATTCACCTTCTCCGAGCTGGACAGGTTCAGCGTTCCGCGCGGATCCCGGATGCCGATGTCGCCGGCAATCCTCGGACGGGCCCGTCGGGTTCTGCCAGCCCGTTAGGATGGTCACCGCCCGCGGCGCGGGCCCATGACTTCGTGCATTCCACCTGGGGAGACTCCTGTGACCGTGATCGACAAGGTCCTTCGCATCGGCGAGGGCAAGATCCTTCGGCGGCTGGAGACGATCAGCAAGGCGGTCAACGCGATCGAGGACGACTTCGTCACGATGTCCGACGTCGAGCTGCAGGGCATGACCGCGGAGTTCAAGGAGCGTCTCGCGAACGGGGAGACCCTCGACGACCTGATGCCCGAGGCGTTCGCCACCGTGCGGGAGGCCGCAAAGCGGGTGCTGGGCCAGCGGCACTTCGACGTGCAGATCATGGGCGGTGCCGCGCTGCACCTGGGCAACATCGCCGAGATGAAGACCGGTGAGGGCAAGACCCTGGTCGCCACCCTGCCGGCCTACCTCAACGGGCTCAGTGGCAAGGGCGTCCACGTCGTCACCGTCAACGACTATTTGGCCCAGTACCAGTCGGAGATGATGGGCCGGGTCCACCACTTCCTGGGGCTCACCGTCGGCGTGATCCTCCCGGACATGACCCCCGACCAGCGGCGTGAGGCGTACAACTGCGACATCACGTACGCCACCAACAACGAGCTCGGCTTCGACTACCTGCGCGACAACATGGCCAGCTCGCTGGAGGAGTGCGTGCAGCGAGGCCACAACTTCGCCGTCGTCGACGAGGTCGACTCGATCCTGATCGACGAGGCGCGGACCCCGCTGATCATCTCGGGGCCGACCGAGGACGACGTCAAGTGGTACGGCGAGTTCGCCAAGGTCGCGCTGCGGCTGACCAAGGACATCGACTACGAGGTCGACGAGAAGAAGCGCACCGTGTCGATCCTCGAGCCGGGGATCACCAAGGTCGAGGACTATCTCGGCATCGACAACCTCTACGAGTCGGCGAACACCCCGCTGATCTCGTTCCTGAACAACTCCATCAAGGCCAAGGAGCTGTTCCGCAACGACAAGGAGTACGTCGTCCTCAACGGCGAGGTGCTGATCGTCGACGAGCACACCGGCCGGATCCTGTCGGGCCGGCGCTACAACGACGGCCTCCACCAGGCCATCGAGGCCAAGGAGGGCGTGGAGGTTCGCGAGGAGTACCAGACGCTCGCCACCATCACGCTCCAGAACTACTTCCGGCTCTACGACAAGCTCTCCGGCATGACCGGTACGGCGATGACCGAGGCCTCGGAGTTCGACAAGATCTACAAGCTCGGCGTGGTCCCGATCCCCACCAACCTGCCGATGATCCGGATCGACCAGCCCGACCTCGTCTATCGCACGGAGGACGCCAAGTTCAACGCGGTCGCCGACGACCTCCAGGAGCGGCATCGCAGGGGTCAGCCGGTCCTGGTCGGCACCACCTCGGTGGAGAAGTCCGAGCGGCTCTCGCAACTGCTCCGCCAGCGTGGTGTCCCGCACACCGTGCTGAACGCCAAGCAGCACGCCGACGAGGCCAAGGTGGTCGCGATGGCGGGCCACAAGGGCGCGGTCACGGTCGCGACGAACATGGCCGGTCGAGGCACCGACATCATGCTCGGCGGATCGGTGGAGTTCCTCGCCGACCAGGAGCTGCGCAGTCGCGGGCTCGACCCGGTGGAGAGTCCCGAGGAGTACGAAGCCGCCTGGCCGGCAACAGTGGAGAAGGTCGAGGCGCAGGTCGCGGCCGAGCACGACGAGGTCAAGTCACTCGGTGGTCTCTACGTGCTGGGCACCGAGCGCCACGAGTCCCGACGGATCGACAACCAGCTGCGCGGACGCTCCGGCCGTCAGGGCGACCCCGGGGAGTCCCGCTTCTACCTGTCGCTCGAGGACGACCTGATGCGGTTGTTCAAGTCCGAGTGGGTGGAGCGGGTGCTGCTCGCTCTGCGCGTCCCCGACGACGTGCCCATCGAGCAGAAGTCCGTGACCAAGTCGATCCAGTCCGCGCAGGGCCAGGTCGAGGCGCAGAACTTCGAGTCCCGCAAGAACGTCTTGAAGTACGACGACGTGATGAGCCGGCAGCGCGAGGTCATCTACGCGGAGCGGCGCGAGGTGCTCGAGGGCGCCGACCTGCACGAGCAGATCAAGCAGATGATCGACGACGTGCTGGCGTCGTACGTGGTCGCCGCGACCGAGGGCTTCCCCGAGGAGTGGGACCTTGACGCGCTCTGGGCCGCGCTCGGCACCCTCTACCCGGTCTCGCTGCGCTACCAGCAGCTCGAGGCCGAGGTCGGTGGCCGCGACGGCCTGGACCGCGACACCCTGCTGGCCGACATCCAGGCCGACGCCCACAAGGCCTACGACGCCCGCGAGGCGGAGCTCGGGTCGGACATGATGCGGGAGCTCGAGCGCCGGGTGCTGCTCTCCGTGCTCGACCGCAAGTGGCGCGAGCACCTTTACGAGATGGACTACCTCCGTGAGGGCATCGGGCTGCGCGGCTACGCCCAGCGTGACCCGCTGGTGGAGTACCAGCGTGAGGGCTTCGACATGTTCTCCGCGATGAAGGAGGGCATCCGTGAGGAGACTGTCGGCTTCCTGTTCCACCTCGAGGTCCAGCTCGAGGACGACGAGCCTGAGGCCGGCGAGGAGCTCGAGGCTCCCGAGGCTCAGTCCCAGCCGCAGGTCCGGGCCAAGGGCCTGGACGCTCCCCGCGCTCCGCAGAACCTCTCGTACTCGGCTCCCAGCGAGGACGGCGACGTCGAGGTCAAGGGCACCCCGGTGACCAACGCCGACGACCCGTTCGCGGGCGTGAGCCGGAACGCGAAGTGCCCGTGCGGTTCGGGGAAGAAGTACAAGCACTGCCACGGATCGCCGACCGGGCCCACCGGCCTCACCACTCGCGTCAACGGCTAGGCAGCGCCCCGCGGCGGGTCGCCGACGTCAGCCGAACTGGAGGGCGACGCAGATCCAGCGCCCGTCGCGGTGTTCGAGGCGGGCGGCGATCGCCCGTGACCGCGCGCCATGACGGACGTGGACGCTGAGCTCGGCGGAGGAGGCCGACGGGCAGGACAGGTGCACGCTCCGGATCTGGGCGCGCAGCCGGCGCAGCCGCTGGTCGCTGCCGGTCGTGCCGGCCAGGGCCGCCGCACGTTGACGGAGCTCTTCATAGACGGACTCGGTGGTGCAGCGCAGCAGCTGCTGGGGACCACGGTCGCCCCCGATCACCTCGACGACCGCGGCACAGAATCGGCGCGCGAAGGCTTCCAGCGTGTGCTGCAGGGCGGGTGCGGGTCGGATGTCCGGCTGCCGTGCGATGGCCACACCGCCGAAGTCCAGGGCCAGGGTGCCCTGGGTACTCGCCACCGGTGCCCGGCCCCCGCGCGGGGCCCGGATCGTGGTGATGCTCGCCGTACCGGTGCCGCGGGTGGGAATCCTGGAGACGGTCATGGCTCGGTCCTGTCGTCGTCGGTGGGGTGGATGGGCTGGATGGGCTGGATGGGCTGGAGCAGCGTTCCTGGCTGGATCAGGTCGGGGTCGGGCCCGATGGCCCCGCGGTTCGCCTGGTAGAGCCGGCGCACCTGCGCGTCGACCACGTCGGCGGTGGCGTGCGGGTTCCGGCGCGCGACGATGCGCCACAGCGAGTCGCCGGGGCGGACCCGGACCTGCGCGTCCTGTCCACGACTCGGGGCTGCAGGAGCCGGTCCGCCGGCCGGGCGGTCCAGCCGGGGGAGACCGGCTGTGCGCGGTCCGTCGACGGGGGACGTGCCGCTTCCCCCGGCCGCGACGCTCGGACCGGCGACACCGCTCACCAGCGCGGCCCCGCAGAGCACGAGCACCGGACGTCGCCAGGCCGCGGGGCAGCAGATCCGCACCAGGAGGCGCTGGCCCGTGAGCGCCTGGAGGAGGACCGCCGCGGACACCAGTACGGCCCAGCCCAGCGACGCCAGCAACGCCCACGTGGCGAGCAGGGTCAGGGCGGCTCCGAAGTCCGGCAATGGAGCAGCGGGGACCAGCGAATGCGCCAGCAGCACGGTGGCCGCGCCCATGAGCACGCCGGTGGCGGTCACCGCGAGCGTGGCGCGTCCGATGGAGGGTTCCCCGAGAACCATGTCGACCCCTGCGTTTGCTTGTGTTTGCCTTATAAAAGGCGCGATAGCAATCGCTGTCAACCGGTTGTCCACAGCTGGGCGCGGTCGAATGTGTTTAGCGGACAGCCCTGCGGGGAAGGTAGCCGCCATGCGCGACCAGGGCCCGACCAACGACGACCGGCTGCAGGAGGTCTTCGAGGACCTCGAGCAGCAGGCCCAGGGGATGCAGCTCTCCGAGCGTGACGAGGCGGTCGCCGAGCTGGGTGTCGCGGAGTACGCCGCGGTGGACCTGCTGGGGCGACTGCACGGATCCGTGGGCCAGGTCCTGAGCGTCCGGTTGCCTCACGGACTGCGCGTGCGCGGCGAGCTCGAGCGGGTGGGATCCGATTTCTGCATCCTCGGCGAGACACGTGCGCGCTGGCTGGTGTGCGTGCCTGCGCTGCTCGCCGTCGACGGGCTGTCGGCTCGGGTCGTCGACGAGGTCGCCCGCCCTGCGCTGGCCAGGTTGTCGATGCGCTCAGCGCTGCGGCGGCTCGGCGACGATGCGGCTGGGTGCGTGGTGCACCTGGTGGACGGGGATCGGATGGAGGGCCGGCCGGGTCGTGTCGGCTCAGACTTCTTCGTGCTCGAGGGGTCTGGGGGTGGCAGCGCCGTGCCCTTTGCGGCGGTCGCCGCGGTGCGGGTACGCCGGTGAGCGCGTGCTCAGAGGTCCGCGTCGACCTCGTCGGCGAACGGATGCTCGACCACGAACCGCTCGGACTCGGTGTAGAGCCGCTCGATATAGGCCTCGAGCTCGGTGGCCTCGACGCGCCACTGCCCACGTCCGCCGATCTTCACCGCACGGATGTCACCGCGACGGACCAGGGCGTAGGCCTGCGAGCCGGAGATGTTGAGCACCTCGGCAACGTCGGCCAGCTGGAGGAACCGGCGGCCCTGGCGGGGTGCGTCGGGGTTCGAAGTCACGGCAGCCACTGTGCCACCGATTCGGCGTGGTTGCGAACGTTCAGGGCCCGATGCCTGTGGAAAGTCCGTTTGACGCATCTCTGGGAAGGAACCCGATGAGCAGCACTCCTGCGGCCACCCGCGCCCACGTCCTGAGATGGCGCGATCCGCGCCTGGTGATCGGCGTCGCCGTCATGGCCGCGTGTGTGCTGCTTGGCGGCTGGCTGCTGTCCTCGGCGGACGACAGCGTCGCGATGGTCGTGGTGCGTCGCAGCCTCCCGGCAGGGGCCGAGGTCAAGGCCGGCGACCTCGACACACGTCGCGTCAGGTTCTCCGACCAGGGACTCGCCGGACGCTACGTCCGGGCCGACCAGCCGCCTCCCGCGGGCGCCACGCTCTCCCGTCCGCTGAGCGCCGGCGAGCTGCTGCCGCGCGCCGCGCTGCAGACCGCATCCGCCGATCCCGGGATCGAGGTGCCGCTGAGCGTCGCGCGTGACGACATCCCCGGCACCGTCCGGGCCGGCTCGGTCGTCGACGTATGGGTGGTGCCCGAGAAGGCCGCCGGCACCGTCGGTGGGGCGCCCGACGCCCGCCTGGTGCTGGAGGACGTCTCGGTGCTGGCGCTGGGTGGCCAAGGTGACGCGCTCGCGCCCCAGTCCACTCGCCAGGTCATCGTCTCCGTCCCCGCCGGCACCGCTGATCGGCTCGGCCGCGCCTTGGGCCGGGCGGCCTCGGGTCGCCTCGTGCTGACCAGGAGGGGCTGAGCCGTGGTGGGCGCCCATGCCGGGCCGCGACCCTGCGTGCTGCTCGCCGCCGGCCGCGCCGAGTGGGAGCCGGAGGTGTTGGGCGGGCTGGCCGCCGCGGGCATGGTGGTGCTGCGCCGGTGTGTCGATCTGGCAGACCTGCTCGCCGCGACGTCGTCGGGTCGAGCCGATGTCGCGGTCGTGGCCGGTGGGCTGCCGGGTCTCGACGCCGACGCTGTACGCCGGCTGCGTCAGGACGACGTCCGCATCCTCGCCGTGGCCACCACGGGAGACTCTGCCCAGCTGGAGCGACTGGCCCGGCTCGGGATCAGCGCCGTCACGGAGCCGGCCCATGTCGCCGACGCCGTCGAGAGCCTGCTGGCGACTGCTGCGCCTGCAGCGGCGCCGGAGCCGACGGCGATGCCGGGCTCGCGCGGTCGGGTGGTCACGGTCTGGGGCGCGACCGGTGCGCCGGGCCGGACCACGGTGGCGGTCGGACTGGCAGCCGAGCACGCGGCTGCGGGAAGGGCGACCGTGCTGGTCGACGCCGATCCGTACGGCGGAGCGGTCGCGCAGCACCTCGGTGTGCTCGACGAGGTGTCCGGGCTGCTCGCGTGCGCCCGACTCGTCAACGAGGGTGCGCTCGTGGTGAGCTCCTTCGCCCACTGCCGTCGTCGGGTGGCGGAGTGTCTGGACGTGGTGACGGGCCTGCCGCGGCCGGACCGGTGGATCGAGGTCCGTCCCGGCGTCGTCGATGAGGTGCTTGCGCTCGCTGCCGAGCAGGCCGACGTCGTGGTCGACTGCGGGTTCAGCGTCGAGACCGATGGGCTGGCGGGCCCCGGTGCGATGGGTCGCAACACCACCACATTGGGGCTCTCCTGACGTACCTGTGGGTGCCTGAGCGCGCCTGAACGAGCCACACGCCGCTTCCTGTCTAGGTTTCTGAGCTGTCTAGGAACAGGAACCAGGTGCACAGGAGAGCGGCGTGCGTGATGTCAGCCTATGGCGGGGCGTGTTCGGGGTCGAGAAGACGGTGATCGAGCGGGTCGAGTTCGACGAGGACGACCAGGTGCTGGTCGCCTACGTGCGGCCGACCAAGCGGCAGCGTGGCCGCTGCGGGCGTTGTCGGCGACGCTGTCCGGGTTATGACGCCGGTGCGGGCAGGAGGCGTTGGCGGGCGCTGGACCTGGGCACGATGGTCGCGATGGTCGAGGCTGACGCGCCGCGGGTGACCTGCCGGGCCCATGGCGTGGTGGTCGCCCACGTGCCCTGGGCCCGCCACGACGCCGGCCACACGCTGAGCTTCGATGATCAGGTGGCATGGCTGGCCACCCAGGCCTCGAAGTCATGCGTGGTCGAGCTGATGCGGATCGCCTGGCGCACCGTGGGTTCGATCATCTCCCGGGTCTGGGCCGACATCGAGACCCAGCACGACCGCTTCGCCGGGCTGCGGCGCATCGGGATCGACGAGATCAGCTACAAGCGCGGGCACAAGTACTTGATGGTCGTCGTCGACCACGACCAGCGGCGACTGGTCTGGGCCGCACCGGGACGCAACAGCGCCACCGTCGCTGAGTTCTTCGATCTCCTCGGCGAAGAACGCTGCAAGCTGATCACCCACGTCTCGGCTGATGGGGCCGACTTCATCGACACCATCGTCGCCGGGCGGTGCCCGAACGCGGTCCGGGTGGCCGATCCGTTCCACATCGTCAAATGGGCGACCGAGGCGCTCGATGAGGTCCGGCGTGAGGCGTGGAACGACGCCCGCAAGCAGGCCAGAACCGAACCCAAGCGGCCGCGTGGACGTCCTCGCGCCGACGCACCGCCGCGACCGGGCAGCGAACGGGCCAAGTCGTTGAAGGGAGCCCGCTACTCGTTGTGGAAGAACCCCGAAGATCTCACCGAGAACCAGCAGACCAAGCTGGCTTGGATCGCGGCCACCGATCCGCGGTTGTATCGCGCCTATCTGCTCAAAGAAGGCCTGCGGCTGGTCTTCCGACTACCCCACGCGGCAGCCGCCGAGGCCCTGGACCGGTGGATCAGCTGGGCGCGACGCTGCCGGATCCCGGCGTTCGTGAAACTGCAGAAGAGCATCGTCAAGCACCGTTCCCGGATCCTCGCCGCGATCGAGCACAACCTGTCCAACGGGCTGATCGAGTCGACCAACACCAAGATCCGGCTGCTGACCAGGATGGCGTTCGGGTTCCACTCCGCCGAGGCATTGATCGCGCTGGCGATGCTCACCCTCGGCGGGCACCGACCCGCCCTCCCGGGCCGCAACTAACCCACAGATCAGTCAGGAGGGCCCACATTGGAGGCGATTGCAGCGGCGGACGAGGTGGTTCTGGTCGGGTCGGCGGAGCCCACCGGCCTGGCGCGGCTCGCCCGGGCACTGGTCGACCTCGGCGAGCTCGCGCCCGGTACGCCGGTCCAGGTCGTGGTCAACCGGATGCGCGCCTCCCTGGGCTGGCGGCGCCAGGACATCGTCGGCATGGTCGAGGGCTACGCTCCGGGCGTCCCCGTGCACTTCCTGCCCGAGGACCGGACCGCGGTGGACCGGGCGATCGTGGCGGGTCGGAGCCTGACCGAGTCCGGCGACTCGGCCCTGCGCACGGCCGTGGCCGACCTGTGCCGGGTGGCTCTGCCGGAAGGTCGGCCCGCTCAGATGCCGAACAGCAGGTAGAGCCCCGTCGCGGTGTAGCAGGTCATCACCACGAGCATCCCGAGCTGACCGGTGACCTGGTGCCGCGCGGGCAACAGCCTCATCGCCCGGTCGTGGGCCGCGACCGCACCGACGACATGTCCCAGCACGACGGCGGCAACCTTCACGGAGGCCAGCAGGGTCGGGTGGAAGTTGAGCCACAGGTTCGGGCTCAGGCCCGCCGTGCCCAGGTAGTCGTCGCCACGCACCAGCGGGTCGCTGAGGAAGGTGAGGGTCTGTTGGCCCTGGGAGACAAAGTAGCTCAGGTAGTGCGCAGTCATGTAGCCCACGATGATCGGCACCACGGCATGGGCGAAGACCCGGGGAAGCGCGCGGTGCGCGATCCGGTCCCCGACCGCCGTGCACCGCGCGGCAATCGTGAAGGTGATCCCGACGACCAGGCAGAAGCCCAGCAGTGCCGCGGTGTTGAGCAGCTCGCTGTTGACCCCGAGCCCCTCGATGAAGTTCACCCAGCGCAGCGTGTCCTTGTAGGAGTCGTACGCCGTCGAGCCGAACAGCACGGCGACCACCGCGACGGTCCCCGGCCGGGGCACCAGTGCGTCGAGGTTCGACAGCGGAGTCCGTACGACGAGCCGGCCCGGCCGTCCGTTCGGTCCGGGCTGCACCGGCAGCCGGCCCCACACCGAGAGGTGCGCCAGCAGGTCGGAGTAGACCTCGAACGGGTCGGCCCGCTCGAGCCAGACGTCGCCGAAGAGAGCCGCGCCGATGAGCATGACGGCGACGTAGACCGCGAGCCAGAGGCGGATCGAGCCGAGCGCCACCTGGTCGGGGTTGGCCAGCTCCTGCCACACGAAGGCGAACAGCCCGATGGCTGCTGGCCACTGGCCGAGCCGCGCCGGGTATGCGTAGAGACCGGCGCCGGGGTCGACCCCCCGGAGTCTCGCCAGTGCCAGGTTGATCGTCCGCACCGGGCTCACGGCGCGCGCGACCCTGCCGAACAGCAGCGAGGCCGGCACGACGCCCACCCACACCAGGACGTAGAACACGCCGAGCGCGGGATTGTTGTTGTTGTCCGGCCCGGAGACCAGCGCCCAGGTGGACCAGCCGAAGAAGAGCAGTCCGAGCACCCGCAGCAGCCACGCGAACGGTCGACCGTCGAGGACCGCCGCGAGCAGGGATGGGAGGGGACGGCCCTGGTGCGCGGCGTCGTACCGCGGCTGTCGCCAGGCCAGCGCCAACACGCAGAAGGAGACCACCAGCGCCGCCGTTCCACCCGCGATGGCGAGGGGGGCGGGGACCGGGAGGTCCTTGGCGCCACCCAGCCCGTGCAGCAGGATCAAGTCACTTGACCTCGAGCTGGACGATCAGCTTGTCCAGGGTGTGGCTCTCCACGTCGACGACGCCCGGCTGCTGGATGACCAGCCGCGCAGCGGAGGTCCCCTGGGGGTAGTCGACGTGCTGCTCAGGGGTGCTGTGCACGTGCAGCTCTCCTGCGTGGGCGGCGTTGATCAGCAGGGTCACCGGCTTGCCCAGGGGCACCTGGACCCGGCTGCCCGAGGGGTGGACGTCGTCGGCGGTGATGGTGATCCGGACCACGGTGCCGCCCGGCTTCGCCGATGCCGGAGTCGGGCGAGCGGTGACCACGGTGCCGTCCTCGTGGACGTGCGTGTCGCCGCTGGAGCCGCAGCCCGCGACGAGCACAGCGACCATGGGGGCGGCGGCGACGGTCAGCAGCGCGCGGGACAACCTCATCGGGACCTCCGGTGGCGGGCGCTCGTCGCCCTGAGACGGCTCGGCCCGGGCGAGCCGGGCTCTGCCAGAATCTCACAACGGACTGAACGTTCATCACTCACGGCCCGATCGACCGATGCGGAGGTCCACGATGACCGAGCGACTGCGAACGCGCGACGTGGCGCTGCTCGCCCAGGAGACCCCGCACACGCCGATGCACAACGTGACTCTCGAGGTGTTCGACCCTCGTGACTCAGGGTTCGACTACGGCGCGCTCGTGGCCCACATCGATGACCGGATCGCCTTCGTGCCCCGCTACCGGCAACGGGTACGGCGGGTCCCGGGCGGGCTCGCGCACCCCGTCTGGGTCGACGACCCTGACTTCGACCTCGCCTACCACGTACGGCGGTCCGCGCTGCCGCGGCCGGGCACGCTGGAGCAGCTGCGCGAGCTGACCGCCCGGATCGCCTCGCGCCGGCTGGATCCGGACCGGCCGCTGTGGGAGGTCTACTTCGTCGAGGGGCTCGAGGACGGGAAGGTCGCTCTGCTGTCGAAGTCGCACGAGATCCTCGTCGACGGGATCTCCACCGTGGACCTCGGGCAGGTACTCCTCGACGTCGATCCCGGTCCCCATCAGGTGGTGCACCAGCAGTGGTCCCCGGAGCCGGAGCCGACCCAGGCCGGATTGGTCCTCGGAGCGCTCCAGGAGACTGCCCGGGACCCGCGGCTCGCGCTGACCAGTGCGCGGCTGGTCGCGGACGGGATGACGCGAGCGGCGGGTGGCATGGCGGGCCGTCTGGGCGAGGTGGCGGGTGCGCTCACCAACCGGCGCAGCGCCCCGGCGTCGCCGTTCAATCTCGAGCCGTCGTCGCAGCGCCGGGTGCTGTGTGTGCGGACGGCGCTGAAGGACCACCGCAAGGTCCGCCGCACCCACGGCGGCACCGTCAACGACGTCATCCTGGCAACGCTCACCGGAGCGATCCGGAACTGGCTGATGACCCGCGCCGACGCCGTCGGCACCGGCCGCAAGATCCGGGCCCTGGTGCCGATGAGCGTCATCGACGAGGAGCTCGAGCCGACGTCGCTGGGCTCGCAGGTGGTGGCCCGACTCGTCGACCTGCCGATCGGGGAGACGTCCCCGGTGGTCCGTCTGCACCAGGTCTCCTACGAGCTCCGTGCGCACCGCGACACCGGCAAGGCGGTGGCCGCGGACCGGATCGCGGGGGTCGCCGGGTTCGCCCCGACGACGTTCCATGCGCTCGGTGCCAGGCTGGCGGCGGCCGACGACCACGGCGCCAACCTGGTGATCACCAATGTGCCGGGCCCGCAGTTCCCGATGTACCTTGCCGGGGCCGAGATGACGGCGTCGTACCCGGTGCCGCCGCTGCACCCCGGGTTCGGGCTCGCCATCGGGGTCACGTCGTACGACGGCGGCGTCTACTACGGCATCACCGCCGACCGCGACGCGCTCCCGGACATCGAGGTGCTCGGCCAGTGCGTCACCGAGGCGCTGGACGAGCTGGTCGACAGCGCCAGCGAGACCCGCCCGCGCGCCCCGCGTGGACGCCGGAAGCCGACCAGGCCGGGGCCGAAGGGATGAGGGTCTACGTCGCCGCCTCCCTCGAGCAGCTCGCAACGTGGGCGGCCGCGGGTGCCGTCCCGGCGGGCGGGGAGCGGTTCGTGGCCGAGCAGGAGGACGAGGAGACCGAGTACGACGCGCTGATGGCCGCGGCCGACGCGAGTCGGGAGCTGGGGGCGCCCCGACGTGTGGTGGTCGTCGCCGAGTGCGCGGACCCGGACGCAGCCGTGCCCTTCGACCGGGTGGTCGCCGTGCATGCGGACCCGGCCGGTCAGGCGACGGTCGACGGCGACCTGGCGTGGTACGCACCCCAGGAGATCCCGGCCCTGTTGGCGTCCTGACCGTCGCCGGGATCGGCCCGGGTGGAACGTCCGGGGATTGTCTGACAACATCGCCAGCATGGACGCCATCACCCTTCCGCCGGCTCCCACCAACGAGCCGAACCTCTCCTACGCGCCGGGCAGCCCCGAACGGGCCGCGGTGGCGGCGGAGCTCAGCCGACTGTCCTCCCGGCAGATCAACCTGACCGCCACGATCGGCGGCCGCCGCCGGATGGGCGGCGGGGCCGAGCTGGCGGTGACCCAGCCTCACGACCACGCCTCGGTGCTCGGCGTGCTCAAGCACGCGACCCGGGCGGATGCGGAGGCCGCCTGCCGCGCGGCGGCGAAGGCGGCGCCGGCCTGGCGGGCGATGTCGTACGACGATCGGGCGGCGATCTTCCTCAAGGCGGCCGACCTGCTCGCCGGTCCGTGGCGTGCCCGACTCAACGCCGCGACGATGCTGGGCCAGTCCAAGACAGTGTGGCAGGCCGAGATCGACGCCGCCTGCGAGCTGATCGACTTCTGGCGGTTCAACGTCGCGTTCGGTCGTCAGGTGCTGGCAGAGCAGCCGATCGCGAACGCACGCGGGGTATGGAACCGCAGCGACCACCGTCCGCTGGAGGGATTCGTCTACGCGATCACGCCGTTCAACTTCACTGCCATCGCCGGCAACCTGCCGACCGCGCCGGCCTTGATGGGCAACACGGTGATCTGGAAGCCGTCGCCGACCCAGCAGCTCGCGGCGCACTTCACCATGCAGCTGCTGGAGGAGGCGGGGCTGCCGCCGGGTGTGATCAACATGCTGCCCGGCGACGGGCTCGCGGTCTCCGAGGTGCTGCTGGCCCATCCGGACCTGGCCGGCATCCACTTCACCGGCTCGACTGCCACCTTCCAGCACCTGTGGCGCGAGGTCGGCGCGAACATCGCCGGCTACCGGTCCTACCCGCGCATCGTGGGGGAGACCGGCGGCAAGGACTTCGTGGTGGCCCATCCCTCGGCGGACGTCGACGTGCTCCGGGTGGCGCTGCTGCGGGGGGCGTTCGAGTACCAGGGGCAGAAGTGCTCGGCCGCGTCCCGGGCCTACGTGCCGCGCTCGGTGTGGAAGAAGCTCAAGGACTCGCTGCTCGCCGAGACGGAGTCGCTGTCGATGGGCAACGTCACCGACTTCTCCCACTTCATGGGCGCTGTCATCGACGAGCGGGCCTTCGACAAGCATCGCCGGGCGATCAACCGGGCGCGTCGCTCCGACAAGCTCAAGGTCCTCGTGGGCGGCCAGACCGACGGCTCGGTGGGCTGGTTCGTGCGGCCGACCATCGTTGAGTCCCGTGACCCAGCGGACGCGATCTTCACCGAGGAGTACTTCGGGCCGATCCTGGGCCTGCACGTCTACGACGACGACCGCTACGAGAAGGTGGTCGGCCAGCTCGAGTCGGTGGCGAGGTACGCCCTGACCGGGGCGGTGATCGCCCAGGACCGCGCGGCGATCGCCTGGACCCAGGAGGCGCTCCGCTTCGCGGCGGGCAACTTCTACGTCAACGACAAGCCCACGGGCGCCGTCGTCGGGCAGCAGCCCTTCGGTGGCGCGCGCGCCTCGGGGACCAACGACAAGGCGGGATCGATGGCCAACCTGATGCGTTGGACCTCACCGCGGTCGATCAAGGAGACCTTCGACCCGCCGACGGACCACCGCTACCCGCACATGGCAACGGAGGGATGACTCGCCTCGTCGTCGGCGTCCCGGCCTGGCATCTGGGCACGCTGCACCCCTACGAGCACGCCCTGGTCTATCTGCTCGCCTTCGGGCCGTTCGTGCTGCTCGCGGTGACGGTCTGGGTCACTCGGCGCCGGTCCGACGACGGTGACCTTGGCCGTTCAGGCCTGGGCCAGCCAGTCGCGGCCGACCTTGTTCTCGGCCTTGAGCGCCCTGAGCAGCAGCCCGCTGATCAGGTCCTCGATCTTGCCGCCGACCAGCGGGATGTTCACCTTGATGTCGACTGAGACCGTCTCCGTGGTGCCGCCGTCGCTCTCGGCGAGGGAGACGGTGCCGGACATGTCACCCGGCTTGCCCGGGATGGCCACGGTGAGGTCGGCGGAGGTGTGAGAGCTCCACTGCTCCTCCTGCACGATGTTGATCTCGGCACCGACGAACTTCTTGGCGAACGACGGCACCTCGTCGGCGGGACGGAACTGGTCGATCCGCACCGCCATGCCGGTGTCGGACGGCGTGATGGTCACCGTCCGCTTCGGGAAGCGCTGGAAGTCGCACACCTTCTCGCGGAAGTCCGGGTTCGCGAGCATGGTGTAGACCTGCTCGGTCGTGGCTCCGTCGTACCGCATGTCGTGGCGCAGTTGCTTCATCGGTTTCCTCTCAGCCAGGCCGTGCCCACAGCCTGCTCCTTGTCGAATCCGTCCGTGGTGAGGTCGACGACGAGCTTCTCGAGCCTGCCACCGACCAGGGGGACGCTCGCCTTGACCTCGAGGTCGTAGGTGAGCAGGGTGCCGCCGTCGGTGACGGTCAGCGCGGCGGTGCCGATGATGTGCGTCGGCTTTCCGGGGGTCTCCACCTCGAAGGTGCTCCGGTGACCATCCCAGGCCTGCCGTTTGATCGACCGTGTGGAGTCGCCGACGAACTTCTTCGCGAACGCGGGGACGCCGGTCACCTCCTGCTGCTGGTCGACGACCACCACCACGGTGCCGCTTGCGCTCTCCTCGACTGTCGACGTGCTGGAGAGGGCGCCCGTCGCGTCGGCCACCTCGTCCCAGAAGGCGGGGTCGGTGACCATGGCGAAGACCTGGTCGACGGGGCTGTCATAGGTCAGCTCCTGGCGCAGTCTCATGGGGCACATCATGGTGGACACCGGGGCGTTCGCCTAGCCATGTCTCCCCATTCGCCGTCTGCCGCCCCGCGGGAGCGGCAGAGCCTGACCCGGTCGAGCCTCGGCTACGTTGGGCCCATGACGGCACCGGTGGATGACGCGCACTTCGGCGAGGAGGGTGCGCGGTTGACCTACGGCAGCTATCTGCGGCTGCCGGAGCTGCTCGACGCCCAGCACCTGGAGTCGGACCCGCCGGCCCACGACGAGCTGCTGTTCATCACCATCCACCAGGTCTACGAGCTGTGGTTCCAGCAACTGCTCCACGAGGCGGTCGCTGTCCGCGACGCCCTCATCTCCACCGAGCCCGCGAGCGATGAGCGCAACGTCGGACCGCGCAGCGGATCAGCCGGTGGGCTCTGGCTGTGCCGACACCTGCTGACCCGGATGCACGTGATCGAGCGGGTCCTGATCCAGCAGATCGACGTCCTGGAGACGATGACGCCTCAGGACTTCCTCGAGTTCCGCCAGCGGCTCGCCCCTGCCAGCGGCTTCCAGTCGGTGCAGTTCCGCGAGCTGGAGTTCCTCTCGGGGGCCAAGGACCCCGCGTTCGTCAAGCGGTTCCGAGGTCTGACGCCCGAGGAGGCGGCCCGTCTCGAGCAGCGGCTCGCCGAGCCGACCCTGTGGGACGGCTTCGTGCATGTGCTGGACGCGGCAGGTCTGGACACGTCCTCGGACGAGGCGATGACCCGGTCGCTGCGCACCGTCGCGCACGACCGCTCGTCGTACGCCGACATCTGGGGACTGGCCGAGGGACTCCTCCAGCACGACGAGCTCGCCGCAGCCTGGCGGGCTCGGCACGTGGTGATGGTGGAGCGGATGATCGGGGCTCGCACCGGCACCGGCGGGTCGACCGGGGCGGCGTACCTGCGCACCCGGCTCGACCTTCGCTACTACCCCTTGTTGTGGGAGCTGCGGTCCGTGCTGTGAGTCGCCCGACCGCACGATGAAACCATCTCGGATCCGAGACTGAAACACTGTGGGGCCTGAGGTGTCCGGCGGCGCCCACCGGTCTAGTGTCGGAGTTGTGGGCAACTCGCTGGACACGGGCAAGTCAGAACTCCTCGGTAGGCTGTGCGACCTGGCGCAGGGGCGCGCCGGCACCGCGCCGAAGGGCGTGAACCTCGCCGACCTGGTGCGCGGCTACTACCGGCACGTCGCCCCGGAGGACCTGCTCGACCGCACCGAGGACGACCTCTTCGGCGTCGTGCTGCACCACCTCCGGACGGCGGCCAGTCGACCCCAGGGCACCGCGTTGGTGCGGGTGTTCACCCCCACCGTTCCCGAGCACGGGTGGACGGCCCAGGGGCACACCGTCGTCGAGGTGGTCACCGACGACATGCCCTTCCTGGTCGACTCGGTGTCGATGGCGCTCGACCAGGGGCAGCACGACGTCCACCTCGTGGTGCACCCCCAGTTCGTCGTACGACGAGACCTCACCGGCGCCCTCCAGGAGGTGCTCGACGACCGGGCGGAGACGTCCGCGCACGATCTCGAGCGGGAGTCCTGGATGCACATCGAGATCGACCGCGTCCCGGCCGAGGAGGTAGACGCGATCCGGCAGGTGCTCGAGAAGGTCCTCACCGATGTCCGCGAGGCGGTCGAGGACTGGCCGAAGATGCGTGCACAGATGGAGCGGATCGTCGGCCAGCTCGAGGAGGACCCGCCGCCCCTGCCCGCCCACGAGGTCGAGCAGGGGACCGCGCTGCTGCGTTGGGTGGCCGACAACCACTTCACCTTCCTGGGCTACCGGGAGTACCGCCTCGAGCGGCGAGGGGGGGACGAAGTGCTCATTGCCGTCCCGGGCACCGGCTTCGGGATCCTGCGTTCCGATCCGGAGGGGCCGGGCGTGCTCCCGCCGCTGGTCGCGGAGAAGGCTCGCGAGAAGACTCTGCTGGTGCTGGCGAAGGCCAACTCGACCGCGACCGTGCATCGGCCGGTCCACCTCGACTACATCAGCGTGAAGACGTTCGACGCCGACGGTGAGGTGGCCGGCGAGCAGCGGTTCCTCGGGCTGTTCTCCTCGGCCGCCTACACCGAGTCGGTCACCCGGATCCCGATGCTGCGCGAGAAGGCGCGCGCGGTCCTCGATGCCTCCGGCTTCGAGCCGATGAGCCATGCGGGCAAGGCCCTGATGGACGTGCTCGAGACCTACCCTCGCGACGAGCTCTTCCAGACCTCCGTCGACGACCTGGTGCCGATCGCCGGCCAGGTGGTGCACACCCGGGAGCGGCGCCAGCTGAAGCTCTTCGTCCGCCGAGACGTCTACGGCCGCTATCTCTCCTGTCTGGTCTACCTGCCTCGGGAGCGCTACAACACCGCCGTCCGGGAGCGGATCGCGGCGATCCTCAAGGACCAGCTGCACGGCGAGTCCATCGAGTACACCGCCCACGTGGGCGAGGCCTTCGCGGCCCGGCTGCACTTCGTCGTACGGCCGCCGAAGGGCGACCAGCTGGCCGACGCCGACATCGCGGACCTCGAGCGTCGATGTGCCGCCGCCGCCCGATCGTGGCGCGACGACCTGGTCAGCGCGGTGCTTGCCGAGCACGGCGAGGAGCAGGGCAGCCGGCTGGCCCGCAAGTACGCCGACTCCTTCCCCGAGGCCTACAAGGAGGACTACCCCGCGGCCGCCGGTGCCGCCGACCTGGCCCGGCTCGAGGCGATCGAGGGCGACGACGGGCTGGCGCTCGCACTGCACGAGCGCCTCGACGGCAAGGACGGCGAGGCCCGACTGAAGATCTTCCGAGTCGGGCCGGCGCTGTCCCTCTCCGACGTGCTGCCGGTGCTGTCCACGATGGGGGTCGAGGTCGTCGACGAGCGGCCCTACCACCTGGAGGGACTGGACCGGGAGTCCTGGATCTATGACTTCGGGCTCCGGTATGGGGGCCCGCTGCCCGAGGACGCCAGGGCGTTGTTCGCCGACACCGTCAAGGCGGTCTGGGACGGCGGCAACGAGAGCGACGGATTCAACGCGCTCGTGCTGGCCGCGGGGCTGACCTGGCGCCAGGCCACCGTGCTCCGCGCCTACGCGAAGTACATGCGCCAGGGCGGCACGCCGTTCGCCCAGGACTACATCGAGGGCGCGCTGCGGCTCAACGTCGACATCACCCGGCTGCTGATCCAGCTGTTCGAGGCCCGCTTCAACCCCGGCCGCAACGGCGACCTCGCCGCCGACGGTGAGGCCAGGGTGGCCAAGTGCGCCGAGATCGAGGAACGGCTGCTGCGTGCCCTCGACGACGTGGCCAGCCTCGACCAGGACCGCATCCTGCGCTCCTACCTGGTCTCGATCAAGGCCACTCTGCGGACGAACTTCTTCCAGCGAGATCGCGACGGGCGCCAGCACGACTACCTCTCGCTGAAGCTGGAGCCTGCCGACATCGGCTACCTCCCCGAGCCTCGGCCCAGGTACGAGATCTTCGTCTACTCGCCCAAGGTCGAGGGCGTCCACCTGCGCTTCGGCGCAGTCGCGCGAGGCGGCCTGCGCTGGTCCGATCGCCGCGACGACTTCCGCACCGAGGTGCTCGGCCTGGTCAAGGCACAGATGGTGAAGAACACCGTGATCGTCCCGGTCGGCTCCAAGGGTGGTTTCTTCCCCAAGCAGCTGCCCGACCCGGCGGTGGATCGTGACGCCTGGCTGGCGGAGGGCATCGCCTGCTACAAGACGTTCATCTGTGGACTGCTCGACCTCACCGACAACCTGGTCGCGGGTCCGGACGGCCGCAGCGTCGTACCTCCGTCGGGTGTGGTGCGCCACGACGGGGACGACACCTACCTGGTGGTGGCCGCGGACAAGGGCACCGCGACCTTCAGCGACATCGCCAACCAGGTCTCCGCCGACTACGGCTACTGGCTCGGCGACGCCTTCGCCTCGGGTGGCTCGGTCGGCTACGACCACAAGGCGATGGGCATCACCGCCCGGGGAGCGTGGGTGTCGGTGCAGCGGCACTTCCGCGAGATGGGCGTGGACTGTCAGAGCGAGGACTTCACCTGTGTCGGCATCGGCGACATGTCCGGCGACGTGTTCGGCAACGGGATGCTCTGCTCGGAGCACACCCGCCTGGTCGCGGCCTTCGACCACCGCGACATCTTCCTGGACCCCGATCCGGACCCGGCGACGTCGTACGCCGAGCGGCGCCGGCTCTTCGAGATGCCCCGCTCGTCGTGGAAGGACTACGACACCTCGCTGATCTCCGAGGGCGGCGGCGTCTTCCCCAGGAGTGCGAAGTCGATCCCGCTGAGCCAGCAGGTCCGGGCGGCCCTGGGCGTCGACCAGGCGAAGCTGACGCCGGCGGAGCTGATGCGTGCCATCCTGCTCGCACCCGTCGACCTGCTGTGGAACGGTGGGATCGGCACCTACGTCAAGGCGACCAGCGAGAGTCACGCAGACGCCGGCGACAAGGCCAACGACGCGATCCGCGTCGACGGCGGTGAGCTGCGCGCGCGCTGTGTGGGGGAGGGCGGCAATCTCGGCTTCACCCAACGGGGTCGCATCGAGTACGCCCAGCAAGGCTGCGGCGGCCACGGCGGGCGGCTGAACACCGACTTCATCGACAACTCCGCCGGCGTGGACACCTCCGACCACGAGGTGAACATCAAGATCCTGCTCGACCGGGTGGTCACCGACGGCGACCTGACCACGAAGCAGCGCAACGATCTGCTCGCCTCGATGACCGACGAGGTGGCCGAGCTGGTCCTGGTCGACAACTACCGGCAGAACCTCGCGCTGGCCAACTCCGAGGCGCAGGCGCCGGCGCTGCTGCATGTGCACGAGGACTGGATGCGCACCCTGGAGAGGTCGGGCGTGCTCAACCGGGACCTGGAGGCACTGCCGAGCCGGCGCGAGGTAGCGGCCCGACTGGAGCGCCGCGAAGGGCTGACGTCACCGGAGCTCTCGGTGTTGCTCGCCTACACGAAGATCGTGCTCGCCGACCGGCTGCTGCAGACCGACATCGCCGACGACCCGTTCCTGCGCAGTGACCTCTACGGATACTTCCCGAGCAAGATGCGCCAGGGGTACCGCACCCAGATGGAGGAGCACCAGCTGCGTCGCGAGATCGTGGTGACGCAGATCGTCAATGACCTGGTCAACGGGGCGGGCATCACCTACTACCACCGCCTCTCCGGGGAGACCGCAGCGTCGGTCGACTCGTTGGCGAAGGCGAACTTCGTGGCGCGGGAGGTCTACGGCGCGAGCCGGCTGTGGACCGAGATCGACGGGTTCGACAACGTCGTGGATGCCGCCGTGCAGACCCGGATGCGCATCGAGGTCCGCACCCTCATCGAGCGGGCCAGCCGCTGGCTGGTGAACAACCGGCGCGCACCGCTGGACAGCGAGGCGCTGGTCGAGCAGTTCGAGGTGACGGTCGAGAAGCTGATGGCCGCGTTGCCGGAGCTGTTGATCGGCCGGGAGCTCGAGGCGTTCAACGCTCGCCGGGACGAACTGGTCGGCAAGGGGGTGCCCGAGGAGTTCGCCCAGAAGGTCGCCGGGTGCCCGCCGGCGTACATGCTGCTGAGCATCGTGGAGACCAGCGCGCGCGACGAGATCGACCCGATGGAGGTGGCCCGCACCCACTTCGCCCTGGGTGAGCGGCTCGGCCTGCCAGGTCTGGTGACCAGGATCCTCGCGTTGCCCCGCGACGACCGGTGGCAGACGATGGCGCGGGCCTCGCTGCGTGACGACCTGCACGCCGTACATGCCCAGCTCACCGCCCAGGAGCTGGCCGGCAGCGGCCCGAGCGAGGAGCTGGTGCAGCGAGCCACCGCGCAGCTCGAGGAGATCTGCGACGACGACGTGACCGACCTCGCCCGGCTGTCGGTCGCGCTCCGGGTGGTGCGCTCACTTCTCGATTGACAACCCCCTAGGGTCGTTGCCCATGGGGGCGATCGAGGTGAGGGGCCTCGCCGTCGCGTACGGCGAGACGCGGGCGGTCGATGGCGTCAGCTTCGAGGTGGCCGAGGGAGAGTTCTTCGGCATCCTCGGGCCCAACGGTGCCGGGAAGACGACCACCCTGGAGCTGGTCGAGGGGCTGCGCCGACCAGACTCCGGGGAGGTCCTGGTGCTCGGTGAGCCGCCGTGGCCGCGCAACCAGGCACTGCTCCCGCGGATCGGCGTACAGCTGCAGACCTCGGCGTACTTCGAGCGGCTCACTGCACGCGAGCAGATCCACACCTTCGCCGCGCTCTACGGCCTGCCGCCTCGCCGCGGCGACGAATGGCTCGAGCGGGTCGGGCTCGGCGAGAAGGCGGACACCCGCACCGAGAACCTCTCCGGAGGGCAGTCGCAGCGGCTTGCGATCGCCTGCGCGCTCGTGCACGACCCCGAGGTGGTCTTCCTCGACGAGCCGACCGCGGCGATCGACCCGCAGGCACGCCGCAACCTCTGGGACCTGCTCTCCGGCCTCAATGAGTCCGGTCGCACGGTGGTGCTCACCACCCACTACATGGACGAGGCAGAGGCGCTGTGCGACCGGGTTGCGATCATGGACCGCGGTCGGATCCTCCAGCTCGACACGCCCGCGGCCCTGGTCCGCGGCCTCGCGGCTCCGGTCAGGATCATGCTGGCCGGCGGTCTGGCGGGCGCGGAGGCAGGCCTGCTGCCCGGCGTGGAGCGAGTCGACGAGGACGGGTCGACCACCACGCTGACCACACACCGACCCGCCGAGGTGCTCTCCGAGCTTGCTGCGAGGGACCTGCTCGACGGCCTCCAGGTGAAGGGAGCGACGCTCGAGGACGTCTTCTTGCAGCTCACCGGACGGGAGTACCGCGCATGAGCTCCAGGATCGGCCCCAGGATTGGTCGGGGGGCGTTCGGTGCGGTCGCGGTGGCGATCCTCAAGGGGTTCCTGCGCGATCGGATGTCGGTCTTCTTCGCGGTGATCTTCCCGCTGATGTTCCTGGTGCTGTTCGGTGGCATCTTCAACGGTGCCGACCAGAGCCCCGGCAAGCTGGTCGAGATCGGCGCCGTACCCCTCGTCGACCATCTTCCGGCAGGTGCTGGGCGGGCCTTCCACCGCTCCTTCGACGTCAGTCGCACCCAGGATCGCGAGGCCGCCCTGGCCAAGGTGCGCAAGGGTGACGCCGACGCGGCGATCGAGATGCGTGGTGACACCCTGGTCGCCCACTACACCCAGACCGACCAGGTGAAGGCGGCCGTCACCCAGGGAACGCTGAGCGCGTTCGTCACCGCCGCGAACCTGCAGGCGTCGGGATCGCTCCCGCAGTACTCCTTCCGAGCCGAGCGCGTCGAGGACAAGTCGCTGAAGGTCATCCAGTTCGTCACCCCGGGGCTGCTCGGCTGGGCTGTCGCGATGAGTGCCTCCTTCGGCGCTGCTGCCACCTTGCAGGGCTGGCGGCAGAGCAAGCTCCTGCGCCGGCTCCAGCTCGCGCCGGTGCGCGCACGGACCATCGTCGCTGCCCGCATCCTGGTGACCGTGGTGGTCGCCCTGGTGCAGATGGCGGTCTTCGTCTGCCTCGGCATGGCGCTGTTCGGCCTGCAGCTGACCGGCTCCTGGTGGGTGGGGGTGCCCCTGCTGGTCAGCGGCACCCTGTCGTTCATGTCGATCGGCCTGCTCGCCGGCGCATTGGCCCGGACCACGGAGGGCGCAATCAACCTGGCGAACTTCATCGTGCTGCCGATGGCGTTCCTCAGCGGCTCCTTCTTCAGCCTCGACGGCACGCCTGCGTGGCTGCAGACGATCTCCCGTCTGTTGCCGCTGCGCCACCTCAACGATGGCATGCTCGACGTGATGGTGCGCGGACAGGGCCCTGCCGCGGCGCTGGTGCCGATGGGCATCCTGCTGGGGTTCGCGGTCGTGCTCACTGCGGTCGCTGCGCGCCTGTTCCGTTGGGAGAGCTGAGAGGAGCCGACGATGAATCTGGCCGACCTGGGGGCCGGGGAGATCGCACGCACTGTCGGGACCGGCGACATCACCGCCGGTCAGGTGGTCGAGGACTGCCTGGCGCGGATCGCCGAGCGCGACCCCGCGCTGAACGCGTTCTCGGTGGTGCTGGCCGACCGGGCCCGGGCCGAGGCGGACCGCCTCGATGACCACCTGCAGGCAGGCGGACAGCCCGGACCGCTGCAGGGCGTTCCCGTCGCGGTCAAGGAGGAGATCGACGTCGTCGGCTGCGTGACCACCTTCGGCGGCCGCGGCAACAGCACGCCGGCACGCGCCGACAGCGAGGTGGTACGCCGGCTGCGCGAAGCCGGCGCCGTGGTGATCGGCAAGACGAGGATGCCCGAGTTCGGCCAGTGGCCGTTCACCGAGTCCGTTGCCGGTGGCCACACCCGCAACCCCTGGGACCGCACGCGGACGCCGGGTGGCTCGAGCGGGGGCACCGCCGTGGCGGTCGCGGCCGGGATGGTGCCGTTCGGCCTCGGCGGTGACGGCGGGGGCTCGATCCGGATCCCCGCAGCCTGTTGCGGGCTGTTCGGACTCAAGCCCGAGCGCGGCCGGGTGACGTCGTCGCCGGTGCCGCACCTGTGGTGGTCGCTGGGCACGATCGGGCCGTTGACCCGCTCCGTGCTCGACTCGGCGCTGGTCTATGACGTGCTGCGCGGCAATGTGGACGGTGACATGTTCCGCGCCGCGGATCCGTCGTCGTCCTTCGTCGAGGCCGCACTCCGCCCGCCCGGCACGTTGCGGGTCGGCTGGTCCACCGCGCCGGTCGGCAAGGGCGTCCGACCGGACCTGCAGTCGGTGCGCGCCGTGCGCGAGACCGCGGACGCCCTGGCCAGGCTCGGCCACGACGTTCGCGAGGTCGACCCGCACTACCCCGACCCGACGGCCGCGTTCGTCCCCCAGTTCTTCGGCGGCGTCCGGTCCGAGGCCGATGCGGTGGAGCACTTCGACCGGCTCGAGCGCCGTACCCGGGAGACCTACCGGCTGGGCAGCTGGGTCACCCAGCGAGTGCTCCGCGCCGCGCTGCGGGCGGGGGAGCGGGTCGCGGAGCGCGCCGACCGGGTCTTCGCAGCACCCGACGGTGTCGACGTGCTGCTGACGCCGACGATCGCCGAGCGGCCCCGCGCCGTAGGGGCCCTGGACACGGGCGGCACGCTCACCCTGTCCCGCCGTGCGATGCCGATGATCGCCTACACCGCGCTGTGGAACGTGACCGGCCACCCCGCTGCATCGGTCCCGGCCGGCATCGGCCCTGACGCGCTGCCCCTCGCCGTCCAGCTCGTCGGGCGTCGCTGCGACGAGACCACGCTGCTGTCCCTGGCGGCCCAGCTGGAGCGGGAACGTCCCTGGAGCATGCCCGCGTGGTGAGGTCTCGACCGGAAATACGGTCGCAGGAGGTTGTCTCGGCCAACTAGAGTGCGGTGAAGAATGCGTGCCGATCCACATCCTCCTGCTGGTGTCCACTCCCTGTGGCGGCTGCGCGGCTACCTCCGTCCGCACCTCGTCGAGCTCGCCGTGATGCTGGTCGCGGCGTTGGGCGGCGTCGTCCTCGCCATCGTGATCCCACTGGTGATCAAGGCGATGATCGACGGTCCGATCGCTCATCACCGGATCGGTCCGGTTCTCCCGCTCGGGCTGCTCGCGATCGGTCTGGGCGTGCTGGAGGCCGCGCTGATCTGGCTGCGTCGCTGGGTGCAGTCCAACGCGGTCCTCGAGGTCGAGACCGCCCTGCGCCACGACATCTACGCCCACCTGCAGCAGTTGCCGATGAGCTTCCACTCGCGCTGGCAGTCGGGGCAGCTGCTCTCGCGCGCCACCACCGACCTCTCCCAGATC
Source organism: Nocardioides marmorisolisilvae (assembly GCF_031656915.1). NCBI lineage: Bacteria > Bacillati > Actinomycetota > Actinomycetes > Propionibacteriales > Nocardioidaceae > Nocardioides > Nocardioides terrisoli. Next base: position 1,482,904 of record NZ_CP134227.1, on the reverse strand, counting down.
CGCCGCTTCAGCGGGTTCGGCATGCTGTTCTTGTTCACCAACATCGTCCAGCTCGTGGTCACCACGGTCGTGCTGGTGCGGATGTACCTCCCCCTGGGACTGGTGGTCGCTGCCGCCGCCGTACCCATCGTGTGGGTCTCGATGCGCTTCGAGAAGGCCTACGTCGTCGTCTCCCGGCAGGTTCAGGACCAGCAGGGGGACCTGGCGACCCGCGCCGAGGAAGGCGCGGTCGGCATTCGGGTGATCAAGTCGTTCGGCCGGGCCGACCACGTCTCGAAGCAGTACGCCGAGGCCGCGCTGCGGCTGCGCGGCACCAGCCTGGAGAAGGTCAGGCTGTCGGCGAAGTTCTGGACCTTCCTCGAGGTGATCCCCAACCTCGCCGTCGTGGTGGTGCTGCTCCTCGGCGCGATCGGCGTCGGCCACGGCAACCTGACCCCCGGCACGCTGGTCGCCTTCATCACCTTGCTGCTGTCGCTGGTGTGGCCGGTGGCCTCGCTCGGCGTGATCCTGGCAATGGCCCAGGAGGCGATGACCGCCTCCGCGCGGGTGCTGGAGATCTTCGACACCGGCTCCGAGATCGTCTCCGGCAGCCGAGTCATCGAGCGGCCGCAGGGCCACCTCCGGTTCGAGCACGTCGACTTCGCGTTCCCCGACGCCGGGCCCGACGAGCCGCCCGTGCTGCGCGACGTCAACCTGGACATCGCTCCGGGGGAGACGGTGGCGCTGGTGGGTGCGACCGGCTCGGGCAAGACCGTGCTCACCGCGCTGGTCCCACGGCTGTACGACGTGACCGGCGGCCGGGTCACCATCGACGGGGTCGACGTGCGCGAGCTCGAGCTCAGCCACCTGCGCACGCTGGTCGCGACCGCCTTCGAGGAGCCGACCCTGTTCTCGATGAGCGCCCGCGAGAACCTCACCCTGGGCCGTGCCGACGCCAGCGACGAGGAGGTGGCCTCGGCGCTCGACACCGCGCAGGCAGCCTTCGTGCACGAGCTGCCCTGGGGGCTGGACACCCGCATCGGCGAGCAGGGACTCTCGCTGTCCGGCGGCCAGCGCCAGCGACTCGCGCTCGCACGCGCCGTGCTGGCCAGGCCGAAGGTGCTCGTCCTCGACGACACCCTCTCGGCGCTCGACGTGCACACCGAGAAGCTGGTCGAGGAGGCACTCGACCGCGTGCTCACCCACACCACGGGCCTGGTGGTCGCCCACCGGGCCTCGACGGTGCTGCTGGCCGATCGGGTCGCCCTGCTCCAGGACGGCACGATCACCCACGTCGGCAAGCACAGCGAGCTGCTGGCTCGCGTGCCGGCGTATCGGGAGCTGCTCTCGGCCGCGCCCACCGAGGTGGCCAGCGCATGAGCACCCGGACGAACACCTCCACGACGAGTTCCTCCGACACCCCACCGCCCGACCGGGTGCGGCAGTGGCGCGGCCGTCTCGACGAGCAGGAGGACCGCGACGAGAGCGCAGAGCAGCTGGGCCGCCCCGGCGGGTCCCGGCGGCTGCTCGGCGAACTGCTCACGCCGTACCGGCGCACCATCTGGTGGCTGGTCCTCGTCGTCGTCCTGGAGAACGCCGCTCGGCTGTCGATCCCCTACCTCGTCAAGGAGGGCATCGACAGCGGGATCCCGCCGATCCGCGACACCGGCAACACCGGACCGCTGTTCATCGTCGTCGGGGTGATGCTGTTCGCCACGGTGGTGCAGGCGCTGTCGCGCAACCTGTTCCTGGTCCGCTCGGGCCAGGTCGGGCAGGACATCTTGTTCACCGTCCGCGAGCGCGTCTTCGCCACGTTCCAGGCGCTTAGCCCCGCCTTCCACGAGCGCTACACCTCGGGCCGGGTCATCTCGCGGCAGACCTCCGACATGGAGGCGATCTACGAGATGCTCGAGAACGGCTTCGACGGGCTCGTCACCGCGGCGCTGACGCTGTTCGGGACAGCGGTGCTGCTGTTGGTCCTCAACGTACGGCTGGGACTGGTGGCGCTTGCCTGCGGGCCGTTCCTGGCGTGGCTGACCAACTGGTTCCGGAAGAGCTCCGCGCGCACCTACCGGCGCACCCGCGAGAAGGTGGCCCTGGTCATCGTGCACTTCGTGGAGTCGATGGGCGGGATCCGTGCGGTCCAGGCCTTTCGACGCGAGCCGCGCAACCAGGAGATCTTCGACGACGTCAACGACCAGTACCGCCAGGCCAACCTGGCCGCCTTCCGTCTCGTCGCGTGGTTCATGCCCGGCATCAAGCTGATCGGCAACCTCACCATCGGCGTGGTGCTGCTCTACGGCGGCTATCTCGCCTACGACGGCGTCGTGACCGTCGGTGTGCTGGCTGCGTTCCTGCTCTACCTGCGGCAGTTCTTCGAGCCGATGATGGACATCTCGCAGTTCTACAACACCTTCCAGTCCGCGTCGGCCGCGCTGGAGAAGCTCGCCGGCGTCCTCGAGGAGGAGCCCGGCGTGCCCGAGCCGGTGACGGCCCGGCCGCTGCCCGAGGCACGCGGCGAGCTGCGCTTCGACCACGTCGCATTCCGGTACGTCGAGGACGCGCCGGTGCTCCCGGACCTCGACCTGACCATCCCGGCCGGCCAGACGCTGGCCCTGGTCGGCACCACGGGCGCTGGGAAGACGACCCTCGCCAAGCTGGCCACCCGGTTCTACGACCCGGTGGAGGGCTCGGTCCTGCTCGACGGGATCGACCTGCGCGACCTGGACTCCACGTCGCTTCGGCGCTCGGTGGTGATGGTGACCCAGGAGAACTACCTCTTCTCCGGGACCATCGCCGACAACATCCGGTTCGGCCGCCCCGAGGCGACCGACGAGCAGGTGGAGGCAGCCGCCCGGGCGCTCGGTGCGGATGACTTCGTCCAGGCACTCCCGCGCGGCTATGCCACCGACGTCGCCAACCGTGGCGGCAGGCTGAGCGCCGGGCAGCGTCAGCTGGTGGCCTTCGCCCGTGCCTTCCTCGCGGACCCGGCGGTGCTGATCCTCGACGAGGCGACGTCCTCGCTCGACATCCCCTCCGAGCGGCTGGTCCAACATGCGCTGCGCACCGTCCTCGCCGGACGCACCGCGGTGATCATCGCGCACCGGCTCTCCACCGTCGAGATCGCCGACCGGGTCCTGGTGATGGAGCACGGCCGGATCGTCGAGGACGGCAGCCCCGACGCACTCGTCCGTGGTGGCACCGGCCGATTCTCCGACCTGCACCGCGCCTGGCTGGACTCCCTGGCCTGACCGCGGCCTCGGGAAGACCCGACTAGGGTGGGGTCTCGTGGCCCGCCCGTTGCAGAGTCCGCTGCTGATCAGTCCACGTGCGGTGGTACGCCGACACCTCGTCGCGCCGGTCGCGCGGCTGGCCGGCCACCCCTTGCCCAGCCCGCTGTCGGGGCGGACCGTGATGGTCACCGGCGCCTCGTCGGGCGTCGGCGAGGCGACCGCGAAGCTGGTGGCCGAGCGAGGCGCGACCGTGCTGCTGGTGGCGCGGCGTCAGGAGCACCTGGATCGGGTGGTCCAGGAGATCCAGGAGGCCGGCGGAACCGCGTTCGGCCTGTCGTGCGACCTCACCGACGGCCCGGCCGTGGACGCCCTGGTCGCACGGGTCCTCGACGAGCACGGTCACGTCGACATGCTGGTGAACAACGCGGGTCGGTCGATCCGCCGGTCGCTGAAGTACTCGTACGGGCGGATGCACGACTTCGAGCGCACGATGGCGATCAACTACTTCGGGCCGGTCCGGCTCACCCTCGGGCTGCTTCCGACGATGCGCGAGCAGCGCTTCGGTCACGTCGTCAACATCGTCACCTGGGGCGTGCAGCTGAAGGCCCCCAAGTTCGCGGCCTACATCGCCTCGAAGACAGCACTGGACACCTTCGGCAGGATCGCCGGCCGCGAGGCCTGGCACGACAACGTCACCTTCACCAACGTACGGCTCTCCCTGGTGCGCACCGACATGATCGTGGCCACCGAGGCCTACCGGCACGCCCCGGCGAAGACACCCGAGCAGGCCGCAGCCCTCGTCGTACGGGCGCTGGAGGACCGTCCGCTCACCCTGGGCTCCACGGTCAGCAACGTGGGCGAGGTGCTCGGGCTGCTCGCCCCGCGGTTGATGGACGCACTGATGGCGGCGACCGATCGCCGCGTCCCGGACTCTCGAGCAGCTCGGGGCGCGGTCGCAGGTCGGGACTCGTCCGGCTCCGGCGCCTGACTGGCCCCGTTCAGCCCTGGTGGCGTGCCTTGTCGCTCTTGTGCGGCTTCGGGTTCGGGACGCCGAGCGGCTTGGCGAAGACGATCACGTTGCTGGTGTACTCCACGCCGGTCCAGCCGGTGCAGGTGATCAGCACCAGGCGGTTGTGCTTCCGCTTCTGCGAGAAGAGGTCCTGGGCGTGCCTGGACAGCTGCTCCTTGGAGTAGACCACCACGCTCGTCTCGCGGTACCACATCGTGTCCAGGGGGGTCACGATCTTGATGATGCCGCCCTGCTTGATCGAGCCGAGGTGGTCCATCTGACCGCCGCCGGTGTGCACCGTGTGTCCGGTGATCACCGTCTGACCGGTGAACGAGCCCGGCTTGGCGCTGCCCCTCCACCAGCCGACCTCGCGAGGGTTCGACGGCGGGTCCAAGGTGTCCCCGGTGACCTCGATCGGCACGATCGGGGCGTCGATATGCAGGGAGGGGACCAGTAGCCGCACCGGGGCCGCGGGTCGCGCCAGGTCGTGGTAGCCGGGTGCGGCGATGCCCGGCTCGGCGGGGAACACGAGGCCGCCGACTGTGGCCCCCAGGAGGAGCCACAGTGCGACGGCCGTCAGTGTCCGCCCAGTCTTCTCGAGCCTGTCGAGGACCGACCTGAGCGGGGTTTGCGTCAAGCCTGGATCACCCTCGCGGCATCCAGAACCGGCGGTACGCCGCCGTGCCACCCACACCCGCGAGCGCCAGCAGTGCTGCGAAGGCAGCGATCAGGGCGTCGTGGTTGCTCGGCTGGTTGTAGGAGGCCAGACCGGAGTCCACGTGGTGCGGGACCGGGCCGTGGTGCGGACCGGGGTTGGGGCCCGGGTTCGGCGTGGGCGTCGGGCTCGGGGTCGGGGCAGAGACCCGGCCGTTCGGGCCACAGGTGACGTGGCCGATCTTGGCGCCCACCAGGGAGGCCCCGGTGAACTTCTTCGCGGCCGGCAGCACCTGCAGGTCGAAGGCGGTCACGGCGATGGACCGGCCGCCGTCACCCTTGGACTGCTCGTTGAGGGTCAGCGACAGCAGGTTCTCGTTGATCGCGTCAAGCGCCGGCTTCAGCGCCGTGACGATCTGGGGCAGGACCTGCTGGAGCACCGGCGCCAGCAGCTTCTGCAGTGCTGCGCCAAGGGGCTTGAGCGCGCCGTTGAGGGCGTTCTGAAGCTCAGTGTCGACGGTGCCGTTCGGGCCGAGCAGCAGGTCGACCAGCGCGGTCGGGTTCGGCACGACCGAGTAGTTGACCGGCGGGTTGGCCGGCAGGTCGAGCAGCGTCACTTTGCCTGCGCCGGGCAGGGTCAGCGAGATCGGCGTGTTGGCCGAGCCGCCCGAGGTGTCGACGATGTTGGCGGTGCCGGTTGCGCTGGTCGGGTTCGCGGTGCAGATGCCCTCGATGGCGCTCAGCGAGCCGCCCAGGGAGATGTCACCGAGCGGGGTGCCCTCGAGCGCGGAGGTGACCTGCTTGACGATCTGGTCCACGGTCGTGCCCACGGGCAGCGTGATCGGCTTGAGTGCGTCACCGAGCGGACCGCTGATCGCGCCCGGGCCGAGGACGTCCTTGACGTCAAGATTGAGCGAGCCGAGGTTGAGGGTCAGCGGCTGACCGTTGATCTTGCAGCTGCTGTTGCCGACCTTGACGATGCCGCCGCCGGTGCCGGCGATGCCGGCGCATGCGTAGGACAGTCCGTCGCCGTTGTCGGCGATCGTCGCGCCAGCGAGCTGCGGGGCGACGCCCACGCCGAGCGCGTTGTTGCCCTGCAGCGCGGTGGCCAGGGTGGGGACCGTGCTGTTGTCAACGGTCTTCTGCCCCGTGCCGTCGTTGATGGCCGTGGTGATCTGGCTGACCAGGTGCTGGCCGGCCAGGTCGACCTGGAGCGACTGGGCAGTCGCCTGGGAGACGGGCGTCGCTGCCGCTGCTGGCCCTGCGGCCAGGACGGCGAGCGAGGCGACCCCCACAAATGCGCCCACCATCTTGTAGTTTCTATTCACTGGAATTCCCTCGTTGTCGCTCACAAGCCTGACGGCGGCCATATCGGCCCTCCACTACAACGAGCACCGTAGCGAATGGTCACCCTTTCGAGCCACCCGGGTCACAATTTCGATACTCAGGTGAAATGTCGGGTTTTACCCGGGTCGCCCGCGCTCGGCGCCGCGGAAGTGCTCCGTGAGCCGGGCACCGGCCCGGGGTCAGCTGGCCCTGCGCGAGGAAGACTTCGACGCGGGCTTGCTGCTCGACTTCCCGGCGGACTTCTTCGTGGCCTTGCCGGCGGGCTTCTTGGCGGCGCCCTTCTTGCTGCCCGACGGCGACGATGCCTTCTTCGCGGGGGCCTTCTTGCCTGTTGCCCGCTTCGACACCGTGCGGTCGGCCTTGTCGGCCTTGTCGGCCTCGTCGGAGGTGGTCTCGCCTCGGGCGGACCGGGCGGCGTCCACGCTGCGCTGGAGCGCAGCGAGCAGGTCGACCACCTCGCCACCGGTCTTCGCCGGCGCCGCAGGCGCCTTGACCTCGCCGCCCTCGACCTTGGTGCGCACCAGGTCCTCGACCGCCTGGCGGTAGTCGTCCTCGAACTCGGTCGCGTCGAAGTCACCGGCGAGGGTCTCGACGAGCATGGTGGCCATCTTGACCTCGTTCGGCTTGGCGGCGTCTGCCGCTCCGACCGAGAAGTCCGGCGTACGGATCTCGTCGGGCCACATCATGGTCTGCATCACGATAACCCCGCCCTCGTCGGTGTCGCGAACGCGCAGCACCGCCAGCGAGGTCCGGTTCCTCAGGGACACGGTCACCAGCGCCATCCGGTCGGCTTCGACGAGTGCCTCGCGCAGCAGGGCGTAGGGCTTGGTGCCGGACTTCTCCGGCTCCAGGTAGTAGGACTTCTCCAACAGCATCGGGTCGATCTGCTCGCTGGGCACGAACTTCTCCACGCTGATCTCTCGGCTGCTGCTGACCGGCAGTGCGGAGAGGTCGTCGTCGGTGAGCACGACCATCTCGCCGTCCTCGGTCTCGTAGCCCTTGGCGATGTCTGCATAGTCGACGAGCTCGCCGTCGATGCTGCACACCCGCTGGTACTTGATCCGACCACCGTCCGCCGCGTGCACCTGGCGGAACGACACGTCCTTGCTCTCGGTGGCCGCGTAGAGCTTCACCGGGACACTGACCAGCCCGAACGAAACCGCGCCCTTCCAGATCGCCCTCATGGGTACAGGATGGCCCCATGCGCCCCATGCTTGCCACCCGCGGCGAGCGGGTACCCGTCGGGCCGGACTGGTGCCACGAGGTCAAGTGGGACGGCATCCGTGCCCTCGTCGAGGTAGGCGCCTCCGGCGCCAGGCTGTGGTCCCGCAACGAGAACGACGTCTCGGCGGCCTATCCCGAGCTGCGGTCGCTGAGGTCGGACCGGGGTGGGCTGCTGCTCGACTCCGAGATCGTGGCCCTGCGTGATGGCGTGCCCTCCTTCGGCGCACTCGCCGACCGGATGCACGTGCGGGACCCGGCCCGTGCCGAGCGGTTGGCGGCATCGGACCCGGTGACGCTCGTGGTCTTCGACCTGCTCCGGCGCGGCGGGGTCGACCTCATGGACCGGCCGTTGCACGAGCGCCGTGCCCGGCTTGCGGACCTGACCCTGGACGGGCCGTCGTGCCTGGTGCCGCCGACGTACGACGACGGGCCCTCTCTCCTCGCCGCTGCCGAGCAACAGCGGTTGGAGGGGATCGTGAGCAAGCGTCTCGAGTCCCGCTACCAGCCGGGACGGCGCAGCCGCGACTGGTTGAAGTTCCCCCTGCGGCCGACGGGGTCCTTCGTGGTGGGCGGCTATCGCTTCGAGACCGACAGTGACCAGCGCCTCGGCGCCCTCCTCGTGGGGGCTCCCGAGCGCGGTGGCCTGCGCTATCGCGGCAAGGTCGGGTCGGGGGTGGCTGGGCGGGCCGGACGCGTCCTGGGCGAGCAGCTGAGGCCGCTCGCCGTCACCGACTCGCCGTTCCTCGACGAGCTCCCTCGTGTCGACCGGGCCGGGACGGTGTGGGTCGAGCCGCGACTGGTGGTGGACGTCCAGTTCCTGGCCGTGACGGCGGACGGCCGGTTGCGGCAGCCGGCGTACCGTGGCATCCGCACCGACCTGACCACGCAGGACCTGCACAGCCCTGGAGACCCATGAGCACCCTCGACCTGACCACCGCGGAGTTCGAGCGGACCGTCACCGGCAACGACATCGTGCTGGTCGACTTCTGGGCCGCGTGGTGCGGCCCGTGCCGCAGCTTCGCCCCCGTGTACGACGCCGCCTCCGAGCGGCACCCCGACCTCGTCTTCGCCAAGGTGGACACCGAGGCGGAGCAGCAGTTGGCCGCCCAGGCGCAGATCACCTCCATCCCGACGCTGATGGCGTTCCGAGACGGCATCTGCGTGTTCTCCCAGCCGGGCGCGCTCCCGCCGGCCGCCCTGGAGGAGCTCATCGGGGCGGTCCGCGGCCTCGACATGGACGACGTGCGCCGGCAGATCGCCGAGCAGGAGTCCGGCGCGACCGACGAGATCGACCTGGAGACGTTCGCGGCCGCGCACGCCCAGGGCGGCTACGTCCTCGACGTGCGCGAGCCGCACGAGTACGTCGCCGGCCACGTCCCCGGCGCCGTGCCCATGCCGATGAACGAGGTTCCTGAGCGGGTCGCCGAGCTGCCGCGCGACCGGGTGGTGCACGTGATCTGCCAGAGCGGCGGTCGCAGCCGACAGGTCACCGACTTCCTGCGCGGCCGCGGCGTGGACGCGGTCAACGTCGCCGGCGGCACCGGGGAGTGGGCCGCCCGGGGCTGGGCCCTGGACCGGTGAGGCGGGTCGGGGTCGAGGCGATCGGGGATCGCTGATGCCACCCGACGCGGAGCGCACCGAGACTCGGGTCGAGGTCGACGGCCGGGTGCTCACCCTGGTCAACCTCGAGAAGGTGATGTACCCGCGCACCGGCACCACCAAGGCGGAGGTGCTGCACTACTACGCCCAGGTCGCCCCGGTGCTGCTGCCGCACCTCGCAGGACGGGCGGTCACCCGGATCCGCTGGCCGAACGGCACCGGTGCCCAGTCGTTCTTCGAGAAGAACGCGCCCGCCGGACTGCCGTCATGGGTCCGCACCGTCGAGGTGCCCACCTCGGGCTCGCGCTCGGGCTCGGGGGAGGGCGGCACGCTGAGGTTCCCGGTCATCGAGTCGCTGGCTGCGCTCACCGTGCTGGCCAACCTGGCCGCGCTGGAGCTGCACGTGCACCAGTGGACGGTCGACGACGACGGCGACGTGGTGAACCCCGATCGACTGGTCGTCGACCTCGACCCCGGTGAGCCGGCGGGCCTGGGCGAGTGCGCCCGCGCGGCGCTGCTCGTCCGCGAGCGACTGGCCGCGCGGGACCTGCCCTGCGCGCCGGTGACGAGCGGCTCGAAGGGGCTGCACCTCTACGCCCCACTGAACCGCGACCGGACCTCCGACGACGCGCGCGACCTTGCTCGCGAGCTGGCAGAGGCGCTCCAGCGATCGCATCCGGACCTGGTGCTGGCACAGATGACGAAGGCGCGGCGTACCGGCAAGGTGTTCCTCGACTGGTCGCAGAACGTGGGCGCCAAGACCACGATCTCGCCGTACTCCCTGCGCGGGCGGGAGCGTCCGATGGTCGCCGCACCCCGCACCTGGGACGAGGTCGAGGCCGGCGCCGACGACCCGTTGGCGTTGGAGCAGCTGGACCTCCACGACGTCCTCGCGCGGGTCGAGGAGCAAGGCGATCTGTTCGGTGCCCAGCTCAGCGGGAGATCTTGAGCGGTACGACGACGCTGCGCCGTGGGTGCTTGCCCTTGAGGGTGATGGTGTGCTGGCCCTTGAGCACCTTGTGACCGATCTTCCTCGGCAGCCGGACCTTGCCGTGCACCCGCCCGTGGCCGTCGGCACGCAGGTGCCCCAGGATCACCGACGTGGAGTGCAGCACGACGGCGACCTTCTCGCGGGCGCCGAACCCGGTCGCATCGAGGGTGATCTTGTGGTGGGCCCGCGCCCGCGCGGGGGTGACGCAGCCGAGACCGGTGCCGCGAGACACGCAGGTGTGCTTGGGGGGGAAGCCCTCGGTCCAGTGCGCATGCGGGTGCTTCGGCCGCGGGGGCACCCAGTCGGCGCGCACTGCGTTGCTGGTGGTCGACGACGGACTCGTCCCGACGCCGTTCACCGCGGTGACGGTGAAGCTGTAGCGGCCGGTGGCATACGCCCCGGCGCACCACTCATACCACCGGCCCTGCCAGCGGCCCGTGATGCCGGCCAGGCTGACCGTCCGGCTGGTGCTGCTCGCCGCGACCGTCCAGCGGTGCACCACCGACCTGGTGTGCGTGCGGCCCGGTCGCGGACAGCCCTTGGTGAAGTCGCGGTGCGCGGTGACGACGTAGTGGTCGATCGCGGAGCCGCCGTCGGTGACGGGCGCCTCCCACGTCACCCGGATCGACTCGTGGCTGCTGGTCCACTGCCCGGAGCGCTTGACCACCCGGGGGCGCACCGAGGTCGGCGCGGGTGGCGCGTGGGCGCCGGGAGGCGAGGTGGGCACGACAGTGTTGCTCAACGCCGAGCGCACGCTCGTGCCGACCGCGTTGACTGCGGCGACCCGGAACGCGTAGCTCTTCCCGGGGGTGAGGCCGGTGACGGTCATCCCGGTCGAGGTTCCGGTGGTCGGGACGGACTTCTGCGCGCTGCCGCCGAGGTAGGGGGTGACCACGTAGTGCTCGATCGGGGAGCCGCCGTCCGAGGCCGGTGCCGTCCAGGTGACCGTCGCCTGCTGGATCCCCGCGAGTGCATGCACGGCGCGTGGTGCCCCGGGCTTGCCCGGCGTACCGATGGTGACGGTGACCGGGGCCGAGGTGCTCTCCTTGTGGGTCTCGTCGCCCTGGTAGGTCGCGGTGAGGTGGTGCACGCCGGCGTCGAGGTTCGAGACCGTGACCTTCGCCGTGCCCTTGTTGAGCGAGGGCCCTTCGAGATATTGGCCGTTGTCGTCGATCTCGACCCAGCCGGTGGCGCCCTTGGTGACCGTCGCGGTGAACGTCACCTTGGTGCCGGGCGGCCCCGAGGTGGGGGCCGCTGTCAGCGTGGTGACCGTGGGGGTCAGGGCCTTGACGGTGATCGTGAGGGGCTCGGACGTGCTGGTCGCGTGGCCGCCGTCGCGGGTGTCGCCAGCGTAGACGGCCACGATCTTGTGGGTGCCGACCGGGAGGTTCGTCCCGGTCTCCTCGTCGGGTCCCCATGCCAGGTAGGCGTGTCCGCCGTCCAGGGTGTCCGTGCCCAGCACGGTCGAGCCCTCCATGAACGTGACCGTGCCGGTGGACTCGGTCGGAGTGACCTTGGCCGTCACGTACGCCGTCTGGTTCTCCATCACGGTGGCGTCATCGGTGCTCTCGGTCGTGCTGGTCGGCGTCGCGCTGGTCTGCTGATAGGTGTAGGTCGCCGCGGGCTCGAGCGGAGTGCTGCCGCCCCCGGTGCTGACCTGGACGTCGACCGGCCCCGCGCCGGAGGAGGGCGCGACCGTCGTACAGCTGGTGTCGGTGCAGCTGGCGGCGGCCGGCTTGCCGCCGAACGTGACCAGTCCGTCGGTGAGGCCCGTCCCGGTGATGGTCACGGACGTGCCGCCGTCGGTCGGCCCGCTGCTGGGCGCGATCTTCGTCAGCGTCGGCGCGACCGGCGGTGGCAGCTGGTAGGTGTAGCGGTCGGCATCGGTCTCCTCGCTGGTGCCGCCGGCAGTGCTCACGGTGACGTGGACGCTGCCTCCGTCGGCCGCGGGTGCCGTCGAGGTGCACGCGGTGTCGGTGCAGCTGGTGCTCGTGCCGGCCTGGTTGCCGAAGGACACCGAGCCCCCCGTCAGCGCGGTGCCGCGGACCGTCACGGTGGTGCCACCGGCAACCGGGCCGTGATCGGGCGCCACGCTGGTGACCACGGGGGCTGGCGGCGGCTGGACACCGTAGTGGAACCGGGCCGCGCTGGTGGTGGGCGAGGTGCCGTTCGGGGTGGTGATGGTGACGTCGGCAACTCCGCTGCCGTCGGGCACGGTCGCCGCGACGTGGCCCGGGTCGAGCACCGTCACGTCCGTGGCCGGCGTGCCTCCGACGGTGACCGCCCTGGTGCCGGCCAGGTTGGTGCCGGTCAGGGTGATGCGGGTGCCGGCCGCGCCGTACGCCGGAGAGACGTTGCTCAGCGTCGGTGACGTGTCTGAGGTGAGACCGGTGACCTGGACCAGTCCTGCGCCGCTGGCGCCGGTGACCCAGAGCGAGCCGTCCGCGGCAGCGGCGACGTACTTCGGCTCGACGTTGCTGTTGGGCCCGGGCATCGGGTAGTCGGTGACGTCCCCGCTGGTCGGATCCAGGGCGCTGACCTGCTCGGAGTCGGGCGCGACGAACCACATCCGACCGTCGGGGCCGTAGGTGAGGCCCTGGGCGTCGGTCTCGCGCAACGGCAGCTGGTACGTCGTCACATGGCCTGCGGTGTCGACCGCGATCACGGTGCGGGCCGCCGTCTGGGTCATCCACAGCCGCCCGTCGGGTCCGGAGGTGACGTCCCAGGTCACCGCGCCCGAGGTCGGCAGGGGGTACTCGGTGACGACACCGTCGGTGGTGATCGCGCCGACCGAGTCGCCGCCCCACTCGCTGAACCAGATCCGCCCGTCTGCGCCGGTGGCGAGGTGGTAGGGCACGACGGTCGGGTCGGGCAGGTGGTAGATGCTCACCTTGCCGGCGGTCGTCATCGCGCCGATCGCGCCCGAGGTGGACAGGCTGAACCAGAGCCTGCCGTCCGGGCCGGTGGTGAGGAAGCGGATGTCGCTGGGCACGCCCGGCACCTGGTAGCCCGTCTGGGAACCGGTGCTGTCGATGCGGACGATCTTGTCGAGCTTCTCCTCGGTGAACCACATCGCGTCGTCGGGCCCGCGGGCGATCCCGATCGGCATCGCCCCGGTGTCGGTCGGCCAGGTTTTGATGGCGCCGGTGGTGTGGTCGATCCGGCCGACCAGGTCCTGGTTGGGCACGGTGAACCACAGATCGCCGTTGGGGCCACGCGCCATCCCGCCGCCGCCGTTCACCCCACTGACCTTGCCTGTCCTGGCGTCCGGGACGTCCTTGCGGGCCAGCGTGATCCGGTCGACGGTGAACGCGTTGGACGCCGTGTTCGGCGACGTCCCCCCTGCTGTGCTCGCGACCACGTGGGTGCGCCCGGCAGCCGACTCCGGCTGGGTGAGCGTGCACCGGGTGGCGGTGCAGTCCGCATCCGTGGCGTCGACACCGCCGATGCTCACCGTCGCGCCGGCGAGCCCGGTGCCGGTGACGGTCACGATCGAGCCGCCCGACGCCGGCCCACTGGTCGGGTCGACACCGGTCACCGCCGGCCGTGGCGGGGTCTCGAACGTGAACTGGTCGGCCGCGCTGGTGCTCGAGGTGCCGCCGGCGGTGCGGGCGGTGACGTCGACGGTGCCGAGGTCGTGCTTGGGGGTGCTGACCGTGCAGCGGGTCGACGAGCAGGTGGTGCCCGACCCTGAGCCGGCGCTGCCGAAGGAGATGCTGGCGTTGGTCAGGTTGGTGCCCGTGACGGTGACCGCCGTACCGCCGGTGGCCGTGCCGTGGTCGGGGGAGACGGCGGTGATGGTGGGTACGCCGGCAGGCTGGTAAGTGAACGTGTCCGCAGTCGAGGTGGCCGAGGTGCCCGCGTCGGTCTGCACGGTCACATGCACGGTGTGGTCTGTCGGCGGGTCGGGGAAGCCGGGATCGTAGTGGGACGTCAGGGTGCACTGGTTGTCGGTGCAGACCACGTCGTCGTTGGCGATGGTGTCGCCGAATCGGACGGTGCCACCGGAGAGGTAGTGGCCGCCGACCGTCACCATGTCCCCACCACCGGACACGCCGTGGTCGGGTGACACCGAGGTGACGACCGGTGGCGGTCGCTGGGTGTAGGTGAACTTGTCGGCATCCGTCTTCGGTGAGCTGGTGTAGCCCGCGGGGTCGGTGACGACCACGTCGACCTGACCTGTGTTCCGGGCCGAGGGGATGTTCACCGTGCAGCTGGTGCTGGTCGGACAGACGACCCTCTTCGGCTGACCGTTCGTCCCGCTGTTGTCCATCAGGTTGTCGCCGAACTCCCAGGTGTCGTCGGCGGACAGGTGGGTCCCCGTGATCGTCACCTTCTGGCTGCCGTCGGTCCAGCCCGACGACGGAGTCACCGCCGTGATCGTGGGGACGTAGTACGTGTACTTCGTGGCGTCGGTGACGTCGGAGACGCCGGCCGGTGTCTCGACGGTGACGTCGTAGGTCCCGGGTTTGTCTTGAGGTGCGGCATAGGGGAGGTTGCACTCGGTGCGTGAGCAGGCGTCGTCGTACGTCGCCTGGACGCCGCCGACGTAGACGGTGCCTCCGGTGAGGTCGTGTCCGGACACGACCACGTCGCCGATGTCCTGGAGGAACCCGGAGGAGGGACTGACGCCCGTGACGACCGGCTTGCCCAGGTGTACGTAGGAGTACTTCGACCCCGGGCCGGTGGCTGAGGTGCCGGCATGCGTGGTCACCCGAACGTCGACCGTGCCGGCCTCGTGCGGCGGGCTGGTGACGACGCAGGAGGTCATCGAGCAGGTGCCCGGATAGTCCGTGCCCTGGGCTTCTGTGCCACCGATGGTGACCGTGCCGCCGTTGAGGTCGTGGCCATAGACCACCACGGGGGTGTCGCCGTGCATCGTGCCGCTGTCGGGGGTCACCGACTCGACGATGGGCTTGGCCGATGCGGTGTAGGTGAACGCACCCGACCTGGTCACGGACTTCCCGTTGTCGCTGTCTGCGGTGATGGCGACGGGACCGAGGGGGACGCCCTGCTCCAGGGGCGGCATGGTGAAGGTGCAGGTCGTATAGCTGCACACCTCGTCTCTGGGGTAGCCGTCCTCGCCGATGGTGAGGAAGACGTTCGAGAGGCCGGTGCCCTTGAGCGTCACCTTCGTGCCGCCGATTCCGGGGCCCGACGAGGGCGTGACGCTGGTGATGGTCGGCGCCAGGTCCTTGACGGTGATCTGGTCGGTGGTGGAGGTCGCCGAGGTGCCCCCGGGACCGTAGACCACGGCGTCGTAGGTCCCTGCCGCGATCCCGGGCGAGGTGATCGTCAGCTCGGAGTCGCTGACCACGACCGGGTCATCGACGGTGGTGCCCCAGTCGCCGTCGGTGGGGTTGAGCTCGACCTGGGTGGCGTCCCTGAGGTGCTTGCCGGTGACGGTGATGGTCTGCCCGGGGGCGCTGCTCGCCGTCTTCGGCGACACCCCGGTCACCACCGGCGCCGCGGCCGCGGGCGGGGTGCCTGCCTGGTAGGTGTACTGGTCGGAGGTGATGGACTTCGACGTACCCGCGCTGTTGGCGACGGTGACGTCCACGGTGCCCGCGGACTCGCTCTGCGGGGCGGTGGCGGTGCACAGCGTGTCCGAGCAGCGCCAGGAGTCCGCCGCGGTGGGACCGAAGTAGACGATGCCGCTGGACAGCCCGGAGCCGAATATCGAGATCGTGTTGCGACCTGACGTCGGTCCGTTCTGCGGATAGATGGTGGACACGTGCGGCACGGTCGGGCTGTCGAAGCTGATCTGATCGTCGGTGCTCGTCTGTGACGGTCCGCCGGGACCGATCGCCACCACGTCGACGGTCCCGCTGCCGGGCGGGGCGGTCACGTCGCACTCGTTCTCGAGACAGCTCTGGATGTCGCCTTGGCCGCTGTGGGTCGTGGACGGACCGAAGTTGACTCCGGTGACCGATCCGAGGTTGGCGCCCTTGATGGTGACCGTCGTGCCGCCCGAGGAGGGGAGCGTCTTCGGGCTCACCGACGTCACGACCGGCGGGGCCTGGACCACCACCGACTGTGCCCACTTCTGCATCAGCCGCATGGAGTCGGCGAGGTCGCCGTCGTTGTGCGCGAAGAGCGCGTCCTTGCCGCTCTGGCTGCCGACGGTGGTCGGGTCGAGGATCAACAGCGCCTCATCGACCATCGCGTGCTGGTCCGCCGAGCTCGCGCCGAGCTGGGTGAGCAGTGAGGACTCGCTGGGCGGCAGGCCGTCGAGAAGGTCGGCGAGCCGGTCTCCCAGGTCGTGACCGGTCACAGTGAACTCGGGAAGGTCCGGCGCGATCGCGGACTTCAGTGCCGCCCACAGCGGATCGAGGGCATCGAGTGCGGTCGCGGCCTGCCCGGCCAGGTCGCCCAGCGCGGTGACCTGCTTGCCGTACCAATAGCGGCTGTGGGCGTTGTCGGCGCCCCAGATCCGGTTGACGGTGGTGTAGATCGCCTTGACCAGTCCGATCGCGCCCGCCTGCGCGGTGGCCAGCTTGGTGAAGGCCGCCTTCTGGTTGTCGCTCAGGCCGTCGGGTGGGGCCAGCACCGGCGGGGGGTCGGGTGAGGCGATCTCCTGGTAGTCGGGATCGGGCGGGTCGTCCACGACGCTGTCGTACATCCAGTGGTTGAGGATGTCGTTGTAGGCGTTGACGGTGCCCAGGGCGTCCTGGATCGGTCCGCAGACTGGACAGACCAGGTCACGGATCTGGTTCTTGGCCTCGTCGGCGATCTGGCCGAGCACGTACGACGGTCCGATCGGGCCCGCCATCGTGCACTTGACCTTGGCGGTGGTCGGCGACGGCGGGGGGAGGTAGACGTTCACGCTCTTGGTGTCGATCCCCCCGGCCAGCCCGACGTCCTGCACCAGGGCGCTCACCTGATACCAGCCGGCGCCGTGATAGTCGCCGAAGGCGTCGGGCGTGAGCAGGATGTGGAAGAACTGCACGTGGTTGGACGCCGAGCCCGTGCCGAAGTGGTCGTCCCACGAGCCGAAGCCACCGCTCCAGGTCGCGGTCGCGTAGGGGCCGGTCGGGTCGCTGCCGTTGCCCATGATGAACGTGGCGGCGATGGTGACCGGGATGACCGGGCTGGCGTGGTCGACGAAGCCGTGGCAGGAGTCCTGGGTGGACATCACCGGGCTGCCGACCTTGACCGAGTCGATGATGACCAGCTCGGCCGCACCGCCCGCAGACGCCGGACCTGGAACGAGCAGGGTCGCGACCGCGGAGGCGAGGGAGATGACCGCGACCAAGGCGGCTCGTCCCATCCGCCAGCGGGACCGCCCCCCGCCGGCTCGAACGTGCGCCGAGCCTCGCACTGTTCTTGGACGCCGCCTTTCACCGAGTCGAGGTCGATGGGAGTCTTCATCGACGCTAGGACGGCGTACGTGCAGCGGCCATAGTCAATCCGGGTCATCCCTGAGGGGTCATCCCGCGCCAGTGGCTGGCCTTGGTAGCAGTGGGGAGCAGGTCGGGTGCTGTCCCGCCGATCCCGAGATTCGGCGGGTCCAGCACCCGAGCCCCCTCCAGATGCCCGGTACGGGCCCTCGGCAAACCTCGCTCTCCACAGATCTTCGATCACGGGTTTCCGGAGGGGGGCAGCCGGGGTAGGAAGGAGCCCATCGCATGTCTCGGGAAAGGTGCGACCACGATGACTGCGCTGCGCCCTGCCGGGCCGACGTCCGTCCGGATGCCGTCCGGAGCTGCCCCGACCCCGGACTCGCTGGTCGAGGAGCTCGCCGAACGCGTGCGGGCATCGGTGCGCCATCAGGCCATCGACCCCCAGCGTGACCCCGCCGCCGTCCACGCGATCGCGGTGCAGGAGATCCGGGCCCACGACGACCTCAGCCTCACCGGTGCCGTGCTGCCGATCGGCGACCCGGCCGCGGTCGCCGACGAGCTGGTCGCCAGGGTGTCCGGGTTCGGTGCGCTGCAGCGCTTCCTCGATGACCCGGAGGTCGAGGAGGTGTGGATCAACGAGCCGAGCCGGGTCTTCGTGGCCCGAGCGGGTCGCCATGAGCTGACCGACGTCATCCTCGACCGGGCGCAGGTCCAGGACCTGGTCGAGCGGATGCTCAAGGCGAGTGGTCGGCGGCTCGACCTGAGCAGCCCCTTCGTGGATGCGATGCTGCCCCAGGGCCACCGGCTGCACGTCGTACTCGAGGGCATCAGCCGTGAGTTCGCGGCGGTCAACATCCGCAAGTTCCTGCTCCGCGCTGCGCGCCTCGACGACCTCGTCGCGCTCGGATCGCTGTCTCGTGGCGCCGCCGACTTTCTCGAGGCATGCGTGCGTGCCGGCCTGAACATCGTCGTCGCCGGCGGCACGCAGACAGGAAAGACCACGATGTTGAACTGCCTCGCGGCTGCAGTGCCCGGGAGCGACCGGATCATCACGGCGGAGGAGGTCTTCGAGCTTCGCTTCGACCATCCCGACACGGTGGGTCTGCAGACCAGGCAGGCCGGACTGGAGGGCACCGGGGAGGTCAGCCTGCGCGACCTGGTCCGCGAGGCGCTGCGGATGCGGCCCACCCGCATCGTCGTCGGAGAGGTCCGCGCAGCGGAGTGCCTCGACCTGCTGCTGGCGCTCAACAGCGGGCTTCCCGGGATGGCCACCCTGCACGCCAACAGTGCCCGGGAGGCGCTGGTGAAAATGTGCACGCTGCCGCTGCTGGCCGGCGAGAACGTGTCCGCGCGCTTCGTCGTCCCCACAGTCGCCAGCTCCGTCGACATCGTGGTGCACCTCGGGCTCGACCACTCCGGTGCTCGGCACGTCAACGAGATCGTCTCGGTGCCGGGCCGCGCCGAGGACGACATCATCGAGATCGAGCCGATCTTCTGGCGTCGCGCCGGTGCGCTGGTGAGAGCGGGAGGCCTGCCGACGCGGACCGAGGCCTTCGCGCGGGCCGGCATCGACGTGGCGCACCTTCTGGCGGAGACCGACTGATGGGCGCCGTCATCGGCCTGTGCTTCGGTGCGGGACTGCTTCTGGCCTGGTCGGCGTACGCCGTGCCGCGTGCGCATCGGCCTCGGCAGGAGGGTCGGTTGCGGCTGCTGCTCGACTCCGCCGGGTTGCACGCCGTTCGGCCCGGAGCCTTCGTCGGCACCTGCCTGGGGTCGGGAGTGGTCGCGACGCTGGTGATGCAGGTGGCCTCACACACCGTGCCGGTGGCGCTCGTGTTCGGATGCGCCGCCGGCTATCTGCCGCTCGCCAGTGTCCGCGGGCGGGCCAGGCGCAGGCAGCGAGAGCTGGCGGAGGTCTGGCCCGAGGCTGTCGACAACCTGTCCTCGGCCGTCCGTGCTGGGCTCTCGCTGCCCGAGGCCCTGGCCGGGCTCGCCGAACGCGGGCCCGGTCCTCTCCGGTCGGCCTTCGCCGACTTCGCCCTCGACTATCAGGTCAGCGGCCGCTTCTCCGATGCCCTGGACCGGTTGAAGGTGCGGCTCGCCGACCCCGTCGGGGATCAGGTCGTCGAGGCGCTGCGCATCGCCCGCGAGGTCGGCGGTGGCGACCTGGGTCGGTTGCTGCGCAGTCTCTCCGGGTTCTTGCGTGACGACGCCCGGACCCGCTCGGAGCTGGAGTCCCGGCAGGCCTGGACGGTCAATGGTGCCCGGCTCGCCGTGGCGGCTCCGTGGCTGGTGCTGCTCCTGCTGTGCTTCCAGCCCGACGTCATCCACCGGTACGCCACCCCCGCGGGAGTCGTGGTCCTGATCGGCGGAGCGTTGAGCTGCCTGGTGGCCTACCGGATGATGCTACGGCTGGGCCGGCTGCCCGTGGAGAGGCGGATCCTCTCGTGAGTCCGGCATTCGGGGGAGCGCTGCTCGGGGCGGTCTTCGGCCTCGCCCTGTGGCGCACGGCCGGGCTCGTGATGGGCGCGCGGCGTACCTCGATCCCGCTACGGGTGCTGCCCTACATCCGTGACCTTCCCGGCCCGGGCGGAGGAGCAGGACGCCCCCTCCTCAGCAACAGGCCGCTGCCCACATGGCGGGCCCTCCTCGAGCCGCTGCTGGGTCGGGGAGCAGCAGTCGTCGAGCGCATCCTGGGCGGGTCCTCGTCGATCGAGCGCCGACTCGTGCGTGCGGGTCTCGACCTGACCGTGCACGACTTCAGGGTCAGTCAGGTGGTCTGGGGGCTGATCGGGTTCGCGGCCGCCGCCGTACCTGCGGCGCTGGTGGCCCTCGACGCACCGGACCGGACCGTGCCGCTGGTTGTCTTCTGTCTGGCGGCCGGGGTGCTCGGGGTGCTGCTCCGCGAGAACCGTCTCAGTGCGGCGATGGTCGCCCGCGAGCGTCAGATGCTGCAGGAGTTCCCGGCCGTCGCCGGCCTTCTGGCCCTGGCGGTCGCCGCCGGAGAGGGCCCGGCCGCAGCCCTCGCCCGCGTCGTGGCCCGTGCCCACGGCGCGCTCGCCACCGAGCTGCGCGCGGTGCTGGCGGCCGTTCAGACCGGAGTACCGGTGACAACCGCCTTCGATGACCTCGCCGGCAGGACCGGTCTACCGGTGGTGGCCCGGTTCGCGGAGAGCATCGCGATCGCTGTCGAGCGGGGCACCCCGCTGGCCGACGTCCTCCATGCCCAGGCCGGCGACGTACGCGAGGCCGGCCGACGGGCGCTGATCGAGACCGGGGCCCGCAAGGAGGTCCTGATGATGGTGCCGGTCGTCTTCCTGGTGATGCCGACCGTCGTCGTCTTCGCGTTCTTCCCGGGGCTGATCGGGCTCCGGATGGTGGTGTGAGCCGAACGGGTGAGCACAAGATGAGGAGAGTCCGATGAAGATGTTTCGCAGGTGGGGCCGCAACGAGAGGGGCGACGTCCCTGGCTGGGTCCTGATCACGGTCATGACCGCTGGTCTCGTGGCGGCGCTCTACGCCGTGGCCAAGCCCGAGCTGAGCTCGTTGCTCACCAATGCGCTCCACTCGGTCACCGGCTGAGCGACGTGACCAGCGAGGGGCCGCCGTCGTCGACTTCGTCCTCGTCGCCATCGTGCTGGTCCCGCTATTCCTCGGCATCGTCCAGGTCGCCCTGGTGATGCACGTACGCAGCACCCTCGCGGCTGCCGCGACCGAAGGTGCGCGGTATGCCGCGACCATCGACCGGGGTCCGGCCGCTGGCGCGGCGCACACACGCCGGCGCATCAACGATGCCTTGGCGGCGCGGTACGCATCCCGGGTCAGCGCCGACGAGGAGGTTGTCGACGGTCTGCGTGCCGTGGTGGTCCACGTCCACGCCGAGGTGCCGCCGCTGGGGCTCTGGGGTCCCAGCGTCAGCTTCGACGTCGTCGGCCACGGCGTCGAGGAGGCACAGTGACGCGGCACCGAAGGCGTCCGCGGGGCGAGGACGGCACCGCCATCGTCGAGTTCGTCTGGCTGGCGGTGCTGCTGCTGATCCCGATGGTCTACGTGGTGCTCGCCGTGTTCGACACCCAGCGCGCGGCGTATGCGGCCTCCGCGGCCGCGCGATCGGCCGGCCGGGCCTTCGTGACCGCACCCACCTCCGCCGAGGCATACCGGCGCGCCGAGGTAGCGGCGAGACTGGCGTACGACGACCAGCGGCTGACCGGCCCCGTGCATCTGCGGATCCGCTGCTCGCCGACACCGGACGCCTGTCTGACGCCGGGATCGGTGGTCACCGCGGAGGTCAGCGGTACCGCGGTCTTGCCGTTGATGCCGGTCGTCTTCGGCGACCACGCTCCGCGGTTGACGGTCAGCGCGGAGCACAGCTCGCCGTACGGCACCTATCGAGCGGCCCGACCATGAGCGCGCGCAACGAGCGCGGGAGCGTGGCGCCGCTCATTCTCGGCATGGCGCTGGTCCTGGCGGTGCTGGTCGCTGCCGTGGTGGATGCGTCGGCTGCGTTCTTGCGCCGCCAGGAGCTGGATGCGTTCGCCGACTCCGCGGCGCTGGCCGCCACCGACGGCGCCGCCGGCGACGCGATCTACACGCACGGGGTGGGTGCCCAGCTCGATGTCGACCCGGCAGCGGCGCGCAGCTACGTTGCGGCGTACGTCGACGCCAGCGGCATCCGGGCGCGCTATCCGGGTCTGACGTTCCACGTCAGCACCCGCGCCGACACCGTCGTCGTGGACGTGTCGGCGCCGATGCGCCTGCCGCTCCATGTGGCCGGGGTCGGTCGCCGTGTGCGCATCGTCGCGACCGCCGCGTCGGTGATCGCGGTCGACTGACTGCGCCCTGCGAAAGGCAGGCTCCTAGGCAGGAACCTCCTGTCGGCAGGAGTGCTGTGGGCGTCGTACGCGATGCGCGGCCTGCCTTCCTCGACGACGACCCAGCCGCTCGGTCGGCTCGCCCGATTTGCCGGACACGCGACGACTCCGCTGCGAGACTGGCGCGCATGAACGCCAAGAAGCTGGCCGCAGCCGCCGCTCTGGGGCTCGCCGTGGCGGCCCTCGGAACGGCGCCCGCCGACGCCGGCGCGACCGGGATCTACAAGAACTGCACGAAGCTCAACCACAAGTACCCGCACGGGGTCGGTCGGGCGCACGCGCATGACCACACCTCGGGAACACCGGTACGGAACTTCAAGCACTCCACCAAGATCTACAAGGTCGCGATGCGCCACAACAAGGGTCTCGACCGCGACAAGGACGGCATCGCCTGCGAGAAGGCCTGAAGGTCAGGCTCACCCGCGTTCACCGGGGTCGGCCACTGACCGCGAGCCCGACTCCGAGTCCGATCATCGACACACCTCCGGCCATGCCGAGCGCGCGACCGCGCGAGGGGCGCGAGTTGAACCAGCTTCGCAGCCCGCTCGACGCGATCGCCCAGACGCTGTCTGACAGCAGCCCGATGACGAGCGCGATCACACCCAACAGAACCATCTGGACGGTCAGGTGACCGGCACCGCGGTCGAGAAACTGCGGCAGCACCGCGGCGAAGATGATGAAGGCCTTCGGGTTCGACACCCCGACCACGGCACCTTCCCGAACCGCCCGGCCGATCGACAACGGCGGCCGCGCCGATGACTGCTCCGTGACGTGGAGGGCATGCCGGTGCCTGATGGCTTGGACGCCGAGCCAGACCAGGTAGGCCGCCCCGGCCAGCTTCACCACCGTGAACACCATCTGTGACTCCGCCACGATCGTGCCCAGCCCGAGGGCCACCAGGACCATCACGACGGCCAGGCCAGCAGTGTTGCCGAGAACGGTCGCCAGCGAGGTGGCTCGCCCATAGGCGAGCGCCCGGCCGATCACGAAGACCACGCTCGGGCCGGGGATCGCGATCAGCACGAACGCCGCGACGCCGAACGCGACGACCTGATGCGAGGTGACCATCGGGTCATCGTCGCAGGTCGCGGCGTCTGTTAACGAGATGTGGAGGTCCTGTTGCTCTCGTGTGACGGTCCCGTGGTGTCCGGATTGAGAGGTTGTTCGCAACGGCGGTCAACCCGATCGTCCCACCACAGGAGAAGCAACATGGCCACCACCCGAGCCAAGATCCTCGTCCCGCTCGCCACCCTGATCGCCGCCGGCGCCGTCGCCGTCGGGTCGGGCGCGACCTTCACGTCAGAGTCGGCGCACTCCGTCTCGGTGACCAGCGGCACGCTGCACCACACCAACAGCCAGAACGGCGCGACCCTGACCGTCTCGAACCTCAAGCCCGGCGACACCCAGTCCGGCACCCTGACGATCAAGAACGACGGCAACCTGGACTCGACCCTCGCGCTCACCCCGACCGCCGCCTCCAGCGGATTCGCCACCGGTGCGGTCAACCTCGAGATCACCAACGGCACGACCGTCGTCTACAACGGCGACATCGGCGCGATGACGACCGGCACCGCCTGGGACCTCGGCGCCCTGCCCGTCGGGCAGACCGACACGTTGACCTACACCGTGTCGATGGCATCGACCGCGGACAACACCAACCAGGGCAAGTCGGCCTCAGCGAGCTTCAGCTACGTCACCACCCAGACGAACACCAACGGGGGCGTCCTGAACTGGGTCTCGGGCGTCTGAGCTTCTCAGCGTGGTGCCTGAGCGCACCACCTCCTGGGTGGGAGGAGCCGGCCCGTCGTCCCGTACGACGGCGGGCCGGCCCCCACCTACCGCAACAACCCGATGCACCACCCACCACCGACAGCGTCTCGAGGATCAGGCCATGGAGCTGACCGCTACCCGCAACCCGCGACGGGGTCGCACCCGTCGCGTCCTGGTGAATGTGGCCTCCATCCTCGTCACCCTCGCCGCGATCGCGTTCATCGCGCCAGCGGCGTTCGGCCTGCACCGCTACGTGATCGCCGGCGAGTCGATGACCGGCACTTACGACCTCGGGTCGGTCGTCCTCGACAAGGTCGTCCCGGTCTCCGACCTCCGGGTCGGCGACGTGATCACCTACCTGCCCCCCGCCGACTCAGGAATCCCGCACCTGGTCACGCACCGGATCGTCCGGATCCACGGTGACGTGTTCCGCACCAAGGGCGACGCCAACCCCGATCCCGACCCATGGACCTTCAAGCTCACAGGGGCGACCCAGGCACGCGTCGTCTTCGGAGTCCCGTACGCCGGCTGGCCGCTGCTCGCTCTCCAGGACCGCACCACCCGGATGGCGGTGATCGGCATTCCCGCGCTGCTCGTCGCGCTGTCCAGCGCCCGTGACCTCTTCCGGGGACTTCGCCGTCGCAAGGGCTCCTCGCCGAGCGCGCCCACCAGTGCCGCGGCCCCGGCGCCCGTCGCCCTGGTGCCGCGCAGCTTCGGGGAGCCGATCCAGGCCCAGTCGAGCGCACCGAGGCACCGGGTCGGAACATGAGCTCCCGGCACGCCGACCGCCGTGTCCGCCGCACCCTGGTCAGGGTCGTCGGTCCGCTCGTCGCCGGTGCCCTCGCGCTGCTCGCCCTGAACGGCACCGGGCTCAGTGGAGCCACCTACACCGCTACGACCACTCACCGGGTCAGCGTCGGCGCCGCTCCGGACTGGGAGCCGCCGGTGGTCACGGTGACCAGCCCGGGGAGCACGCTCACCGGCAGCGTCCAGGTCGCGGCGATCGCGACCGACAGCGGCAGCGGTGTCAACAACGTGGTGATCCAGTACTCCGTCACCGACTCCGGCACCTGGACCACCCTGTGCACCGACGCGACCGCGCCGTACTCCTGCGCGTGGAACACCACGTCCGTCACCGACGGACGTTACGACCTGCGCGCGGTCGCCACCGACAACGCGGGCTTCGTCACGACCTCGGACACCAGCTCGACGCGCGTGGTGAACAATCTCGCGGTCGTCCTCGGCGACGTGCCTGACCCCGTCAGCGGCACCATCACCCTCACCGCCACCTATCTCAACAGCGCGCTGCTCCCGATGAGCGTGTACTTCCAGTACGCCGTCGCCGGCAGCAACGTGTGGACCTCCGTGCCGGGGTGCGGCTACAACGCCACCCTCACCTCCACCCGCACCTGCTCATGGGCGTCGACCCTCACCGGGGAGTACGACGTCCGTGCGGTGGCGACCAACCTCGTCCAGACGGTGTACGACGTGCAGAGCGACGTGACCATCGACAACACCGCTCCCACGGCGACCCTGACCGTCCCCCCGGGCACCCTGACCGGCACCGTCCGGCTCACCGCCACGGCGGCGGACGCGGACTCGGGCGTCGCGGGCGTGGTCTTCCAGGAGCGGGTGGGAACGGGCAGCTGGAACACCCTCTGCACACTGACCACGCAGATGACGTACTCCTGCCTGGTCGACACCACCAAGCTGGCCTCCGGCAGCCACGACTTCCGGCTCGTGGCCACCGACCTCGCGGGGAACGCGTTCACGGCGGCGACCCAGACCCGCACGGTCGACAATTCCGCGCCCGCGGTCACGGTCACCGCGCCGAGTGCAGGCGCGATCGTGCGCGGGACGACCACGATCACCGCGGACGCCAGCTCGCCCCGCGGGGTCACCAAGGTCGCCTTCGAGGGCCGACTCACGGGATCGAGCACCTGGACCCCGCTGTGCACCGTGACCAGCGCGCCGTACAGCTGTGCATGGGACAGCAGCGCGATCACGACGGGCAGCTATGACCTGCACGCCGTCCTGACCGACGGTGGTGGCGTGGTCACCACGAGCGCGACGGTGACCGTCACGATCGACAACTCGGTGCTGCGCGCCCAGGACATCCAGGCCACCAACGTGACCACGCTGGGCAAGCCCGCCAACGGGGACAGCCTCATCTTCACCTACTCGACCCTGGTCGACACCGGCACCGTGCTGCCCGGCTGGACCGGCGCGGCCACGCCGATCACGGTCGTCTTCAATGACGCGGCGGTGAGTGGCGGTCCGGTCTCCGGAGAGGACTGGGCGAGCTTCGGCACCACCAGGCTCGGCCTGGTGAGCTTCGGGCAGGACTACGTCAAGGCGAAGAAGTCTGCGAGCTTCACCGCGACCATGTCCGCGGCGACGCAGACGGTGGCTGGGGTCCAGGTGACCGTGGTGACCGTGACGCTGGGAACCGTGACCGGCGGTGGCACCCTCGGCACCTCGAGCGCAGCGGCCGCGATGACCTGGGTGCCGTCGGCCGCGGTGAAGAGCCCGAACGGGTTTGCGTGCTCGATCTCACCCGCGACCGAGTACGGCGCGTCGGACAAGGACCTGTGACCAGGGCGATGGAGGTGTGGGGTGCATAGGATCGACAGCCATGGCGGACCACGTGCTGATCGTCGAGGACCATCCGGACATCGCGGCGCCGCTGATGCGCACGCTGACCCGGGAGGGCTACGAGGTCAGCTGGGTCGACATGGGGCAGGCCGCGCTCGACCGGCTGGCCTCCGAGGAGGCCGGTGAGGTGGCCGCGGTGATCCTCGATCTCGGTCTGCCCGACATGGATGGTCTCGACGTGTGCTCGCGTGCCCGCGAGGCCGGCTACACCGGCGGCATCCTCATCCTCAGCGCACGGGGTGATGAGCTGGACCGAGTGGTCGGCCTCGACTACGGCGCCGACGACTACCTCGCCAAGCCGTTCAGCCTGGCCGAGCTGCAGGCCCGGGTGCGCGCGCTGGTACGCCGTACCAGCGCAGCGCGACCGACGCAGCAGGAGACGGCACCCGAGGGGCTCCACATCGATCGAGCGGCCCGACGGGTCACCCACGCCGATGCCGAGATCGCGCTGACCGCGAAGGAGTACGACGTGCTGGCTCTGCTCGCCGAGCACCCCGGAGCCGTCGTGTCCCGCGAGGATCTGATGGCCAAGGTGTGGGACGAGAACTGGTTCGGGTCGACCAAGACCCTCGACGTGACGGTCGGCCGGCTGCGTCAGAAGCTGGAGGACCTCGACGTCGCCCAGCGTGTGATCACGGTCCGCGGGGTCGGGTTCCGCCTCGAGGGCCCCGGAGATGCATAGGCGCCTGACTGCGTCATTCCTGGTGATGACCGTGACGGTCCTCATCGTGTTCAGCGTGGTGCGCGCCTTCGCGTTGCACGACCTTCTCCGTGTCGAGCAGCAGTCGACGCTGCGCCAGGACGCCCGACTGGTCGCCCGCTACGTCGCCCGCGCAGAGGACACTCCTCACCCGGTCTCGCGTCAGGAGCTCGCCGGTCTGGTCGCCCTCGACGAGGCGGTCGTGGTGCGACCGGCCTCTCGGCCGGCACTGTCCGCACAGGGCG
This sequence comes from Nocardioides marmorisolisilvae, assembly GCF_031656915.1. Classification (NCBI taxonomy): domain Bacteria; kingdom Bacillati; phylum Actinomycetota; class Actinomycetes; order Propionibacteriales; family Nocardioidaceae; genus Nocardioides; species Nocardioides terrisoli. The sequence continues at coordinate 1,455,284 of NZ_CP134227.1, read as the reverse complement.
CTGACTACCGCGCCGACGGAGCGGTCAGCGCCTCCGCGGCGGTCGGAGGCATGACGGTCCAGATGCGCCAGTCCGCCTCCGTGCTCGGTGACGCCGTACGGATCGGGCTCAGCTCGTTGGTGGTCCTCACCCTGGTGCTGCTCGGCGTCACCACGCTGCTCGGTGTCGTGGCGGCCAGACTGCTGGCCGCGCCGTTCTCGCGTCTTGCCGTGGCGGCCACCGCGCTCGGCCGCGGACGCTTCGACCTCGACCTGCCCGAGACCCGGCTGCCCGAGGCCCGGGCGATCGGTGAGGCGCTACGGGCAAGCGCCCGACAGCTCAGAGCCCGGCTGCAGCAGGACCGGGCCGACCTCCTCCGGCTCTCCCATGAGGTGCGGACCCCGCTGACCAGCCTGCGCATGGACCTGGAGGACCTCGCCGGTCGCCCCGGCCTGGACTCGGAGGATCGCGCCGTGATCGCCCGCGGCATCGAAGCGCTCGACGCCGTGCACGCGCGCGTGGGGGAGTACGTCGCCACAACGGGTCGCCATGCGGTGGTCGAGGACGCGCAGGTGCCGCTGGGAGATCTGGCCCAGCGGGTGTTCGACGACTGGAGCTCCTCCCTCGCACCGTTGCTCGTGCGGGGCGAGGTCGAGCAGGAGCGGCTGATGCTGACACCCGGTCCGGTCGAGCAGCTGCTCGACGTCGTCCGCACCGGCATCAGTCGGAACGCGCGCGAGGTGGTGATCGAGTTCACCGGCGCCGACGAGCGCGTCACGCTCAGGATCGCCGCCCCCGGGTCGTCCTCCCGGCCGGCCTCCAGAGCTGCGGTGGCGGACCTCGCCGGGGTTCTCGGCGGTCGGGTCGCCGGTGACCTCACCCACGCGCGAGGCCTGCAGGTCTGGCTGCCCCGCCGCTGACCCGCGTGCCGATCCTCGTTGCGCGCGCGTCGACCGGATCGCGGCGGCCGACCGCGACGAGCGGGCTCAGTGGGTGCTCGCTAACCTCGTCCCGTGGCCACCCGTGACTTCGACTCCGAGACCAAGCAGCTCCAGGCGACCATGGCGACGATCGGGAAGGTGCTCGGTCTGGACGGCATGCGCGCTGAGATCGCCGATCTCGCCGAGCAGGTCGCGGCTCCGGACCTCTGGGACGACCAGGCCAACGCCCAGCGCGTGACCGGCCGGCTGTCGGTCCTCCAGGGCGAGCTCGACCGGTTCACCTCCCTGCAGACCCGCCTCGACGACCTCGGGCTGATGATCGAGATGGCTCGCGAGGAGGAGGACGCCGAGATCCTCGCCGACTCCGAGGCCGAGCTGGACCGGATCCACAAGGCCGTGGAGCAGCTCGAGGTCCGCACCCTGCTCTCCGGTGAGTACGACGCCCGTGAGGCGCTGCTCACCATCCGGTCGGGTGCCGGGGGAGTGGACGCGGCCGACTTCGCCGAGATGCTGATGCGGATGTACACCCGCTGGGCGGAACGCAACAAGTACCCCATCGAGGTCTTCGACACCTCCTACGCCGAGGAGGCCGGTCTGAAGTCGGCCACGTTCGCCGTGCACGCGCCGTACGCCTTCGGGATCCTGAGCGTGGAGGCCGGCACCCACCGACTGGTCCGGATCAGCCCCTTCGACAACCAGGGGCGCCGGCAGACCAGCTTCGCCGCGGTCGAGGTGGTGCCGGTGCTCGAGCAGACCGACGAGATCGACATCCCCGACGAGGACATCCGGGTCGACGTCTACCGGTCCAGCGGGCCGGGTGGTCAGTCCGTGAACACGACCGACTCGGCGGTGCGGCTGACCCACCTCCCGACAGGCACCGTGGTGTCCTGCCAGAACGAGAAGTCACAGCTGCAGAACAAGGCCTCGGCGATGGTGATCCTCAAGGCCAAGCTGCTCGCGCTGAAGAAGGCCGAGGAGAAGGCCCAGCTCGATGAGCTGCGGGGCGACGTCCAGGCCAGCTGGGGCGACCAGATGCGCAACTACGTCTTGAACCCGTACCAGATGGTCAAGGACCTGCGCACCGACTACGAGGTCGGCAATCCCCAGGCCGTCTTCGACGGCGAGATCGACGGCTTCCTCGAGGCAGGGATCCGGTGGCGCCGAGGCGCCGAGTCCAAGGCCTGACCTCGCACCGCCGCTGCCCGCCTCAGCGGCTGGTGTTGAGCACGTTCGCCACCGTCACACACCACGCGTCGGCCCGGTGTCGCACGGCGGCGACCGGACCGCTCGCCTGGAGCTCACAACTGAGCCAGGTGCTGCCGAACAGACCGGCGTGGCGCACGCGTACGGCGCCGCCGACCCGGCACCGCTGGGTCATGGTGGGGTCACCGAACCGCGGCCCGTGCACCGCCCGACAGCCCTTCTCGCTGCCGGCCTCACGCACCACGAGCCGGGCCAGACCGCGGTTCACCGGTCGGGCGAAGACCCAGGCGCGCGCCCGGGAGCCGGCCGGGCCGGTCCAGCTGCAGCCGTGCTCGGCGACAACGTCCGCCCCCGATCCGGTGACGTCGGCACGCTGCCCGTTGCGCCACGTCGAGGAGCCGGTCCTGTGGCCGCCGAGCACGGCGGAGACGGCGCTCGTCGGCACCAGCGAGCAGAAGTCCATCCGCGGCAGCGACATCGCAGCGGTGTTCAGTCGCGCGATCGGCGTCGGTGACGCCACCACATGGGGCTCCGTCGCGCTGGCGCAGCCGGTCAGGACCGACAGCGCGACCACGAGACACACGGTCGCAAGGGCACGGAGCGTCACAGCCCGCCACCCTAGGTCATCGTCGTAGGGCGAAACACCGAGGCGCGGGGGTTCCCCGACCCGGTTGGCAGACTCACCTAGACTCAACCAGCGGTCGGACGCCCTGCGCGTGCAAGCCCCCATTCCCCGAAACCGGCCAGCCCCAGCCCTGTGATCAGATTCGAGAACGTCACCGCGACGTACCCCGGCCACACCAAGGCCGCGCTCAAGGACGTCACACTCGACGTCGAGAAGGGCGAGTTCGTCTTCCTGGTCGGTCCCTCCGGGTCCGGCAAATCCACCTTCCTGCGACTGGTGCTCCGAGAGACCCGGGCGGGCACCGGTCGCGTGTACGTCGCCGGCAAGGAGCTCAACCGGCTCGCCGGCTGGAAGGTGCCTCGCCTGCGCCGTCAGATCGGCACGGTCTTCCAGGACTTCCGGCTGCTGCCCAACAAGACGGTGTCGGAGAACGTCGCGTTCGCGCTGCAGGTGATCGGCAAGCCCCGCGCACACATCAACAAGGTGGTGCCCGAGACACTGGAGCTGGTCGGTCTCGAGGGCAAGGGCCAGCGGATGCCCGACGAGCTGTCCGGGGGCGAGCAGCAGCGGGTGGCGATCGCCCGGGCGTTCGTCAACCGACCGATGATCCTGATCGCCGACGAGCCCACCGGCAACCTCGACCCCAACACGTCGGTCGGGATCATGAAGCTCCTCGACCGGATCAACCGCACCGGCACCACCGTCCTGATGGCCACCCACGACGTGGGCATCGTGGACCAGATGCGCAAGCGGGTGATCGAGCTCGACGACGGCCTGGTCGTGCGTGACCAGTCACGCGGCGTCTACGGCTACCAGGACTGAGGGAATCTCCGATGGCACTGAAGTACGTCTTCACCGAGGCAGGCACCGGCCTGCGCCGCAACGTCTCCATGTCGGTGGCGTTGATCGTGACGATCTTCGTCTCGCTCACCCTCGTCGGCATGGGCCTGCTTCTCAACTCCCAGGCGCACAAGGCCGAGCAGTCCTGGGGCAGCAAGCTCCAGATCACCGCCTTCTTGTGCAACCAGAACTCGCAGTCGCCCAACTGCAACAAGACGAACGTCACGGCGCAGCAGAAGTCCGCGATCAAGCAGGTGCTCGACACCAACCCAGAGGTGGCGTCGTACTACAGCCAGACCAAGCAGCAGGCCTATGACACCTGGAAGAAGGTCTACGCACCGACCGACTCGTCGCAGAAGCAGATCTACTCGACGGTGACCCCGAGCGACATGCAGGAGTCCTACTGGATAAAGCTCAAGGACCCGCAGAAGTTCCAGGGCATCGAGTCGCAGCTGTCGGGGATGCAGGGCGTCGACAATGTCCGCGACCTACGCACGGTGCTCAAGCCGATCTACTTCTGGATGACGACGCTGCGCAATGCCGCGATCGGCATCGCCGCCTTCCTGCTGGTGGCTGCGATCCTGCAGGTCGCCAACACGATCCGGCTGGCGGCCTTCGCCCGTCGCAAGGAGATCGGCATCATGCGGCTGGTCGGTGCCTCGACCCTCTACATCTCCTTGCCGTTCCTGATGGAGACGCTCGTCGCGGCACTGATCGGCATCGTGTTGGCGGGGTTGACCCTGAGTGCGTTCACCTACTTCGTGATCTACGGAAAGCTGCGCGGAAGCTCCCGGATCACCGAATGGATCGACTGGCACGACACGCTCGCCGCCTTCGGTGAGGTGACGGTGCTCGGCATCCTGCTGACGCTGATTCCGACACTCGTGATGACGCGCAAATACCTCAAAGTCTGAGGACCGTCGGTTACCTTCGTGGGGCCAAGTTTGCTTCCCCCAACGAACGGGCAACCCGGTGTCTCGCATCTTCCCCCTGCGCACGAGCCCATGGCGTCGATCCGCGCTCGTGGCCGCCGCCACCTGCCTTGCGGTCGGCCTCCCACTTCTGTCGCATGCCGCCTTCGCCGACCACGGAGGCCTCAAGCACCGACAGCACAAGGTGCACCGCAGCGTGCAGCACGCCCGCGGTGACCTCGACGAGTCCAGCCGGGCGCTGACCCGTGCCCGGCAGCGCCTCGAGGTCGCGCGCACCCGGCTAGCGCACGCCCGCAGCACGTTGCAGGCGACCAGGACGCGGCTCGCGGCCGCCCGGGTCGTCGACCAGCGGATGCAGGCGCGACTCGACCGGGCGGTTCGTGCCCTGCAGCAGGCGCAGGCCGAGCTCGAGCGGAGCCGGACGGCCGTAGCCGACCAGCGTCGCCAGATCGGTGTGCTGGCGGCACAGAGCTACGAGTACGGCAGCCCACAGCTGCTCGGCCTGGTGGCGATGCTCGGCTCCGGGAACCCCGATGACGTCACCACCCAGATGAACACCGTGCACGCGCTCGCCGCACGGGAGAAGAGCAACCTGGACGACCTCAAGGCCACGGAGGCGGCGCTCGCGGCGCAGGAGGTCAAGGTCGCGGCCGCCAAGCAGGACGTCGCCGCCCAGCGGGCCGAGGCTGCCCGCAACCTGGCGAAGAAGCGGGCGATCGAGGAGCAGGCCGCGCGGCAGCGCAACCAGGTCGTCTCACTGGTCGCTTCCCGCAAGCACGCGCGCGCGAAGGCAGCCCGGATCCGCGCCCACGACGTACGCCAGCTGAAGCGGTTGCAGCACCAGGAGGCCCGCATCAAGCGGCAGATCCTGGCCAGGGCACGCCACCAGCACAGCCGGCACGTCGGTGACACCGGTGGCATGCTCTTCCGCCCGGTCCCGGGCTACATCACCTCGCCGTACGGCTGGCGGATGCACCCGATCTACCACTACTGGGGCCTCCACGACGGCGACGACTTCCACGCGCCGTGCGGCACACCGGAGCGCGCGGCGGACGGCGGGACTGTGATCTCGGAGTACTACTCCAGCGTCTGGGGCAACCGGCTCTACCTCGATCTCGGCAAGATCAACGGCCACAACTTCACGGTGATCTACAACCACATCTCCCGGTACGCGGTCGGCAGCGGTGCGCACGTCCGGCGCGGCCAGACGGTCGCGTACGCCGGAACCACCGGCTGGTCGACCGGCTGCCACCTGCACTTCACGGTGATGCGCGACGGCGTGGCCGTGAACCCGATGAACTACATGTGACCGGGTTGCCCGCGGCTGCGACAATCGCGCTCATGGCCAAGGAGCAGGGGCGCAAGCTGATCGCGCAGAACAAGAAGGCGCGACACGACTACGCCATCGAGGACACCCTCGAGGCCGGGCTGGTGCTCCAGGGCACCGAGGTGAAGTCGCTGCGACTGGGTCGCGCCTCACTGGTCGACGGCTTCGTGGAGATCGACGCCGGCGAGGCATGGCTGCACTCGGTGCACATCCCCGAGTACGCCCAGGGCACCTGGACCAACCACGCTGCGCGCCGCAGGCGCAAGCTGCTGCTCAACCGCGTCGAGATCGACAAGCTCGAGCGCAAGGTGTCCGAGAAGGGCTACACGATCGTGCCGCTCTCGCTGTACTTCAAGGACGGTCGCGCGAAGGTCGAGATCGGGCTGGGCAAGGGCAAGAAGCACTGGGACAAGCGCCAGTCGCTCCGGGAGCGCCAGGACGACCGGGAGAAGCAGCAGGCGCTCGGGCGGCGGCTCAAGGGCATGGACTAAGGGCGGGGACGCGCCGTGAACGACGACGACGTCCCGGGCTGGTGGCAGTCGCTGGGCCTGCCAGGTCTCTTCGACGTGCATGTGCACTTCCTGCCTCCGAACATCCAGGCGGCGGTGTTCGCCCAGTTCGACCGGGCCGGCCCGAAGATCGGCCGTCCGTGGCCGATCCGCTACCGCGGCAGCCACGACGAGCGGGTCGCCCAGTTGCGCGCGCTCGGCGTACGCCGATTCAGCTCGCTTCCCTACGCCCACAAGCCCGGCATCGCGAGCTACCTCAACGACTGGTCGCGTGAGTTCGCTGCGCAGGTCCCCGAGTGCCTGTGGTCGGCGACCTTCTACCCCGAGCCGGAGGCGGCAGGCTCCGTCGCTGAGCTGGTCGAGGCGGGAGTGGAGGTGTTCAAGCTGCATGCGCAGGTGGGGGAGTTCGCCCTCGACGATGCGCTGCTGGACACCCCGTTCGGCATCCTCGAGGACGCCGGCACCCCGGTCGTGATCCATGTCGGCTCCGGGCCCGTCGGCAACGCCTTCACCGGACCCGCCCACCTCGAGCGTCTGCTGCGCGCGCATCCGCGTCTGCGCGTCGTGGTCGCCCACCTCGGCGCGCCCGAGTACGCCGAGTTCCTCGACCTCGCCGACCGGTACGACGAGACGCGGCTGGACACCACCATGGTTTTCACCGACTTCTTCGAGGAGTCCGGGGCCTTCCCGCGCGCCCTGCTCCCAAGGCTGGTCGACCTCCAGCCCAAGATCCTGCTCGGCACGGACTTCCCGACGATCCCCTACGCCTACGCCCACCAGCTCGAGGCGCTGGAACGGCTCGACCTCGGGGCCGACTGGCTGCGGGCGGTCTGCTGGGACAACGGCAGCAGGCTGTTCGGGGGCCCGGTCAGCGGCGACGGATGAGCACGACGCTGTCGTCGAGGAGGGCCTGCTCGCCGTCGGGGCCGGTCGCCTCCCGCTGACGCACCTCGGCGACGACCGTCTCCCAGTCGTCGTCGGGAAGGCCGAGCTCGGCGAGCTCCTCGGCCGGCCCGAGGAGCTCGTGCGCGTGCTCGTGGAGACCGGCGGCCCACGGCGGCGGCGCAGCGTGACCGACGAGCAGCAGATGACCGCCCGGGGCGACGGCGTCGGCGCCCCGGCGGAGCACCGCGGTGCGCGAGAACCCGATGTTGGAGTGCAGGAAGCACGCGGAGACCAGGTCGAACCTGCCCTGCTCAGGCACCCAGTCTGCGAGGTCCGCGACGACCCACTCCACCGCTCCGATCAGCTCCTGGCCCGCCGCCGCCCCACGGGCGCGGGCGATCGCCGTCGCGGAGACGTCGACGCCGGTGACCTGCCAGCCGCGGGCCGCCAGCCAGAGGCTGTCTGCACCCTCGCCGCAGCCGAGATCCAGTGCCCGCCCGGGCGACATGCCCTCGACGCTCGCCACCAACGCCTGGTTCGGTCGGCCGGACCAGATCCGCTCCCGCTCCGCGTACCGGGCATCCCAGTGTGCGGCGGTCTCGGGGCTCGTGGGCTCGTGATCGGTCACCGCTCCAGCATGCCCGAGCCCGCCCGGCACCGCCATGGAGGGCTCCGGACGAGCGACGCCGTGGCCGGGCACCGGTGGCTCCCGCCGGGAATATCGGTCGGCCGCCGGGGCGTTGATGCGTATGCTGGAAGCACAACTCAAGAGGGGCTGATTGGTTTCGACTGGGGACGCTAGTCCCAGGAGAAGCGGGTCGAGAAGCCAGCGTCATCTCGTAAACGTTCGCTGGAAATCAATAGTTGCCAACTCAAACCGCAACGACTTCGCTCTCGCTGCCTGAGCAGTGATCGAAGGGTCAGACCGGGCATCTGCCTCCGTCCCGGATCCTGACCTCATCTAGGAGGCTTGCTGATCAACCTCTGTCAGGAGGGTTGATCGGGACTCTTTCCTGACTGAGCCCGTCGGCGCACGTGTCCGTGCCAGCGCCGGGGCCGAGAAAAGCGACCTCGCGGACTGCACCCGGAGAAGACCTGGTTCGGCGCTCGAGGACGCGGGTTCGATTCCCGCCAGCTCCACCGAGGTGAGGTGCCCGTCCGTCGGTTCCCGGCGGGCGGGCACCTCGCACCTCATCGTCGTGACCGCCGGCGTCAGAGCTGGTTCGATGACGGCCCGCTCGGCTCACCGTCCGGCGGCGGGTTGATCGGTGGCCCCTCGATGCGGGCCGCCTCCTCAGCCGCGGTGGTGCCGAGCCTCGGCCCCGGGGCGAAGGCGTCCGGCGCGCCGGGGGTCGGCTCGGCGCCGTCGGCCAGCTCCTGGGCACGGTGCTCGATGATCTGGATGATCGCCGGCCGCGCCGCGTGGCATCGCTCGTAGTCGAGGACCTGCTGCACGCCGTCGTGGTCCAAACTGCGGATCCGGGCCTCGATCGTGCCTTCGGGAAGCTCGTCGTAGCCCGGCAGCGGTAACTCGTCAGTGGTCATGACCCTCCTCCTCCGGATGACCCGTTTCGGTACCCGGGACCACTGCGGGCTATGCCGAGCCGTGTCCAGCCGCACCGCTCAGGACCGATAGCGTGGCGGCGTGAGCGAGGTGCGTTGCCTGTTCTGCCGGATCGCCACCGGTGAGGAGACCGCGGCCGTGGTCTGGTCCGACGACGAGTTCCTGGCCTTCCTCGACGTACGTCCGGTGTTCAAGGGCCACACGCTGCTGGTCCCGCGCAGCCACGTGGCGACCCTCCCAGACCTGCCGCCGTCGCTGCGCGACGGGTTCCTGGCCGCCGGCCAGCGGCTGGCCAGCGCGATGGTCGACGGGCTCGGCGCGCAGGGCTCCTTCCTGGCCGTCAACAACGTGGTCTCCCAGAGCGTGCCGCACCTGCACCTGCACGTCGTGCCCCGCACCAAGGGCGATGGCCTGCGCGGGTTCTTCTGGCCGCGCACCAGGTACGCCGACGACGCCGAGCGCGCGGACTTCGCCAGTCGCGTGGCGGCCGGCTGTCGCTGACGACGCAGGGCTGCGAGCTCCGCGGTTCCGAGCCCGCCGGGGCCGCCCGCGGATCGGGTCATAGAGTGACCGGCGAGATCGTGCGGGCCAGCAGGGCTCCGCGCCCGGAACAGGAGGCAGCATCGATGGGTCGGTACGACGGACGGGTCGCGATCGTCACCGGAGCCGCACGCGGCATCGGCGCAGGGATCGCCAAGCGCTTCGCCGATGAGGGGGCGGCGGTCGCCGTGCTCGACCTCGACGAGGGTCAGGCATCGGCCACGGCAGGTGGGCTGGGCGCGGCGAAGGCCCTCGGCGTCGGCTGCAACGTCACCGACGAGGCCTCGGTGCAGGACGCCGTCGCCCGGGTCGTCGCCGAGCTCGGTGGTCTGCACGTGCTGGTGAACAACGCCGGCATCACCCGCGACAACCTGCTGTTCAAGATGACCGTCGACGACTGGGACGCGGTTCTGGGGGTGCACCTGCGCGGCGCCTTCCTGATGTCGCGCGCAGCCCAGAAGACGTTCGTGGAGCAGAAGTACGGCAAGATCCTGAACCTCTCCAGCGTCTCGGCCAACGGCAACCGCGGTCAGGCCAACTACTCCGCGGCCAAGGCGGGCGTGCAGGGCTTCACCCGCACCCTGGCCCTCGAGCTCGGTGCGTTCGGCGTCAACGTCAACGCGATCGCCCCCGGCTTCATCGCCACCGAGATGACCGACGACACCGCGCGACGGCTGAAGATGGACGTCGACGAGTTCCGCAGGCTCAACGCCGAGGCCAACCCGGTCAAGCGGATCGGGCACCCTGAGGACATCGCCGCCGCAGCGGCCTTCCTGTGCAGCGACGAGGCGTCCTACATCACCGGTCAGACGCTGTACGTCGATGGCGGAGCCAAGATCTGACACCACCGCATGGCGTGCGTCATCACGCACTCTTCAGGTGAGAAACGGGCGGGCCTCCCTTGATCGGGGGGCCCGTTCGTTCATGCTTGGGCCCATGAGTTCCGCACGACTTCCCCAGAGGCGCACGCGCACGTTCGCCCTCGTCCTGCTCGCCCTCGCGCTCGGCCTGTCCCTGGCCGCTTGCGGCGGGAGCAAGAAGCCCGCCCAGAGCCGACCCGAGTCGCAGCCCATCCAGGGCGGCTCCACGCTCGCTGCCGTCTGGCCGCTGACCGGCCTTCCCGCCGGCAACAAGACGCCGAAGCACCGCGTCCTCGCCGTCAAGATCCCGAACACCGCCGAGAGCTACCCGCAGACCGGCATGTCGGCGGCCGACATGGTCAGCGAGGAGCTCGTCGAGGGCGGGATCACCCGGCTTGCCGTCTTCTACTACTCCAGGGTTCCGTCGCTGGTGGGCCCGGTGCGCTCGATGCGCGCCTCCGACATGGGCATCGTGAAGCCGCTGCATGCGGTCCTGGTGTCCAGCGGTGCCGCGCCGCCGACCCTGCGCCGGCTGAGCCACGCCCACATCCCGTTCTACACCGGCGGGCCGGGCTACTTCCGGGACAGCTCGGCGGCGCCGTACAACCTGATGGTGCACCTGCGTCAGCTGGTGGCCTCGATGAAGAAGAAGACCGTCGTCCCCGCGAACTATCTGCCGTGGGGTGCCGAGAAGGACTTCGCGGGCACGAAGCGTGCGGGCAACATCGCCGTCAAGTTCTCCGCCGGGCACACCACGCAGTGGAAGTACGCCGGCGGCAAGTACCACAACACCAACTCCTACGCGCCTGCCAACGACCGGTTCAACCCCGACAGCGTCCTGGTGCTGCGTGTCCGCGAGGGCAACGCCGGCTACCTCGACCCGGCCGGGAACCCGGTCCCGGAGACGATCTTCCAGGGGAAGGGCGCGTTGCTGCTCTTCCACAAGGGCAAGGTCGAGCGTGGCACGTGGTCGAAGAAGAAGCTCGGCAGCCAGTTGGTGCTGCGCACCAAGAAGGGCGCGCTGAAGGTTCCGGCCGGGCACGTCTGGCTCGAGCTGACGCCGGTCGACCACGCCGGTGGCCACGTCAGCTGGACCAAGTAGCGGGCGACGTCAGTCCTTCTCCTGCGGAGCCTCGGCCTCGGCCTCCGGCTTGGGCTCCGCAGTGACCGGATCGGGCAGCTCGACGCCGGCGTCGGCCAACGAGCGCAATCCAGTCAGGATGAAGTTGAGGGCAGCCTCGACCCTGGCGACCGCCGCGGCAGGGTCCTCTGCCGTGGCGATCGCCTCGCCGGCCGCTGACATCGCGCCGAAGAAGATCCGCGAGAAGGTCTCGACCATCTCCTCGCTGAGGTTGTAGTCCGAGGCGGAGAGCACCGTGCGAACCAGATCTTGGACCAGGCCGAAGCTGGAGCGCTCCTCCTGCTCACGGAACCGCTCATAGCCGAGGACCGCCGGCCCCTCCTGGATCACCACACGCTGGTAGGACGGGTTCTGCACCACGTCGAGGAAGGTGCGCAGCCCGATCGTGGCCTTCTCCCACGGGTCCCGCGGCCGGCGAAGCGCCTTCTTGATCCGCGCCGAGGCGTCGTTCTCGATCTTCTCGAAGACCGCCTCGTAGACCGCCTGCTTGCCGCTGAAGTGGTGGTAGAGCGCTCCCTTGGTGACGCGGGCACCGGAGACGATCGCGTCCAGGCTGGTCCCGGCGTAGCCGTACTGCGCGAACAGTCGGGCCGCGACGTCGATCAGCGCTCGACGGGTCGAGGAGGAGTACTGCGCTCGGCGGCCCGCCTTGGGGATCCCGGTGAGGAGCTTCTCCGCGTGCGATCGGCTCGTCACGCTTCGTCCCCTCGGCCCGATGAGCGGGGCGGTACGCGTCCTGAGGTGATCACCCGCACACCTTAGGAGACGGCGGCCTCGGGCTGTGCGCCACGTCACCAGCGAGGGGTTTGTCTGGGCCGGGCACGGTGCATACCCTGAGTACGTACTAGCGGTATGTGAACAGAGAGGAATGACGACCATGACCTGGAACGCCTTCCACCACCGCGGAGAGATCCTCCGTGCCGTTGTCGCCGCTGCCGACGCCCGACGCGACGGCGTCCTGCCGATGGACGTCCCCGGCGTCGCTGAGAACTTCGACGGGGAGCTCGACCTGCTCTCCGCGCTGATGCTGAAGTGGCACGCCCGCCTCTCGGCAAGCATCGAACGCGAGCTGATGCGTGAGCCGATGGACCTTGAGCTGGCGGTCGCGCGCGCCTGGCGTCGTACCGCGGACGAGTTGCCCGGCGTGCGGCTGCTGATCGACCGCTGCAGTGATCACCCGGACGACGCGGAGATGGCCACTGCGGTCTCCCGCGCACAGGAGCGCGAGTGGATCCGGCTGGCGGCGGCCGCCGGCCTCGCCAACGACGAGAGCGCAGCCGCGGCGCGGGCCGGCCGCCGGGTCGAGCAGGAGGCTCGCGCGCTGGACGCCGCCCTGGCCGGCCAGGACACCGGCAGCGAGGACTCCGCGGCGACCCTGTCGTTCGTCGAGCGGATCCGGGCGGTGCTCGCCGCCTGACCGACCGGCCCGTCAGGGCCCCGACAGACCAGCGCGTCCCGGGCCGACCCCCACGCGGATCTCCCTTCCGCAACCTCCCTCCCTGTGTCGGCCCGGGACGCGCTCCCTGGCGTGCCAACATGGGGCCATGGCTGCAGGGAACCTGGCCGCGGGTCAGCTGCTGATCGCGTCGCCGAAGCTCGAGGACTCGAGTTTCGCGCGCTCCTTGGTCCTGCTCCTCGATGTCGACGACACCGGCTGCCTCGGCGTGGTCCTCAACCGACCCACAGAGGTCAGCCTGGACGGCGTGCTGGACCCGTGGTCCAGCCTCGCCTGCGAGCCCGCCGTGCTCTTCCAGGGTGGTCCGGTCGAGCCCGAGGGGGCCCTCGGCGTCGGGGTCCTCGCGGAGGGCGCGCCTGCACCCCGCGGGTGGCGGCCGGTGTTCGACCGGGCCGGCGTGATCGACCTGGAGGACCCGGAGGTCGGCTCGTTCGCCGGCGTCCGGATCTACGCGGGGTACGCCGGTTGGGGCGGCGGCCAGCTGGAGGCCGAGGTCGCCGAGGGCGCCTGGTACGTCGTACCCGCGGCGCCCGGCGACGTGTGCGCCACCGACCCCGAGGTGCTCTGGCGCCAGGTGCTGCGCCGACAGCCCGAGCCGTTGTCGTTGCTGCTCACGATGCCGCTGGATCCCACGGTCAACTGACGTCCTCGGACCTCGGCGGTTACGATGATTCGGTGACTGCGATTCCCGGGGAACCCACCACAGGGCAGCCACAGCCCGCGCGCGCGGAGTCCAGGCCCGCCGGCTTCGGTACCGGCGTGCTGGAGGACACCCGCGTCGAGGAGCGCGTGGTGCCCACCGACGACGGCGACCACGAGCGCTTCTCGCACTACGTGCCCAAGGACAAGCTCATGGACGCGATGGTCAACGGCACGCCCGTCATCGCGCTGTGCGGCAAGGTCTGGGTGCCCAGCCGCGACCCCGAGAGGTATCCCGTCTGCCCGGAGTGCAAGGACATCTGGGAGAGCCTCCGCAAGGGCGAGGACGAGTGACGCCGGTCCGACACCGCGTCCTGAGTGGCGCGGTGACCTCGTTCGCCCTGTGCGGCGTGCTGCTCGTGCAGCCGAGTGCCGGCGCCACGCCCGCTTCTGCCACCGCGCCCGCGGCCCCCTGCATCGTGAGCGCGGACACCCATGTGCCCGCGGTGCACCGCCTCGACGACACCCCGCGGGTCACCGGACGCGATCTGGACGCCGTGGTGAACTCCACGACGGGGGCGAACGGTCGGCCGATGCTGCTCCGGCTCCCGGCGAAGGTGCGGATCCCGGTCTACGTGCACGTCATCAAGGGGACCCACAAGGGCGAACGGGTCCCTGCGGGCCCCCGCAAGGTCAAGCGGGTCATCCGGATCCTCAACGGCGGCTTCCACGGCAAGCAGCGCAGCCGCGACGCGCACCGCACCCGGTACACGTTCGTGCTCCGCCACATCGACTACACCAAGCGCGAGGGTTGGTACCACGCCTACCTGTTCGGGCCTCGAGACACGCGGATGCGCAAGTCACTGCATCGCGGGGGACGCGGCGACCTCAACCTCTACATCAACGGCGGTGGCCCGCGAGGCAACCCCGTGCTCGGTTGGTCGCGCTTCCCATGGCAGTACCGGCACCACCCGAGGCTGGACGGGGTCAGCGTCAACTGGCGGGCGCTGCCCGGTGGCACCCTGCGTCACTATGACAAGGGCGACACCGTGATCCACGAGACCGGGCACTGGATGGGCCTGTTCCACACCTTCCAGAACGGCTGCCGCCGGCCCGGCGACCGGGTGGCCGACACCCCCTACGAGGGCGTCCCGAGCTACCGCTGCGAGAGGTACGCCGACACCTGCTCCAAGCCCGGCAACGACCCGATCCACGACTTCATGGACTACTCCTACGACAGCTGCATGAACCACTTCACCGCCGGCCAGGTGGCCAGAATGGACCGGGTCTTCGCGGAGTATCGCCGGTGAGCCCCGGGCCCGCACCGGACCCGAAGAGCCCCGAACCCCTGGCCCCCGAACCCCTGAGCGAGCTGCCGCCCGCCTACCCCGACCGCGCGGCGTGGGGAACCGCCGGTCGGCTCCGCGCCTGGCAGTCGGCCGCGCTGGGGGAGTATTTCGAGCGCAGCCCGCGGGACTTCCTCGCCGTGGCCACGCCGGGAGCGGGCAAGACCACCTTCGCGCTCTCGGTCGCCGCGGAGCTGCTCGGACGCAGGCTGGTCGACCGGGTCACCGTGGTGGCGCCGACGGAGCACCTCAAGGTCCAGTGGGCCCAGGCGGCGGATCGGGTGGGGATCCCGCTCGACCCGACGTACTCGCCGACCAGCCGCTCCAGCAAGGACTTCGTCGGGGTGGCGGTGACCTACGCCGGCGTGGCCAGCAACCCGCTCGCCTTCCGGATCCGCACCGAGCGGCAGAAGACGCTGGTGATCCTCGACGAGGTGCACCATGCGGGCGATGCGCTGTCCTGGGGCGAGGCGGTCCGGGAGGCCTTCGAGCCCGCGCGTCGACGCCTCTGCCTGACCGGCACGCCGTTCCGCTCCGACATCAACCCGATCCCGTTCGTCAGCTATGCGCCGGACCGCGACGGCGTGCCGCGCAGCGTGGCCGACTACAGCTACGGGTACGGCGACGCACTGGCTGATCACGTGGTCCGTCCGGTGCTGTTCCTGGCCTACAGCGGGACGATGCAGTGGCGCACCCGGGCCGGGGACGAGGTGGCGGCCCGACTGGGCGAGCCCTTGACCAAGGACCTCACCGCGCAGGCGCTGCGCACGGCCCTCGACCCGCACGGCTCCTGGATCCCGTCGGTGCTCGCTGCTGCGGACACCCGGCTGTCCGAGGTCCGCCGGCACGTTCCCGATGCCGGCGGTCTGGTGATCGCCTCTGACCAGGAGTCGGCTCGCGCCTACGCCGACCTTCTCGCCGGGATCGCCGGCGAGAGGCCGGTCCTGGTGCTCTCGGACGAGAAGGCGGCGTCGAAGCGGATCGCGAAGTTCGCCATCGGCGACCGGCGCTGGATGGTCGCGGTCAGGATGGTCTCCGAAGGCGTCGACGTACCGCGGCTGGCCGTCGGGGTCTACGCGACGACCACCTCGACACCACTGTTCTTCGCTCAGGCCGTGGGCCGCTTCGTCCGGGCGCGCAAGCGCGGCGAGACCGCCTCGGTCTTCCTGCCCTCGGTGCCCAACCTGCTCGGCTTCGCCGCGGAGATGGAGATCGAGCGCGACCACGTCCTCGCGCGCAAGATCACCGACGAGACCGACCTGTTCGCCGCCGAGGACGCCCTGCTGCAGCAGGCCCAGCAGGTCGAGTCCGCCTCCGCCGACGAGCTCGCGGCCTTCGAGGCCCTCGGTTCGGACGCGACCTTCGACCGGGTGCTCTACGACGGGGCCGAGTTCGGTCACGCCGGAGAGGTGCACGTCGGGTCCGAGGAGGAGATGGACTTCCTGGGCATCCCCGGGCTCCTCGACGCCGACCAGGTGCGCGACCTGCTCCGACAGCGCCAGTCCGATCGCGCCCGCACGCGTCGCCAGGTGGCGGCACCGGCGGTCGAGGAGCTCGCCACCCACGAGCAGTTGGCCCTGCTGCGCCGTGAGCTCAATGGGCTGGTCGCCGCCTGGCACCACCGCACCGGCCAACCCCACGGGGTGACGCATTCCGCGCTGCGCAAGGAGTGCGGCGGTCCGGCGGCGGCGACAGCGAGCGCTCCCCAGCTGCAGCAGCGCATCGACACGCTGCGGAAATGGGCTGCCCGACGCACCGGATGAGGTGGTAGAACGGCGGGGCGGCGCGGAACCACCAGCCTGGCCGCAGAACTCTCGGGAGATACAGATGAACATGTCCGACCATCCGGCCACCCGTCGATCGGTCCTCACCGGAGCCGCGGCGCTGGCAGCCGCAGGCTTCGTCCCCAGCCCCGCCTGGGCAGGTAGCGACGACGGACGCCCGCGCACCCGGCTCACCCTGCTCGGCAGCACCGACCTGCATGGGCACGTCTTCAACTGGGACTACTACAAGAACACCGAGTACGACGACCCGGCGCACAACGACGTCGGGGTGGCGAAGGTGGCCACCCTCATCGACGCGATGCGTGAGCAACGCCGGGGCGAGCCGTTGCTCACGCTGGACGCGGGCGACACCATCCAGGGCACGCCGCTGGCGCAGTACTACGCGGTGGTCGACCCGATCAGCCGCACGAACGTGCACCCGATGGCGAACGCGATGAACCTGATGGGGTACGACGCCGCCGCGCTGGGCAACCACGAGTTCAACTACGGCGTCCCGCTGCTGCGGACCTTCCAGAGTCAGGTGAACTTCCCCCTGCTCGGCGCGAACGCGGTCGACCCGGCGACGAAGCTGCCGGTGTTTCCGCCGTACCTGATCCGGCACTTCCGCCCGGCGGACGGCCCCCGGTTGACCGTCGGCGTCCTCGGGCTGACCAACCCTGGCATCGCGATCTGGGACAAGGCGAACGTGACGGGCAAGGTGGAGTTCCCCGGCCTGGTGGAGCAGGCGACGGTCTTCGTGCCCGAGTTGAAGCAGAAGGGCTGCGACGTCGTGGTGATCGTGGCGCACTCGGGCATGGACACCAGCTCGTCGTACGGCGATGCACTGCCGTACCCCGAGAACGCCTCGACCCTGGTCGCCCAGCAGGTCCCCGACGTCGACGCGATCCTCGTGGGACATGCTCATGTGGACATCCCCGAGCGCTTCGTCGAGAACGAGCAGACGGGCCGCCGGGTGCTGCTGTGCGAGCCCGACTACTGGGGCATGCGGCTGGCCGTGATGGACCTGAACCTCGAGCTGCGTCGCGGCCGGTGGGCGGTGGCGTCGTCGTCCTCCCAGAATCTCAACTCCAACACGGTCGGCGAGCGCCCGGACGTCGCTGCAGCGGTACGCCGGCAGCACCAGACGGTCATCGACTACGTGAACTCGCCGATCGGAACCTGCACCGAGGAGCTCTCCGCAGCCCGGGCCGTGGTCGAGGACGTGCCGGTCATCGACTTCATCAACTACGTGCAGGCAGACGCGGTGAAGGCCGCGACCGGCACCAGCCTTCCGATGCTCTCGATCGCGGCACCGTTCAACCGGTCCGCCACGTTCCCCGCCGGCCAGGTCACGCTGCGCGACGTCGCCGGGCTGTACATCTACGACAACACGCTGCTCGGCATCCAGATCACCGGCGCCCAGGTGCGCGACTACCTGGAATACGACATGGCCTACTTCCAGCAGGTGTCCGGCGCCGGGCCGTTCAGCATGGACCAGGTCACCAACGCGGTGACGCCGACGGCGCCGAACGGCACCCCCGACTACAACTTCGACACCATCGCGGGGCTGGACGCGCCGTTGAGCTACGACATCGACATCGCCCAACCGGTCGGCTTCCGGATCAAGAACCTGCAGTACGCCGGAGCCCCGGTCGCCGATGACCAGCAGTTCCTGATGGCGATCAACAACTACCGTCAGTCCGGCGGCGGCGGGTTCCCACACGTGGCGACGGCGCCGGTCGTCTACAACCGTCAGGTCGCGATCACCCAGCTGCTCATCGACTGGGTGACCGCGAACAAGGTGATCGACCCGGCGCAGTTCGCCTCGGCCGACTGGCGCCTGGTGTCGAACGGCCAGCCGATCACGGTCACCTGACGGCCACCTGACCGAACCGTCAGGAACAGGCGACGTTCATGCAATCGGCCGGCGCCTTGTTGCCGTGCGCGATCGCGTGCGTCGCGGTCACGCCGGTCACCGCGTCGATGCCGTGAGCCTGGTTGCCATTGGTGACCGTGTCGCTGAGGACGGTTGACGGGCTCTGGATCAGCATCCCGTTGCCGTTCGTCCCGCCGTACTCGCGCGTCGCATTCGCCCGGCTCTGCGCGATCGACGTGTTCGAGGCGTCGCTGCGCACGAAGAACCCGTTGTCGATGTTGTCGTTGGCGGTCACCCCCGTCACGGTGGTGTCGGCCGCGCCCTGGACGAGGACGCCATTGACGTGGTTGCTGTTGGCCACGGACCTCTCCACGGTGGTCCCGTCTCCGCCGATGACATTGATGCCACCGAAGCCGTTGCCGTTGGCCACATCGTCGGAGACGAGCGTGTTCGTGGCGTCCACGACCGAGATGCCGTTGCCGTTGTCGCCGGGGAGGCCGTTCTTGACCGCGGTGCTGCCGGTGATGGCCGCGTCGCTGGTGCCGGTCGCGATGATCCCGAACTGGTTGCCGGTCGCGGTGACGGACCGAACGGTGCCGTCAGAGCCGCCTTGGAGGGTGACGCCGGCGATGAAGCCCCGCACGGTCCCGTTCGCGATCGTGACGCCGCTGTGTCCACCGCTGCTGACGCCCGCGAGGCCGGAGCCCGTCCCGCTGATGGTGTGGCCGTTGAGGTCGATCGTGATGCCGTCGGCGCCGATGTCCAGACCGTCTCCCGTGCAGCCGGTCAGGTCGTTCGTCAGCGTCACGCTCTCGGTGACCACGCTGCCGCAGCTGAGTGTCGTCGCCCCCGCGGGCCAGACGCCGAGCGCCAGCAGCCCGGTCGCCGCCCCGCCGCTGACACACAGCCACACACCCGCATGCCGCCAAGCCTGCAACGTTCCTGTCCTCATCATGCGCCTCCTTGCTGTTCGTCCCTGTCGAGGAGCGTCGCGAGGCCCGTTCGGGCCCCGGAGCCCGTCAACAGGCTAGGCCCGTTTCGACCGTCGGGTGGTGCGAAAGGGACTGACCGCGAGATGGCGGCCGGTCGACTCAGGAGGAGCTCGTCCCGGCCAGCGGCAGCACCCGGTAGGGCACCTGGGTGGCCAGGGCGATCACCGTCGAGGAGCGGACGATGTGCTCGTCGGCGACGACCTGATCGATCACGCGCTGCAGGTCGGCGTTGGAGCGGGCGACCACCCGGGCCCACATGTCGCCCGCCCCGGTGATGGTGTGTGCCTCGAGCACCTCGGGGATGGTGGCCAAGGTCGCGGCCACCGTCTCGTGACCGGCGCCCTGGCGGATCTCCAGGGTGAGGAAGGCCGTCACCGGGTAGCCGAGCGCCGCCGGGTCGAGCTCGGGTCCCCAGCCGGAGATGACCCCGCGGCGCTGGAGCTTGTCCAGTCGGGCCTGCACGGTGCCGCGCGCCACGCCGAGGCGCCGGCTCGCCTCGAGCACACCGATCCTCGGCTCGGCGGCGAACACGGCGATCAGGTTGCGGTCGATCTGGTCCATGATCCCCTCAAACAGTGGACAAGTTGCACAGTCTATCCGTCCACTGTTGCACACAATGTCCGCCACCGGGGACCATCAGGCCATGACCACCCCCACCGAGACCACCCACGCCAGCACCCTGACCGCGCTCACCGACGAGGAGGTCCAGGCCGGGCTCTCCTTGGACCAGCTCAAGCAGCTCGTCGGCCTCGTGGAGTACGACGAGGACAGCGATGTCTTCCCGGTCACCGGCTGGGACGCGATCGTGTTCTGCGTCGGCAACGCCACCCAGGCAGCGCACTATTACCAATCGGCTTGGGGGATGGAGCTGGAGGCCTACTCCGGCCCCGAGAACGGCAACCGCGACCACAAGTCGTTCGTGCTGCGCTCGGGCTCGATCCGCTTCGTGCTCGAGGGCGCTGTGGACCCCGACAGCCCGCTCGCCGACCACCACCGTCGGCACGGCGACGGCGTCACCGACATCGCCCTGGAGGTGCCCGACGTGGACAAGTGCGTCGCGCAGGCGATCAGGGCCGGGGCGACGGTCGTGCGCGAGCCCGAGGACGTCTCGGACGAGCACGGGACGGTCCGGATCGCCGCGATCGCGACGTACGGCGAAACCCGGCACACCCTCGTCGACCGCAGCCGGTACGACGGCCCCTACCTGCCGGGCTACGTCGAGAAGCGCAGCACCTGGGCGCGGAAGGCGGACCAGCCGAAGCGACTGTTCCAGGCCCTCGACCACGTGGTCGGCAACGTCGAGCTGGGCCACATGGACGAGTGGGTGTCGTTCTACAACAAGGTGATGGGCTTCGTGAACATGGCGGAGTTCATCGGTGATGACATCGCCACCGACTACTCGGCGCTGATGAGCAAGGTGGTGGCCAACGGGAACCACCGGGTGAAGTTCCCTCTGAACGAGCCCGCAGTGGCCCGCAAGAAGTCACAGATCGACGAGTACCTCGAGTTCTACCGCGGCGCCGGCGCCCAACACCTCGCGCTCGCGACCAACGACATCCTCGCGACCGTCGACGCGCTGCGTGCCAACGGCGTGGAGTTCCTGGCCACGCCGGACTCCTACTACGAGGACGCCGAGCTGCGAGCCCGCATCGGTGAGGTGCGGGTGCCGATCGAGGAGCTGCAGAAGCGCGCGATCCTGGTGGACCGCGACGAGGACGGCTACCTGCTGCAGATCTTCACCAAGCCGATCGGCGACCGGCCGACGGTGTTCTTCGAGCTGATCGAGCGGCACGGCTCGCTCGGGTTCGGCAAGGGCAACTTCAAGGCGCTCTTCGAGGCGATCGAGCGCGAGCAGGAGCTGCGCGGCAACCTGTGAGCGCATCACGGCATGCGGCAGCATGGGGTCATGGCTGAGCGTGCCGTCGAGGTGGTCGTGACCGGACTGGTGCAGGGCGTCTTCTTCCGCGCCCGGTGTGCGGACGAGGCTCGGCGACTCGGGGTGCGCGGCTGGGTCGCCAACGAGTACGACGGGTCGGTGCGCGGTCACTTCGAGGGCGCCGCCGAGGCGGTCGACGCCCTGGTTTCGTGGTGCCGCGAGGGGAGCCCGCGGTCGCGGGTGGACCGGGTCGCGCTCAGTGATGCGGTTGTGGAGCATGCTCCCGGCTTCGAGGCTCGCTGAGCCGCCACTCGTCCAGCGGGCGCGGCATCGGGCGCCGTCCGACACGACGACGGAGCCCCCGGCCGACCGGCCGGGGGCTCCACCACCTGGGAGGGACTAGCGTCCGGCGATCGCGTGCACGAAGGCGTGCGCGTCGGCGGGCGTTCCCAGACCGGTGACGGCGTCCCAGCCGGTGCCGGCGGCGTAGCCGGGGACTCCCGAGCCGTCCTGGGTGTTGTTGCCGGAGACCACGTCGTACTTCGGCGCGGGCGTGCCGTAGAGCAACTTGTTGAGCAGCCCGAGGTCGTGTCCGGCGGCCTGGTCGGCGATCGCGACCACGCCGGCGAACATCGGCGAGGCCTCGGAGGTCCCGCAGACCCCGTAGTAGCCGCCGTACCCGGGCGCGGTGTCCAGCACGACCACGTAGGACGTGCAGGACGCGTTCATCGAGATGTCCGGGACGCCGCGGGCGGAGTCCGGGATGCTCGTCGAGCCGGCCGGCAGGGTGCCCTGGTACGACGGGCGGGCGAAGACGTGGCTGAAGCCGCCACCCGAGCCGTTCCAGCCGACCTCACGCTGGCCGGGGTTCTGCTGGCAGTCCGCCGGCGGGTTCGCCGAGTCGACGGTCAGGCCGGTGAACACGTCTGTGCACAGCGTGGTGCCGCCGACGGCCGTCACGAGCGGGTCGGAGGCGGGCCAGCCCACCTGCGGGGTGTCGAGCTGCGAGCCGCCCTGGCTGACGGGGGTCTTCGAGGAGCCCACACTGCCGGAGTCGCCCGAGGAGGCCAGGAACGTGATGCCCTGCTCCGTGCCGGACTCGAACGCGTGCCGCAGGCTCTGCAGCGACTGCGCCGATCCGAAGGAGTCCTCGGCCGCGCCGAAGCTCTGGGTCACCACGTCGGCGAGGTGGTGGTCGACGACGTACTGCTCGGCGTTCATCATGTTCGGGAACCCTTGTACCCCGAGCGTCTCCGCCGTGGGCGTGGCGACCAGCAGGATGTTCGCACCCGGCGCGATCGTGTGGGCGTACTCGATGTCGAGCGCGACCTCGACGGACCAGGCATTGGAGTCCTCCTGGCCGGGCGAGGAGCTGTCCGGTGAGGCCTTGACCTGGTGGTTGCCGAACGTCAGCGTCGAGAACTTCGCCATCCCGTCCTGGCAGGCGACGTCGGGCATGCCGCACATCAGTGGAAGCCCGTAGTCCTGGCTGAACTGCTTCAGATCGGCGCCGGCCTGCGGGTAGCCGAAGGAGTCGACGATCGCGATCGTCTTCCCGCTGCCGTCCAGGCCCTCGTCGTACAGCGCCTTGAGGTTGTAGGACCCCTGGATCCCTGGTGGGGTGAACCGCCGCGAGGTGGCCCGGTAGGCCGGCCCGGGGGCGGCGCCCTCGCCGGAGATGAACTGCACGTGCTTGGGCAGCATCTGGTGGGGTGTGGGGTACTGCGCCGCTGCGGCGGTGGTGCCGCCTGGGTTGGCTGCGATGAGGGCGGCGACGGCAGCGAGGGTTGCTCCTGCCGCGACAAGGCCCCGAGAACGTCGTGGATGCACGACGCGCCTCCTTCGTGTGCTGTGGTGGTCCCCAACGAGAGCGGGGTGTTGACCCTCGGATTCAACACCCACTACTTGCCCGTGGCAACGACCTGCCGCGCATTGTCTGCATCAGCAGACGCCGTGCTCGCCGATCGCCGGCTCAGCCGGGCTGCTCCCAGCCGCGCCGCTCCCGCCGGGTGCCGGCAGCGGTGACGGTCCGGCTCCGGTAGACGATGTACGGCCTGGTCAGGTAGCCCACCGGTGCACTGAACACGTGCACCAGCCGGGTGAACGGCCACAGGGCGAACAGGAACATCGCCAGGGCGCCGTGCAGCTGGAAGCTCAGCGGCGCGTGCTCCATCAGGCCGGGATGGAGCTGGAAGCGGAAGATGCCGCGGAACCAGATCGACACGCCCTCGCGGTAGTTGTAGTCGTTGATCATCTGGCCGGCGGTGTTGACCAGGCCCAGGACGATCACCGACGCGAGCACGGCGTACATGAACTTGTCCATCTTGGTGGTCACGCTGAAGACCGGGCCGACGGTGCGCCGCCGGTAGATCAGGATGACCATCCCGACGATGGTCGAGAAGCCCGCGACCGAGCCGATGCCGATCGCCATCGCGTGGTAGATCCCTTCCGAGATCCCGACCGCCTGCGTCCACGACTCCGGCACACCGAGGCCCATCACGTGGCCCAGGAAGACGAACAGGATGCCGAAGTGGAACAGCGGGCTGCCCCAGCGCAGCAGCCGGGCCTCGTAGAGCTGCGAGGAGCGGGTGGTCCAGCCGAACTTGTCGTACCGGTAGCGCCAGATGTGTCCGAGCACGAAGAAGGTCAGGCAGATGTAGGGGTAGATCACCCACCAGAACGTGTTCATGCGTGGACTCCTCGCTCCTCGAGGGCGGCGTCGAAGGCCGGGGTGCCGTACGGCGTCAGCCCGACCTCCTCGGCCGGCGGCCCCTCCGCGGCGAGTCGGTGCACGGCCTCCATCTCCTCGCCACGGATCTTCGGCAGCGTCGCGCAGACCGCCTCCACGGCACCGGACCACGGGGACCCGCTCTCCCGGAGCGCCAGCCGGAGCAGCTCGAGACCGGCGCGGTGGTCGAGCACCAGCTTCCAGCCAAGCCGCTGGTCGACGCAGGCGGTGTACTCGAGAACCACGCAGAGATGGTCGGGAAGCTCACCGCCGGTCGCCTCGCCGGCGTCGAGGACGAAGCCCGAGCGCAGATAGGTCTGCTTGAACCGGAGCAGGGCGAGGCCGCGCTTGCGCGTGTCCCCGTGGGCGAAGTAGGTGAGGTAGAGGTTGGTGCGCCGGCGGCTGTCGAAGGTCTCGACGTACTGCTGCTGCATCGCGGTGAGGTCGCCCGAGGCGAGGAAGTCGACGACCCCCCTGAGGGCGTCGCGGATCCGCGCAGGCACCAGGTCGAGCGCCGCACTGATCGTCGGGAGCCGCTCGAGCAGCGCCTCGTCGGGGTAGGACAGCAGCAGCGACGCCGACTGCCAGGCCACGGTGAGCTGATCGGCGGGCAGTGCTGGCGAGGGATGCCTGCTCATCGGGGTGTTCACCTGAAGTCCGCCCCTCCGGTCAGGCCGCCGGTACCTCCGGGTCCGGTGGATCCGTCGTGGGAGGTGTCCGGTGTGCTCGCCTCGCTGCCGTCCGGCGCCCGGACGTCGCCGGCCGCCGGAAACAGCCCGCTGGGCCGACCCTTGCCGTCCCAGTTGAGCAGGTTGACGCGCCCGCCCTTCTCGTCCGGCGCAGCCATCGTGTCCGCGGTCTGCCGGTCACGGAGCATCGCGAAGTTCTCCACCGCGATCGGGACTGGCGACCCGGAACCCTCCCCGAAGGGTCCCGAGCCAACCGGGCACTCGGTGCCGAGTGCCTCCAGGGAGTGCGCCTGCTCGGCATGCGCGGACGGGATGACGTACCGCTCGTCGTACTTCGCCAGAGCGAGCAGGCGGTACATGTCGTACATGTCCTCCTCGCTCATCCCGACCGCCGCGGGGATCGATCCGTCAGGATCGCGCCCCATGTTGATGTCACGCATGTAGGACCGCATCGCGGCCAGCTTGCGCAGCACCCGGTCGACGGGCACGGTGTCGCCGGCGGTGAACAGGCCGGCGAGGTACTCGATCGGAATCCGCAGGGCGTCGATGGCCGCGAAGAGGTTGCGCTTGCTCTCGGCGTCCTCGCCGGTGTCGCGCACCACGTCGACGACGGGCGAGAGCGGCGGGATGTACCAGACCATCGGCATGGTGCGGTACTCCGGGTGCAGCGGGAGGGCGACCCTGTACTTGTTGATCAGCGCGTGGATGGGAGAGCGCTGGGCCGCGACGACCCAGTCGTGCGGGATGCCGGCCTGCTCCGCCGCGCGCTGCACCTCCGGATCGTCGGGGTCGAGGAGGACGGCGCGCTGCGCCTCGTAGAGGTCGTGCTCGTCCGGGGTGGACGCGGCCTCGAGCACCTTGTCGGCGTCGTACAGCACCAGGCCGATGTAGCGCAGCCGGCCGACGCAGGTCTCCGAGCAGACCGTCGGGATGCCGACCTCGATGCGCGGGAAGCAGAACGTGCACTTCTCCGCCTTGCCGGTGCGGTGGTTGAAGTAGATCTTCTTGTAGGGGCAGCCGGAGATGCACATCCGCCAGCCGCGGCAGCGGTCCTGGTCGACCAACACGATGCCGTCCTCCTCGCGCTTGTAGATCGCGCCGCTGGGGCACGACGCCGCGCAGGAGGGGTTCAGGCAGTGCTCGCAGATGCGCGGGAGGTAGAACATGAAGGTCTCCTCGAAGGAGCGCTTCACCTCCGCCGAGATCTTCTGCAGCACCGGGTCCTTCTCGTACGTCGCCTCGGAGCCGCCGAGGTCGTCGTCCCAGTTGGCGGACCAGGTGATCGGCATGTCCTTGCCGGTCAACAGCGACTTAGGACGAGCGACCGGCACGTGCTGCTGGGCCGGAGCGTCGGTGAGCGTGGAGTAGTCGTAGGTCCAGGGCTCGTAGTAGTCGCGGATGTTGGGCAGCTTCGGGTTGGCGAAGATCGTGAGCAGCTTCTTGAACCGGCCGCCGGCCTTGAGCTTCAGCCGGCCGCGCTTGTTCAGGTCCCAGCCGCCCTTCCACTGGTCCTGGTCCTCGTAGGTGCGTGGATAGCCCTGTCCGGGCCGGGTCTCGACGTTGTTGAACCAGACGTACTCGGTCCCGGCGCGGTTCGTCCAGGCCTGCTTGCAGGTGACCGAGCAGGTGTGGCAGCCGATGCACTTGTCGAGGTTCATCACCATCGCCATCTGTGCCATGACGCGCATGTTCCTGCTCCTTCTCAGTACTCGACCGGCGAGGTACGTCTGCGGATGACGGTGATCTCGTCGCGCTGGTTGCCCGTCGGACCCAGGTAGTTGAAGGCGTAGGACAGCTGGGCGTAGCCACCGATGAGGTGGGTCGGCTTGATCATCAGTCGGGTCAGGGCGTTGTGCACGCCGCCGCGCTTGCCGGAGGTCTCGCTGATCGGTACGTCGATGAGCCGGTCCTGGGCGTGGTACATGTACACCGTGCCCTCGGGCATCCGGTGCGAGACGATGGCTCGGGCGGCGACCACTCCGTTGCGGTTGACGGCTTCGATCCAGTCGTTGTCGCGGATCCCGACCTTGGCGGCATCGATCTCGCTCATCCAGATCACCTGGCCACCCCGGGACAGCGACAGCATGAACAGGTTGTCCTGGTACTCCGAGTGGATCGACCACTTGTTGTGCGGCGTCAGGTAGCGCACCGTGATGCCTTGCTCGTCACCCCCTGACACACCACCGATCGCGCCCATGCTGCCGATCGCGGGCTCGTCGAACAGCGTCGCCATGTTCAGCGGTGGCCGATAGACCGGGAGTCCCTCACCGAGCTCCGTCATCCAGTCGTGGTCGAGGTAGAAGTGCTGCCGACCGGTCAGGGTGTGCCACGGCTTGAGTCGCTCGACGTTGATCGTGAACGGCGAGTAGCGTCGGCCACCGCTCTCGGACCCGCTCCACTCCGGCGAGGTGATCACGGGTGTCGGACGCGCCTGCGTGTCGGCGAAGGTGACCTGCTTGCCCTCGTGCTCGGCGGCAAGATCCTGCAGCGGTCGGCCGGTGTGCTCCTCGAGCTCGCGGAAGCCTTGCACGGCCAGGTGTCCGTTGGTGGTGCCCGACATCGCCAGGATCGCCTCGCAGGCCTCATGGGCGTGCAGCAGCGAGGGGCGACCGTTGCCAGCCCCGCCTCGGCGCAGCCCGTTCTTCCTGCCGAGGTAGTCGACCGGCCCGGACTCATCGAACGTGACGCCCTTGGTCGTGGCTCCGAGACTGTCCATCAGCGGGCCGAGCGAGGCCATCTTGTCGGCGATCGCTCCGTAGTCCCGCTCGACGGTGACGATCCTGGGCATCGTGCTGCCCGGGACCGGTTCGCACTCGCCGAACTTCCAGTCCCGCACCGCGCCGTGCGGGTTGGCCAGCTCGTCCGGGGTGTCGTGCATCAGCGGTACGGCGACCACGTCGGTGCGGGTGCCCAGCCGTGGCCCGGCCAGCTCGGAGAACTTCGCCGCGATCGTCTGCCAGATGTCCCAGTCGGTGCGGGTCTGCCACGGTGGCGCGATCGCCGGGTTGAACGAGTGCACGAAGGGATGCATATCGGTGGTGTTCAGGTCGTGCTTCTCGTACCAGGTGGCTGCCGGCAGTACGACGTCGGAGAACACGGTCGTGCTGGTCTGCCGGAAGTCGATCGTCATCAGCAGGTCGAGCTTGCCCTCGGGGGCATCGCGCCATCGGACATCGCGGGGCCGTCGGTCCTCGGGCGCCTCGGACGCACGAAGCGAGTGGTCCGCGCCGAGGAGATGCTTGAGGAAGTACTCATCGCCCTTCGCCGACGAGCCCAGCAGGTTCGAGCGCCACACCGACAGCACCCGGGGATAGTTCTCCGGCGCATCAGGATCCTCGGCCGCGAACGACAGCTCACCCGATCGGAGCCCGGCGACGACATGGTCGGCCGCGTCGCGCCCGGCAGCGGCGGCCTCGTCCGCGAGGTCGAGCGGGTTGCGGTTGAACGTCGGGTACGACGGCATCCAGCCCATCCGAGCGCTCTTGGCGATCAGGTCGGCCGCGGTCAGTCCCTCGAACCGACCCCCATGTCCGTCGGCGCTGAGCACGTCGGCCCCGAAGTGGTCGTAGCGGAACTGGTCGGTGTGCAGGTAGAAGAACGCGGTGCCGATCATCGTGCGCGGCGGGCGCGACCAGTCGAGTGCGTTGGCGAGCTGGTTGTAGCCGGTCAGGGGCCGGACCTTCTCCTGGCCGACGTAGTGCGCCCACCCTCCGCCGTTGACGCCCTGACAGCCGGTCATCGTGGTCAGCGCGAGGAAGGTGCGGTAGATCGTGTCGGAGTGGAACCAGTGGTTGGTGCCGGCGCCCATCAGGATCATCGACCGGCCCCTCGACTCCTCGGCGTTCTGGGCGAACTCCCGCCCGATCCGCTCCGCCGCGGCCGACGGGACGCCGGTGATCGTCTGCTGCCAGGCAGGAGTGCCCGGTTGGCTGGGGTCGTCGTACGACGTGGGCCACTCACCGGGCAGACCGGGCCTCGCCACGCCGTACTGGGCGAGCAGCAGGTCGAAGACGGTGGTGACCATGCGGTCGCCGATGCGACGAACCGGGACGCCGCGCGTCACGGTGGCGCCCTCGACCCCGTCGAAGCGAGGCAGCCGCACCTCGGTCGACTCCGGGGAGCCGATCAAGGTGAGCAGCGGGTCGACATCGCCGAGGTCGAGGTTCCAGCGGCCGCGGTCCGACGCTGAGAACCGGTGTCCCAGGGATCCGTTCGGCACGAACAGCTCGCCGTTCCTCGCGTCGACCAGGACGGTCTTGAACGTCGCGTTCTCGGCCCCGGCCAGCTCGGGGACGTCGCTCGCGGTGAGGAACTTGCCGGGTCTCCCATCGACCACCTCGACGAGGTAGGGCAGGTCGCTGAACCTCTTGACGTAGTCGTCGAAGTACGGCGTGCTGCGGTCGACGAAGAACTCCTTGAGGATCACGTGACCCATCGCCATCGCGAGCGCAGCGTCAGTGCCCGGGTTCGCGGCCAGCCACTCGTCGGCGAACTTCACGTTGTCGGCATAGTCGGGGGCCACCACCACGACCTTCTGGCCGCGGTAGCGGGCCTCGGTCATCCAATGCGCGTCCGGGGTGCGGGTCTGGGGCACGTTGGTGCCCCACATGATCAGATAGCCCGCGTCCCACCAGTCGCCGGACTCGGGCACGTCGGTCTGGTCGCCGAAGACCTGCGGCGAGGCGACCGGCAGATCGGCGTACCAGTCGTAGAACGACAGCATCTCGCCGCCGACCAGCGAGGTGAACCGGG
The DNA here is from genome assembly GCF_031656915.1 of Nocardioides marmorisolisilvae. Classification (NCBI taxonomy): domain Bacteria; kingdom Bacillati; phylum Actinomycetota; class Actinomycetes; order Propionibacteriales; family Nocardioidaceae; genus Nocardioides; species Nocardioides terrisoli. The sequence continues at coordinate 1,425,821 of NZ_CP134227.1, read as the reverse complement.
CACCCGAGGCGTGCGAGACCATCGACATCGCCGGGATCGGCGAGAACCCCGCGACCCGGTCCGGGCCCCACTTCTCGATGGTGTGCACGTACGCCGCGGAGATCAGCTCGACGGCCTCGTCCCAGGTCGCGCGGACCAGACCGCCCTTGCCGCGCGCCGACTTGTAGCTGCGCGCGCGATCGGCGTCCTCGACGATATCGGCCCAGGCCGCCACCGGGTCGCCGCCGTGGGTCTGCTTGGCCTCGCGGAACATCTGCAGCAGCACGCCGCGGACGTAGGGGTAGCGGACCCGGGTGGGGGAGTAGGTGTACCAGGAGAACGCTGCCCCTCGAGGGCAGCCGCGCGGCTCGTACTCGGGGCGGTCCGGACCGGTCGTGGGGTAGTCGGTCTGCTGGGTCTCCCAGGTGATGATGCCGTCCTTGACGTACACCTTCCACGAGCAGGAGCCGGTGCAGTTGACGCCGTGGGTGGAGCGGACGACCTTGTCGTGGCTCCACCGGTCGCGGTAGAAGTCGTCGGCGGTGCGGCCGCCCGACTTGTGCATGGTCCGCAGATCGGGACTGACCTCGCTCCGGGTGAAGAACCGCCGGGTCCGCACGAGTGCGTCGACGAGGTCGTTGTCCAGTCCCGGCTCGGGCCGGGGATCTGCGGTCATGATGCCTCCTGTGCCGTTCGGCGTACGACGGTCACCGTCAGCAAGAGAGTCAGTGCTGCGGTGACTGCCAGCAACCAGAGTCCGATCGCGTAGGACTCAGTTCGACCATAGACGTAGCCCATGACGAGGGGTGGCACGAAGCCCCCGAGCCCGCCCGCCGCGCCGACGAGGCCGGTGACTCCGCCGACCCGCGTCGGGTCGGTGCTGCGCGCGATCAGCGCGAAGGTGGCGCCACTGCCGGCCCCGAGTGCAGCCGCCATCAGCAGGAAGATGATCGTGCCCGCGATGTGCAACGGCGGCGCTCCCGAGTCCAGCGCGGCGCACACCGTGACGACGGCGAAGCAGCTGCCGAGCACGGGGATCGGTCCGAGCCGGTCAGCGACCCAACCGCCCACCGGGCGGGCCAGCACCGCCACCACCACGAACCCGGCCATCCGGTTGGCGGCGTCGGTCGGGGTGAGGTGGTGCTGGGTCTTCAGGTAGGCCGGTAGGTAGACCGAGAACGCGACGTACCCGCCGAAGGCGACCGCGTAGAGGATGCACGCCTGCCAGGTGATGGGCAGCACGGCGTTGGAGCGCATCCGGGCCAGCAACCCGGTGGTGGGGCGCTGCCTGCCGGGGGCGTCGCGGAGCAGCAGCGCCGACGCGACGGCGTACAGGGCCAGCGCCACTGCCGTGATCAGGAACGGTGCGCGGGAGCCGAGACCGTCGACGAGCCGAACGGTGGTCAGCGCGCTGACCGCCGTCCCGCCCATGCCTGCGCCGAAGACGCCGACGGCCAGGCCGCGCCGCTCCGGGGGGAACCATGCGTTGACGAACGGCACGCCGATCGCGAACGATGTGCCGCCGATGCCGAGGAAGAAGCCTCCGACCAGCAGCAGGGCGTAGGAGTCCAGCGCGAAGAACGCGATGAACAGGACGGGCACGATGGTCGCCGCGGTGACCAGCGGGAACATCACGCGACCGCCGAACCTGTCGGTCAGGGCACCCACGACGATGCGTCCGAGCGACCCGACGATGACCGGCACGGCGACCAGCAGCGCCACGTCCGAGTCGCTCAGCGCGCCGAGGGTCCCCTGGGTGCGGAACATCGGGCCCAGTGGGCTGAGCAGCGCCCATGCCCAGAAGTTCACCGCGAATCCCACGGTCGCGAGCCCGAGCATCCTGCCGGGTGACCCCCCGCGCTCGCTCCCGACCGCATCGGTGCTCAGGGCCTTGTTCGCGGCTTCTCTCATCTGTGTCCTCCCGATGCCCCACCAAACCCGACATCCGTGCATCCGGGCAAGGGACCATCGGCCCGTCCTCGGCGTGTCGCAGCACACGGGATCATCAGCACGACGATTGGGTACGCGGCGACCGTGTTCTCCGGTCTTCTGCTGTCCGCGATCATCGCCGCGGTGCTCGCCACGGCCGCTCTCTTCCTGCCCCTGCCCCAGCGCTTCGGCAGCAGCGCGTGGCTATGGACGCGACGGCTTGCGCTGAGCGTCCTCGGCACGGTGGTGCTCGCCGTGCTGGGTGCGGCCGGGATCCGTCTGTACCACCACGGGATGCGCACGGTCGAGGTCGCATTCGTGCTGCTGCTGGCGGGGAGCGCGATATGGCTGCCGCTGACCCGGCGATGGAACGCGCGCGGGCACCTGTGCTGGTCGATGAACGTCGCACTCTTCGTGGTCTACCTGGCGTTCATGTTCCAGTGGACCCTGGCAAGCCCGCTGGGGGTGTCGGGCACGGTGGGCGCGTTCGTGCTGCTCGCCCTCGAGGCGTTCGCGGCGGTGCTGGCCTGTGCCTACCTGTGGGAGCTGTGTGACGTCCTGGGACGCGAGCACTGGGCCCGTCGGAGCGGATCCGGCGTGGAGCCGACCGCCGCCGCGGACGTCCGGCACCCGTTCGTCAGCCTGCACGTGCCTTCGTACGAGGAGCCTCCCGACATGGTGATCGGCACGCTGGCTTCCCTCTCCCGGCTCGACTACGACAACTACGAGATCGTGGCGATCGACGACAACACCACGGACGAGTCGCTGTGGCGGCCGGTCGAGGCGTGGTGCCTGGAGCACGGTGTGAAGTTCGCGCATCTGCAGGACTGGCCGGGCTACAAGTCCGGCGCGCTGAACTACGCACTGCAGGAGCTGACGGACGAGCGCGCCGAGGTCGTCGGTGTGATCGACTCCGACTACCAGATCGAGCCCGACTTCCTGCTCCGCTGCGCCCCGATGTTCAACGACCCGACCGTCGGCTTCGTGCAGAGTCCGCAGGACTACCGCGAGTGGGCCGATGCGCCGTTCTTCCGGCAGCTTTACTACTCCTACAAGTACTTCTTCACGGTCTCCCAACCCTCGCGCAACGAGCGGGATGGCGCGATCTTCGCCGGCACCATGGGCCTGATCCGGCGGCAGGCGCTCGTCGAGCTCGGGGGCTGGGACGAGTGGTGCATCACCGAGGACGCCGAGCTGTCGCTGCGTCTGCTCCGAGCCGGCTGGTCGGGCACGCACATCGACGCCTCCTACGGGCATGGCCTGATGCCCTTGTCCTTCGAGGCCCTCAAGGGCCAGCGCTTCCGGTGGTGCTTCGGAGGCATCCAGATCCTGCGGATGCACTGGCGCTCGATGATGCCCGGCCCGGTGACCGCCGAGAACCGGATGACGGCGGGCCAGCGCTGGGCCTACCTCTCCGGCGCCCTGCAGTGGTACGGCGACCTGATCTCCCTGGTCTTCTTCTTCTTCCTGCTCGGCGGTGCGGTCAACATCGCCCTCGGCGGCGGTCTGCTGTTCCGCAAGCTGACGCCGTTCCTGCTCGCCGCGATCCCCGTGCTGGTGCTGCTCGGCTTCGTCCGGGCGGTGGCTCTGATCCGCCGGGGGACCGGTGCGTCCTGGCGTGACGCCCTCGGGGCGTTCTTCATCTGGCAGTCGACGTCACTGGTGGTCGCGCGCGCCTCGGTCCAGGCGCTCTACGCGCGCAAGGCCGAGTTCCTGAGGACTCCCAAGACGAGTGAGGACGCCCGCGCGATCGACGCGCTCCGGGGGAACCGCAGCGAGACCTTCCTCGCCGTCCTGGGGATTCTCGGCATCATCGCCGCACTGATGCACGCCCAGGCGCTCAGCGGACCACTGCTCGCCGGCCTGCTGCTGCTTCCCACGATCGCCTACGCCAGTGCGCCGCTGAACAGCCTCTCGGCACAGCGCGCTGCCTTGTCCCCGGAGCTCGCCGCCCGCCGTCGAAGCGAGCTGCGTCGTGGCTACTACGTACGCCGGAGCGCGGCCGCGGTCGCCGCGGCGGGAACGATCGCGGTGGGGGCGGTCGTCGTCCTCGGCCTGCTCTCGCCGGGCGGCCAGGACGTGCGGCCGCCCAGCCTGGGGAACCCGCACCAGCACTCGGCCGGCAGCGGCAACCAGCCGGGGCACCGGAGCAGGAGCCATCGCGGCCGGCCGGGCGAACACAGATCGGGCCCCGCTGCTCCGGGATCGCCCACGCCCGGAAGTAGCATCTCCCCGACGCCGTCCACCGGTGCCTCGGGGACGACGTCACCGACCCCGTCCCCCACGTCGACCACGCCGTCACCCACTCCCACGCCCTCACCCACGACCAGCTCAACGCCGTCACCCTCGCCGACTGGCCAGACGGCGCCGGCCAGCCGCTCGTCGTCCCGCACCTCGGCGAGCCCGACCGGGTCTCCGTCGCCCTGACCGATCGAGGTGATCCATGAGGCGCGATCCACGGTGTGCGACGCGGGGACTGCCGGGTATGGCCCGGGTGCTGCCCCTTATCGTGCTCGTTGCGGTGCTGGCCGCGGTGGGGGCATGTTCCTCCGGCGGACAGCGATCGGCGCCGGCCTCGCCCTCCCTCTCCGCATCCCCGTCGTCCGCATCCCCGTCGGCAGCGTCCTCGCCGTCGACCACTCCGTCGTCCTCGGCACCACCGAGCCCCTCGTCGGGAGTCAGCGTCGACCTCGGCTCGGCGGTGGCGCACTTCCTGGACGCCTATGTGACGGGGGACGGACGGGTGCTCCGACACGACCAGGGTGATGACATCGTCAGCGAGGGGGAGGCCTACGGGATGCTGATTGCCGAGCTCGCCGGACGGCCGGACTCGGTGCGCACGATCTGGTCCTGGACGAAGTCGCACCTCCAGCGCCCCGACAAGCTGCTCAGCTTCCATGCCGACAGCAACGGCGTGGTCCAGGACCACGAGCCGGCCGCCGACGCGGATGTTCTCGCCGCCTTCGCACTGCTGCGGTACGACGGACCGGGTGCCGGCCAGCTGCACCGGGACGGCCGGACGCTGTCCGATGCGGTGCTCGCCCATGAGACGGTCCGGGTGGGTGACGCGCTGGTGCCGGTGGCCGGCACCTGGGCCGTCGGGCCACCGGCGGTGGTGGATCCGTCGTACTGGATGCCCGGTGTCTTCAGCGACCTCGCCCGGCTGACCGGCGACGAGCGGTGGAGCGCGATGGCCGGGGCTACGGTGCGGATCCTCGCGCAGGCGACGCGTGGCGGCACCGTCCTGCCCCCGGACTGGGCCGTGCTCGATGGCGGAGCCCTGCACTCGACGGCGGCGCCGGACGGGTCCGCGCCGGTGCAGTACGGACAGGATGCGGCCCGGCTGCCGCTGTGGCTCGCGGCCGCCTGCGACGGGTCGGCGCGGAAGCTCGCGGCTGCCTGGTGGAGCATCCTCAGTCAGCCGGGCCGGCCGACGGCGCTCGCCCTCGGCACCGACGGCTCGGTCGTCAACGGCAGCCCGAGCCCGGTGTCGATGCTCGCCGCCGCGGCGGCGGCACGCGCTGCCGGCGACACCGCACACGCCTCCGAGCTGACCGGGCAGGCCACGGCCCAGGCACAGACGACGCCGACGTACTACGGCGACGCGTGGGTGGCGCTCGCCGCAGGACTACGCGACGGCGCGCTGGTGCGCTGCCGCTGAGTGGGCGCAGGGCGCCGGGTCAGCTGCCGCTGCCGAGCCCCGCGCCGATCTCGAGGTCGTCCTCGCGCTCGATGCGGTCCAGCTCGTCCAGCTCGGGCTGCACCACCTCGCCGCGGTCCGCGGCTGCCAGGGAGCGATGCACCGTCGAGAGCACCACTCCGGCAGCGACGAGCGCGCCGGCACCGATGACGAAGGGCACGTGGGCGTTGTAGTGCTCGACGAGCTTGCTCGCTGCGAAGGGGGCGAGGCCGCCGCCGATGAAGCGGACGAAGCCGTACGTCGCCGACGCGACCGGCCGCTCGACCGGCGCAATGCTCATCACCGCGGTCGTCACGAGCGTGTTGTTCACACCGATGAAGGCGCCGGAGAGGATCACCGCCACGATCACGGCGACCCGGTTGTCGGGCCAGATCCCGATCACGAGCAGGTCGACCGCCATCAGCGTGAAGTTGCCGTAGAGGGTCCTCGCCGTACCGAAGCGCTCGCGCAGCATCGGCGCACCCCAGATCGCGAAGATCGCCACGAAGATGCCCCATCCGCAGAACACCAGGCCCAGCTGCTGCGGGGAGATCGGCCTCATCAGGAAGGGCGAGTAGCCCAACATCGTGAAGAAGCCCCAGTTGTAGAGCAGGCCGACGACGCTGGTGGTGGCCAGGCTACGGTGCCGAAGGGCCTTGATCGGCTCGCTGATTCTCTCCTTGCGGGCCGGCGGGGGCGTCGCGGGAAGCAGGAAGAAGGTCGCCACCAGCGAGATCGCCATCAGAACGGCCACGCCGTAGAACGGACCGCGCCAGCTCAGGCTGCCCAGCTCGCCTCCGAGGATCGGCCCGGAGGCGATGCCGATGCCCAGCGCCGTCTCGTAGAGGACGATGGCGCCCGCGAAGCCGCTGGTCGCCGAGCTGACGATCACCGAGAGCGAGGTCGCGATGAACAGCGCGTTGCCCAGACCCCAGCCGGCGCGGAAGCCGACGATGCCGTCGATGCTGCCGGCCGACCCGGCCAAGGCAGCGAAGACGACGATGAGGACCAGGCCCACCAGCAGGGTGCGCTTGGCACCGATCCGGCTCGACACCCAGCCGGTGACCAGCATCATCACCGCCGTGACGACCAGGTAGCTGGTGAAGAGCAGCTCCACCTGGCTGGTGCTGGCGTGCAGCTTGCTGGCCAGTGAGGGCAGGATCGGGTCCACCAGGCCGATGCCCATGAACGAGATGACACAGGCGAACGCGACGGCCCAGACAGCCTTCGGTTGCCGGAACGGGCTGGCGGTCGCACCGCCGGTGGTGTGGTTCACGAGATGCCTTCCTGGGCTTCGTCGGGTTCGGGGGCGAGCACGGCACGCATCACCGAGACGGCAATCGCGACGTCCTCGGCGGTGTGCTGACCGTGGGTGGTCAGCCGGTCTGCGACGAGCGCGCCGCTCTGCTTGCGGTAGTCGCCCAGCGTCCGGCGTCCGGACGCGGTCAGGCTGACCAGGGTGCTCCGCGCGTCGTCGGGATGTGGGGCCTTCAGCACCAGGCCCTGCTCGAGCAGGACGTTGACGGTGCCGGACATGGTCGGCTGCGAGCAGCGGTCCATCTCGGCGAGCTGGGTGACCCCGAGCGCGCCGTGTTCGTCGAGCAGCGACAGCACCCGGATGCCGGTCTGCTGAGGAATGGCGCGCCGGATCGCGCGGACCAGGCGGGCCGCATGCGTGACGAGGTCGCTGCCGGCGTCACGGAGCTCGTCTGCACTGTCCACGTCCCGCAATATACATCGGAAACCTATGCAATGGGGACGATTCTCGGTGTGACCTCGCTCATCCCGGCCGGGCTGTGTGGGGACCGGATCAGAACGGGGGCCGGCCCGTGCCCGCGATGCGGAAGCGCCCCCAGGGGTCGACGTCGGACAGCCGGGCCGGTGCGTCGCCGTACGGCGTGCGCAGCACGATCGTGTCGCCAGAGCGGAAGTGGTCCTCGACCCCGCGGTCCGCGGTGATCCGGCCCCACCAGTGGAAGCGACCGTCGATGGGCTCGAAGTGGCCGCGCAGCCGCACCGTCACCTCCACGCCGGACTCATCGGTGACCAGCGTCGCGGGTCCGTCGTACTCCTCGCGGGGCTCGCGCTCAGGCATCGGCTGGCTCCAGTGTCACGCCGTAGTCGGTCGCCATGCCCGAGAACGAGTGCCAGATGAACGACGCGAGGTGGCTCGCGACCACCGACTGGCTCATCGTGCGGCGGCGCAGCCACCACTCCCCGATGGCCAGGCCCTGTCCGACCACGCCGTGAGCCCAGGGCTCGGCCGCGCCGGTGTCTGCCCCGAGCGCCCTGAGCGCGTTGCCCATGCTCCGGGCGAAGGCGGCGGTGAGCATCTCCTTGCCGTCGACGAGCGGGTCGTCCGCGGTGCGGTGCTCGACGAGCAGCAGGAACACCTGAGGGTGCTCGGCGATCAGGGCCAGGTAGTCCTCTGCGCCCTGCTCCACCTTCTCCCGGATGGACCTGTCACTGGCGAGGGTCGGACGGAGTGCGCGGAGCACCTCGGCGGCGCCCCATCGTCCGACGGAGCGGTAGAGGTCGTCCTTGTCGGTGAAGTAGCGGTAGAGGACCGGCTTGCTGACCCCGGCGGCAGCGGCGATGTCGGCGACGCTCGTCGCCGGGCCATGCTCGTCGATGGCGGAGATCGCGGCCATCACCAGCTGCTCGCGACGATGGTCGCGGTGATCGTCCCAACGGGTGCTGCGACCATCGCTGCGGTCATCCTCGGACTCGTCCTTGGACCTGCCGTGGAGACCCTTGACTTCGGGTGCCATGCGAGCAATCCTAGCAGTAAGTGTTACTCCGAGTCACAGACAGTTTGAGGAGGTCGGGCCGATGACGGCGACCGTGCTGACCGGTGCCCGGAGCGAGCCGGGGGCGGAGCCGGGGGATGCGCTCGCCCAGCGACTGTTGAGGTCGTCGGCGAAGCAGTCCTACGACCCCGAAGTGGACATCGACTGGGACGCCCCTCTCGTCGAAGGCCTCTGGGGCATGCAGCCCGAGCGGATGTCGCTCTACGGCACGCCGCTGTGGGAGCGGCTCACCGAGGAGCAGCGGCAGACCCTGTCGTTCCACGAGGTCGCCTCGGTGGCGAGTGTCGGCCTCTGGTTCGAGCTGCTGCTCATGCAGATGATGCTGCGCGACGCCTACGACGACGACCCGACCGGTGCGCACATGCAGTACGCACTCACGGAGGTGGCGGACGAGTGCCGGCACTCCACGATGTTCGGCAAGGCGATCGGTCGCTTCGGGGTCCCGCCGTACGGCCCGCAGCGGCGGATCCATCAACTGGGCAGGCTGTTCAACTACGTCGTCCGAGGGCCGTCGGCGTACGCGTCGATCCTGGTGGCCGAGGAGGTCCTCGACACCTGGCAGCGGGAGGTCGTCGACGACGTGCGGATCCAACCCGTGGTCCGGATGGTGTCGCGGATCCATGTGCTGGAGGAGGCCCGCCACATGAGCTTCGCTCGCGACGAGGTACGACGCCAGCTCGCCGGGCTCTCCGGCTCCAAACTGCTATGGCATCAGACCGTGACCGCGCAGACGTGCTTCATGGTGGCGCGCGCGTTGGTCAACCCGGAGATCTACCGCAGCGTCGGCATCGATCCCGGGGTGGGGCGCCGCGCTGCGCTGGGGAACCCGCACTACCGCGCCACCATGCAGTGGATGGGGGAGAAGCCACTGGCCTTCCTCCGCGAGAACGGCCTGCTGCCGAGGAGCCAGGAGAAGGTCTGGCGCGCCTCGCTGCTGCTGCCCTGAGCAGACCGACCCGATCAGCGCGCCGGCGCGATCCGGCCGATCACCTCACCGAGCGCGATCCGACCGCCCGCAGTACCGGGGGCGGTCGCGCGCAGGGTCACTTCGTCGCCGTCCTCGAGGAACGTGCGGGCAGCGGCGAAGGGCTCGGCGCCACCCCACGACAGCTCGAGGAACGAGCCGCGCTGGTCCCGCTCGTCGCCGCTGATCGTGCCGCTGGCGAACAGGTCACCGCTGCGCAGGCTGGCGCCGTTCACGGTCAGGTGCGCGAGCATCTGCGCGGGTGACCAGTACATCGCGGCGTACGGCGGCCGGCTGACGACCTCCCCGTTGAGGAGAACCTCCAGTGCGATGTCGAGCCCGGCCGGCTCCTCGACCCTCAGGTAGTCCAGCGGTGCGGGGTCCTGCCCGGGCAGGGGTGTCCGGGCGGCGTCCAACGCGGCCAGCGGGGTCACCCAGGCCGAGATCGAGGTCGCGAACGACTTGCCCAGGAACGGCCCGAGGGGGACGTACTCCCAGGCCTGGATGTCGCGCGCGGACCAGTCGTTGAGCAGGGTCACGCCGAAGACGTGCTCGGCGAACGCACCGGTCGCGACGCTGCTGCCGAGCGCGGTCGGGGCCCCGACCACGAAGCCCAGCTCCGCCTCGATGTCGAGACGTCGCGACGGGCCGTAGGTAGGCGCGACCTCGTCGGGGCGCTTGCGCTGGCCGGAGGGCCGGAGCACCGGCGTACCACTCACCACGACGGTGCCGGCCCGACCGTGATAGCCGACCGGCAGGTGCCGCCAGTTCGGCAGCAGCGCGTCGCCGTCGGGGCGGAAGATCCGCCCGACGTTGGTGGCGTGCTGGATCGAGCAGTAGAAGTCGACGTAGTCGGCGACCTCGAACGGCAGGTGCATCGTCACAGCGTCGACGGGCATGAGGTGCGGCTCGGTGCGGGCGCGGTGCACCTCGTTGCCGAGCACCTCGACGAGCCACGTGCGGGCGGCGTCCCAGGCCGGCCGGCCGAGGGCCAGGAACGCGTTGAGCGTCGGTTGCGCCCAGACGGACGCGAGGTCGAGATCGCCTTCACTGGCGCGATCGCGGCCGTATGCCGCCACCGTCGCCACGTCCAGCACGAAGTCGCCGATCCGTACGCCCACGCGTGGGGGCTGGCCCTCGCGCGAGAAGACGCCGTACGGCAGGTTGTCGACGTCGTACGGCGAGCCGGCGGCGCCGGACACCCACGTGGTCGCGACGGCGTTCATGCGTGCACCAGCCCGAGCTCGACCAGGTCGTCGTGGGGCTCGAGGACGCTGCAGCTGCCGAACGAGGTGAACCACCTCCTGGTACGGGTCATCGCGTCCGGGTCGAGCCCGTCCAGCAGCGACTCGGCATCGGTCGCCTCGAGCACCGCGACCGTGTCCTCGCCGTCGAGGTTGGCGCGGGTCGCGCGCAGGACGTTGAGGAACCCGTGCTGCCAGGGCTCGGTCCCGTCGGGAAGCGCGGCCCGCTGGCGCACAGCGTGATGCAGCCCGGCGGTGCACTTGAACGGCAGCTCGCGGTCGAGAGCGGCCCCGATGCAGCTCGACAGCTCCGCGGACGTGGGGAAGTCGTCAGCGTGCACGCCGCCGGTGCGGAACTTCAGTCGGACCTCGCGGGTAGCCAGCTCGTCGAGCGCCGCCAGCCAGCCCGCGGTCGGCGAGCCGTGCACCCGAGGTGGCTCGACGTACAGGTCGACGTCCTCGAGCTCCGTGTCCAGCGCGTCGACCGCAGCCAACACCCGCTGGGCGTTGTGGGCGAGATCCTCCTCGTCGCGCAGCGCGAACTCGAGCGCTTCGAGGTGCAGTCCCTCGGCGCGGGTCGCCCACCGGACCGCTCCCTCGATCGCTCCGGCGCCGCCGGTCACGACGAGGTTGAGGCGCAACGGGTCCCTCGCAGCGACCAGGTCCACCAGCTCCGGCAGCTTCACGTCACTGACGACGAAACCGCCGACCAGGCCGCCGTGCGGCTCGGGACGTCGGGCGAGGTAGTCCTCGACGGCGCGGTCGAGCGGGGCGTTGCCCGGGGGAAAGATCGCGGCGTCGTCGATGATCTCGCTGAGGAACTCCGGCGTGCCCGGAGTGTCGGACGAAGAGCCTCCTGCGGCATTCATGTTGCGAGGCTAGATCATGCCGGGCAGGGTGGAGGTGTGGCCTACTACCGGCGTGTGGGAGAGGTGCCGCCGACGCGGCACACCGCTTTTCGGGACGATGCGGGCAACCTCCGCTTCGAGGAGCTGATGGGGGAGGAGGGCTTCTCCTCCGACTCCTCGCTGCTCTACCACACCGGGGTGCCGTCCGCGATCACCGACAGCCAGCCCTGGGAGCTCCCCGACCTGGCCACCACGGCGAACCATCCCCTCAAGCCGCGGCACCTGCGGCTGCACGAGGTGCCGGCGGGTGGCGACCCGGTGACCGGTCGCCGGCTGGTGTTGGGCAACGGCGACGTACGCCTGTGCTACGTCGTCACCGACGCGCCGTCCCCGCTCTATCGCAACGCTGTCGGCGACGAGTGCGTGTTCGTCGAGGCCGGGACCGGCACGGTCGAGACCGTCTTCGGTGCCCTCGACTACCGTCCGGGCGACTACGTGCTGATCCCGCGGGCGACCACGCACCGCTGGGTGCCCTCGGACGTCGACGGCGAGGTCTCGAGGCTCTATGTGATCGAGGCGAACGGCCACATCGCCCCGCCGAAGCGGTACCTGTCCCGTTTCGGCCAGTTCCTCGAGCACGCCCCCTACTGCGAACGCGACCTGCACGGACCGGCCACGCCGTTGCTCGAGCAGGGCAGCGAGGTGGAGGTACTGGTCAAGCATCGGGGCACCGGGCAGCACTCTCAGGGCGGGTTGGTGGGCAGCCGGCTCACCTACGCCACTCACCCCTTCGACGTGGTCGGCTGGGACGGCTGCCTCTACCCGTACACGTTCAACGTCGAGGACTTCTGTCCGATCACCGGCAAGATCCACCAGCCGCCGCCGGTGCACCAGGTCTTCGAGGGATCGAACTTCGTGGTGTGCAACTTCCTGCCCCGCAAGGTCGACTACCACGAGGGCTCGATCCCGGTGCCCTACTACCACTCGAACGTCGACTCCGATGAGGTGATGTTCTACGTCGGCGGCGACTACGAGGCCCGCAAGGGCTCGGGCATCAACCTGGGCTCGATCTCGCTGCACCCGGGCGGGTTCGCGCACGGGCCGCAGCCGTCCGCGGTGGAGGCCTCCATCGGGGTGGAGTTCTTCGACGAGACCGCGGTCATGGTGGACACGTTCCGTCCGCTGGAGCTTGGCGAGGCCGCGCTCGCGACCGAGGACCCGGCGTACGCGTGGACCTGGGCCGGCCGTGGCCCGGGTAGCGACAGCCCGGCGATGTTCTCCAACAGCTGATGTCGACCTGGATCGTCTTCCAGCGGGCGGTGAACGTCGGCGGCCGCAAGTACCCGATGGCGGAGCTCCGCCAGATGCTGACCGAGGCGGGGTACGGCGACGTCGCCACCCACATCCAGACCGGCAACATCCGACTGACCTCGCCGCTGCGCTCGCAGGCGAGGCTGGAGAAGGACCTCGAGGCACTCTTCGAAGCGGACCGTGGGTTCGACGTTGGCACCGTGGCGATGGCGCCGGCCGAGCTGGGCGCCGTCGCCGCCGAGGCGGACGAGGTCGTCGCCGAGCTCGGTGCTCCGGAGTTCGGCCACTACGTCGAGCTGTTGCGCTCGCCCCCGTCGGCGGAGGCCACCGCAGTGATCGAGGAGCCTCGCCACCCCGGCCAGCGCGCCGTGGTCCGAGGACGGGCCGTGCACCTGCTCTTCGACCTCCCCTTCCACCAGGCCAAACCACCCAGCGCCGCCGTCAAGCGCGCTCTGGGCGTCTCCACCAACCGCAATGTCACGGTGGTGCGCGCACTGGTCCAGAAGTGGTGCTGACCATGAGACGGAGTGGCACCTTCGCCGTGTGGGCCGCGCCCGCACCACCATCGTCGAGCGCAGGTGAGGACCGCCATGAGCGCGCTGGAGATCAGTGAGGACGCCGGTGTCCTCCGGCTGCGTCTGAACCGCCCCGACCAGTTCAACGCGCTGACCGGTGAGATGGTCGTCGCGCTGGTGGACCGGCTGCACCGGGCCACCGCCGAGGAAGCCGTCCGGGTGGTGCTGGTCACCGGCACCGGCGCGGCGTTCAGCGCGGGCGCGGACCTCGAGGGAGCAGACCCGGCTGCGAAGTACGACGCGGGCTCGGTGGACGGCGCCGCGGTGATGGTCGACGCGGTCATCGGCTGCGACAAGCCCGTGGTCTGTGGGCTCAACGGCGTAGCGGCCGGGGTCGGCATGTCGCTGGCCCTGGCCTGTGACCTGGTCGTCGCGACGGAGTCTGCGGCTCTCACGCTCGCCTTCGCACGGGTCGGCCTGATGCCGGACGGCGGCGCGACCGCCACCCTCGCTGCGTCGGTCGGACGTGCCCGCGCGATGCGGCTGGCCCTCACCTCCGACATGCTCAGTGCGGCCGAGGCGTACGACGCCGGCCTGGTCACCCACGTCTTCCCCGACACGGAGTACGCCGATCAGCTGGAGCGGATCCTGCAGCGGCTCGCCAGCGGCCCACCGCTGGCCTTCGCAGCCACCAAGCGGGCGATCAACGCCGCGACCCTGGACCGGCTGTCGGAGGCTCACGCCCAAGAGCGTCGGGGGCAGTCGGTGCTGCTCCGGACCAAGGACGCCGGCGAGGGGATGCGGGCGTTCCTGGAGAAGCGGCGTCCGGACTTCCGGGGCCGCTGAGCCTCAACCCAGGACAACGCCGGCGGACTCCATCTCGGTGAGCGCGGCAGCGGTCGTCTCCGGCGCCACGCCCGCGCACAGCTCCAGCAGCAGCGTCGTGGCGAAGCCCTCACGCACGGCGTCCAGTGCGGTGGCGCGCACGCAGTGGTCGGTGGCGATGCCGCACACGTCGACGGTGTCGACCTGGTGCCGGTGCAACCAGTCGGCCAGGCCGGTGCCGTCGAGGCAGGTGCCCTCGAAACCGGAGTAGGCGGCCGCGTGCTCCCCCTTGAGGAACACCGCGTCGAAGGGCTGCGGGTCGAGGTTGGGATGGAAGGCCTCACCGTCGGTGCCGACCCGGCAGTGCACCGGCCAGGACGTCACGAAGTCGGGCTCACGTGACCAGTGGTCCCCCGGGTCGACATGATGGTCCTTGGTCGCCACCACGACGTCGTACGGCGGCGCCTTCGGATCCTGTCGGGTCCAGTGGTGCAGCAGCTCCGCGATCCGGCTGGCGGCCCGGGCGCCGCCGGTGACAGGCAGCGAGCCGCCCTCGCAGAAGTCGTTCTGCACGTCGACCACGATCAGACCGCGAGCCATGGCCGCAAGGCTACTCGGAGGCGACCCGGACCGCTCGGAGCGAGAGTCCGGCCGGCAGGGGAGGACCCCGGATCGCCGGGGCAGTCCGACCTTTGGTGAAATGACGGACATGCGTGCGGGCATGGGGACAGAGGTGCGGCGCGTCTATCTGCACGTGGGGACGCCCAAGAGCGGCACCACCCACCTGCAGCGGCGGCTGCGTCGCAATGCCGAGACGCTCCGTGCCCACGGCGTGGGGATTCCGCGCAATCCACGGCGCGCGCGGGGGATCGACGCGAGCTTCCGGGCGGCCCTCGACCTCACCGGGCAGGACTTCGGCGGCCCGCCGGGGCACGCCCGCGGGGCATGGGCTCGCGCGGTACGACAGTCGCGGCGCCAGCGGGTGACGGTGATCAGCCACGAGCTGCTGGCCACCGCGGACGCCGACGTGATCCGCCGCGCGCGGGCAGACCTGGCGGACGCGGAGCTGCACGTGGTGGTGACCGCCCGCGACCCGGCCCGGGCGCTCCCGGCGGCCTGGCAGGAGAGCGTGAAGCAGGGGCGCCGGCTCACCTACCGGCAGTTCCTCGACCGGGCACGCGAGGGCGAGGTCTGGTTGGCCCGTGCGATGGATGTCGACGCCGTGCTGGAGTCGTGGGGCGCCGACCTCCCAGCCGACCGGTTGCACCTGGTCACGCTGCCTCGACCGGGCGCGGACCGGGACCTGCTCTGGCAGCGGTTCTGCGACGCCCTCGGTATCGACCCGGACTCGGGGCCGCTGCCGGCCGACCGGTCCAACGAGTCGCTCGGCATCGCCGAGACCCAGCTGCTGCGCCGGGTGAACCGGCGGCACGGGCGCCGTAACCCCGAGGCCCATCGGCTGCTCAAGTACGTCGTCGCCGAAGGTGCTCTGAGCCTGCGCGACTCGATGCCGATCCTGCTGCCGCCGGAGGACCACGCCTGGGTGGCCGAGCTGGCCGAACGGTGGATCGGCTGGGTCCGGGAACGTGGAGTGCCGGTCTCCGGCGATCTCGACGACCTGCGCCCGCGCCCGACGCAGGGCGAGTGGCGCGACCCCGACGAGCCGGTGCCCGCCGAGGTGGCTGGGGCGGCCGTGGACGCCCTCGCGGCGACCATCGCCGAGGTCAGCAGGCCGCCGGTACCCGATCGCCCGATGGTCCGGCTGCGGGCGGGTGTGCACGCCCGGTGGCGATCCCTGCGGCGCCGTTGACGGTGCGTCGTTGAGGGCGAGTCCTCAGGCGCGCTGGTGCGGCAGCTCCACCGGGATCGCCGGATCGCCCTTCTGCAGCTGCCGGCCACGCATGGGGAGCTCGGCGACGCTGCGCGCACGTCGCGCGCGTGCCCGCTCGAGTGGTTCGGCGCTGACGGTCTCGCCACCCCTGACCAGAGGGACGAGGAGCAGGCGCTCGCCGGTGGTGATCGGCGCATCGTCGTGCGCGGCTGCGGGTGGCGCCCCGACTGCGATCACCTCGGCCTCGGCGACGCCGTCCACGACCCGTCGGAGCGCGTGCTTGCGACCACCCAGGGATTCCTTGTCCTTGCTCTTCTTGGCCACATCGACCCAGCGACCGGAGTCGTCCTGGTGCGCGACCAGCTTGTAGACGAAGCCGCAGGTCGGGTGCCCGCTCCCGGTGACCAGCTGGGTGCCGACGCCGTAGCTGTCCACCGGGGCCGCCGCGAGAGCCGCGATGGCGTACTCGTCGAGGTCGGAGGTCACCACGATGCGGGTCCCCGTGGCACCGAGGGAGTCCAGCTGGGTGCGCACCTGCTGGGCGAGCACGCCGAGGTCACCGGAGTCCAGCCGTACCGCACCGAGCTCCGGGCCGGCGAGCTCGACGCCGAGGGCGACCGCCTCGGCCACGTCGTAGGTGTCGACCAGCAGCGTGGTGCCCCTGCCCAACGAGCGGATCTGGGCGCGGAACGCATCGGTCTCCGTGTCGTGGAGCAGGGTGAAGCTGTGCGCGCTGGTGCCCGCTGTAGGGATGCCGTGACGGCGCCCGGCCTCGAGGTTGGAGGTGGTCGCGAAGCCGGCGACGTACGCCGCACGAGCGCACGCGACGGCCGCCTCCTCATGGGTGCGACGCGAGCCCATCTCGATGCACGGCCGGTCACCGGCGGCGACGATCATCCGTGAGGCCGCCGAGGCGATCGCCGAGTCGTGGTTGAGGATGGACAGGACCAGGGTCTCCAGCAGCACGGCCTCGGCGAAGCTGGACTCGACCACGAGGACCGGTGAGTGCGGGAAGTAGGTTTCGCCCTCCGGGTAGCCCCAGACGTCCCCGGAGAACCGGTAGGAGGCCAGGAAGTCCAGGGTGGTCTCGTCGACCACCTGGTGCGCGCGCAGCCACTCCAGCTCCTCGGGACCGAACCGGAACCGCTCGATCGCATCGAGGACACGACCGATGCCCGCCACCACGCCGTACCGCCGCCCGCCGGGCAGCCGGCGCGCGAAGAGCTCGAACACCGAGCGGCGCGAGGCGGCGCCGGACTCCAGCGACGCCTGCAGCATGGTCAGCTCGTAGTGGTCGGTCAACATGGCCGTCGAGGTCATGACCGGGAGCCTACGCAGTACGCCCGCCGCTCCAGCCGCCGATTACGCTGGAGTCCATGTCCACGAGTCCGGTCGAGCTCGACGAGCCGCAGCTCGACGATGTCACCATGCTCGCCAAGCCGTGGGTCACGATCGTGTGGAACGACCCGGTCAACCTGATGTCCTACGTGACCTTCGTGTTCTGCAAGTACTTCGGCTACGCGCGAGCCAAGGCCGAGAAGCTGATGCTGGAGGTCCATCACGACGGCAAGTCCGTGGTCTCGACCGGCAGCCGCGAGGAGATGGAGCGTGACGTGCAGGCCATGCATGAGTACGGCCTGTGGGCGACGATGCAGAAGGCCGACGCGTAGAGGCATGGTCCGATGAGCTCAGGCTTCACCCGGCACCGCCGTACCGGTGCGTGCGCGGCGACGTTCTCGGTCTTCGAGGCCGACCTGCTCCGCTCACTGGCGGCACAGCTGATCGAGTTGCTGCGCAACGAGGAGGCGACACCGGCCAAAACCGACGATCTCGAGGACCTCCTGGACTTCTCGGGCCCGACCACCGAGCCGGAGGATCCGGTGCTGGCCAGGCTGTTCCCCACCGCCTACCCGGATGACGACGAGGCGGCCGCTGACTTCCGCCGCTTCACCGAGAGCAGGCTGCGCAACGGCAAGGCGGAGGCAGCGGCCAGCGTCATCGACGCTCTGGAGGAGGCGGGCCTGCCCGCCGAGCCCGAGGACGGGCTGTTCATCGACGTGGAGCTCGCCGAGCCCGACGCACTGTCCTGGCTGCGCAGCTTCACCGACATGCGGCTCGCGATCGCCACCAGGCTGGAGATCGAGGACGAGGACGAGGACTTCTGGGACTCGCTCCCCGACGACGACCCGCGGGCACAGGTGCACGACATCTACCTCTGGCTGGGCTACTTGCAGGAGACCCTGGTCGAGGCGGCCTCCTAGGCTGCTTGCCTCCTCCGCGGTTGGCGCGGCGGCGGAAGAACGGGAGAACTTCCCGTCGCGTCCCTCTTGTGACGTAGGTCATGCTCGTGCGACCGTGCTGGGCACGCAACATCTCTCATCTCGGAGGAACTCGTGTTCACACTGCCCAGACGCGCCCGGACGGTCTCGATCGTCGCCGCATCCGTCGCCGCCACCGTCAGCCTCACCCTCACCGGGTCGGCCCTCGCATCGACCGGCCACACCCACCAGCCGCACGCCGTACCGGCGCCGCCGGCGCAGCCCACCTCGGCGGACCAGATCCAGAACGTCGACCAGGTCAAGACGGCCATCAAGGCCTACTACGGCGACACCAAGACGACGACGCCAGCACCGGGCGACCCGGGCGTCACCCTGCACCAGTTCTCCCCGGACGGCGCCTACGCGGCAGAGACCTCACAGATCGCCGACCGCGCTCGTGCGTACCTGCGCAAGGAGGCGCACCTCGCCGCGAAGCAGCCCCAGCGGCAGTCGACCAAGCCCGCGATCCTCTTCGACGTCGACGACACCACGTTGAACACCTACAGCTACGAGATCTACAGCAACTTCGTCTACAACCCGGCCACCAATGCGAGCTTCGTCAACGCCGGTTCGGCGACGGTCTTCCCGGCCGTGCCGGGGATGCCGCAGCTCGAGGCCGCCGCGGTCAAGCACGGTTACACGGTGTTCTTCCTGACCGGCCGGCCGGCCAGCCAGCTGGACGGGACCGAGGCGAACCTCACCGATGCCGGCTACACGTGGGACGGCGGCAACATCTACCTCAAGGACCAGACCAAGCCGTGGCTCTCGTCCTGCGCGCCGACGTGCACCACGATCCAGTACAAGTCGCTGACCCGGAAGTACATCGAGTCGCAGGGCTACGACATCGTGGCGAACTTCGGTGACCAGTTCAGCGACCTCAAGGGCGGGTACGCCGACAAGACCTTCAAGATCCCGAACCCGATGTACTACCTGCCCTAGCCGGCGAGCCGCGGATCTGAGCTGACCGTCGGCCCTGGAGCCACCGCCTTCCGCGTGGTGGTCCCGGGGCCGGCGCCTGCCCGCGGCTCACCTAACCTTGGGTCCATGCTGACCATCAGCCAGGACATCGTCGACGAGATCGTCGCGCACGCTCGCCGGGACCACCCGGACGAGGCCTGTGGCATCGTCGCCGGACCTGAGGGCAGCGATCGTCCGGAGCGGTTCGTGCCGATGACCAATGCGGCGGGCAGTCCGACGTTCTACGAGTTCGACTCCTCGGAGCTGCTGGCGCTCTACAAGCAGATGTGGGCCGACGGCGAGGAGCCCGTCGTGATCTACCACTCGCACACCGCCACCGAGGCCCACCCCAGCCGCACCGACATCGGCCTCGCCAACGAGCCCGGCGCCCACTATGTGCTGGTCTCCACACGCGAGCACGGGAATAGCGACGGGCCGGTGGAGTTCAGGTCCTACAGAATCATCGACGGCGAGGTGACCGAGGAAGAGGTCATCGTCACCACCACAGACCAGGAGAGCTGACATGGCCATCGAGGTCCGCATCCCGACCATCCTGCGCACCTACACCGGGGGCGACAAGGCGGTCGACGCTTCCGGCGACACGCTGGCCGCACTGATCGACGACCTGGAGGCGAACCACCCGGGCATCAAGGAGCGCCTGCTCGAGGCGGGCGAGGTGCGTCGCTTCGTCAACGTCTACGTCAACGACGAGGACGTCCGGTTCACCGGGGCCCTGGAGACCCAGCTCAGCGACGGTGACCAGGTGGTCATCCTGCCTGCGGTCGCCGGCGGATGAGGTTCGAGAGCCTGCTCGACACCGTCGGCGGTACGCCGCTGGTGGGGCTGCCGCGGCTCTCGCCGGGCACCCAGCCCAACGGCGCGGAGGTGCGCCTCTGGGCGAAGCTGGAGGACCAGAACCCCACCGGGTCGATCAAGGACCGTGCCGCACTCTGGATGATCGCGCAGGGCGAGAAGGAGGGGCTGCTCCGACCCGGCTGCACGATCCTCGAGCCGACCAGCGGGAACACCGGGATCTCGCTGGCGATGGCCGCCAAGCTGCGCGGCTACCGGATGGTGTGCGTGATGCCGGAGAACACCTCCGAGGAGCGCCGGCAGCTGCTGCGGATGTGGGGCGCGGAGATCATCTCCAGCCCGGCCGCGGGCGGTTCCAACGAGGCGGTGCGGGTCGCCAAGCAGGTGGCCGAGGAGCATCCCGACTGGGTGATGCTCTACCAGTACGGCAATCCCGCGAACGCGCTGTCGCACTACGAGGGGACCGGCCCGGAGATCCTCGCCGACCTGCCCGGCGTGACGCACTTCGTCGCCGGGCTCGGCACCACCGGCACACTGATGGGAGCCGGCCGGTTCTTCCGCGAGCACAAGCCCGATGTGCGCATCGTCGCCGCCGAGCCGCGGTATGGCGAGCTGGTCTACGGCCTGCGCAACCTCGATGAGGGCTTCGTGCCCGAGCTGTACGACGCCTCACTGATCGACGCGCGGTTCTCGGTGGGCCCGCGCGACGCCGTACGCCGAGTGCGCGAGCTGCTCGAGAACGAGGGGATCTTCGCCGGCATCTCCACCGGTGCGATCCTGCACGCCGCGCTCGCCCAGGCCGCGAAGTCGGTCCGGGCCGGTGAGCGCGCCGACATCGTGTTCGTGGTCGCCGACGGTGGCTGGAAGTACCTCTCGACCGGAGCCTACGAGGGGACGGTCGAGGAGGCCGAGGAGCGGCTCGAGGGGCAGCTGTGGGCCTGAGGTCCGTCGTGCGGACAGCGGCGGCCGGCCGATGACGTTCGTCCAGGCAGTCGTCGGGGCGTTGTGCGCGCTGGCCGCCGTCGTGATCGTCGTGCAGATGGTTCGCAACCGCCCGCCGGGAAACCTCGGCGACGGGCTGCTGGCCCTCATCGAGGTGGGCCTCGTGGTGCAGCTGGGGGTGGGCATCGTGCGCGTCGGCCACGCACCGCCAGGTGTCTCGGTGGTGACGTACGTCGGCTACTTGATCGGCTCGTTGCTGATCCTCCCGGCCGCGTGGATCTGGGCGCAGGCCGAGCGGAGCCGCAGCGGCCTCGGCGTTCTCCTCGTCGGCCTGGCCGTGGTGCCGTTCCTGTTCCTCCGGCTGCACCAGGTGTGGAACGTTGGCTGAGCGCCGCCCGGGTCGGCTGCGCACGGGAGCCGGCATGCTCAACCGGAACTTCGGTCGGATCCTGGTCTTCGTGTACGGCGTGCTGGCGCTGAGCGCGACCGGGCGGGCATCGGTGCAGCTGGTGACCAAGGCGTCGAAGGCTCCGCTGGCCTACTCGCTCTCGGCGGTCGCCGCGGTGATCTACATCCTCGCGACCTGGGCGCTGGGCACCAACCGGAAGCCGATGGCGGTCGCGGTGGTGACCGTGGAGTTCTTCGGCGTGCTGGTCGTCGGCGCCACCCACTCGTCCTCCGTACCCCTGGACAAGCAGACGGTGTGGACGGACTTCGGCAGCAACTATGGCTACGTGCCGCTGCTGCTGCCGTTCGTGGTCATCTGGTGGCTGTGGCACAACCGCGGGACAGCCACCAGCAACTGACCGCTCGGCCGTCCAGCGGCGGGTCTCGGCGGAGGCCCGGTGAGGTGATGTGTCGTGGATGACAGCCTGCGGGGCCTCGGGCAACTAGCCTGCATTCATGGCAGCGGCACCGATCGGCATCTTCGACTCGGGCTTCGGGGGTCTCACCGTGGTCCGGGCCGTGATCGACCAGCTCCCGCACGAGCCGATCGTCTACCTCGGGGACACCGCACGGCAGCCCTACGGCTCCAAGCCGATCGGCGAGGTGCGGGAGTACGCCCTGGAATGCCTGGACCGCTTGGTCGCCGAGGGTGTGAAGATGCTCGTGATCGCCTGCAACTCCGCGAGCGCTGCGATGCTGCGCGACGCGCGTGAGCGGTACGACGTGCCGGTGGTCGAGGTGATCCTGCCGGCCACCCGGCGCGCGGTCGCGGCCAGCCGGACAGGGCGCATCGGTGTGATCTGCACGCGCGCGACGGCGGAGTCGCTTGCCTACGACGACGCGTTCGCGGCCGCCCCGCACGTTGAGCTGACCACTCGCGCGTGCCCGCGCTTCGTCGAGTTCGTCGAGGCCGGTGTCACCAGCGGGCCCGAGCTGCTCGACGCCGCCCACGAGTACCTCGACCCCCTGGTCGGAGCGGGTGTGGACACCCTGATCCTCGGCTGCACGCACTACCCGCTGCTGACCGGGATCATCTCCTACGTCGTCGGCGACCAGGTCACCCTGGTCTCCAGCGCCGAGGAGTGCGCCAAGGAGGTCTATCGGGTGCTCGCCGAGCGCGGCGAGATGGGCGACGAGTCCGCGCCGGTCCACACGTTCCTCACCACCGGCCAGCCCGAGGAGTTCGCCCGCATCGGCCAGCGCTTCCTCGGTCCGGAGCTCGCCGGGGTCGCCCAGTACACCGGGGGTCCCGTCAGCAGCAGCCGGTACGTGGACGGTGGCGCCGCTGCCGGACCGGTGGCCGTCCAGTGAGGCTCACCGTCGTCGGCTGCTCGGGCTCCTACCCGGGACCGGACTCGCCGGCGAGCTGCTACCTGCTCGAGCAGGAGCACCTCGGTCGCACGTGGCGCCTGGTCCTCGACCTGGGCAACGGAGCGCTCGGCGCGCTGCACCGGTACGCCGACCCGCTGACCATCGACGCGGTGCTGCTCAGCCACCTGCACGCGGACCACTGCATCGACCTGACGAGCTACTACGTGCTCCGCAAATATCATCCGGCCGGCTCCAGCCCGCCGATCCCTGTCTACGGCCCGGACGGCACGCCGGGACGCCTCGCCCGTGCCTACGACCTGCCGAAGTCGCCGGGGATGACCGAGGAGTTCACCTTCCACCACTATCCGGACGCGACGGTCACGATCGGTCCTTTCGCGGTCCGAGCCGTCGAGGTCAAGCACCCGGTGCCGGCGTACGCCCTGCGGATCAGTGCGGGCGGCCGCACGCTCGCCTACTCCGGCGACACCGGCGTCTGCGCAGGCGTGCGTGAGGCAGCCGCGCACAGCAACCTGTTCCTCTGCGAGGCGTCGTTCGTCGAGGGCGAGGACAACCCGCCCGACCTGCACCTGACCGGCGCCGAGGCCGGCCGGATCGGCACCGATGCCGGCGTTGATCGGTTGGTGCTCACGCACGTCCCGCCGTGGCACGACGCCGGCGTCATGCTCGCCGAGGCCAAGGGGACCTATGCCGGCCCGCTGGAGCTGGCGGCCCCGGGGCGCAGCTACGAGATCTGACCCGTCACCCCTCGCGGGCGTCGTGCACGCACAGCGCGACCTGGACGCGGTTCTCGACCCCCAGTTTGCTGAACACCCGACCCACGTGCGCCTTGACGGTGGGCACACTCAGGAACAGCTCGGCGGCGACCTCGGCGTTGCTGAGCCCACGGCCGACCGCGTCCGCGATCTCGCGCTCCCGCTCGGTGAGGGCAGCGAGTCGCTGCCGCGCCACAGCCGAGCGATCCGGTGCGCCGTGGCCGGCGACCTTCTCGATGAGCCGGGAGAGCACGGCAGGCGACAGCATCGGCTCACCGGCCGCGACGCGGCGGATCGCCTCGACGATGTCCACCGGCGCAGTGTCCTTGAGCAGGAACCCGTGCGCCCCGGCGCGCAACGCCCGCAGCACGTGGTCGTCGGCCCCGAAGGTGGTCAGCACGATGACCTTCGGCGGTGCCGTCGCCGCCAGCATCCGGCCGGTGGCCTCGATCCCGTCGAGGACCGGCATCCGGATGTCCATCAGCACGACATCGGGCGATGCGACGGCGACCACGTCGAGGGCGGCTTGGCCGTTCTCGGCCTGGCCCACGACGGCCAGGTCGTCGGCGCCGCCGAGGATCAGCGCGAGGCCGCTGCGCACCAGCGGGTCGTCGTCGACGAGGACCACCCGGATGGGTGCGCCTGGCGCGCTGGTTCCATCGGTGCTCAGGTCGGCCACGGCAGCCATCCCTCGAGAGCGAACGTGCTCCCGTCGTCACGGACGTCGAGGCGGCCGCCGGCGAGCTCGGCGCGCTCCCGCATGCCGACCAGCCCGAGGCCTGAACCCTCTGCCGAGGGCGCCAGTCGTGTGCGGTTGTTGCGCACCGCCACCGTGAGCCCCTCGCCGAGGGCACCGCACACGCCGATCTCGACCGCAGCGCCGGGCGCGTGCTTGCGTGCGTTGGTCAGCGCCTCCTGGACGATGCGGTACACCGTCCGGCCCGTGCTCTCCGGCACGGCCCGCAGGTCGAGGAGCGCGTCGTCCAGCCTGACGGTCATCCCCGACGTGGTCGCCTCCGCGATCAGGTCGCGCAGGTCGACCAGGGTGGGCTGCGGCCGCATCGGCTCGTCCTCGCGCAGGGTGCCGAGGATGGTGCGCAGGTCGCTGAGTGCTTCGTGGGCCTTGCCGGAGATGATCTCGGCCGTCTCCCGGACCTGCTCGGGGCTCAGGTCCGTGCGGTAGGCGAGCGCGCCGGCGTGCATGGTGACCAGGGAGATCCGGTGGGCCAGCACGTCGTGCATCTCCCGTGCGATCCGCTCCCGCTCCAGGGCGCGGGCCTGCCCCACCTGCAGCTGCTGCTGCTGCTCCGCCTGCTCGGCCCGCTCGCGCAGCGACCAGACCAGCTCGCGCCGGGACCCGACGTACATCCCGGTGGCCATCATGGCGATGGTGAACACGACTGCGAAGGCCAGGTCCACCCACCACGGGCCGTCGGTGGCCCAGGGCTCGAGCGCGTTCATCGCGATGGACCCGGCGACCCCGACCACGCCGACGGTGATGATCTTGGGCAGGTCACGACGGGTCGCCAGCGACACCGCGGCCAGGGTCGCCGGTCCGGAGCACGACGCGGACAGCACGCCGAAGGCGGCACCGAGGAGGGCCACCGGCATCGGCCAGCGGCGACGGTACGGCGCCAGCGACAGGGAGACCGCGCCCAGACCGAGGTCGATCCAGAGCAGGACGGGGTCGTGCCGCCACTCGCGGAGTGCGACCTGTGACCAGACCAGACCCGAGATGGCCAGTGCGAGCGCGAACCGCCAAACGTTCTGCCACCGGGTCAGCGGCAGGTTGTACTGCTCGGGCGTGGGCTGCTGCACGCAGGAAACCCTAGGCCCCCGTGCGTGCGGGGTACCACTGGCGGAGGTCGGGGATGCCCCCTACCCAGGTATAGGGCGAAATCAGTCCTTTGCCTGATGTGCGCGCACGTGCGGTCCGAAAGACTTCGGACCATGATCAAGCTCGAGAACGTCTCCAAGAAGTACGGCGCATTCACCGCCGTCGACGGCGTCTCGTTCGTGGCACAGCCGGGGCGGGTGACCGGGTTCCTGGGGCCGAACGGGGCGGGCAAGTCGACGAGCATGCGGATCATGGCCGGCCTGACTCCGCCCGACGCTGGGTCGGCCACCATCGGTGGGCTGCGCTACCACGACATCCCCAACCCCGGCCGGCACGTGGGGGTCCTGCTGGACGCCTCCGCGCAGCACGCAGGCCGCACCGGCCGCGAGGTCCTCGCGCTCAGCGCGCTCACGATGGGCCTGCCCGACTCACGGGTCGACGAGATGCTCGCGATGGTCGGGCTCACCGAGGCCGAGTCCAAGCGGCGGGTGAAGAACTACTCGCTGGGCATGCGCCAGCGGCTGGGCATCGCCGCGTCTTTGATGGGCGACCCGTCGGTGCTGATCCTCGACGAGCCGGCCAACGGCCTCGACCCGGCCGGCATCCGCTGGATGCGCGGCCTGCTGCGCAGCTACGCCGCCGAGGGGGGCACGGTGCTGCTGTCGTCCCACCTGCTCCACGAAGTGGAGATGATCGCCGACGACATGGTGCTCATCGGGCGCGGCCGGATCGTCGCGCAGGGCACCAAGCAGGAGCTGCTCCAGACCAAGGGCACGTTCGTGCGCGCGCTCGACACCGAGCTCCTCGCCAAGGCGCTCGACAGCGCCGGTGTGACCGCGGTCCCCTCAGGGGACGGCCTGCGCGCCGAGGTCGACCCGGTCGAGGTGGGCCGTGCCGCGGCCGCTGCCGACGTCGTACTCACCGAGCTCCGGCCCGCCGACGGCGCCGGCCTGGAGGAGCTCTTCTTGCAACTCACCGCCGACGACGCCCGCGAGGACGTCGCGATCACCCAGGGAGCACACGCATGAGCGCCCAGACCCTCGTTCCTCCGTCCGCACCCACGCTCGACGTCACGGGCACTCCGCGGATCCCGATGGCCAGGCTGGTCCGCGTCGAGGTGCGCAAGATGTACGACACCCGCGCCGGCCAGTGGTTGCTGATCGCGATCGGCGCCATCTCGGTGCTGGTCACCGCCGGATTCTTCATCTGGGGCAAGTCCAGTGATCGCACCTTCCTGTCGCTGATGTCCTTCGGCGGGATCCCGCTGGCGATGCTGCTCCCGGTGCTCGGCATCCTGCTGGTGACCCAGGAGTGGGGCCAGCGGACCGCGCTCGTGACGTTCACCCACGTGCCGCACCGCCGCAGGGTGCTCGGCGCCAAGGTCGCCGCGGCCCTCGGGTTCGCGCTCGCCGCGTTGATCGCCATCGCCGTGGTCGCCGCCGTGCTGGTGCCGTTCGGGGGCGCGTCCCACCCGTTCCAGGACGTCTCGGTCGGTCTGATGCTCCGCGTCCTCCTCGGGGTCGAGATCGGCGTGATGTGGGGCCTCGCGTTCGGCTCAGCGCTGCTCAACTCTGCCTTCGCGATCGTCGCCTACTACCTGGTCCCGACCGTCCTCAGCATCGTCGGCGGGATCTGGGCATCCGTCGGGGACAAGCTGGTCTGGATCGACCTCAACCAGGCCACCAGCCACCTCTATGAGAAGCAGATGACCGGCGACGACTGGGGACAGCTGATCGTCGGGTTCCTGGTCTGGATCGGGATCCCCGCGGTCGTCGGCACCTGGCGGGTGCTGCGCTCGGAGGTCAAGTAGCAACGATCCCTCCCCGGAGGACGGGGCCTGCTTCCACGGGGGGAGGCAGGCCCCGTCCGCTGCGTCGATAAGGTCGGCGCCATGACTGAGACCGCACGTTCCGACGGCCGCGCGAACGACGAGCTGCGTCCGATCAAGATCACCCGGCACTGGCAGGACCACCCCGCAGGCTCGGTGCTGGTCGAGTTCGGCCGGACACGCGTGCTGTGCGCGGCGTCCGCGTCCGAGGGCGTCCCGCGGTGGCGCAAGGGCTCCGGCCTGGGCTGGGTCACCGCCGAGTACGCCATGCTGCCGTCGTCGACGAACACGCGCTCGGACCGCGAGTCGGTCAAGGGCCGCATCGGTGGCCGCACCCACGAGATCTCGCGGCTGATCGGTCGCTCGCTGCGCGCCGTCATCGACTACAAGGCGCTCGGCGAGAACACCATCGTCCTCGACTGCGATGTGCTGCAGGCCGATGGCGGCACCCGCACCGCCTCGATCACGGGCGCGTACGTCGCCCTGGCCGACGCGGTCGCCCACCTCCGGGCCGAGGGCGCGCTGGCCGGCGAGCCGCTGACCGGTTCCGTCGCCGCGGTCTCCGTGGGCATCATCGACGGTGTGCCGCGACTCGACCTCCCCTACGAGGAGGACGTCCGCGCGGAGACCGACATGAACGTGGTGATGACCGGCACAGGGAGCTTCGTCGAGGTGCAGGGCACCGCCGAGGGGGCTGCGTTCGACCGCTCCGAGCTGGACGCATTGCTGGCACTGGCCGAGAAGGGTTGCGCCGACCTCACCAGGATCCAGGAGGAGTCCCTGCGTGGCTGAGATCTTCCTGGCCTCCCGGAACGCCAAGAAGCTCGCGGAGATGCAGCGCATCCTCGAGGCGCACCTGCCCGGCGTCCGGGTCCTGGGCCTGGACGACGTCGCGCCGTACGACGAGCCGGTCGAGGACCAGCCCACCTTCGAGGGCAACGCGCTGGTCAAGGCCCGCGCGGGTCTGGCCGCGACCGGACTCCCGTCCCTGGCAGATGACAGCGGGCTGTGCGTCGACGCGCTCAACCAGATGCCGGGGGTGCTCTCCGCGCGGTGGTCGGGCCGTCCCAAGGACGACGCCCGCAACAACCGGCTGCTGCTGGAGCAGCTGGAGGACGTCCCCGACGAGCGCCGCGGTGCACGGTTCCGGTGCGCGGTGGCGTTCTGCCACCCCGGTGGGGAGGCCACGGTCGAGGGCGAGATGGCGGGGCGGGTGATCCGCCAGCCGCGCGGCAGCAACGGGTTCGGCTACGACGTCGTCTTCGTGCCCGATGACCAGGATGGCGATCTGACCTCGGCGGAGATGGATGCGGTGGCCAAGGACGCGATCTCCCACCGGGGCAGGGCGCTGCGGACGATCGCTCCGCGGGTGGCCGCCCTGGTGGGCTGAGCCGGTCCCGCGGGCAGCCGCTGCCACGGTGCCGGAGGGGGGAGTCGAACCCCCACGCCCGAAGGCACGGCGTCCTAAGCGCCGCGTGTCTACCGTTCCACCACTCCGGCGGGCTTGCTGAGTCTAGGGGGGAGGCCCGCACGCCCCCGCTGCGAGCCCCAGAGGGCACCGACGACGTCTCAGGCGGCATCCAGGCCCAGATCGCGGCGCAGCTTGGCGACGTGACCGGTGGCTTTGACGTTGTACTGCGCGAGCTGGATGCGACCCTGCTCGTCGACCACGAACGTGGATCGGATCACGCCCTGGACGACCTTGCCGTAGAGCTTCTTCTCGCCGAAGGCGCCGTACGCCGTCATCACCGAGCGATCCTCGTCGGAGGCGAGGGCGATCCTCAGCGCGTCCCGCTCGCGGAATCTGGCGAGCTTGGCCGGCTTGTCGGGGGAGATGCCGACCACCTCGTAGCCGGCGCTGCGCAGCGACTCGAGGGAGTCGGTGAAGTCGCAGGCCTGCTTCGTGCAGCCGGGCGTCATCGCGGCGGGATAGAAGTAGACGATCACCTTGCGACCGCGGAGGCCGGACAGTGAGACGGTGCTCCCGTCGTCAGTGGGCAGGGTGAAGTCGGGGGCCGTGTCACCGGGCTGCAGTCTGGGCACAGGTCTGTCGGGCATGCGCACACGGTAACGTCTGCCCTCGAGACCGGCGACCAAGGAGTGAACGTGGCCGACAAGCAGTTGAGCTCCCTCGAGCGGGAGATCGAGGAGACCCGCGAACGACTCGCGGCGACGATCGACCAGCTCGCCTACCGGGCAAGCCCGAAGACGATCGCCAAGCGCGAGATCAGCTCGGTGAAGGCATTCTTCGTCGATGGCTCGGGCGCGCCGCGGACCGAGAACATCGCCAAGGTCGTCGGTGGTGTCGTCGGGGTGGTGGCGCTGTTCGCCCTGGTCCGCAAGGTCGCTCGCTGAGCGTGGGCAAGACGGCGCCGGTGACGACGGACGGCGTGCGCACGCCGATCAAGATGCTGCACGACCGGGTGCTGGTGGCCGTGGAGACCGAGCAGGGGGAGCGGCGCTCGTCGGGCGGCATCCTGATCCCGGCGACCGCGGCGATGGGCGGCAAGCGGCTGTCCTGGTACCGCGTGGTGTCCATCGGGTCGCACGTGCGTACCGTCGAGGTCGACGACCGGGTGCTCTTCGACCCTGAGGACAAGGCCGAGGTCGAGGTGCAGGGCGAGCTGTACGTCGTGGTGCGCGAGCGTGACATCCATGCCGTCGCGGCTGATCGCCTCGGTGATGTGCAGACCGGCCTCTATCTCTAACGGGGCATCGCCCCAGCCCGACGAGCCGTGCGTGGTGTCCCGGGGTGGTGCTGGCGGCTCCGGTCGGCGGGTTGACGGTGCCCGGGGGCCCGTGTTGTGACCGCCTGCTTGGCGGTGGTTGGCTCAAGGTGAGCCGTCCCGCCTGACCGGAGCCTTCTCATGACGCTACCGCGCACCGTGTCCGATGTCGTTTCCGAGCACACCGTCTTTGAGGTCGAGTGCATCGATCGGATGTATCTCAACGTCTACGTTCCGCAGTTGCAGTACGCGGCCGGACTGGTGGGCTATGTGCAGCGCCAGCTCGGGCTTCCGGTCGCCTCGACCGCGCCGCTGAGCAAGATCACCGATGCGTTCAGCAAACAGATGCGCCGCTTCGCGGTGGACCAGGGCGTGCCGTGGGTCGACTTCGTCAAGGGCCAACGCAAGGACGACATCATGCACGAGCGTCTGGCGCGGTTCGAAGCAGCCGGGCACACCGAGGGAGTGTTGTTCATCGGCCGTGCGCAGGAGAAGACGTCGCTGTTTCGCACCGAGAAGCGCCGCAACGTCGAGGGGCGGGCGTATCCGTGGATCGTGAAGACCACCGGGATGGTCAACCACTTCTACGTCTACGCCGTCGATGCCGACTTCGGGCCGTTCTTCCTCAAGTTCTGTTCCTACTTTCCCTACAACGCCCGGTTGTGCATCAACGGCAACGAGTGGGCCAAGCGACAGGCCGCGAAGGCGGGGATCGGGTTCACCGCGTTGGACAACGCGTTTGCCTCCTTCGATGACCCCGCCGATGTCGCCACCGTTCAGGCAATCTGCGCCAGTCTGGGCCCCGACCAGATCGATGCGCTGCTGCGCAA
Source organism: Nocardioides marmorisolisilvae (assembly GCF_031656915.1). NCBI lineage: Bacteria > Bacillati > Actinomycetota > Actinomycetes > Propionibacteriales > Nocardioidaceae > Nocardioides > Nocardioides terrisoli. The sequence goes on along the minus strand of NZ_CP134227.1, from coordinate 1,395,104 downwards.
GTGGCTGGCCAAGGTGCCACACCCCTACTCGAAGGCGGACCGGGCGGCCGGCTACCGCTACGACATCTCGATCCTGCAGGCGGAGTTCTCGCTGACCCAGATGCTGGACCGGCCCGTGAGCGGGCGGATCTTCTTCGAACAAGTCATCCGCGACAACCTCGACCTGGGCCGCCCCGACCAGGTCGGGTTGGTCTTCAACCGCCGCATCCACGCCGGGAAGAAGCACCAGACGCCAGGACGGTTCCGGACTCGAGTGATCACCCAAGGCGTGACTCCCAGCCTGCACGTGGACTACAAGGCGACCACCATCAAGCAGTACCACAAGGAAGGGAGAGCGCTGCGCACCGAGACCACGATCAACAACACCTACGACTTCGACATCCGGAAACGACTGACCAATCTGCCCGCCCTGTGCGAGATCGGCTTCACCGCCAACAGGCGTCTGCTCGACGTCCAACGACTCAGCCACGACCCGGCCCGAGGACAACAGGTCTTCACCACGCTCAACGACCCGGTCACCACCGAGACCGGGGCCCGGGTCGCCGGGCTGAAGTTCGCCGATACCCGCGCGATGGCGTTGCTGCACGCCCTCCTGGTATTCCGGCTGCTACCCGACGGGTTCACCAACCGCGACCTGCGCGACCTCGTTGGGCAACTGCTCGGCACCGTCATGTCGGCAGGGCAAATGACCTACGACCTGCGCAGACTCCGCGTCCACGGACTCATCGTCCGTCGTGCGCACAGCAACCACTACCAAGTCACCGACACCGGAATCGAGCACGCCCTGTTCCTCACCCGCGCCCATGACCGACTGCTGCGCACCGGCATGGCCCAACTCGCCGGACCCGAACCCCACCCCCTACAGGCCGCGAGCCGCACCTACCAGCACGCCCTCGACCAACTCACGAAGGAATCTGGACTCGCAGCCTGAGACTTGACCCGAAATTCCGGCTCCGCCGGACCAAGCCTTCTAGTACTACAGCCGCACTTAGGGAACAGCGCTGCGCCTGGCGTAGTGGCATCGTCGGGCGCGGGCTTGGTGGCGGCGTCGCCAGCGTGACCAGTCCAGGACGACGGTGGTGTCTGGCTGGCGCTGCCAGATCAGGGCAGCGAGGAGCCGTCTGACTTCGGGCACGGTGAGGGGGATCAGTTCCTCGACCGGCCGGAGGTCCCCCTTTTTCCGCCGCCGGCGGCGGTGTTGGTCTGGGCGGTGGTGATGGTCAAGAAGGCGTGCGCGAGCATCGCCAAGGTGATGTGCCGATACCAGGAGTCGTAGCGGCGTACCTGGTACTGGTCGAGGCCGACTTGGCCCTTGGCTGTTTGGAACGTCTCCTCGATCGCCCAGCGGGCACCGGCCACCCGGACCAGTTCACGCAATGGGGTGCGTTCGGGCCCGAAGCACAGGTAGTAGGCGACATCATCGGGGTCGGTCAGGCTGCGGCGGGCCAGCAACCAGTAGCTGGGGCTGTCCTCCAGGGGGCGGATCGGCGCCCGGGCCCAGTGATACAGGCGCGGACCCTTGGCGCCGCGCCCGGCGGAGATCTTCTTCCACGCCTGGGCGGGAAGCATCGCGGCCAGCGCATCGGCGCGCAGTTCACGCACTTTCGGTCCGTCACCGTCGTCGACGGCGGCGATGACGCGCTGGTTCACCGGAACCGCCATCACGTAAGGCATCTGACGTTCTTCAAGCATCGCGCGCAATCGGTAGTGCTGGCCATAGACCTCATCGCCGGTGACCCACCCAGCCGGCACCCCGGCGTCGATCGCGCGCCCGATCATCCGCATCGCCAGCTCCGGCTTGGTCGCGAACTCCACCTCGTCCCCGATATGCGCCTCAGCGCGTCGGGCAGCATCCTCGGCCCAGGCCTTGGGCAGGTAGAGCTCACGGTCCAAGAACGTCCGTGCGGATCCCTGGCCAGGACCAGTGGCATAGCCGAGGAAGACGCCGATCTGGCAGTTCTCGATTCGTCCCGCAGTGCCGGAGTACATCCGCGCCACCCCCGCGGACTTCGTGCCCTTCTTCAAGAAGCCAGTCTCATCAACCACCAGCACCCCAGCAGGGTCGCCAGGCGCAGGGGCGAGGTGCTCGACCACGTAGTCACGCACATCGTCGCGCACCGCGTCGGCGTCCCAATCGGCATAGGCCAACAATCGCTGCATCCCGTCGGGGATCGCCTCACCTGCAGACTCGGCCAGCGTCCAGGAGTTCTTCTTCTCCAACGGCGCCAACAACCCCCGCACATAGGCCAACACCCGCTCACGCGGCTCCGAGCGCGCGAACCGCGGCGCGATCCGGGCATGCACCTCCGCAAGCCCCGCCGCCCACTCCTCGACCTCAGACACACAAACCTCACCAGTCACACCAGCAACATGCCGGCGAACACCAGTCTCACACAGGCGACACACCGATCACGGCCAAAATAAGTGCGGCTGTAGTACTAGAGCGTGTCTGCTAATGGCGGACGCGGTGGTGGATCACCAAGGCTGCGAGGGTGACGCCACCGAGGTAGGTCAGCGCGTACTTGTCATACCTGGTCGCGATGCCGCGCCACTGCTTGAGTCGGTTGAAGCCTCGCTCGACGGTGTTGCGTTCGCTGTAGAGCACAGGGTCGAAGGCCGGCGGTCGACCACCCGAGGCGCCCTTGGCCTTGCGGTACGCGATCTGGTCGCTCTTCTCGGGGATGGTGTGCGCGATCTTCATCGTCCGCAACCTGGCGCGCGTGGAGTTGTGGGAGTACGCCTTGTCCGCCAGCAGTCGGAACCCGGACTTCGAGGCCGCCCGGTGTTGTTCCAGCAGCGGCCACAGTTGCGGGTTGTCCCCCGCCTGGCCGGGGGTCAGCAACAAGGTGACCGGCGAGCAGGTGGTGTCGGTGAGGGCGTGGATCTTGGTGGTCAGGCCGCCGCGCGAGCGTCCGATCGCATGATCCTCGGGCTCATCGGGCGAAAACCTGTAACTCGATTCAGCCCCCTGTGCTGGCCAGGACTGCCTGGCCGGTTCGCGCTCCTGCGGCGTGCTGATGGGCTCGGACGCTGGTGGAGTCCACGCTCAACAACGCGGCCAGATCCTCCTCGACCCCGCCGGTCTCGGCCTGGACCGCATGCAGCATCCGGGCATAGGTGCCGTCCTTGGACCAGCGCAGATGCCGTTCCGCGACCGACTGCCAAGCACCGAAGTGCTCGGGAAGATCTCGCCACGGCGAGCCGGTCCGGAAACGCCACACGATGCCCTCCATCGTCAACCGGTGGTCATTCCAAGGTCGACCAGGCCGGCGCGAGGACGGCATCAGGGGCTCGAGAACGGCCCACAGCTCATCGCTGATGACATCGGTTCGCAGCATGTCTCCCACACTCGCGGACCGACAGCCAGATCATTAGCAGACACGCTCTAGTACTACAGCCGCACTTATTTTGGCCGTGATCGGTGTGTCGCCTGTGTGAGACTGGTGTTCGCCGGCATGTTGCTGGTGTGACTGGTGAGGTTTGTGTGTCTGAGGTCGAGGAGTGGGCGGCGGGGCTTGCGGAGGTGCATGCCCGGATCGCGCCGCGGTTCGCGCGCTCGGAGCCGCGTGAGCGGGTGTTGGCCTATGTGCGGGGGTTGTTGGCGCCGTTGGAGAAGAAGAACTCCTGGACGCTGGCCGAGTCTGCAGGTGAGGCGATCCCCGACGGGATGCAGCGATTGTTGGCCTATGCCGATTGGGACGCCGACGCGGTGCGCGACGATGTGCGTGACTACGTGGTCGAGCACCTCGCCCCTGCGCCTGGCGACCCTGCTGGGGTGCTGGTGGTTGATGAGACTGGCTTCTTGAAGAAGGGCACGAAGTCCGCGGGGGTGGCGCGGATGTACTCCGGCACTGCGGGACGAATCGAGAACTGCCAGATCGGCGTCTTCCTCGGCTATGCCACTGGTCCTGGCCAGGGATCCGCACGGACGTTCTTGGACCGTGAGCTCTACCTGCCCAAGGCCTGGGCCGAGGATGCTGCCCGACGCGCTGAGGCGCATATCGGGGACGAGGTGGAGTTCGCGACCAAGCCGGAGCTGGCGATGCGGATGATCGGGCGCGCGATCGACGCCGGGGTGCCGGCTGGGTGGGTCACCGGCGATGAGGTCTATGGCCAGCACTACCGATTGCGCGCGATGCTTGAAGAACGTCAGATGCCTTACGTGATGGCGGTTCCGGTGAACCAGCGCGTCATCGCCGCCGTCGACGACGGTGACGGACCGAAAGTGCGTGAACTGCGCGCCGATGCGCTGGCCGCGATGCTTCCCGCCCAGGCGTGGAAGAAGATCTCCGCCGGGCGCGGCGCCAAGGGTCCGCGCCTGTATCACTGGGCCCGGGCGCCGATCCGCCCCCTGGAGGACAGCCCCAGCTACTGGTTGCTGGCCCGCCGCAGCCTGACCGACCCCGATGATGTCGCCTACTACCTGTGCTTCGGGCCCGAACGCACCCCATTGCGTGAACTGGTCCGGGTGGCCGGTGCCCGCTGGGCGATCGAGGAGACGTTCCAAACAGCCAAGGGCCAAGTCGGCCTCGACCAGTACCAGGTACGCCGCTACGACTCCTGGTATCGGCACATCACCTTGGCGATGCTCGCGCACGCCTTCTTGACCATCACCACCGCCCAGACCAACACCGCCGCCGGCGGCGGAAAAAGGGGGACCTCCGGCCGGTCGAGGAACTGATCCCCCTCACCGTGCCCGAAGTCAGACGGCTCCTCGCTGCCCTGATCTGGCAGCGCCAGCCAGACACCACCGTCGTCCTGGACTGGTCACGCTGGCGACGCCGCCACCAAGCCCGCGCCCGACGATGCCACTACGCCAGGCGCAGCGCTGTTCCCTAAGTGCGGCTGTAGTACTAACGGGGCATCGCCCCAGCCCGACGAGCCGTGCGTGGTGTCCCGGGGTGGTGCTGGCGGCTCCGGTCGGCGGGTTGACGGTGCCCGGGGGCCCGTGTTGTGACCGCCTGCTTGGCGGTGGTTGGCTCAAGGTGAGCCGTCCCGCCTGACCGGAGCCTTCTCATGACGCTACCGCGCACCGTGTCCGATGTCGTTTCCGAGCACACCGTCTTTGAGGTCGAGTGCATCGATCGGATGTATCTCAACGTCTACGTTCCGCAGTTGCAGTACGCGGCCGGACTGGTGGGCTATGTGCAGCGCCAGCTCGGGCTTCCGGTCGCCTCGACCGCGCCGCTGAGCAAGATCACCGATGCGTTCAGCAAACAGATGCGCCGCTTCGCGGTGGACCAGGGCGTGCCGTGGGTCGACTTCGTCAAGGGCCAACGCAAGGACGACATCATGCACGAGCGTCTGGCGCGGTTCGAAGCAGCCGGGCACACCGAGGGAGTGTTGTTCATCGGCCGTGCGCAGGAGAAGACGTCGCTGTTTCGCACCGAGAAGCGCCGCAACGTCGAGGGGCGGGCGTATCCGTGGATCGTGAAGACCACCGGGATGGTCAACCACTTCTACGTCTACGCCGTCGATGCCGACTTCGGGCCGTTCTTCCTCAAGTTCTGTTCCTACTTTCCCTACAACGCCCGGTTGTGCATCAACGGCAACGAGTGGGCCAAGCGACAGGCCGCGAAGGCGGGGATCGGGTTCACCGCGTTGGACAACGCGTTTGCCTCCTTCGATGACCCCGCCGATGTCGCCACCGTTCAGGCAATCTGCGCCAGTCTGGGCCCCGACCAGATCGATGCGCTGCTGCGCAAGTGGCTGGCCAAGGTGCCACACCCCTACTCGAAGGCGGACCGGGCGGCCGGCTACCGCTACGACATCTCGATCCTGCAGGCGGAGTTCTCGCTGACCCAGATGCTGGACCGGCCCGTGAGCGGGCGGATCTTCTTCGAACAAGTCATCCGCGACAACCTCGACCTGGGCCGCCCCGACCAGGTCGGGTTGGTCTTCAACCGCCGCATCCACGCCGGGAAGAAGCACCAGACGCCAGGACGGTTCCGGACTCGAGTGATCACCCAAGGCGTGACTCCCAGCCTGCACGTGGACTACAAGGCGACCACCATCAAGCAGTACCACAAGGAAGGGAGAGCGCTGCGCACCGAGACCACGATCAACAACACCTACGACTTCGACATCCGGAAACGACTGACCAATCTGCCCGCCCTGTGCGAGATCGGCTTCACCGCCAACAGGCGTCTGCTCGACGTCCAACGACTCAGCCACGACCCGGCCCGAGGACAACAGGTCTTCACCACGCTCAACGACCCGGTCACCACCGAGACCGGGGCCCGGGTCGCCGGGCTGAAGTTCGCCGATACCCGCGCGATGGCGTTGCTGCACGCCCTCCTGGTATTCCGGCTGCTACCCGACGGGTTCACCAACCGCGACCTGCGCGACCTCGTTGGGCAACTGCTCGGCACCGTCATGTCGGCAGGGCAAATGACCTACGACCTGCGCAGACTCCGCGTCCACGGACTCATCGTCCGTCGTGCGCACAGCAACCACTACCAAGTCACCGACACCGGAATCGAGCACGCCCTGTTCCTCACCCGCGCCCATGACCGACTGCTGCGCACCGGCATGGCCCAACTCGCCGGACCCGAACCCCACCCCCTACAGGCCGCGAGCCGCACCTACCAGCACGCCCTCGACCAACTCACGAAGGAATCTGGACTCGCAGCCTGAGACTTGACCCGAAATTCCGGCTCCGCCGGACCAAGCCTTCTAGTCAGGACCCGTTCACGTAGCCCCCTGCTCCTTTGCTAAAATTGGTGTGTAACTCAACCAATTGAGACGCAATCATGGAGTAAAGGGAGTCGATGACCGACCCAAGCACGAGACAGCGCGCCGACGGCCGCCGCGAGCGCGCTCATGCACGAGCTCTCCGCGACACCGCGAGCCCGCGCTACAAGTGGGTGGTGCTGTCCAACACGACGCTGGGCGTGCTGATCGCCACGATCAACTCCTCCATCCTGTTGATCGCCCTTCCAGACATCTTCCGCGGCATCAAGATCGACCCACTCGCGCCTGGGAACACCAGCCTCCTGCTCTGGCTGATCATGGGCTACATGGTCGTCACCGCGGTCCTGGTCGTCGGGCTGGGGAGGCTCGGTGACATGTACGGCCGGGTGAAGATCTACAACGCGGGATTCGCGATCTTCACGTTCTTCTCCGTGATGCTGGCGATCACCTGGATGCACGGCACCCCGGCCGGGCTGTGGCTGGTGGCGATGCGGATCTTCCAGGGCATCGGCGGCGCGATGCTGATGGCCAACTCCAGCGCGATCATCACCGATGCGTTCCCCGTCAACGAGCGCGGACTGGGGCTGGGCCTGAACATGGTCGCCGCGATCGCCGGCTCCTTCATCGGCCTGATCGTCGGCGGCGTGCTGGCACCGATCGAGTGGCACCTGGTCTTCCTCGTCTCGGTCCCGATCGGCGTGTTCGGCACGGTCTGGGCCTACTACAAGCTGCACGACACCGGCATCCGGCGACACGCGACGATGGACTGGTGGGGCAACCTGACCTTCGCGGTCGGCCTGATCGCGGTCCTGGTCGGCATCACCTACGGCATCCAGCCGCACGGCGGGCACACGATGGGCTGGACCAACCCGTGGGTGCTCACCGCCATGATCGGCGGTTGCGTGGTGCTGGGAGTCTTCTGCTGGGTCGAGACCAGGGTCGCCGAGCCGATGTTCCGGCTGAGCCTGTTCAAGATCCGCGCGTTCACGTTCGGAAACTTCGCCAGCCTGCTCGGCGCCCTCGGGCGTGGCGGTCTGATGTTCATCCTGATCATCTGGCTGCAGGGCATCTGGCTGCCCCGCCACGGCTACAGCTTCGCGTCCACCCCTTTGTGGGCGGGAATCTTCATGCTGCCGATGACTGCGGGCTTCCTCGTGGCCGGTCCGACCTCCGGCTGGCTGTCCGACAGGTTCGGCGCCCGCACGTTCGCGACCGGTGGCATGCTGGTCGCCTCGGCGAGCTTCGTGTGGCTGTGGCTGTTGCCGGTCAACTTCAGCTACTGGCAGTTCGCCCTTGCGCTGCTGATCAACGGGCTGGGGATGGGCCTGTTCGCGGCGCCCAACCGGACCGGCATCATGAACAGCCTGCCCGCGCACCAGCGCGGTGTCGGTGCGGGCATGAGCACGGTGTTCAGCAACGCCGCCATGGTGCTCTCCATCGGCATCTTCTTCTCGCTGATGATCACCGGTCTGGCGTCGTCGTTGCCGCAGACGATGATGCACGGGCTCACCGTCAACGGCGTACCCCACGATGCGGCGGCCAAGGTGGCCGCGCTGCCACCTGTGGGGGTGCTCTTCGCGTCGCTGCTGGGTTACAACCCGATCCAGTCGCTGCTGGGCCCCGACGTGCTGCACCATCTGCCGGCCGCGACCCAGGCGCACCTGACCGGGCATCAGTTCTTCCCGTCCCTGATCTCCGGACCGTTCTCCGACGGCCTCGGAGTGGCCTTCAGCTTCGCGATCGCGGCCTGCCTGATCGCGGCACTGGCGTCGGCGTTCCGGGGCGGCAAGTACGTCCACACCGACGAGGTCGAGAACCTGGTCGACGCCGACTCGACCGTGCCGGCGGAGCTGGTGGCCGAAGGCGCGGAGTGAGCAGGCGTACGAGCTGAGCGCGGTCCGGCGCGGAACTTCGCGGCTGGTGTCTCGTTGATAGTCGCGGGGAGGGCCCGATGACGCTTCGGCGTCCCGACCAGTGCCTCCCAGCTCGGTGGTGGCGGAAACGAGCGCCGCGTGCGTCCTGCTCCCTCAGGCCTGCGAACGCTCCTGTGGCGTGCGACTCGGGTCAAGCTGGTGCTCTTCGTCGTCGTGGCCGCCTGGATCATCGGCTCGGCAGTCGGGCTCGCGGCGCGAGGTGCGGTCTCGGTCTCGGACGGCGACGTCCTGGCCGGAGGCGCGACTGAGCCCGGGTCCGTGTCAGCGTTGGTGCGAGCCCACGACTGCTGGACCGGGTCCGCGCCCGACGACGTCTCGGTGCCGGGCCACGTGGTGGCCGGGCGCGGTGCCGGCCCGGTGTACGGCGGAGCCCGGATGGTGCACCTGGCCCTCGACCAGGTCTTCGCGGGCACGCCGCACGGCCTGACCGTCTACGCGTTCTGCCGTTGACGCTCGCCTACCTCGGCCACAGGTTGTTCGGGGCGGTTCGTTAGCCTTCGCGGGTGCCCAGCAACGGTCCGGTCGCGTCGACGACGAGCTCTCGCCCGACATCGCGACCGGACCTCGTCGGTCCGTTCCTCGCGGTCGTGGCGGGTCTGATCTACTGGCTGCACGGCTTCAACGGCTACCTGAGTCGTGACCTCAGCCTGTACGCCTATGCCGGCCAGCAGCAGGCCGACGGGGTGCCGCCGTACCTCGCCGTGGTGAACCGATCCGGCCCGCTGAGCCACCTCGTCCCGGGTATCGGAGCATGGCTCGGTCGGTTGGTCGGGGCAGACGACGTCCGTGCCGAGCGGGTCTTCTTCCTGCTGTTGGCTGCTGCGTCCATCTGGGTGGCCTACCTGCTGGGCCGCGACCTGCTGAGCAACCGTCTGGTCGGGTTGGCCATGGCGATGGCGCTGCTGTACGTCAACGGCTTCACGCAGTACGCCTCCGACGGGCCGCGCGAGAAGACCACGATGGTGCTCTGCATGCTGCTGGCCTCACTGGCGCTGGTCCATCGGCGGTTCTTCTGGTCGGGATTCTTCGTCTCGCTCGCCACGCTGACCTGGCAGCCCGCCTTCTTCGGTGGGGTCGTCGCCGCGCTCGCCGGCCTGTGGGTGCTACCCCGGGGGACCCGGCTGCGCGGCTTCTGGCGGATCACCCTGGGCGGGCTGCTCCCGCTGGCCGTGTTCATCGTGTGGTACGCCGCGATCGGCCACCTGCACGCGTTCCTCGAGTGCTTCGTGCTGATCCATGTCGGCTACACGCACCAGCCCGGTCTCTACTCGGACTTCGGAGCAGTGCTCGGTTCGCTCCGCGACGCCTATGGGATCTCGCTGGTGACACTGGCGGTCGGGTCGGTGTCGATCCTGGCGTTCACGGCGTGGACCCTGTTCTCCGCCGAGCGGCGGGCGCTGCCCCAGCGCCGGATGGAGGCGGCCTTCGGGATCTCGTTCGTGGCCGGGCTGATCTGGTCGACCTGGGTGTTCAACGGATGGCCGGACCTGTTCTTCATGCTGCCGTCGATCCTGCTCGGGGTCGGGTTGATCTCTCACGAGGTCACGCTGCGGCTTCCCGGCCGGGCTGCGCTGTCCGTCGTACTGGTCTGGGCGGTCCTCGCCACGGTGGGAGCGGTGGCCTATGCGGTGAACACCCGCAACAACCTCCTGCTCGTCCAGCGCGCCAACGTGCACGCGGTCCTGGCTGCGCTGCCCGGGAAGGCGACGATCGTGTCGATCGAGGGTCCACAGCCGCTCGTGCTGTCCGGGAGCACCGACCCGTTCCGACACCAGATGTTCAGTGCCGGCCTGGCGGACTACGTCGACCACTCCTATCCCGGGGGACTGGTCGGTCTCCGCGACGACATCGGGGCCCGACACCCCACGGTGATCTCGGTGGGGACCATGCACACCGAGCCGTGGATCATGCCACTGCTGAATCGTGACTATCGCAACGTCGGTGGAGGTCCGGGTTGGACCTGGTGGATCGCGAAGTCCGTCGGCGCGAAGGCGCTTGCGGCAGCCACGGAGGCGGCGGCGGCGCACGGCCGCTGATCTGCGCGAGAGACTGGTGGCATGGCTGCGGTCCTGCAGGCACGGTTCGTGCTGTTCGGGGCGCAGCACCTCGTCATCCTGGCCGTGTTCGTCGGCGGCTGTGCGCTCATGTGGTGGTCGGGACGCCGGCTCGGACCCATCGCGCGCAGGCGACTCGTCCGGGCCTTCGGTGCCCTGACCCTCCTGGTCTGCGGTCCGTTCGAGGTTGTCGACTGGATCCACGGGATCGCGCACTGGCGCACGTCGCTGCCCCTCCAGATCTGTGACGTGGCGTGGCTGGTGGCCGGGGTGGCACTGCTCACCCGGAGCAGGCGTTGGACGGCGATCCTCTACTACTGGGGGCTCACACTGAGTCTGCAGGGTGTGCTGACCCCCGACCTGGACCAGGCGTTCCCCGATGTGCAGTTCTTCGGCTATTGGGTGCGTCACCTCGTCCCGGTGTGGGCGGCGGTGTACCTGGTCGGTGCACGGATCGGCCCGACCTGGCGTGACTATCGCTTCGCACTCATGGTGACCTCGGTGTGGGCCGCAGGAATGATCGCGCTCAACCGTGCCCTGGGCAGCAACTACGGCTACCTGAACGCCAAGCCGGTGTCGCACTCCCTGCTGGACCTGCTCGGTCCGTGGCCGTGGTACGTCGTGGTCGAGGTGGCTCTGGTGGCGGCGGGTTGGGCGCTCATCACCTGGCCTTGGAACCGGCGGACGAAGACCGACCCTTCCGCCTAGCTCGTCTGATCGAAGCGGGCATCGTGGCTGCCCACCTTGCGTGCCAGCGCGAGGTGGCCGCCGAGGTAGCCGCCGGCGGCGGAGACGGCGGCTCCGGCGAGGGCCAGGCCCGTGCCGGAGCCTTGCCGTCCGCGGCGGCGGGCCAGCCAGGAGGCGGCGTACATGCTGATCGCTAGCCCGTTGGTGACCGCATGGACGAGACCCACGCGCTTGTCCCGGGCGCCTGCGGCACTCCACTCGGCCCACCCGGTCCATGCCGTCGGGCCTGCGGCGAGCAGGCCGGTGGCAATGAGCCGCTGGGCCGGTCGCGAGGACTCGGCGCCCCCGAACAGGTCGAGGATGGTGGCCGAGGTCCAGGTGCCGAGGACCAGGTCCGTCAGCGACGGGTGGAGGGCGTGGCCCAACCAGTCGCCGCGCAGCATCGAGCCCCGCGCGCCCTGTCCGAAGATCTGCTGGATGGTGGGCTCCATCGCTCGCACCGGTCCGTCGAGCGCGCTCGCCTCCTCCAGGCCTCGGGTCCACGCGACGAGCGGCCGGGTCCGCTGAGTGGGTTCCATGGCTCCTCCTTGGCGCTCTCGCCGGGGGATGGGTCGCCGGCGCCGCCGTACCCACCTTGCCGCGCGGGTGGCGCCGGGACAATGACCGGCCCCGAGGTCCGTCAGTCGAGGCAGAACTCGTTGCCTTCCACGTCCTGCATCACCAGGCACGCCTCGTTCTCCTCGTCGGCAGGGAGCAGCCACTGACGCCGAGCCCCGAATGTCTCGAGCCGAGTCGCTTCGGCCTCGAGCGCAGAGACTCGCTCATCGCCGGTGAGCCCGGTGCCCACGCGTACGTCGAGATGGAGCCGGTTCTTCACCGTCTTGGGCTCCGGCACCCGCTGGAAGAACAGCCGCGGACCGACTCCGTCCGGGTCCTGGCACGCCCATGTCGCGCCTCGGCGCTCCGCAGGGAGCGTGGCCTCGAACGCGTCCCAGGAATCGAAGCCCGGCGGGGCGGGAGGGTCGACGTATCCGAGCGCGGCCTTCCAGAACTCCGCGACCGCCCGCGGCTGCGCGCAGTCGAAGGTCACCTGCACGTGCTTCACCGTTGCCATCGGCTCAGGGTAGCGATGAGGGCGAGCGGGGCCCGCGGTGGTGACGCCACCGGACATGCGTACGGCGACACCACGCCCGGCGTCTCATTCGTGGGCGCGCCGCGACGCTCCATCGGCGATGAGGGACAGCCCGATGCCGAGCATCCAGACGTCCTTGGAGATCGCGGTGCCCTGGGAGGTCGGCCACACGGTGCCCGGCCGGTGCAGGCCGTCGGTACGCAGGTACATGGTCACCAGTGCCCCCGAGAACCCGGTCAGGCCGATGCCGACCACCGCAGCCGGAACGAACGGGGCCAACAGCGCGGAGCCCAGCGCGATCTCGCCGACGGAGAGCATCCGGAGGAAATCGGTGGGCTTCATCGGCTTGAAGGCTGGGAACGCGCCCGAGGCCATGCCGTGGAGCCCCGTTGCCTGTGCTTCGTTCCCGTGCCACTTCTCCCAACCGCTGTGGAGGACGTAGGCGCCGGTGGCAAGGCGGAGGGGGACGTTTCGCAGCTTCATCGCAACTCCCGGGACACAAAGGTGATGGACACCTCGACCATAGCCGCCGGTCGCGGACACCCCCCTGCCCCGCAGCGTCGTCGTCGGCCAGGTCCGAGAAGCACGAAGGTCAGGCCGTGTGAGCGGCCTGACCTGCGAATGTGTGCGCCATCAGGGACTCGAACCCCGAACCCGCTGATTAAGAGTCAGCTGCTCTGCCAATTGAGCTAATGGCGCGTGAAGCGTGTGGAACCTTAGCAGTCTGTCGGGCCGGATCTGAAATCGAGGCCACGGTCCGCTGGGGTCGGCATCTCGCCGGCCGAAGGTCCGGCTGCGGCGGCTCTCGCGCTGCTCGTGGCAGAGCCGCTGCCGGTCGACGCGCGCAACTGCTAGCGCATCGCGATCACGGCATGGGCTGCGTTGTGGCCGCCCAGGCCGCTGACGGCGCCGCCGCGGCGCGCGCCCGAGCCGCACAGCAGGATCGAGGGCACCTCGGTGGCCACGCCCCACTGCTGCGCCGGGGTGGTCAACGACTCCCGATGTGAGGCCCAGGGCCAGCTCAGGTCGCCGTGGAAGATGTGGCCGCCAGGCATGGCCAGGTCGCGCTCGATGTCCTGGGGCACCTTGGCCTCGACGCAGAGCTCACCGTTCGGCCCGACGAGCACGCAGTCCAGCAGCGGCTCGGCGAGGTGCTGGTCGATCGCGGCCAGGGCACGGCTGACCGCCCGCAGCTTCTGCCCCTCGGTGTCCTGGGCGAAGAGCGGCTCGGGCATGTGCAGCCCGAAGTAGGTCAGGGTGTGCACCCCGAAGTCGGCGAGCTCGCCCAGGATCGACGGGTCGGTCAGCGAGTGGCAGTAGAACTCCCCGGGTGGCGCGCTCGGAACCTCCCCGCGGGCGGCCTCGGCATACGCATGCGCCAGCGCGGAGTACTCCTCGGCGACGTGGAAGGTCCCGGCGAACGCCTCCCGGGGGTCGGCGCCGCTGCGCAGCCGAGGGAGGCGGGACAGGAGGAAGTTGATCTTGAGCTGGGCGCCGACCGGCTTGGTCCCGCTCTCGGGCGACTCTCCCATCAGGATCCGCAGCACCCACGGGGCCACGTTCGCGAGCACGAACCGGGCACGCACCCCGTGATTTCGTACGCCGTCGTGCCACCGCACCTCAGCCCCGTCCGTCCCTGCGGTGATGCTGCTGACACCGGCGCCGGTCATCAGCTCGGCGCCGGCCGCACCCGCCGAGCGGGCCAGTGCATCGGTCACCGCACCCATCCCGCCGACCGGCACCCGCCACTCGCCGGTGCCGTTGCCGATCAGGTGGTAGAGGAAGCATCGGTTCTGGATCAGCGAGGGGTCGTGCAGGTCGGCGAAGGTGCCGATCAGCCCGTCGGTGGCCACGACGCCGCGGACCAGGTCGTCGGTGAAGCGCTCCTCGATGACCTCGCCCAGCGGGCGCTGCACCAGGCTTCGCCAGATCTCGGCATCCACCTGCTCACGCAGCGCGGGTTCGGTGGGCAGCGGCTGGGTGAGCGTGGGTGCCACCACATCGGCCAGATCGCTCACCTCGCCGTAGAACCGGCGCCAGGCGGCGTACTCCTCGTCGCTGCCGGTGAGCTCGCGGAACGATGCAGCGGTGGCGTCACCCTCGTCATGCTCCACGAGGAGGCCGGTCGCGCGGCCATCCCGGACGGTGGGCGAGTACGAAGCGGTCCGTCGCGAGCGCAGTTCGACACCCAGGTCGAGCTCTTGCGCGATCGACTCGGGCAGCAGCGACACGAGGTAGGAGTACCGCGACAGCTTGGCACCGGTCTGCGGGAAGGCCTCGGCGCTGACCGCGGCTCCGCCCACATGGGGGAGTCGCTCGAGCAGCAGGGTGCTCAACCCTGCCCGCGCCAGGTAGGCGGCCGCCGCGAGGCCGTTGTGTCCGCCGCCGACGATGACGACGTCGTACTCCGTGCGCTCGGCTGGTGGCATGGAATCACCGTAACGAACGCGGCCCATGGCGCCGCTCGGCTTCCCTACCGGAATATTTAGACTTCAACTACCCTTGTGGAGTCAGAGGAGGTGGCAGCCATGCCAGCAGTGACCGTGGACGATCTGACCGTGCTGCAGCGACTCGCCGTGCCCGGACTCGGCGACACCGTGCGACCGGTCAAGCAGTTGACCGATGCCCCGAGGGGCTTCGAGGGAGAGGGCTTTCCTGTGCGCCGTGCCTTTGCCGGCGTCGACCTGCGCGACCTGGACCCGTTCATCCATCTCGACCAGATGGGTGAGGTGGAGTACGCACCGGGGGAGCCCAAGGGCACGCCGTGGCATCCGCACCGCGGCTTCGAGACTGTGACCTACATCATCGATGGCGTCTTCGACCACCAGGACTCCCACGGGGGTGGCGGCACCATCACGAACGGCGACACCCAGTGGATGACGGCCGGTGCCGGGCTGCTGCACATCGAGGCGCCGCCGGAGTGGCTGGTGCAGAAGGGCGGTCTCTTCCACGGCCTGCAGCTGTGGGTGAACCTGCCAGGGGCGGACAAGATGAAGCCGCCGCACTACCAGGACATCCGCTCCGGTCAGGTCGGGCTGACCACCTCGGCCGACGCCGGTGCCTTGGTGAGGGTGATCGCCGGCCGGGTCGGCTCCACCGAAGGGCCGGGCTCGACCCACACGCCGATGACGATGGTGCACGCCACCGTCACCCCCGGTGCGCGGCTGGACCTGCCTTGGGAGCCGTCGTACAACGCGTTGGTCTACGTGCTGTCGGGCGAGGGCTCTGTCGGCACCGACGGCGTCGCCGTGCGCACCGGCAACCTCGCGGTGCTGGGAGCCGGCGACTTCATCACCCTGGCCGCCTCGGCGCGACAGGAGAGCCGTACGCCGGCCCTCGACGTCGTGATCATGGGCGGCCGCCCGATCCGTGAGCCGGTCGCCTGGGCGGGGCCGTTCGTGATGAACACCAAGGCCGAGGTGCTCCAGGCCTACGAGGACTTCCAGAAGGGTCGACTCGGCACGATCCCGTCGGTCCACGGTGCACCCACCACGCTCCAGGAGGGCTGAGTCGTCACAGTGCCGCGCTCCGGTGTCACGACGTGACACCGGAGCGCGGCACTGCTTGGGGTGAGCGACGGGGCTTGAACCCGCGACCCTCGCGACCACAACGCGATGCTCTACCAGCTGAGCTACGCCCACCATGCGAGGGATGAGTGTAGCGGTCGATCAGTCGTCCACCGAATCGGGTCGGCTCCCGTCGTCGGCGCCGGTCAGGCTGCCCTGGTGGCGCGCGGCGATCTCCCGTGAGGTGTCGTTGTCGGGGCCCGGCGGGGGTACGAAGATCGCTTCCCGGTAGTAGCGCAGCTCCTCGATGCTCTCCCGGATGTCGGCGAGCGCACGGTGGTTCCCGCTCTTCGACGGAGCGGCGTAGTAGGCGCGCGGGTACCAGCGCCGGGCGAGCTCCTTGATCGAGGACACATCGACGATCCGGTAGTGCAGGAACGCCTCGAGCTCGGGCATGTCCCGTGCGATGAAGAGTCGGTCGGTCCCGACGGTGTTGCCGGCCAGCGGTGGGCGGCTGCCATCAGGGCAGTGTTGCCGGACGTAGTCGAGGACCTGGGCCTGGGCGTCGTCGAGGGTGGTGCCCGCGTCGAGCTCATCGAGGAGGCCGGACGTGACGTGCATGTCCCGCACGAACGGCACCATCTGGTCGAGAGCGGCCGCGGACGGCTTCACCACGATGTCGACCCCGTCGCCGAGGACGTTGAGGTCGAAGTCGGTGACCAAGGCCGCCACCTCGATCAGTGCGTCCGCGCCCAGGTCGAGGCCAGTCATCTCACAGTCGATCCACACCAGTCTCTCAGCCACGAAGGTCGAGCCTACTCAGGCTCTCCACATGTGGGTTTCCTAAGGTATGGGCATGCTGCGTTGGGTGGGACTCGTCGCGCGCCTGCTGGTGGGCGGCGTGTGGATCGCGGCCGGGGTCATCAAGCTGCCCCACCCCGAGGCCAGCGTGGCCGCAGTCCGGGCCTACCAGCTGCTGCCGTTGAGTACGACGAACTTCGTCGGCCACCTCCTCCCGATCGTGGAGGTGCTGATCGGCGTGGTCCTCGTGCTGGGCGTGCTGGTGCGGCTGGGCGGTGTCCTCTCGGCTCTGCTCCAGCTGGCCTTCATCATCGGCATCTCGTCGGTGTGGGCGCGCGGCATCCCGATCGACTGCGGTTGCTTCGGCAACGGCGGTGCCACCTCCTGGGCGCACGCCAAGGCGACGTACCCCTGGGAGATCGCTCGCGACGTGGGCCTGTTCCTGGTCTCGGCCTACATGGTGGTGCGGCCACGCACCGTCCTGGCCCTCGACAACCTCCTCTTCCCGCCCCTCGAGAAAGGGACCCCCCATGTCCAAGAGCAACCGTGAGCAGGGACGCGCCGAACGGGCAGCTGCGATCCAGGCGGCTCACGCACGGGCGGAGCGCAACCGCCGAATCGCCATCGGTGGCGCCGTGGTCGTGGTGCTGGCGATCATCGCCGCCGCCGTCTTCTGGTATTCCGGAGGCAGCGGGGGGAGCTCGACCGCCACGACGAAGGACGTCGCGAAGCTGCATCCGCGTGCGGGCGACCACTCACTGGTGATCGGTCCGAAGAGCGCGAAGGACCACGTCGTCGTCTACGAGGACTTCCTGTGCCCCTACTGCCGGGAGTTCGAGACCGCCTCCCGTGACTTCCTGCACGCCGACGCGGCCAAGGGCCTCGTCGAGGTGGAGTACCGGCCCTTCCACCTGCTCCAGGACGACTACTCGACCCGGGCGCTCAACGCGTTCGCCGAAGTGCTGTCGGAGAGCCCGGGCGTTGCGATGAAGTTCCACGACCTGCTCTACGACAAGCAGCCCTACGAGGCGGCGGCCAACAAGCCGAACGCGTCGCAGCTCGCGGACTGGGCGGCCAGCGTCGGGGCGGACAAGTCCAAGGTCGAGGCCGCGGTGAACGCCGCCGATCCCGCCTTCGAGACTGCTGCGAACGCGGCGGCGCAGAAGGCGAACGTCCAGGGCACGCCGACGGTCTACTTGAACGGCAAGCAGGTCCAGGGCTCAGCCACCCAGATCGCGGACCAGCTCGAGACGCAGATCGCGAAGAAATGAACGGCGGGCTCACCGACTTCGTCGCAGGGCTGCCCAAGGCCGAGCTGCATGTGCACCATGTCGGCTCGGCGTCGCCCCGGATCGTCGCGGAGCTCGCGGCCCGGCACCCGGGCGTGGTCCCCAGCGACCCCGCGCAGCTCGCCGAGTTCTTCGCCTTCCGGGACTTCGCGCACTTCATCGAGGTCTACCTCGCGGTCGTCGACCTGGTCCGGACCCCCGAGGACGTCCGGCTGCTGACGATGGAGGTCGCCCGTGACATGGCCGCTCAGAACATCCGATACGCCGAGCTCACCTGCACGCCGTACACCTCGGTGCTGCCGCACGACGACGAGCGCGGGATGCCCATCGAGGCCTACACCGAGGCCATCGAGGATGCGCGCGTCGCCGCCGAGCGGGATCTCGGCGTCGTGCTCCGGTGGATCTACGACATCCCGGGGGAGTCCGGGCTGCCCGCGGCGGACGCCACCTTGGACTTCGCGCTGCGTCATCCGTGCGACGGACTGATCGGCTTCGGGCTCGGCGGCCCCGAGGTCGGAGTGTCGCGGCCGCAGTTCCAGCCGCACTTCGACGCCGCACGCTCCGCCGGGTTGCGCAGCGTGCCGCACGCCGGGGAGACCACCGGACCGCAGACCGTGTGGGACGCGATCCGGCTGCTGGGTGCCGAGCGGATCGGGCATGGTACGTCGGCGGCGCAGGACCCGGCGCTGCTGGCCCACCTCGCCGACCACGGCATCCCGCTCGAGGTGTGCCCGTCGTCGAACGTCGCGACCAGGGCGGTCGACCGGATCGAGGAGCACCCGATCCGCGTGTTCCGTGATGCCGGCGTGACGATCACCGTCAACTCCGACGATCCGCCGATGTTCAACACGACCCTGGACCACGAGTACGAGCTGGCGGCCGAGCTGCTCGATCTCGACGAGCCAGGCGTGGCCGAGCTGGCGCGTGCCGCCGTACGGGCCTCGTTCCAGGACGATGCGGGCAAGCGTCGGCTGCTCGACGAGATCGACGACTACTGCGCGACGCCCAGCTGATCAGCCCAGGGGCGCCGGGCAGTAGCGCGCTTGGGTGATCGGTACGTCGAACGCGTGTGACGACGGCGTCATGCCCGCCTCCTCCTGGGTGACGTAGTACAAGGTGATGTGCGCGTGCAGCGTCGGTTGGTCGAAAACCCACTGAGCGACCGAGTCGACGCCGCCCGTGTCGCTCTCCCGAGCTGATTGGGTGAAGTCGATCGGCACCGCCATCACCGGTTCGTTGACGACCTGGGTGTGGCCGTCGATGTGGAAGGTCTGCCGAAGGCTCCCGTAGTAGGGGCTCGTGGCCTGCCCGGTCGGGACCGGCTGCTGGGACCAGGCACCCTGGAGTCCGAGTTCGGGCCCGCGTCCGCTCTGGTCGCCGATGCCCGGCGGGCGAGGGGTCAGCCCCGGTTTGAGCGGGTGTGGCACGTCCTGGGTCGACGGCGCCAGACAGATCTCCAGCCCGTCGGTGCGGTAGGTCTGGGTGGCGCCGTCTTGAAGCGGCAGTGTCTGTGCGGGCAGGTCGACTCGGTAGCCCGCTGGATGGTGATAGCTGATCTCCCATCCGATCTCGGCCTGCTTGGTGAACCCCAGTGCCTCGGCGATCATCCCGAGGTAGTTGTGCGCTGCGCGCTGGATCAGCGCCGCTCCGGTGCTGGTGCCGTGCTGGATGATCTTCGGTCCCACGCCGGGGAGGTACTCGTCGTCGGGCTGGAAGGTCATGGTGGCGACGCCGTTGGTGTCGGTCACGCTCGTGCACGAGTTCGAGCAGCCGACGATGTGGCCCAGGTAAGTCAGGTGACTGACCGCATCGGGATCCCAGGTCACGGTGACGCCGGAGATCCCGCCCTTCTGCGGGAAGTTGTAGTGCACGCCGCGACCGCAGGTGAACTTGCCGTAGTCGTCGCGCATCGACACGCGCACCTGGAATTTCATCGGGTCGGCCGACTGCGGACCGTCGGTGCCGAACGCTCCGGTGAGGTCCGGCTTCACCGGTGCGACACCGACGGAGTAGGCGATCGCGCTCCCGTCGACGCCGTCGAAGATCTCCTGGGCGATGACCCCGTTCGGCGCGCCCTTGACTGCACCCTTCGTCGCCACCATCACCCCCGTGGCGACCCCGTAGCTGGAGCCACCGCCGAACGAGCCGCAGTCGGACCCGGACAGCCTGCGGGCCGATGGTCCGCCAGCCGTCGTGCGCGCCGCGACCCGCGTCTTCTTCGTGGCCGACCGAGTCGCGTCGATGCCGATGAGGAGCCGTTGCAGCGGATCGAGGACGAGTGCGTTGGCTGCCGCGCTGTGAGCCGGATCGTGGTGCCGGGCCTGACCGAGTTTGCGTACGACGGCGGCGAGGACGCCCTCTGGCCGGTGCTTCCACTTCTTCCTGGCGAGCCTCTTGATGCCGGCGGCGACTGCCGAGGCGAGCCGGCTCCCGGTGACCTTCTTGCCGTGGAGGGTCTCCTTGGCCAGCGCGAGCTGTGCCGCGACCTGGGCGAAGCTGCCGTCCTGCTTGCGGCCGAGCTGGGCGGCCAGGGCCTTCACCTCGCCGGTGTAGAGGTAGATGTCCCTCGGGCCACGCTCGAACCCGCCGACGACCTTCCTGCCCGCGCCGGTGTAGACGCCGATGCCAACACCCTTGAGGACCTTGTCGATGGCCTTGACCCGGGCCTTCGTCGTGCGGGCATGCAGCACAGCCCTGGTGAGCTTCGCCGGACTCGGGGCACGCCAGACGCTGCGGCGTGCCGCCGGTGCGGTTGTCGGCCTCACTCGCGCCGAGGACGAAGGCGAGGTCCGGACGAGTGCGACCGCCGGTGGCGCGGTGCCAGCGACGAGCGTGGCGAGAGTGGCGGCGACGGCGATACCTGCAAGACGCGCGGCCGAGACGTTCATGTGGCCCCCTGGCGGCGAGGAACCATCCGACGCTAGTGCCGCGCGGCGAAGACGCGCAATGGCCGGATCGGGCCATTTGCAGCCCACGAACGGTTCAGGCCCTGCGGTCTCATACTCCGCAGGGCCGCCTCCTTTGTATTACGAGCGGCTGCGGGGCGATGACAGCGACACGCTGGCAGCGTGGCCCGAATCACGCCGCCAGGTCGCTTCGATCAGCGGACGTGCACCGTCAGCGGCTGCGTGGTCGTGCCGGTGACCAGCCCCGTGTCCGGGACGTCGAGCCGGTAGGCGACCCTGCGCTTGTGGGTCTCGCGGGGGAACTTGACCCGCACCTTGTCGGCGGTCGGAGTGATCCGGCGCACGGTGTGCCACGTGCCCGTCGTACGACGCTGCAGCGCCACCGGTGTTCCGTCGGTCTGCCGGACGGTGACCGTGCGGGCCGCCAGCGCCCGTCCCTTGCGCAGCCTGGCCGTGCCGGTGTGCCACCGGGACACCGACGTCAGTGCGGTCGCGAAGGTCTGGGTGGCGCCCGCCTGGGTGAGCTGCTGGGTCTGGCAGGTGACGTTGCCCTGCCAGTGGTAGTTGGTGCCGGCCACGCTCACCCAGGTGATCGCGTAGCTGCTCAGGCCGGCCGGCCAGTCCGGGTGGGCCAGGAAGTCGAACTGCCGGTAGCCCGACCAGGTCTCGTAGTCGTTGTGGAAGTTGAGCGTGAACGACCCGGTCGCCGTGCGGAAGCGGATGTTCGCGTCGTTGGCCTGTCCGGCCGGCAGGTCGGAGGGGTAGCCGACGGTGAGCGAGTCACAGGTCGGGTCGGGGTAGGTCCAGTCCCAGTTGAAGGATCCCGAAGTCGAGCCCGCGGTCGTCGTCGTACCGGTGCCGGTCGGGGTGGTTACCGGCGCCGGGTCGGGCTGACCGCCGGGGCAGGACAGCTTGCCCTGCCAGTGGTAATTGGTGCCGGAGACCTGGACCCAGACCACCTTGTAGACGGTCAGTCCGGCCGGCCAGGCGGGGTGGTGGGTGAAGTCGAAGGTGACGGTGCCGGTCCAGTCCGCGCTGTTGTTGTGGAAGTTCAGCGTGAAGGTCTTGCCGTCGGGAGTCTCGAAGCGGACGTTGACGTCGTTGGACTGGTGCGCGGGGATGTTGCTCGGGTAGGTCACGGTCAGCGCCGAGCAGCTCGGGCCGGCGTACTTCCAGTTCCAGTCGAACGGACCGGTCGACGGTGGCGTGTCGGTCGGTGTGTCGGTGGGTGTGTCGGTGGGTGTGTCGGTGGGTGTGCTGGTCGGCGTGTCCGTCGGGGTCTGTGTCGGGGTCGACCCGGCGTAGGTGTACTGCACCGAGTAGTGCGAGATTGCGAACATCTGTCCGTGCGGCGTGAGGCCCGGATAGGTGATCACCACGCTTGCCGAGGGCGGGTCGACCGTCACCCAGCGAGGGCCGAAGCCCTGCTTGGTCGAGCCCGACTTCACGCAGTAGCCGGAGATGAGGGCGCCGGCCGGGGCGCCGAGCCCGGCGGTGGTGACCTGCAGCGAGGTGTGGCTGCCGTTCACGTCGACCTTGCCGTCCAGCACCGGACAGGTGTTCGCTCCCACCGGGATGGGGTTGTCACCGTCGGTCGCCTGGACCTGAGTGGCGGTTGCCGGCAGCACGGTGGCGCCGAGGACCAGGACGCCGACGCCGAGCAGGGCGGCGGCGAGGATGGTTGCCATCCGTCGTGGGGTTGTCAGCACGGTGCTCTCCGTTCGGTCCAGCGGAAGTCGCTGGACCCACTGTGCGCGAGGGTCGGCCCGGAATGAGCGGACCTGCGGCAACCTTGCGGCGATCCTGAGTCAATCTTGAGTGAGCGCGTCGTCCGGCCCGGTCTGGGTGATCGCGGTGGAGCTCGGCGCCCCCGGCAGGACTCGAACCTGCGACCTAGAGATTAGAAGGCTCTTGCTCTATCCAGCTGAGCTACGGGGGCCGGAGGGCGCACTCGGGCGGCGCCGATCCAGGCACGAGTATGCCGCAATGCGGGTCGCATCCAGGGGCCGAGTCGTCACATCCGGCGATGAGCGCTCGCCCGTCAGATCATGACCGACGCAGCGCACGGAAAGGCAGCCGCCACTGTCTGTGGCGCGTGCCGATCCGGACTCAGCGGGTCGACCAGGAGAGCCGCTCGCGCCGGAAGGGGTTCCCGGCGAGATCCCTGATGCCCAGGTTGTGCTCCGGGTTGAGAACCAAGAGGTACGCCGAGTGCGCGGCCAGGCGATGGTCCGGTCGCCAGGTCGCACGCCGCACCTTGCCGGTCCGGCACGAGGTGTGATGGTCGTGTGCGTTGAAGCAGCGCCAACTGCCGGCGAGCCCGGGCCCCCCCGTGCCCGGGCGGACGGGCGCGCTGCGTGCGCCGATGCCGTTGACCGCCTCGCGGAACCGCAGGGCCAGCGGCCCACGTCGCGCAAGCGTCGAGGTCGATCGCGACACGCCGCGGATCGCATGGTCAGCCGAGCGAACCCTGACCCTGGGTCCGAGCACCTCCATCTCGTTGTCCGCCCTGTCGGTAGCGCGCACGATCATCGCGGCGCGTCTGGGCAGCGTCTGGCAGCGACCGAGGCGCATCGAGCCCGACCAGACGCCGTGGCGGCGGGAGCCGTCGGTACGCTTCAGGGCGATCGACCGACCGGCGAAGGCGATCTCGCCGGTGTCGACCCCGGCCCCGCGGTCGCGGATGTGCGCGGCGAAGTGGACGGTCCTGCCGTGCCTCCGGATGTCGACCGGAGTGGGCCTGGTCCGGACCTTCTCGAGCCGCGGCTCGGCGGTGTCGTCGCCGCTCCTCACCGCGAACTCCGGATCCCCGACCGAGTCGAGCCGTCCGCGAGAATAGAGAGCCTGGTTGCCGACCTTGTCGAGCAGGTCGATCCGCTGGACCTTCCAGTCGCCGGTGCCCTGCCAGCGCGGGATCGTCAGGGACCCACGGAAGGACCCGTCCTCCTTGCGGTGGAGCGCGGCGCTCTGGATGTGGCGATGCCGCGCCGCTTGGACCAGGACCTGCTGGACCCCGGCGTCGTCGTCGGTGGCGTGCACCACCACGGGCACCTGGCGCGAGTGCGTCCGAGTGTCGACGTGCCGCGTCGGCAGGTCGAAGGAGCTGACCACCGGCGCGGTCGTGTCCGGCGTGGAGGTCACGGTGAGCACGCCTGCGTCCAGCGCCGCCTGGGTGACGGCATCGGGATCGCGGTCGTCGACGGCGTCGTTGCCCGCGGCGTCCTCGAGCCGGACGAGCCCGTCCACCTTCCACGCGCCGGCACGAGCATGGCGCGGCACCGTGAACGTGGCGGAGAACGACTGCGCGGTCTTGCGGTCGAGGTCGAGGTACAGGCGTGGGCCGTCCTCCGCTCTCACCTCGGTCAGGATGTGCCGGACCCCGCTGGGGTCTCCCGGCCCGCCCGTGTCGTGGACGCGCACGGTCATCGTCACCTCGCTCGACGCCTCCGTCACGTCGACCGCGGGCGGTTCGAAGCTCACCCCGTCGATCACGGGAAAGCCGTTGTCGGGTTCGGCGCACCTGTTCAGCGGCACAGCCGACGCCCCGTCGGCCTGGCTGGCGGCCACCAGGCCGCTGAGCGACAGCCCCGCGATCGCAAGCACTGAGAACAATGGACGCGCGCTGACCTTGCTGGTCTGGGACATGGCTGATGCTGACACACGGGCGGCAGGATGTCCTGCCTTTGTCACAGGCCGCTGTGCTGTCTCGTCACCAGCCCCCGTCACGCGCCGCGCGAGCCCGAGGGACGGGTCAGCCCGAGCGCGCATCAGCTCCCGCTCTCCTCGTCGGAGGCGGACGCTGGATTCGAACCGCGCTGGAGATGGCTGCTGCCCGGCGGAGGCCGGTTCGAGACCCTGCCGTTCAGTCCGGTCGATCTGACCGTTCGAGAAGCACCATCACCTCGTAATGGTCGGTCTGCGGGAACATGTCGAACATCCGGGCCCGGCTCACCTGGAAAGCGGGCATCGCGGCGAGGTCCCGGGCCAGCGTGGTGGCGTTGCAGCTGGAGTAGATGACGTGACCCACGGTCGACTGGTCCAGCCAGCCGGCCAGCTCCGGGCCGATACCGCGACGCGGCGGGTTCACCACCACCAGGTCCGGAGACGTGGCGGCAGCGATCGCATAGGCCGTGGCGTCGGCGGCGACGAAGTCGGCAGCGGGGCCCGACGATGGACCCGAGGCTGCCCGCGCCCCCTCGACGGCGCCGACGCTGACCTCGACACCGAGCATCGAACGGTCCGAGGCCACGAGGTGCGCGGCGAAGCCCCCCACCCCGCAGTAGAGGTCCCAGACCGTGCGTGGGCCGACCTCGTTCGCCCAGTCGCGTGCCTGCTGGTAGAGCGCTGCGGCGAGCAGCGTGTTGGTCTGGAAGAAGCCCTGCGGGTGGAGCTGCAGCGTGACGTCGTTGACGCGCATCGGCAGGGTGGCCGCCTCGGTGAGCACGATCTCGCGCTCTCCCTCCAGCACGGCCTTGTGCTCGGGCTGCAGGTTCACCGTCACGACCCGCAGCCCGGGCAGCTCGCCCAGCAGCTGCGGCAGGTGCTTGCGGATCCGAGCCACCGGCTCCTGCGACCGCAGGACGAAGCGCACCATCAGCTCTCCGTCGGGGGACTCCGTGGCGATGAGCAGCTTGAGCTCGCCGCGGCGCGCAGGCACGTCGTACGGCGTCAGGCCGGCCCTGGTCACGAACCGTGCCAGCGAGGGGAGGGCCGACTGCAGGCCCGGTGCGTGCAGGCCGCAGTCGCGCAGGTCGACCCCCGACCCGTTCGGGCCGAGGATCCCCAGGGTCGGTTGGTCGACGGTCCCGGCCACCACCATCTTCGCCTTGTTGCGGAACGCCGCGTCGGGGCCGGCCGCCGTCGGCAACCAGCGTTGCGCCGGCACCAGGGTGCGGCAGGCCAGTTCCTTGCGGGTGAGCTGCTCGGCGCGGGGCACCTCGAGCAAAGAGCATGAGCGACACCGGCCGGCGTCGTAGTGGGTGCAGTCCACCTCAGCCGCGCAGGGAGCCCATCCACTCCTCGACGGCCCCGGGGTCGCGGGGGAGCGCCGCGGAGAGGTTGCGGCAGCCCTCGGCGGTCACGACGACGTCGTCCTCGATCCGGATGCCGATGCCTCGGAGCTCCTCGGGTACCAGCAGGTCGTCCTCCTGGAAGTAGAGCCCCGGCTCGACGGTGAGCACCATCCCCTCGGCGAGGTCACCCTCGGGATAGGTCTCCGCGGCCGCCTGGGCACAGTCGTGCACGTCCATCCCGAGCATGTGGCTGACCCCATGCAGCGTCCAGCGGGCGTGGACTCGGCTCTGCGGGTCGAGCGCCTCCTCCGCGGAGCAGGGCAGCAGTCCCAGGTCGGCCAGCCCATGGGCCAGCACGTCCATCGCGGCGTGGTGCGCCACCCGGAAGGTCTCGCCGGGCTGGATCGCGTCCATCCCGCGCTGCTGGGCGGTGAGCACGAGCGCGTAGAGATCCCGCTGCAGCGGCGTGAACGTGCCGGACACGGGGAGGGTGCGGGTGACGTCCGCGGTGTACAGCGAGGGCGCCTCGGCGCCCATGTCGAGCAGCACCAGGTCACCCGGCGTGATCGGTCCGGTGTTGTCGATCCAGTGCAGTGTCGTCGCGTGCCGGCCGCCGCCGACGATCGAGTCGTAGCCGATGTCGTTGCCCATGGCCCGCGCTCGACGGAAGAACGTGCCCTCGATCCAGCGTTCGCCGTAACGGATCGCGTTGTCCCAGTCGCGGACGCTGTCCTCGAAGCCCAGCGTGGTGATGTCGCAGGCGTGCTGGAGCTCGCCCAGCTCCCACTCGTCCTTGACCAGGCGCAGCTCGGCGAGCACCCGGGTCAGCTCAGCGTCACGGTCGTCGTCGGCGAGGACAAGACGATCGACCGAGGGGTCCACCCCGCGGTGCACGCGGGTGCGGTGCCCGCTGCGAAGTACGTCGGGCAGGTCGGCGATGTGCCGGGTCTCGATGCCGAGCGAGTCGGAGATCTCGCGCAGCGACGGCCGACGGCCGGCCCAGAGCTCGCCGTACTGCCGGTCGCGGAAGAACTCGTCGGTCTCACGCGAGCTGCGCGGACGCGCGTAGAGCACGGCCTGGCCGTCGTCGATCACGACCACGGCGTCGCTGGTCTGGTTGCCGCTCAGCCAGGTGTGCGCGGTGTCGGCCCGGAAGCGGTAGTCGGTGTCGTTGGCGCGCACCTTGAACGTCCCTGCGGGAACGACCAGGCGCTCGCCGGGGAACGCCTCGGACAGCCGCTTGCGTCGCAGATCGGCGAAGTCGGCGACCGGGTGTCGCTGCAGGTCGAGCTCGCGCTCGCCCCACCCCTCGCGCATGAAAGCCGCGTAGGCCTCGGGTACGGCGGGGTCGTGGCTCTCGGTGTGCTCGTCGGTGTGCTGCTGGGTGTCCTCACTCACGCTGCAACTCTACGTCGGCCGGCACCCGCCGCTGTCGATACGCTACGGCCATGCCGGCCCGCCACAACACCACCGTCTTCACCGTGCTCGTCAGCACGGTGATGCTCGTCGGTGCGTTGGCGATCGGCGTGGTGCTGCTGCTCTCGGGCGCTCCACTGGCGCTGGTGACCGGCACCGTGCTGGCCGCGGTGCCCGTCGCCCCGTTGATCGCCTGCTACCTGTGGCTGGACCGCTACGAGCCCGAGCCGCGCTCGCTGCTGGTGCTCGGGCTGGGATGGGGCGCGTTCGTGGCGACCACGATCGCGCTGGTCCTGCAGGCGGTCGACACCTTCGCGTTCGGCGACGGCCAGGCCATCACGGCCGTCGTGGTCGCACCACTCACCGAGGAGGCCGCCAAGGGTCTCTTCATCGTGCTGCTGCTCTTCTACCGACGCCAGGAGCTCGACGGCATCCTCGACGGCATCGTGTACGCCGGAATGGTGGGCATCGGCTTCGCGTTCGTCGAGAACATCCTCTACCTGACGTCGGCGTACATGGGCGACAACGGAGCGACCGGTGGGTTGGAGGGCGCCGTCGGACTGTTTGTGATCCGGTGTCTCTTCTCGCCGTTCGCGCACCCGCTGTTCACCGCCTTCACCGGGGTCGGTGTCGGGATCGCCGTCTCGTCACGTCGACGCATGGTGCGCTTCGGCGCCCCGGTCGTGGGCTACCTGCTGGCGGTCTGTGCGCACGGTCTGTGGAACGGGGCGCTGATGGTCGACCACGGCCGCGGCGCGGTCTCCGCCTACCTCTTCTTGATGGTGCCCGCCTTCCTGCTGTTCGCCGGTTTCGCAGTCTGGGCCCGCGCGCGGGAGGGCCGGATGCTGACCTCCGCGCTGGCCGACTGCGCCAAGCGGGGCTTCCTCGATCCGTCCGAGATCCCGTGGCTCGTCCGGCTGCCCGCGAGGCGTGCCTGCCGCCGGTATGCCCAGCGCGCGGGCGGTACGCCGGCCCGACGGACGATGGCGGCGTATCAGCGTGAGGCGATCGAGCTGGCCTACCTGCACCACAGGTACCTGCGCGGGACCGCGCCTGCCGGCTTCGAGGCGCTCGGCCAGCAGCACGTCGAGGCCCTGCGAGCACTGCGGCCCAGACTGCTGTGGCCGGTTGCGAACGGCGTCAGCGGAGCCCGCCCGGTTCCCTCGCACAGGAGCGGAGAAGCACGGTGAGCGGGTCTGATCCGGCGACGCAGATGCTGACCACCCTGGTCAGGCTGCACGAGGCGCTCCAAGGCACCCGGCTGCCCCTCGAGCTCCCCGAGGTCGAGCAGGTCCGCACCCTGCGCAGCGAGATCGTGTCCCAGCTCGAGGACTACGTCCTGCCCCGGCTCGTCCAGATAGACGCGCCGCTGCTCACGGTCGTCGGGGGATCGACCGGAGCCGGGAAGTCCACGCTGGTGAACTCCATCGTCGGCGAGGTCGTCACCGAGGCCGGCGTGCTCCGCCCGACCACCCGTTCGCCGGTGCTGGTGCACCACCCGACCGACGCGGACTGGTTCGACCAGTCCCGCATCCTCCCGGACTTCCAGCGGACCAGCCGGGCATCCGCCGACCCCGGCGCACTCCAGCTCGTCGCCTCCGACCGGGTGCCGGAGGGCCTCGCGATCCTGGACGCACCAGACATCGACTCCGTGGAGCAGCAGAACCGCGAGCTTGCCGCCCAGTTGCTCGCCGCTGCCGACATGTGGCTGTTCGTCACCTCCGCTGCGCGCTACGCCGACCAGGTCCCGTGGGAGTTCCTGCACAAGGCAGCCGAACGGTCGGCCGCGGTAGCGATCGTGCTCGACCGGACCGCTCCGGCCGCCGTGCCCGAGGTGGCCAGCCATCTGAGCCGGATGCTGAGCGCCCGCGGGCTGCGTGACTCGCCGCTGTTCCAAGTGCCCGAGACCGAGTTGGACGAGAGCGGGCTGCTGCCCATCGCGTCAGTGGAGCGGATCCAGGAGTGGCTGGAAGCGCTCGCCGCCGACACCGATGCCCGGTCGGGGGTGGTCCGTCAGACCCTCGGCGGCGCGATCAGGACGATCGCCCGGCGGGTCTACACGATCGCCGACGCCAGCGCCGAGCAGCAACAGGCCGCACAGCAGCTGCGCAACGACGTCGTGCGCTGCTACGAGCAGGCCGGAGAAGACGTGGACCGTGCCTGTGCCGACGGCACCCTGCTGCGCGGCGAGGTGCTCTCCCGCTGGAGCGACTTCGTCGGCACGGGCGAGCTGCTCAAGACGCTCGAGTCCAAGGTGAGCTGGGCTCGCGACCGCCTCGTGCGGGCCGTGAAGGGCCAGCCGCAGGCAGCCACCCGGGTCAGCGTCGCGGTCGAGTCCGGGCTGCAGACATTGGTCCTCGAGCACGCCGAGTCCGCCGCCGAGCGGACGGACAAGAGCTGGCGGTCGTCGGCGACCGGACGCGCGCTGCTCGAGACCACCTCGGCAGACCTGTCCCGGGCGTCGCGGGGCGCCCGCCCGATGACCGAGCGGCTGGTGCGTGACTGGCAGGCCGACCTGCTCGACCTGATCCGCACCGAGGGCGCAGACAAGCGCGCCACTGCCCGCTTCCTCGCGTACGGCGTCAACGGGCTCGCCGTCGCGTTGATGGTGGTGGTGTTCGCCTCCACCGGTGGCGTGACCGGTGCGGAGGTCGGGATCGCGGGCGGCAGCGCCGTACTCGGTCAGAAGGTGCTGGAGGCGGTCTTCGGCGACCAGGCCGTCCGCCGCCTCGCCGAGCGTGCCCGCAAGGACCTTCGTCGGCGGGTCGAGGCACTGCTCGCCGAGGAGCGCGGTCGCTATACCGCGTTGCTGGACGACCTCGGCCTCGGTGACGACCCCTCGGAGAGGTTGCGCAACCTCGCCCGACAGGTCGACGATCTGCGCTACCGCCAGGAGGACGGGCTGTGACCGCACTCCTGGACGCTGCCCGTGACAGGCTCGGGCGGCGCAACGATCTCGACGCACGCGTCAACGGCCTGCACGATGCGGTGGAGGCGTCTGAGGGCCGCATCGACGAGGAGATCCTGGCACCTGCACGCACCGTCGCCCTTCGCGCCGGTCAGCGTCTGCGGATGTCGGCGCGGCACACCGTCGTCGCCCTCGCCGGTGCCACCGGATCGGGCAAGTCCTCGACGTTCAACGCGCTGAGCGGCCTCGACGTCGCTGCCGTGGGGGTCCGCCGCCCCACCACCTCCTGGACGACGGCCTGCGTGTGGGGTCGCGACAATCCGTCAGATCTGCTCGAGTGGTTGGGCATCCCGCTGCGCCATCAGGTGATGCGCGACTCGATGCTCGACACCGGCCGGGAGGTCGCCGACCTCGATGGCCTGGTGCTGTTGGACCTGCCCGACCACGACTCGACGGAGACCGCCCACCACCTCGAGGTCGACCGGCTGATCGAGCTGACCGACCTGATGGTGTGGGTGCTGGACCCGCAGAAGTACGCCGACGCCGCGATCCACGACCGCTTCCTTCGGCCGATGGCGGCCCACCGTGACGTGATGATGGTGGTGCTCAACCACATCGACGAGGTCGCGCCGGGACGACGGCAGACGATCATGTCCGACGTTCGGCGGCTCCTCGCCGCCGACGGACTGGGCCAGGTCCCGCTGCTGGCGATCTCGGCGCGCACCGGCGAGGGCATCGACGACCTGCGTCGGGAGATCGCCAAGCGGGTGGCCGGCAAGGCCGCCGTACGCAAGCGGATCGACACCGACGTACGCCGGGCGGCGGAGGAACTGTCCACCGTCACCGGCTCGGGGAAGGTGCCGGCGCTCGGCAGGCCCGAGAAGGCGTCGCTGGTGGACGCGGTCGCGGACGCTGCCGGCGTACCCGTCGTCGTCGACGCGGTGCGCGGCGCCTCGGTGATGCGGTCGCGGCGAGCGACCGGCTGGCCGGTCACCGCATGGCTCTCGAGGCTTCGTCCGGACCCACTCAAGCGCCTCCACCTCGACCTGTCGGCCTCGCAGCGTGACCTGGTCGCTGCGACACGGTCGTCGTTGCCCTCCGCGGACAGCATCCAGCGGGCCAGGGTCGACTCGGCGCTGCGTGACCTGGCCGACTCGGTGTCCAGGCCGCTGTCCGTGCCGTGGTCCCAGGCGGTGCGGCGCGCCTCGGTGTCCCGCAGTGGCGACCTCAATGACCGGCTCGACCGGGCGGTGACCAGCACCGAGCTCGGCGTTGGCGGGCTGCCGGCGTGGTGCCGGGTGGTGAGGCTCGCGCAGTGGGTGCTGCTGCTGGCGGCATTGTGTGGTGGCGGGTGGCTGCTCGCGCTCGCGGTGATGGGCTACCTGAAGGTGCCCCAGCCGGACACGCCGAGGTACGCCGGACTCCCGCTCCCGACCCTGTTGCTGGTCGGAGGGGTCGTGCTCGGCGTCCTGCTCGCGCTGCTGGGTCGGGTCCTGGTCGGCCTGGGCGCGCGCGCCCGGGCGCGCAAGGCCGAGCGTCGGCTGCGCACCGCCGTCGCCGAGGTCACCGAGGAGCTGGTCGCGGCGCCGATCGAGGCGGAGCTGGACGCCTACCGCCGGACCCGCGAGGGACTCGACCGCGCGCTCGGCTGACCGTTTCCTGTCCACAGCACCCCTTCCGGGACCACGGTCCACAGCCGGTCCCTGTGGCGGGTGGCCCACGTCCGACCTGGCTCGCAGTCTTGTCGATGTGTCCGAACGGACCACGTCAGACAAGGGAGAGACACATGAACGACACGCAGATCACGCTCGCCGGCTGGCTCGGCACCGAGGTCACCAGCCGTGACGCCAGCGGCACCCCGGTGGCCAGCTTCCGGGTGGCCACGACGCCGCGTCGCTTCGACAAGAAGTCGGGGGAGTGGGTTGACGGCGACACGCAGTGGTACTCCGTGACCGCGTGGCGCCAGCTCGCGGAGAACTGCACGGTCTCGCTGCATCGCGGCGACCCGGTGGTGGTGCACGGGAGATTGACCGCCGAGAGCTGGACCAACCGCGCGGGCATCACGGTCACCTCGATGGAGGTCGAGGCGACGTTCGTCGGCCACGATCTCGGCCGCGGGACGACCACCTTCGTCCGCAATCCCCGCTCGGAGGCCGGGCCCGTCGTCGAGATGGAGGGCGAGGAGGCCTCGCCCGCCGCGTCGGCCGCCTGAGGGCGGGGCGGGCCGTCGCCCGATTTCGGGCGGCGCCGCCCCTGACCGTAGGCTTTGCGGACCATGGCTGAATACGTCTTCACGCTCCGCAACGTCCGCAAGGCCCACGGCGACAAGGTGGTCCTCGACAACGTCACGCTCTCGTTCCTGCACGGTGCCAAGATCGGCGTCGTCGGCCCCAACGGCACGGGCAAGTCGACCCTGCTGCGGATCATGGCCGGCCTCGAGCACGCGAACAACGGTGACGCGATCATCGATCCCGACGCGACCGTCGGGATGCTCCAGCAGGAGCCGCCGCTCACCGAGGGGAAGACGGTGCTGGAGAACGTCGAGGAGGCGGTCGGCGAGATCAAGGCCAAGATCGACCGGTTCAACGAGATCTCCGAAGCGTTGGCCGATCCCGACGCCGACTACGACAAGCTCCTCGCCGAGATGGGCGACCTTCAGACCGACCTGGATCACGCCAACGCGTGGGACCTGGACAGTCGGCTCGACCAGGCCATGGACGCGCTGCGCTGCCCGCCTCCCGAGGCGATCGTCGACAACCTGTCGGGTGGCGAGCGGCGCAGGGTCGCGCTGTGCAAGCTCCTGCTCCAGCAGCCAGACCTGCTGCTGCTCGACGAGCCCACGAACCACCTCGACGCGGAGTCGGTGCAATGGCTGGAGGGCCACCTCGCGTCGTACCCCGGAGCCGTCCTGGCCGTCACCCACGACCGCTACTTCCTGGACAACGTCGCGAGCTGGATCCTCGAGCTCGACCGCGGGCAGGCCCATCCCTACGAGGGCAACTACTCGACGTACCTCGAGACCAAGAAGGACCGTCTGAAGGTCGAGGGCGCCAAGGACGCCAAGAAGGCGAAGATGCTCGAGCGCGAGCTGGAGTGGGTGCGCTCGAACCCCAAAGCACGCCAGGCCAAGAGCAAGTCACGCCTGGCGCGCTACGAGGAGATGGCCGCGGAGGCCGAGCGGATGCGCAAGATCGACACTGCCGAGATCAACATTCCCGCGGGCCCGCGCCTCGGCGACGTGGTGCTCGAGGCCAAGGACCTCGGCAAGGGCTTCGGCGACCGCGTGCTGATCGACGGGCTCTCGTTCAGCCTGCCGCGCGCCGGCATCGTGGGTGTGATCGGACCCAATGGCGTCGGCAAGACCACCCTCTTCCGGATGATTGTGGGCGAGGAGCAGCCCGACTCCGGCGACCTGGCGGTCGGCCAGACGGTCAAGATCTCCTACGTAGACCAGAGCCGAGGCGGGATCGACCCGAACAAGAATGTCTGGGAGGTGGTCTCCGACGGGCTCGACCACATCAAGGTCGCCAACTTCGAGATGCCGTCGCGCGCTTACGTCGCCTCCTTCGGCTTCAAGGGTCCGGACCAGCAGAAGAAGGCTGGGGTCCTGTCCGGCGGTGAGCGCAACCGTCTCAACCTCGCCCTGACGCTCAAGATGGGCGGCAATCTGCTGCTGCTCGACGAGCCCACCAACGACCTCGACGTCGAGACTCTGGGCTCCTTGGAGGACGCACTGCTGGAGTTCCCCGGCTGTGCGGTCATCACCTCCCACGACCGGTGGTTCCTCGACCGGACCGCCACTCACATCCTCGCCTGGGAGGGCACCGACGACGAGCCGGGTCGCTGGTTCTGGTTCGAGGGCAACTTCGCCTCCTACGAGGCGAACAAGGTGGAGCGGCTGGGAGCAGACGCGGCCCGACCGCACCGGGTCACGCACCGGCGGCTCACCCGCGACTGAGCGAAACGAACGGCCGGTCAGCCCTGGCGGATATCGGCTGCCGGGGCGTGGTCTGCGATCAGGTGATCGCACACCGCATTGAAGGCGCGACCGACCGCGGCAAAGTCCTCGTCGCTCGCGATGTCGACGAGATGCTCGCGAACGCCGGTGACGTGGACCGGTGCGGCCTTCTCGAGCAGGTCCCACCCGCGCGCGGTGAGTCGGGCGGTGACGCCACGCCGGTCGTCATCGGTGGCGGTGCGCTCGACCACGCCCATCTGCTCCAGGCGCGCGACGGTATGGGTGATCCGGCTTCGCGAGAACGACATCGCGTCCGCCAACAGAGCCATGCGCAGGCAGCGTCCCTCAGCCTCGGAGAGGCGAACCAGCAGCTCGTACTCCGGCAGCGAGATCCCGTGTGCCTGGCGCAGCTCCCGGTCCAGCTGGCCCAGTAGCAACGTGGTCCCCATGATGTAGGCGCGCCATGACCGCTGCTGGTCCTGGTCGAGCCAGCGGGGTCCGAGACGGTCGCTCATGACGCTGAGTTTAGGGGGAGCAGGCCGTGCTGACGGGGAAGGCCGCCCAGAAGTGCCCCAGAAGTGCCCCAGAAGTGCCCCACCAGCGTGTCCCGACCTGGCTACGGAATATCCGGCCGGACGAGGTAGTTGAAGCATCTATCACCAACTGCTAGTCTCTAGCAAGACGTTGAACTTTCAACTATATGAGGAGCATTCACATGAGCACCGACACCGCAGTGGGCACCGACCTGGTGGCCGGCACCTGGACCATCGACCCGAGCCACTCCGAGGTCGGCTTCACGGTGCGTCACCTGATGAGCAAGGTCCGCGGCCAGTTCGAGAAGTTCGAGGGCACCCTGACCACCGGGGCCGGCATCGAGGAGACCCGCGCGACCGCGACGATCGACCTGAACTCGATCAACACCCGTGACGAGCAGCGTGACGGGCACCTCCGCTCGGCCGACTTCTTCGACGTCGAGAACAGCGGCCCGATGACCTTCACGGCCACGTCGTTCGACGGCGAGACCGCCCGTGGCGACCTGACCATCAAGGGCATCACCAAGCCGGTCGAGCTCGATGTCGAGTTCCTCGGCGTGGACAAGGACCCCTGGGGCGGGACCCGCATCGGCTTCGAGGCGACCGCGGTCATCAACCGCAAGGACTGGGGTGTGGACTTCAACATCCCGCTGGACGGCTCGAAGGTCCTGATCGGCGACAAGGTCACCATCAGCCTCGCCGTGGAGGCCGTGCTCGAGCAGGCCTGACCCACGGCCGAGGCGGCGCAGACGTGCAGGAACTCTGCACATCTGCGCCGCCTCGCCGCGTCAGGACATCCGCTCCAGGATGATCGCCATGCCCTGGCCGCCACCGACACACATGGTGATCAGGCCGACGGACTTGTCGTGCCACTTCAGCGAGTTGAGCATGGTGTTCTGCAGCCGGGCGCCGGTCATACCGAAGGGGTGGCCGACGGCGATGGCGCCGCCATTGACGTTGAGCCGGTCGAGGTCGATGCCCAGGTCCTGGTACGACGGCACCACCTGAGCTGCGAACGCCTCGTTGATCTCCACGAGGTCGATGTCGTCGATCGACATGTTCGCGTGCTTGAGCGCCTGCTGCGTCGCCCCGACCGGGCCCAGGCCCATGATCTCCGGGGACAGACCGGTGACGCCGGTGGACACGATGCGCGCGAGTGGGGTCAGGCCCAGCTCCTTGGCGCGGGTGTCCGACATGATCACGACCGCCGCGGCGCCGTCGTTGAGCGGGCAGCAGTTGCCGGCGGTCACGACGCCGTCCGGCCGGAACACCGGCTGGAGCTGGGAGATCGCCTCGTAGGTGACACCGGCCCGCGGACCGTCGTCCGCAGTGACCAGGTTGCCGTCCGGCGTGGTCACCGGAGTGATCTCGTTTGCCCAGAAGCCGTCGTTGATGGCCTTCTCGGCCAGGTTCTGGCTGCGCACGCCGAACTCGTCGAGCTCCTTGCGGTCCAGCCCGCGGAGCCGGGCGACGTTCTCCGCGGTCTGCCCCATCGCGATGTAGATGTCGGGCAGGTTGCCGTCGTCGCGCGGGTCGTGCCAGTCCTTGCCGCCCTGGGCGTACTCCTCGGTCCGTGCCTGGGCGTCCTCGAACTTCGGGTTGCGGGTGTTCGGGATGTGGTCGGAGGTGCCGAACTGGAACCGTGACACGGTCTCGACACCAGCCGAGATGTAGACGTCGCCCTCGCCGGCCTTGATGGCGTGGAAGGCCATCCGCGAGGTCTGCACCGACGATGAGCAGTACCGCGTGATGGTGGTGCCCGGGATGCTGTCGTAGCCGAGCAGCGTGGCGACGACACGACCCATGTTGTTGCCGGACTCGCCTCCGGGCAGCCCGCAGCCCAGCATCAGGTCGTCGACGTCGTTCGGATCGAGCGCAGGGATCTTGTCCAGCGCGGCCTTGATGATGAGCGCGGTGAGGTCGTCGGGGCGGAACTCCTTCAGCGAGCCCTTGTTCGCTCGGCCGATGGGGGAGCGGGCCGCAGAAACGATCACTGCCTCGGGCATGGAGGTTCTCCGATCTTCGTGGGGAATACCCGCTCAGCCTAGTGCGGCTCGGGCACTCGCTAGCCTCGGCCTGTGCGCCACGCCTACAAGTGCCCGATGCGATGGGCCGACATGGACCTGTTGGGCCACGTGAACAACGTGACCTATCTGGACTACCTCCAGGAGGCCCGCGTCGACATGTTCGCCACACACGCCGGCTTCACCGGCGTCGCCGACCTCGCCGAGGGCGTCGTGGTGGCCAGGCACGAGGTGGAGTTCGTGTCGCCGCTGGTCTTCCACCGGGCGCCGGTGACGGTGGACGTGTGGGTGACCGAGGTCCGCGCCGCACAGTTCACCCTGGCCTACGAGGTCTACGACCCCGCTCCCGAGGCCGGAGGAGGCCGCCGCGTGTACGTGCGGGCGAGCAGCGTCCTGGTGCCGTACGTCTTCGCCGGCGAGCACCCGCGGCGACTCACCACGCGGGAGCGGGAGGTGCTGGCCAGGTTCCTGGATCCGGCCGAGCCCAGGAAGCCGCTGCCAGGGACGGGCGCGCCGCGCCACGTGTACCCGTTGAAGGTGCGCTTCTCCGACGTCGACGTCTACCGCCACGTCAACAACGTCATGTACTTCGAGTTCTTCCAGGAGGCCCGGATCCAGTACCTGATGGACCTGCACACCCGCGGCGAGCACTGGAACGACCACGTGATCGCCCGCGCCGACGTGGCCTACCACCGGCCGATGCTCTTCCGGATGGAGCCCTACGAGGCGCGGTCCTGGGTCTCCCACCTCGGCGACCGCTCTTTCACGATCGGCAGCGAGCTCTGCGACGGCGACGAGGTGCTGGCCAGCAGCAGGGTGCGGATGGTGACCTTCGACCGCTCGGAGCAGCGCTCGGCACCCATGGCCACCGACCAGCGGGCCCGGCTGGCGGCGGAGCTGGCGGCGGCGCACGCAGCGTCAGCCTGCTGACGGACCCTCAGGGAAGTACGACGCCGCCCTCGTCCGGGCTGTTCACCATGAACTGAGCGGCATGCAGGATGTAGTCCCAGAACTGGGCGTCCTGCTCGGGACTGAGCCCCACGTCGTCCAGCGCAGCGCGGAAGTGCCGGAGCCAGTGCTGCTTGGCCGTCGGTGTGACGGCGTACGGTGCATGGCGCATCCGCAGCCGGGGATGGCCGCGCTGCTCCGAGTAGGTCGTCGGGCCGCCCCAGTACTGGACCAGAAACATCCGGAAGCGCTCCTCGGCCGGCCCCAGGTCCTCCTCGGGATACATCTCGCGGAGCAGGTCGTCGGTCGCGACCCCTTCGTAGAACCGGGCCACGATGCGGCGGATCGTCTCGTACCCGCCGATCTCGTCGTAGAAGGTCGTCACGCCTGCTCGGTCTCCTCTGTCAGGTCCTCACCGGGGGCGTCGTTGCGGATCAGCATCGACATCGGCAGGGACATGTCCTCATGACGGAACCGGTTCAGGATCCGCTTCCGCATCTCGCGTGCGACCGCCCACTGCTGCATCGGTGCGGTCTTGAGGACGACGCGGATCACGACTCCTTCGCTGGTCATGTCCTCCACCCCCCATACCTCGGGCTCCTCGATGACCACGCCGCGGTACTCGTCGTCGTCCCACATCGTGTGCGCGACCTCGCCGAGCACCCGCTCGGCGGAGGCGACGTCCTCGTCGTATCCGACCCGCACGTCCAGCACTGCGCGTGCCCAGTTCTGGCTCATGTTGCCGACGCTGAGGATCTCGCCGTTGCGGACGTACCACACCGTCCCCGCCACATCCCGCAGCCGGGTCACCCGGAGGCCGATCGCCTCCACGGTGCCCGACACCGTGCCCAGGTTGACCACGTCGCCGACGCCGTACTGGTCCTCGACCATCATCGCGATCCCGGACAGGAAGTCCTTGACCAGCGTCTGCGCACCGAAGCCGATGGCGATGCCGACCACTCCGGCACTGGCGATGATCGGAGCGATGTTCACGCCCAACTGGGCGAGGATCATCACGGTCGCGATGCCGTAGATGAGACCTGTCGAGATGCTGTGCAGCAGCGAGCCGAGGCTCTTCGCCCGCTGGGCTCGCCGCTGGCTGCCGCGCCTTCCGCCCCCCTGCGCACCCGAGAGCCGCCCGGGCAGCATCCCCTTCTCGGCACGGTCGACGGTCCGGTCGATGATCCGGTGCACCACCCAGCGGATCGCGAAGGCGACCAGGATGATGAGCACGATCGAGGCCGGCCGTCCCAGGACCCAGCTGGCCGCGTGCGCCAGGGTCGCATCGTGGGTCCATCGGTAGACGGCCGCGCACGTGACGCTGTCGGGGTTCTGGCAGGTGCGCGGGATGTCGAGCAGGGACTGGACGACATGCATGTGACGGAGGCTACGAGAACGCATGACTGCGACCAAGCCGGGAGTGGCTATCCTGCTTGTGTGATCACTCACCCGTCGCGCACTTTCGCACGCTCCGCGGCACTGGCCGTGACCGTCGCCCTCCCCTTCGTGGCAGCACCAGCCTTTGCCGAGCCCCCGGCGGCGTGGGGCAGCGAGCCGCACGTCTCCGGTCTGGACTTCCTGGTGGTGCTGCTGCTGATCCCGGCCGGGCTCGCGCTGGTCATCACCCTGCTGGTGATGCTGCCGTCCCTGGTGAAGGGCGACTCCTACCGGCCCGGCGAGGCCTGGCACGGCATGCCGGAGTGGTTCGGCGGCCCCCGCAAGGGAACGGACGCCGCCCTCCCGGCGAAGGAAGATCAGGGACAGGGTGGCGCCGGTGCCACGTTCTGAGGGTTTCTCGGCCAGCCAGCGTTACGACATCGACCGGGCGATCCGCGCGGCCGAGACCGCGTCGCGCTTCGAGTTCTCGGTGTATGTCGGGAGCTGCGAGGGTGAGCCGCGCGCGTACGCCGAGCGCCTGCACACCAGCCTCGGTACCCCCCAGCGCAGCGTGCTGATCATGATCGACCCACAGCGCCGAGTGCTGGAGGTCGTCACCGGCTCCGTCGTACGACGCGACCTCGATGACGACCACGTGAAGCTCGCCGTGGTGGCGATGCAGTCGGCGCTCTCGGTCGGCGACCTGGTCGGCGCCATCGAACGGGGCCTTGCCCAGCTCTCCGACGCCGCCCGGGCGCCCGAGACGCTGCACACCGACTGACGACGGAGCCGGCTGGGCGGCTCAGGCCTGGCTGTCGCGCTGCTGCGCGGCGAGATAGCGCGCCACGTCCGCGCGCCCCTCGAGCGCGTAGCGCTTCGCCCCGGGGTTCGCCGCGGTCGTCTCCAGCCAGCCGTCGACCCGGTCGACCAGATCCGCGGATGCGAGCACCCGCGGGAACATGAACTCGAGCGCGACCGACGCCTTGTGCGGCCCGAGCACCTTCCACGCCGACTCTGCGGCGTCGAGGTACTTCCCGACGTACGGCGCCAGCACCTCGTCCTGGCCGTGCTGCATGAACGCCAACGCGATGCTGCGCGCGGTCTCGTTCGGTGTGGACGGGTCCATCGCGATCTGCCAGGCAGCGGCCTTCGCGTCGTGATCGGGCCGGGCGGCACGTGCAGCAGCGGCGTGCTCCTTGCCGGTGATGGTGCCGTCACGCTCGAGCTCGGCGTCGATCTCGGCGTCACCGACCCGACCGGCCCGGGCCAGTCCGGTCAACAGCACCCACCGCAGGTCCTGGTCGACGTCGAGCCCCTCGAAGGTGAGTGAGCCGTCCAGCAGCGCCGCCAGGGCGTCCAGTGCGCGGTCGTCGCGGGCGGCCGCGGCGTACGAGCGGATGAAGGTGAGCTGGTGGTCGCTGCCCGGCTCGGCCTTCTCGACCAGGTCCCGGAGGCCGTCCTGCCAGCGCTGTACCAGCGCCGCGCGGTGGTCGGGCGCGGAGAGACTGTGCACAGCCTGGGCCGCGTACGTCGGGATCCGGCTGACCCCCCACGAGTCGGTCTCCGTGCCGATGTTGGCCAACGCCAGCTCGATGAAGTCGGTCGCGGACATCTCGGCGTCCCTCGTCATGTCCCAGGCGGCGCTCCAGCACAGGGCCCGGGCCAGCGAGTCGTCGAGCCCGGACAGGTTCGACACCACGGTGGCCAGCGACCGCTCGTCCAGGCGGATCTTGGCGTAGGTGAGATCGGTGTCGTTGAGCAGCAGCAGGTCGGGCTGCTTCATGCCGACCAGCTCCGGGATCGCGGTGCGCTCGCCCTCGACGTCCACCTCGACATACTCCCGCCGCACCAGCCTGTCGCCGCCCTGCGCGTCGGGCACCGCGTCGTAGAGGCCGATGCCAAGGCGGTGCCGGCGCAGCGTCGGCCAGTCGACGGCTGCGCTCTGCACCACGGTGAGCGTGGAGAACGCGCCGTCGGCGTCCAGCTCGAACTCCGCCGCGAGGGTGTTCACCCCGGCGGTCTGTAACCACTCCTGCGCCCAGCCCTGAAGCTCACGGCCGGAGGCCTTCTCGAGTGCGCCGAGCAGGTCGCCGAACTCGGCGTTGTCGTAGGCGTGGTCCTTGAAGTACTGCCGCAGGCCGGCGAGGAACGGCTCCAGGCCGACCCAAGCGACCAGCTGCTTGAGCACCGACGCGCCCTTGGCGTAGGTGATCATGTCGAAGTTGACCTCGACGGCCTCCAGGTCGTAGTTGTCGGCCGCGATCGGGTGCGTGCTCGGCATCTGGTCCTGGCGGTAGCCGGTCTGCTTGCGTGCGTTCGCGAAGCCGGTCCACGCGTCGGTGAACTCCGTGGCCTCGGCCTCGCACCAGTAGCAGGCCCACTCGGCGAAGGACTCGTTGAGCCACAGGTCGTCCCACCAACGCATGGTGACGAGGTCGCCGAACCACATGTGTGCCATCTCGTGGGAGATCACCGAGCAGCGGAACTCGTAGAACGAGCGCGGCTGCCGGCTGCGGGG
Source organism: Nocardioides marmorisolisilvae (assembly GCF_031656915.1). NCBI lineage: Bacteria > Bacillati > Actinomycetota > Actinomycetes > Propionibacteriales > Nocardioidaceae > Nocardioides > Nocardioides terrisoli. The sequence goes on along the minus strand of NZ_CP134227.1, from coordinate 1,353,408 downwards.
GAGGTACTCGTCGCGCAGGGTCACGCAGCCGGCGTTCTCCATCGCGCCCATGTTGTACTCCGGGACGTAGAGCTGGTCGTACTTCTCGAAGGGGTACGGCGAGTCGAACTTCTCCTCGAAGAACGCGAAGCTCTGCTTGGTGAGCGTGACGACGTCCTCGAGGTCACGCTGGAGATAGGGCACCAGCGACTGTCGGCAGTAGTGACCCAGCGGGATCTCGTTGAACCTGCCGCGGTAGCTGTCGAACTCGGCGTGGTACTCGCCGGCGACGATCGCGGTGATGTACGTCGACATCCTCTTGGTGGTGGGGAAGTGCCACACGGCCCTGCCGTCGTCGGCCGCCTCGGGCTCGGGGGTCGAGGCGTTGGAGACGACCAGCCAGTGGGCGGGCGCGGTCACGTGGAAGGTGAAGACGCTCTTGAGGTCGGGCTGCTCGAAGGTGGTGAACACCCGGCGCGCGTCGGGGACCTCGAACTGGCTGTAGGTGTAGACGCGGTCGTCGACCGGGTCGACGAAGCGGTGCAGACCCTCGCCCGAGTGGCTGTAGGGCATCGAGGCACGGACCACCAGCTCGTTGGTCTCGGCGAGGCCGTCGAGCGTGATCCGGTGGTCGGCGTACACGCTCGTCGGGTCGAGCGCCGTGCCGTTGAGGGTGATCGCGTGGATCTCGCCCTCGACGAGGTCGGCGAACGTGGAGGCGCCCGGCTGCCGGCAGCCGAACGCGATCGTGGTGGTCGATTCGAAGGTCGTCTCCGAGGTGGTGAGGTCCAGCTCCACGGTGTAGGAGTCGACGCTCAGCAGCTGGGCGCGGGTGTGCGCCTCGTCCCGGGTGAGGTTCATTCCTGGCATGCCGGGCATCATGTCACCCGGGTCACACCCGATCGAACCGGGTGGAGGCTGGCTGGAAGGATCGGCTCCGTGACGATCATTGCTGCCGCCGACGGGTCCGCGCTCGGCAACCCCGGGCCTGCGGGATGGGCCTGGTACGTCGACGACGACTGCTGGGCGTCGGGGGGCTGGGCCCACGGGACGAACAACATGGGCGAGCTGACCGCCGTACTGGACCTGCTGCGCCAGACCGCGCACGCCGACGACGACCTGCTCGTCTACTGCGACAGCACCTACGCCATCAACGTGGTCACGAAGTGGATGGCGGGGTGGAAGCAACGTGGGTGGCGCAAGAGGGACAACAAACCGGTCCTCAATGTCGAGATCATCAAGGCGCTCGACGAGGCGATGGCGGGTCGCAGGGTCGAGTTCGTCTGGGTGAAGGGGCACGCCGGGCACGCGCTGAACGAGGCCGCCGACCGGCTCGCCAACGCGGCCGCGGTCAGGTTCCGTGACGGCCTGCCGCCGGAGCCGGGCCCCGGCTTCCCCGGCGCCCCCGTGGTCGATCGGCACGACTCTCTCGCGGAGCCGGGCCGCGAGCCCGCCCCTGGTCCCGAGCCGGACCTGTTCTCGACCCTCGACGAGGCCGAGCAGCAGGCCTCGACGGTGGCGCCGATGACCGACGGCGACCAGGTGATCGCCCTCGAGCGTTCGTTGCTCACCGCCGAGGTCCGCGACGACCCGGCCGCGTTGGCCGCCCTGCTCCACCCACGCTGGCAGGAGATCGGCGCCTCGGGTCGGATCCGGACCAGGGAGGAGGCTCTCTCCGGGCTGGAGCCGCTGCCCCCGACCGAGCTCGAGGTCGTCTCGCTGACCCCGGCCGGGCCGGACGCCCTGCTACTGCTCTGGCGGGCACACAGTGAGACCGGCACCCGACTGCGCAGCTCGCTGTGGCTCCGCGACCCAACGCAGTGGCGCCAGCTCTTCCAGCAGGGCACCCCGGTCGGGGAATGACGGCGCGACGGAAGCCGTTGGCTGTTGTATGACCGCAACCAAGGACGTCGCCGACTTCTGGTTCGACCCGATGTGCCCGTTCGCGTGGATCACCTCGCGATGGATGCTCGAGGTGGAGAAGGTGCGCGACATCGAGGTGCGCTGGCACGTGATGAGCCTCGCCTACCTCAACCAGGGCCGTGAGATCTCCGACGACTACCGCGAGTTCCTCTCCACGGCGTGGCAGCCCGTGCGGGTCTGCATCGCCGCCGAGCAGCAGCACGGCGCGGAGGTGCTGGGCGCGCTCTACACCGCACTGGGCACCCGCCGACACAACGAGGGACTCGACCTCACCCGAGAGGTCGTCGAGGACGCGCTGAAGGAGGTCGGTCTCCCGGTCGGGCTGTCGAACGCGATGGACGACCCCTCCTACGACGCGGCCGTGGCGGCCTCGCACCACGAGGGCATGGATGCGGTCGGTGACGAGGTCGGTACGCCGACCATCCACATCAACGGGTCCGCGTTCTTCGGCCCGGTGATCTCGAAGATCCCCCGTGGCGAGGACGCCGGTCGGCTCTGGGACGCCTCGGTGGCGCTCTCGTCGTTCCCCTACTTCTACGAGATCAAGCGCAGCCGCACCGGCGAGCTCGACTTCAGCTGACCCGCCTCGGCTTGGACGCCAGGCGTGTCGGGCCCAGCGCGGGCTCAGGGCGCGGGTTCACGGGGCCGCCCACGGCGACCTAGGGTGGTCGGATGAATGCGGTGGCTGACGCGGTCCGGGTGCTGTCCCGGGCCCTGGACCAAGCAGGCGATCTGGTGCAGCGCGTGCACCCCGAGCATCGGGACCTGCCGACACCCTGCCACGGCTGGAAGGTGTCCGCGCTCGTGGATCACCTCCTCACCGACGAGGTGGGGTTCTTGGAGATGATGCGCGGGGGGCAGCCGGACTGGTCCGCGGCGACGCCGGAGGTCCGCGAGGACTGGGCCGAGGTCTTCAGGGAGCGCGCCGACGACCTGGTCCACGCGTGGCACCAGGCCACCGACGCCGCGATCGACCCGGACTGGCAGACCGCGGAGTTCGCGGTGCACAGCTGGGACCTCGCTCGAGCACTCGATCTCGACACCGCGCGGCTGGATCCCGAGGTGGCCGAGCGGGGGCTGGCGTTCATGCGTGCCAACCTCAGTGCGGAGCGACGCGGGCCGGCGTTCGCGCCCGAGCAGCAGGCCCCGCCCGGGGCGGGACGCTACGAGCTGCTGGCGGCCTTCGCCGGGCGCGTCGTCTGACCGGCGAAACCGGGTCGCGCCCGATCAATAGGATCGTGCCGTGACCAACATCCTCTCCGCAGTCGCGTGGCCCTACGCCAACGGGCCGCGCCACATCGGCCATGTGGCCGGTTTCGGTGTGCCCTCCGACGTCTTCAGCCGCTACATGCGGATGTCCGGCCACGACGTGCTCATGGTCAGCGGCACCGACGAGCACGGCACCCCGATCCTGATCGCCGCCGACGAGGCGGGCCTCAGCCCGCAGGAGCTGGCCGACCAGAACCACCGGCTCATCGCGGAGGACCTGGCCGCGCTCGGGGTCTCCTACGACCTCTACACCCGCACCACGACCCGCAACCACGCGTTGGTCGTGCAGGAGATGTTCTGGGGCGTCCACCGCAACGGCTACTTCATCGAGCAGACCACGTTCGGCGCGATCAGCCCGTCGACCGGCCGCACTCTGCCCGACCGCTACATCGAGGGGATCTGCCCGATCTGCGGGTACGACGGCGCCCGTGGCGACCAGTGCGACAACTGCGGCAACCAGCTCGACCCGAAGGACTTGGGCAACCCGCACTCCCGGATCAACGGTGAGGTGCCCGAGTTCGTCGAGACCCAGCACTTCTTCCTCGACCTGCCGGCATTGGCCGGGGAGCTGAAGCGCTGGCTCGACGAGCGTGAGGCCACCGGGCTCTGGCGGCCGAACGTGATCCGGTTCAGCCAGAACATCCTCGATGACATCCGGCCCCGCGCGATGACCCGCGACATCGACTGGGGAGTCCGGGTACCGCTGGAAGGCTGGGTGGACAACCCCGCGAAGCGGTTCTACGTCTGGTTCGACGCGGTGATCGGCTACCTGTCCGCGAGCATCGAGTGGGCCCGACGCCTCGCCCGGACCGAGGGAACCAGTGACGACCGCTGGCGGGAGTGGTGGAACCGGCCCGACGCGCTGTCCTACTACTTCATGGGCAAGGACAACATCACCTTCCACAGCCAGATCTGGCCCGCCGAGCTGCTCGCCTACTCGGGGCGCGGCGACCGCGGTGGCGAGCCCGGCAAGTACGGCGAGCTCAACCTGCCGACCGAGGTGGTCAGCAGCGAGTTCCTCACCATGGAGGGGAAGAAGTTCTCCTCCTCCAAGCGGGTGGTGATCTACGTTCGCGACCTGCTGAGCCGCTACCAGCCCGATGCCTTCCGCTACTTCGTCGCCGCGGCCGGGCCCGAGAACCAGGATGCGGACTTCACCTGGGCAGAGTTCGTCCGCCGCACCAACGACGAGCTGGTCGCCGGTTGGGGCAACCTGGTCAACCGCACCGGGAACATGATCGCGAAGAGCTTCGGCGAGATCCCGCCCGTGGGCGAGCTCACCGACGCCGACCGCGCCGTGCTCGACCAGGTTGAGGCGGCGTTCACGACCGTGGGGGACCTGATCGCCCGGCACCGGCAGAAGCAGGCGATCGGGGAGGCGATGCGGGCCGTCGCCGAGGTGAACAAGTACGTCTCGGACCACGAACCGTGGAAGCTCAAGGGTGACGACCAGCGTGAGCGGCTGGGGACCGTCCTGCACGTGACCGCGCAGTGCGTCAGTGACCTCAACACCATCCTGTCCCCGTTCCTGCCGTTCTCGGCCAACGAGGTCGACAAGGTTCTCGGCGGCGTCGGCGACGTGCAGCCGATGCCGGAGCTGGTCGAGGTCGACGACCTCGACGGCGGGCCCGGCTACCCCGTCCTGACCGGCGACTACACCGGGATCCGCCGCTGGGAGCGCCACCCGCTCCGGCCCGGGACCGCGGTGACCAAGCCCGCGCCGGTCTTCACCAAGCTCGACCCGGCCGTCGTCGACGAGGAGCTCGCGCGGCTGTCCGGCTGATCCTCAGAAGCCGATCGCCGCGGCCGGTGCCGAGTCGGTACGCATCGTCCGCCACAGCTCGACGGCCGCGCCATTGCGCAGCTCCTCGACCAACCCGGCGCGCTGCATGGTCGCGAGGTTGCCGCCGCCGAGGTACGCCGCACCGAGTGCCCGCACCGGAAGCCGGAGCTCGGCACTCCGGTCGCAACGGGTGACCTCCGCGGTCCCTCGGTCGTCGACCGCGACCCGCCAGCAGCCCGTGTTCCACGGCGCTGCCTCGTCATCGACCTCGACGACGACGTCGCACGGCGCCGCGTAGCTCCGGGCGGCCAGCGCCCGAGGCACGTCGACCAGGCGCACCCAGAGGCTGTCGAAGATCTCCACCTCCGAGGCGCCCCGCGGCCCACGGACCCAGTGCAGCAGCTCGTCATCGAGGCCCACCCCGTCGACCTGAACGCTGGTGGTCAGGTCGAGGTCGACCAGCCGGCGCACCAGGGCCAGCCTCGCTGCCGGGGTGCCCGCCAGCCGGCGTACCAGCACCTTGCCGCCGGGACGCCCGTGCTCCCAGCGCTGGGTGCGGTGGAAGATCGCATGCCCGACGTCGACCCCGTCCTGCACCGCGAACATCACCCGCCTCGGCTCCCGCCCGCGTTGGAGCTCAGGGAACTCGCGGGCGATGATGGCGTAGAACGACAGGTCGCCGACGATCGCGCCGAGCACGCCCGCGGCGGCACGCTGCTCGCTCGCCTGCAGCCGATCGGCCACGCCAGCGTCTGCGAGGGTTCCCCAGCGGGTCCCGATCCGTGCCGCCGTGGCGTCGAGGTGCGGGGCCGCGACATCGGTACCGCGTCCGAGCGTGACGGTGAGCTCGTGCGACGCCAGCCCGTAGCCGTGCCGGCCGTAGATCGCCGGCTCGCTCGCGTGCAGCGCCGACACGCTCCACCCTTGCGCACGACAGCGCTCGAAGTGGTCGCGCAGCATCGCGGTCAGCACGCCTCGGCGGCGATGGTCGGGATGCACGCCCACCCAGGTCAGGCCGGCGACCTCGAGGGCCCGGGGCAGTCCGCGCCCGGGCACGCTCAGGGTCATCGGTCGGACGCCATAGATGCCCGGGTAGGTCGCCGGGTCGGCCCCGTCGGCCCCGTCGGCCGCCTCAGTCAGTGCCGCGAACCGCTGGTCGACCGGCATGCTCGCCAGGAGGTCTTCGGCCGGTGCGGCGAGGTGCTCCTCGAACCAGACCAGCCGGTCGGTGGCGAGGTAGCGCTGGGCGTCGTCGGCGATGCCGACCCGGATCGGGGAGCTCATCGCCCCAGCCAACCCGCCGACCCGGGCCCCTGCAACCCGATTGCCACGCCGGCCGGTCGGCCCCGATACTTCGCGGCATGTTGCATCCCCAGGCCAAGGCAGCGCTCGCCGAGGAGGATGGCGCGCCTCCGGTCAGCGATCCCTCGGTCGACATCGACGTCGAGCGGCGCACAGGACGCGCGGCGGCCGTCGCCGGGCCGCGCGAGGACGTCGGAGAGGTGCTCGACGCCGACGCAGACGGGGTGCCGGTGCGGCTCTATCGACCGCGCACCGACCACCTCCTGCTCCCTGTCATCGTGCATCTGCACGGCGGCGGGTTCGTCTTCAACGACATCGAGGTCCACGACGCCGCCGTCCGCCGGCTGGTGAACCGGTCGGGACTCGCTGCCGTGTCGGTCGACTACCGGCGGCCCCCGGAGCACCCGTTCCCGGCGGCCCCGGACGACGTCGACGTCGTGATGGGCTGGCTCGGTCGCACGGGGGCGGCGCACGGGCTGGACACGAGCAGGCTTGGCGTGCACGGCGACAGCGCCGGCGGCAACCTGGCGCTGGTGGCTGCGCTGCGCCATCCGGGCCGGCTCGGTGCGCTGGCACTGACCTATCCCTTCGTCGACGCACGGATGCGCGGTGCGTCGTACGACGAGGCCGTCGGCCTGTTCGACCGTGGTGAGGCCGCCTGGTACTGGGAACAGTACGCATCGTCGCCCGACGACTATGACGATCCGGACTTCTCACCGATCGAGTCCACCCGCCTGGCGGTGCTCCCTCCCACGCTCGTGGCCACCGCTGAGCACGATCCGCTGCGCGACGAGGGGGAGCTGCTGGCCTCGCGGATCGCCGAGGCCGGGGTCTCCTGCGTGGCGACCCGCTACCTGGGCATGCTGCACGGCTTCTGGCGGCATCCCGAGGCGTTCGACGCCGCCGAGCCGTTGACCCGGCAGATCGCCGGCTTCTTCCAATCACATCTCCTGCCCGGAGGCACCGCGACGGTGCCGCGTCAGTAACCTGCCTCCCATGCGCGTGCACATCGGTTCCGACCATGCCGGCCTCGAGCTGAAGGAGCACCTGCTCGGCTGGCTCCGCGACGAGGGGCACGCGGTCGTCGACCACGGGCCGTTCGTCTACGACCCCCAGGACGACTACCCGGTCTTCTGCCTGCGCGCCGCGGAGGGCGTCGCCGGTGACCCGGGCAGCCTCGGAGTGGTGATCGGCGGCTCGGGCAACGGCGAGCAGATCGCGGCGAACTACGTCAAGGGGATCCGCGCAGCCCTGGTGTGGAGCGACGAGACCGCGACGTTGGCCCGCGAGCACAACGATGCCAACGTGATCTCGGTGGGTGGCCGGATGCACACCGTCGAGGAGATGACCCGCTTCATCGGCATCTTCTTGAAGACGCCGTTCAGTGGTGAGGAGCGCCACGTGCGGCGACTGGCGCAGCTCGCCCACTTCCAGCAGACCGGCGAGCTCCCGCCCTTGCCGGAGTCGGCGCAGTCCCACGGCTCCGATGCCTGAGGGGCACACCCTCTTCCGGCTTGCCCGGGACATCGACGCCGCGTTCGGTGGCCGCCGGGCCCGGGTGAGCAGTCCCCAGGGGAGGTTCGCCGCCGACGCCGCGGCGCTCGACGGCTCGGTGCTGCTCGGTGCCGAGTCCGCCGGCAAGCACCTCTTCGTCGGGTTCGAGGGGGACAGGCACGTCCATGTGCACCTCGGCCTGATCGGCAAGTTCGACGTGAACCAGGGTGCGGCGGGCGCTCCGGTGGGCCAGGTGCGGCTGCGGCTGCAGAACGAGACGGCGTACGCCGACCTGCGCGGCGCTACCCAGTGCGAGCTCGTGGGGCCGTCGCGCCGCGCCGAGATCCTCGACAAGCTGGGGCCCGATCCGCTGCGTCCGGACGCGGATCCGGAACGCGCCTGGCAGCGCATCTCCCGGAGTCCACGGTCGATCGGCGAGCTCCTGATGGACCAGGCCGTCCTGGCGGGGGTCGGCAACGTCTATCGCGCCGAGGTGCTCTTCCGGCACCGGATCGATCCGCTGCGACCGGGCCGCACCCTGCGCCGCCGACAGTTCGACGCGATCTGGTCCGACCTCGTGGACCTGCTCGCGGAAGGCGTGCGCACCGGACGCATCGACACGGTCCGGGCCGAGCACACTCCGGAGGCGATGGGGCGCGAGCCACGCGTGGACGACCACGGCGGCGAGGTCTACGTCTACCGGCGCGCCGGACAGCCCTGTCATGTGTGCGGTGCGACGGTGCGGACCGCGGAGCTCGCCGGGCGAAACTCCTTCTGGTGCCCCCGGTGTCAGCCGCGATTCCGCTCGCGGGCCGTAGGGTGAGGCTGCACTTCGAGAGAACCGGCCACCGCACCACCGGCCACCGTCCGCCACAGGGGGTTGTCCCGTGACCGCGATCAGCCAGCCGACCACCGCGCGCCGGGCGCGCGGCTGGTGGCTGCAGCTGCGCCGCGAGGTGACCTACTCCGACCGGCTCGCCCTGGGTGTGCTGGTACTGCTCGCCGTCGCGATCGTCGTCGTGGGCCTCCAGTGGACCGAGGTGGTGCCGTATGGCGCCATGGTCGCGCCGATGTTCTTCGGCAGCCTGTGGCTCGGACCGCGCAAGCTGCCCTGGTTCGTCGTGTTCTGCCTGCTCGGCGTCTGTGTGCTCCTTGCGGCCGGCGGGAGCATCGACACCGCCGGCATCCTCCGCATCGTGGTCACCTTCGGCATCGGGCTGGTGATCCTGGTGAGCTCGTTCCGGCGGTTGCGGCTGGGGGTCTCCGGTCGGCGCAGCGAGTCGATGTTCGTTGACCTCCGCGACCGGATCTCCAAACAGGGCGTGCTGCCGGGTCTGCCCGACGAGTGGTACGTCGAGTCCGACACCCGCTCGGCCGGAGGCACCGCCTTCGCCGGAGACTTCCTGGTGGCCAACCCCGGCATGGCCGACGAATGCCTGGCACTCGCCGTGGTCGACGTCTCCGGCAAGGGCGTCGAGGCGGGGACCAGGGCGCTGCTGCTGTCGGGCGCATTCGGCGGGCTGCTCTCCGCGCTGCCACCGTCGGAGTTCCTCCCCGCCGCCAACACCTACCTCCTCCATCAGGACTGGGACGAAGGCTTCGCCACTGCGATCCACCTGCACATCGACACCCGCACGGGTGACTTCGAGCTGCGCAAGGCCGGGCACCCGCCGGGCCTGTGGCTGCAGTCGGGGTCGGGAACCTGGCGGGTGCTCGAGTCCGACGGGCCGGTGCTGGGGATCATCGAGGCTGCCGAGTTCGAGGTGGTGCGCGGCCGGCTGGAGCACGGTGACGCCCTGCTGCTCTACACCGACGGCCTCGTCGAGACCTCCCGGCGTGACATCAGCAGCGGCATCGACCGGCTCGCGGGCCAGGCGCAGCGACTGGTGCGTGACGGGTTCGAGGGCGGTGCGCGTCGGTTGGTGAGTCAGCTCGAGGCGGGCAACGACGACTGTGCCCTGGTGCTCCTGCACCGGCGGTGACGATTCGTGGTCGCAGGCGGCCGTGTGGCACCATGTGACCCGCACTTTCAGGTGCGCGCGGATGTAGCTCAATGGTAGAGCCCCAGTCTTCCAAACTGGCTACGCGGGTTCGATTCCCGTCATCCGCTCTCAGGGCCCCATTGCCGCCCGAGACGGCGGCAGGCAAGGCACCTGGCGGGGCGTAGCGTAGTGGCTAGCGCGCCTGCTTTGGGAGCAGGAGATCGCAGGTTCGAGTCCTGTCGCCCCGACTGAACAGTAAGTACAGCGAGGCACCCCTCGGGGCACCGCTGCAACGATAAAAGGTAACCACATGCAAACCTGGAGGAGAGCCCTGTGAAGAGCGCCGTCGAGACGCTGAGCCCGACCCGGGCCAAGATCACCGTCGAGGTGCCCTTCGAGGAGCTCAAGCCGAGCCTCGACGCGGCCTACCAGTCGATCGCGAAGCAGATCAACGTCCCCGGCTTCCGCAAGGGCAAGGTCCCGCCGGCCGTGATCGACCGCCAGATCGGCCGCGGCCCGGTCCTCGACGAGGCGATCAACGACGCGCTGCCGAAGCTCTACGTGCAGGCGCTGCAGGAGAACGACCTCGAGCCACTGGCCCAGCCCGAGATCGACGTGACCAGGCTCGAGGACAACGAGACCTTCGCCTTCACCGCAGAGGTCGACGTCAAGCCCGAGATCTCGCTGCCGTCGTACGACGGGATCGAGGCCGAGGTCGACGACCTGACGGTCACCGACGAGGACGTCGAGGAGCAGCTCGAGGCGCTCCGCGAGCGTTTCGGCACCCTCACCGACGTGGAGCGGACCGCCGAGGACGGCGACTTCGTCACCATCGACCTGAAGGCCACCAAGGACGGCGAGCCCGTCGAGGGCGGCGAGGTCAGCGGCTACTCCTACAAGGTCGGCTCCGGAGACATGCTCGAGGGCGTGGACGACGCGATCCGTGGCCTCGGTGCCGGCCAGGACGCCACCTTCACCTCCCAGCTCCTCGGCGGCGACCTCGCCGGCGAGGACGTCGAGGTGAACGTCAAGATCTCCGCGGTCAAGCAGCAGGAGCTCCCGGAGCTCGATGACGAGTTCGCCCAGGAGGCGTCGGAGTTCGACACCGTGACCGAGCTGCGGGAGGACATCCGCACCCGCCTCGAGCGTGGCAAGCGTCTGGAGCAGGCCGCCGCCGCGCGCGACGCGGTCCTGGAGAAGCTGCTCGACCGGGTCGAGGTGCCGATCCCCGAGTCGATGGCCGACGCCGAGCTGGCCAGCCGCAAGCAGGAGCTGCAGCAGCAGCTGATGTACGCCGGGATGACCCTGCAGCAGTACCTCGACAACGAGGAGCAGACCGAGGACGAGTTCGACGGCGAGATGGAGAAGCGCGTGCGCGACTCCATCGCGGCGCAGTTCATCCTGGATGCGGTGGCCAAGGCCGAGGAGATCGGCGTGGACCAGCAGGAGCTGTCCGAGCACCTATTCCGTCGTGCCCAGCAGTCGGGTCAGAACCCCGATGAGTTCGTCAAGCACATGGTCGAGCACAACCACATCCCCGAGATGGTGGCCGAGGTCGTGCGCGGCAAGGCGCTGGCGCTGATCGTCGAGGGCGCCCGGGTGACCGACGCGTCGGGCAACGTCGTCGACCTGGCCCACCTGCGTCCCGACGGTTCCGTCGGCGAGCCGGTGGCCGAGGAGTCGGTGGACGAGAGCCCGGAGGCAGCGCCCGCCGAGGCGTGACCACCAACTCAGTGAACGACTGTTGACTGAGTTGGGCTGACGTTCCAGACTGGGGCCCATGCCAGCCACCGCAGGGGTCTTGGGTGCCGCCGCGCTCGCCGCCGAGGTCGCCGACGACCTGGTCGTCGGCACGGTGCGCGACGTGCACCGTGCCATCTCCCGTCGTGTGCACGCCCCGATGCGCGCCATGAGCCGCCACGCGAGCGTCGAGGAGCGCCTCCACGACGGGATCGCCACCACGGTGTACGCCGGCTTGGACCTCGGCCTGCGCCAGGGAGCCCGGGCCCTGCGCGCGGCCGACCGGCCGGGCGTGGGCCCGCGTCTTGAGGAGGGACCCGCCGGGAGGTTCCTGCTGGCCGCGGTCAACGGCCTGATCGGGGACAGGCTGCGCGACGAGGTCCCCGAGTTGTTCTTCGACATCGGGGTCCGCGTGGGCGGGCGCGACGTCCCGGTCAATCCGACGGACCTCGAGGCGGCCTTCCCCGACCACACCGACGCGCTCGTCGTCTTCGTGCACGGCCTGTGCGAGAACGAGGAAGCCTGGCAGCGACGACGGCGCCCGCACAACGACGTCACCCCCGACGAACCCGCGCCGCCGTCGTACGGCGAGGCTCTCGCCGGCCGCGGCTGGACGCCGGTCCACCTGCGGATCAACACGGGCCTGTCGCTCTCCGAGAACGGGGTCGAGGTGGCCGCCCTGCTCGGCGACCTGGTGGCGGCCTGGCCCGGGGGAGTGCGCCGGCTCGTGCTGGTCGGGCACTCGCTGGGCGGGCTCGTGCTGCGCGCGGCCTGTGCGGTCCAGACCTCTGGGAGCTGGACGAGCCTCGTCACCGACGTGGTCACCCTCGGCAGTCCGCACCTGGGTGCTCCGCTGGAGCGGGTCGTCGCCCGCGGCACGGGGCTGATGGAGCGACTGCCCGAGATCGCGCCCTACAGCCGCATTCTCGAGCAGCGGTCGGTCGGCATCCTCGACCTGCGGCACGGACTGCCGCCCGACGTGGAGAGCCTGCCTCACGCCCGCTACCACCTCGTGGCCGGCAGTGTGAGTCGCTCGCCCCGGCACCCGGTCGCCCTGGCGATCGGCGACCTGCTGGTGCAGCCGCGTTCCGCGCTCGGCCTCCCTCGCTCCGGGCCGGAGATGTTCCCGGGCGCCGACCTGCTGCACGTGCCGGGCGCGGACCACTTCGACCTGCTCAACCACGACGACGTCCATGCCGCACTGCGAGAATGGCTCGCTCCGCACCCGATGGCACCCGATCCCGCCCAGGAGGCCGGCCAGTGAGCGACACCCCGATCCCGATCAGCGCGACGACCGAGATGGCGGCCGGCCCCGATCGGGTCTGGGACGTGGTCAGCGACCTGCGTCGGATGCCCCGGTTCAGCCCGGAGCTTCGCGCGGTGGTGCTGCTCGGCCATCGCAACGGACTGGGCCAGCTGCTGCTGGGGATCAACCGACGCGGCCCGGTGGCCTGGCCGACCACCTCGCGGGTCGTGCGCTGGGAGCCCGGGCGCGCGATCGCCTGGCGCACCCGGGAGTCCGGCGCGACGTGGGTCTACGAGATCGAGCCCGTCGACGTGGACGGTCGTCCGGGGAGCCGGGTCACGGCGAGGCGCGAGCTGCCGGCGTACACGGTCGCCTCGCGCCTCATGACGCCGCTGCTGGGTGGCGCCGCAGGTCACGACCGTGAGCTAGCCCACGGCCTCGCCGCGACGCTCGCCCGGATGAAGCAGGTCGTCGAGGCCTGAGTGGGCCCCGCGGGCTCCTCCGGGCCCGTGCCGCGCCGGTGCCTCAATCCGCTGTCGGCGAACAAGGGCAGGTCGCCCGTGGATTTGTCCGGTCGGTTGTCTAGGGTCAGGGACGTGAACCTGAACGAGACCCCCCGGTCGCCCCAGCTCAACGGCGGCGGCGCGACGTATGGCCTGGATGACCACATCTACCAGCGGTTGCTGCGTGAGCGCATCGTGTTCCTCGGCTCTGAGGTGCGCGACGACAACGCCAACGCGATCTGCGCCCAGCTGCTGCTGCTCGCCGCAGAGGACCCTGCCGCGGACATCTTCTTGCACATCAACAGTCCCGGCGGCTCGGTGGACGCCGGGATGGCGATCTACGACACGATGAACTACATCGAGCCCGACGTCGCCACGGTCGGGATGGGGCTGGCCGCCTCGATGGGGCAGTTCCTTCTGTGCGCCGGAGCCAAGGGCAAGCGCTACGCCCTCCCGCACGCCCGGATCATGATGCACCAGCCGTCCGGCGGGATGGGCGGCTCGGCCTCGGACATCAAGATCCAGGCCCAGCAGTCCCTGCACATCAAGAAGGTGCTGTTCGAGTTGATCTCCCAGCACACCGGCCAGGCACTGGAGCAGGTCGAGCACGACGCCGACCGTGACCGCTGGTTCACCGCGCCGGAGGCGAAGGACTACGGCTTCATCGACCACGTGATCACCAGTGCTCGCGAGGCCGCCGACGAGGGCCGTCCGGCCCGGAACAAGTGAGGGCGTGGACATGAACTACTACATCCCGCAGTGGGAGGAGCGTACGTCGTACGGCTTCCGCCGGATCGACCCCTACGCCAAGCTCTTCGAGGACAGGATCATCTTCCTGGGCACGCCGATCAGCGACGACATCGCCAACGCGGTGATGGCCCAGCTGCTGTGCCTGGAGTCGATGGACCCCGACCGCGACATCAACATCTACATCAACAGCCCGGGCGGATCATTCACCGCGATGACCGCGATCTACGACACGATGCGGTTCATCCAGCCGGACGTGCAGACCGTTTGCCTGGGCCAGGCGGCCTCGGCGGCCGCGATCCTGCTGGCAGCCGGTGCGCCCGGCAAGCGGCTGGCACTCCCCAATAGCCGGATCCTGATCCACCAGCCCTACACCGAGGGCACCTACGGCCAGTCGTCGGACATCGAGATCCAGGCCAACGAGATCCTCCGGATGCGCGAGCAGCTGGAGAAGATGATCGCGGAGCACTCGGGCAAGTCCGTCGAGGAGGTCAGCCACGACATCGAGCGCGACAAGATCCTGACCGCTCAGGACGCTGTCGAGTACGGACTGATCGACTCGATCCTCGAGTCGCGCAAGGCCGCGCCCAGCCCGGCCTAGTTTGGTCGTGTCCCGCCCCCACTGGGGGCGGGACGGGGTACGGTCGGTTTCAAGCCAGCATCAACGGCCCGGGAGTGGGTCGCCAGGAGATGAGGGGACGGATGGCACGCATCGGCGACGGAGGCGACCTGCTGAAGTGCTCGTTCTGCGGAAAGAGTCAGAAGCAGGTCAAGAAGCTCATTGCCGGCCCCGGTGTCTACATCTGCGATGAGTGCATCGACCTGTGCAACGAGATCATCGAGGAAGAGCTCAACGAGTCCGCTGAGGTCGAGCTCGCCGACCTCCCTAAGCCGCACGAGATCTTCGAGTTCCTGAACTCCTACGTGATCGGCCAGGAGAACGCCAAGAAGTCGCTGGCAGTCGCCGTCTACAACCACTACAAGCGGGTGCAGGCCGGCGTCACCGCGGTGGGCTCGGCAGCGGCCGGCAAGCACAGCCGTGACGAGTCGGTCGAGGTGGCCAAGTCCAACATCCTGCTGATCGGCCCCACCGGCTGCGGCAAGACCTACCTCGCCCAGACGCTCGCTCGGATGCTCAACGTCCCGTTCGCGATCGCCGATGCCACCGCGCTCACCGAGGCGGGCTACGTCGGCGAGGACGTCGAGAACATCCTGCTCAAGTTGATCCAGGCCGCCGACTACGACGTCAAGAAGGCCGAGACCGGGATCATCTACATCGACGAGATCGACAAGGTCGCCCGCAAGTCGGAGAACCCGTCCATCACCCGTGACGTCTCTGGCGAGGGCGTGCAGCAGGCGCTGCTGAAGATTCTCGAGGGCACCACTGCCTCCGTGCCGCCGCAGGGCGGACGCAAGCACCCGCACCAGGAGTTCATCCAGATCGACACCACGAACATCCTGTTCGTCGTGGGCGGCGCCTTCGCCGGGCTCGAGCACATCGTCGAGCAGCGGATCGGCAAGAAGACCCTGGGCTTCACCGCGGAGATGCGGGTGAGCAGCGACCACGACGAGACCGCAGCCTTCGCAAACGTCCGCCCCGAGGACTTGGTGAAGTTCGGCCTGATCCCGGAGTTCATCGGCCGGCTGCCGCTGATCGCGACGGTGACCAAGCTCGACAACGAGGCCCTCGTCCAGATCCTCACCGAACCACGCAATGCCCTGGTCAAGCAGTACCAGAAGCTCTTCGAGCTCGACGGGGTCGAGCTGGAGTTCACCGCCGATGCGGTGTCCGCGATCGCGGACAGGGCGATGGAGCGCGGCACCGGCGCCCGTGGGCTGCGGGCGATCATCGAGGAGGTACTCCTCAACTCGATGTACGACGTGCCCTCGCGCGGAGACATCGGCAAGGTCGTCGTGACCGGTGAGGTCGTCTCCGACAACGTGAACCCGACGCTGGTGCCCCGCGAGGAGCCCAAGAAGAAGAAGTCGGCCTGAGCCGGGCCCGGACCGGGGGATCGCGTCGGTCGCGGGATCTCCTGATCGGGTGACCGAAGTGCGCGGATTGACCTAGAATCCGGGCATACTCCCCACCCGCTCGGGACGGACCGCGATGACACCTGAACGCACCCGGCCACTGATCGCTTACGCGCTCGTGGCACTGCTGTGCGCCGTCATCGTGACCCTGAACCTCGCCGGACCGGTGGCCAGGCTGGTGACCGACACGGTGGCGGCTCCGTCGCCTCAGGCCGGCCCGGAGGTCCTGCTGGGCCAGCAGCTCACCCCGCGATCGTCGGGATCGCCGACGCTCGCCACCGGGCTCCTCCAAGCCGCCGTCGACCACGCCGCAAGCACGCCGGTGCGGGCCGCCTCGCGGACGTTCTCCGGATCGGACACCGCTGCGCGCCACACGCCGCCGCCGCGGCGCCATCGGGCGACCACGCACCACGCGACGGCTGCCCACCCGCCTGCGCACCGTGCCCACCAGCCGGCGCGCCAGGTGACGCCGCCGGTGGTCAGGCCACCGACCCCGCCGGTCCGCCACGGGCACGGGCACGCGTCGAACCCGCCGGTCAGCCCGGGTCACGGACGCGGGCACGCGCCGGCCGCACTGGCCGCACCGGCCTCGCCGCCCACCGGCCATCGACGGGGTCCGGCTCTCCTCCCCGGATCGGGACACCGCACGCCGGGGCATGGCGCCCACGGGCACCAGCACGATCCACACCGCTGACGCCGGCGCGGCGCCGGAGGTCAGCCCTGGGGGGCGAGGTCGAGCACCGCGGTGATCACCGGCTCGGCAGCGTCCTCGTCGACCTGCCAGTCGATCGCACCGGTGATCCGCCCGGCCGCCCGCAGGTCGGACTCCGCCGTCCTGATCGCGGCGAGCGCCGCCTCAGGAGCGGCCACGGTCAACGTGGTCACCGCCGTGCGCATCCCCACCTTGGCGTTCGACTTCGCGCCACGGACACCGGCCAGCGCTCGCGACACCGGCTCGAGAAGCGTGGGGTCGCCGGGTTCGCCGACCGCGAGGTCGGTGGGCGTGGGCCAGGGCTGCCGGTGCACGGAGCCCGGCTGCCACCACGACCAGACCTCTTCGGTCACGTACGGCAGGAACGGGGCGAGCAGCCGCAACGTGGTGTGCAGTGCGCAGGCGAGGGTCGCGCGGGCGGAGTCGGACGCCGGGCCCTCGGCGTACGCCCGCTCCTTGACCAGCTCGAGGTAGTCGTCGCAGAAGGACCAGAAGAACCTCTCGGTGGCCTCCAACGCGGTGGTGTAGTCGTAGGACTCCAACGCCTCGGTCGCCTCCGCGCAGGTGGCGCCCAGGCGAGCCAGCATCGCACGGTCCACCGGCTCGCAGATCCGGGTCGGGTCCGGGTCGGTGGCGCCCACGGAGTCCAGGGTGAAGCGGGAGGCGTTGAGGACCTTCATCGCCAGCCGACGGCCGACCTTCATCTGGGTCTCGTCGAAGGGCGAGTCCAGCCCGGGTCGGGCCATCGCCGCGCGCCAGCGAACGGCGTCCGCGCCGTACTTGGCGAGGATCTCGTCGGGGACGACGGCATTCCCCTTGGACTTGCTCATCTTCTTGCGGTCCGGGTCCATGATGAAGCCGGAGATGAGCGCGTGCCGCCACGGCGCGGCGTGGTTCTCGAAGTGCGCCCGCACGACGCGGGAGAACAGCCAGGTCCGGATGATGTCGTGCGCCTGGGTGCACAGGTCCATCGGGAAGACCCGCTCGAAGAGGTCCTGGTCGGTCTCCCAGCCCGCCGCGATCTGCGGGGTCAGGGACGAGGTCGCCCAGGTGTCCATCACGTCGGGGTCACCCAGGAAGCCGCCGGGCCTGCCCCGCTGGTCCTCGCTGTAGCCCGAGGGCGCCGTCGTGCTGGGATCGACCGGCAGGTCTGCCTCGCCGGGCAGCAGCGGGTGCTCGTAGTCGGGGTCGCCCGCCTCGTCGAGGGGGTACCAGACGGGGAACGGAATCCCGAAGAAGCGCTGCCGGGAGATCAGCCAGTCTCCGTTGAGCCCGCCGACCCAGTTGTCGTAACGGTGCTTCATGTGCGGCGGGATCCAGCTGATCTCGTCGCCGCGCGCGATCATCTCGGCACGGATCTCCGCATCCCGACCGCCGTTGCGCAGGTACCACTGGCGCGTGGAGACGATCTCGAGGGGCTTGTCGCCCTTCTCGTAGAAGTTCGCCATCCGCTGCGTCGGGGTCGGCTCGCCCTCGAGGTCGCCGGTCTCGCGCAGCAGTGCGACCATCGCCTCGCGGGCACTGAAGGTGGTCTTGCCGGCGAGCTCGGCGTACGCCGCTGACCCCTCCGGCGAGGAGAGCCACTCCGGCGTCTCCCGGTGCAGCCTTCCATCGCGACCGATGACGGTGCGCACCGGGAGCTGGAGCTCGCGCCACCAGGTGACGTCGGTGAGGTCGCCGAACGTGCAGCACATCGCGATGCCGGCGCCCTTGTCCGGCTCGGCGGCAGGGTGGGCGAGCACCGGGATCTCGACGCCGAACACCGGGCTGGTCACCGTGCTGCCGAACAACGGCTGGTAGCGCTCGTCGTCGGGATGGGCGATCAGCGCGACACAGCTCGGGATCAGCTCGGGACGGGTGGTCTCGATCGGCACCGGGCCCTCGGCCCCGTGGAAGCGCACCCGGTGGTAGGCGCCCGGGTACTCCCGGGCCTCGAGCTCGGCCTGGGCGACCGCGGTCTGGAAGGTGACGTCCCACAGCGTCGGCGCCTCCTGCAGGTAGGCCTCGCCGCGCGCGTGGTTGCGCAGGAACGCGCGTTGGCTGGCGAGCATCGCCTTGGGGCCGATCGTGGTGTAGTCCTGGCTCCAGTCGACCGAGAGACCGAGGCGACGCCAGAGCTGCTCGAAGACCAACTCGTCCTCGACGACCAGGCGCTCGCAGAGCTCGACGAAGTTCGGCCGGCTGATCGGCACCTGCTTCTTCGGGTCCGGTTTTGCCGGGGCCGTGAAGTCCGGGTCGTAGGGCAGCGACGGGTCGCAGCGCACCCCGAAGTAGTTCTGCACCCGGCGCTCGGTCGGCAGCCCGTTGTCGTCCCAGCCCATCGGGTAGAAGATCGTCTTCCCCCGCATCCGCTGATAGCGGGCGATCAGGTCGGGGTGGGTGTAGGAGAACACGTGCCCGACATGCAGGCTGCCGCTGACCGTGGGGGGCGGGGTGTCGATCGCATAGACGTTCTCCCGCGGCTGGGTGCGGTCGAAGGCATAGGTGTCATCGGCCTTCCAGCGGGCTGACCACTTCTCCTCCAAGCCCTCCAGCGCCGGCTTGTCCGGTACGACGACGTCGTGCCCGGTCGCACTCGTCGGGTCAGCGGCACGGGTCGGCTCCTGGGTCATGGCTGAATCCTATGAGGGTGCCCGCGCACGTCGCGCATCGGTTTCCCGGCCGTGGGTTCCGCCCTGGGTGTCCGGGGACTAGCGTGCCGGACATGGTCCGCCTCGCGTTCACGACCGACCCAGCGACGTTCCTGGCAGACACCGCCGACTGGTTGTCGGCGGACCCGGTGGTGAACACGGTGGTCGCGACGAACGCCGAGCGGGAGGCGCGGGAGCGACGCGCCGGCGTACCCGCTCCCGATGACCGGCCCTACTGGTGGCTGACCGTTCGCAACGAGGCCGGGGCTGTCGTCGGCGCAGCGATGCGCACCGCCTCGTTCGCGCCCTATCCGCTGTTCGTGTTGACCATGCCCGACGACGCGACCGTCGCCCTCGCCCGTGCCCTGCACGCCCGCGGCGAGGAGGTGGGCGGGGTGAACGGCGCTCGTCCGACCGCCGACGAGGTCGCCGAGGAGTACGCCCGGCTGGCCGACCGCAACGTCGAGGTGGTCGAGCACACCCGGCTGTTCGCACTCGGAGACCTGGTCGCGCCCCTCAGGGCTCCGGCGGGCTCGCTGCGCGCCGCCACCCGGGACGACGTCGACCTGACGGTCCGGTGGCTGCGCGCCTTCGGCGCCGACGCTGCCGAGCAGGCTGGCCGGGTCGGGCGGCACGGCGGTCACCTCAGCGGGCCGGTCGAGGACCACGCCGCGATGCTGGCGCGCATCGACCGCGGCGACGTCTGGCTCTGGCAGGACGACGCCGGTCGGCCCGTCCACCTGACCGGTGCGAGCACCCCCAGCTTCGGGGTCTCGCGGATCGGCCCCGTCTACACCCCGCGGGAGCACCGTGGCCGGGGCTACGCCTCCTCGGCGGTCGCCGCGGTCGCATGCCGACTCGCCGACCAGGGCGCCCGGGTGTGCCTGTACGCCGACCAGGCCAACGCGGTCTCCACGCGGCTCTACCAGGCCCTGGGCTTCCGCCGCGTGGTCGACCACGCCAACCTGCGCCTCGAGCCGGCAATGCCGCGTGCGCGTGCCGTTGTCACCAGACCAGCACCGGCTTGACCACCCTGCCCGACACGACGTCCGCGATCGCGGTGTCGAGGTCGGCGAAGGAGTACGTCGTCAGCAGCGGATCGACCGCGAAGCGACCGGTGCCGACCAGGTCCAGCAGCCGAGGAACCATCTGCTGCGGGTCGGAGTCTCCCTCGATCGAGCCGCGCACGACCTTGCCCGACTGGAGCAGGTCGACCGCGTCGACGCTGAACTCGGGGTGGGCCATGTCGAGGCCGAGAACCACCAGGGTTCCGCGCGCGCCGAGGGCACGGACGGCCTCGGTGAGTACCGCGGGAACCGCGGTCGTCTCCACAGCGCCGTGCGCGCCGCCGCCGGTGAGCTCCTTGACGCGCTCGACGGTCGATCCTCCCCACTCGGCGGGGTCGACGGTCACCGCGCCGAGTCGCTCGGCGTGGGCGAGCCGGTCGCGGTTGAGGTCGACGGCGACGGGCTCCGCCCCGGCGGAGACAGCAGCGGCCACGGCGGCGAGTCCGACGGCGCCGGCGCCGTACACCACGACGCTGTCTCGGGGCGCAGGGCGAAGCACGTTGAGCACGGCTCCGGCCCCGGTCTGGAAGCCGCATCCGAAGGGCGCGACCCGGGTGAGGTCGAGGGCCGGGTCGACGCGGACGCAGCTCGACGCGTGCGCCAGGGCGTGCCGTGCGAAGCTGGACTGGCCCAGGAACGAGGCGAAGACAGGACCGCCCTCGCGGCGGCACGTCGTCGAGCCGTCCATCCGGGTGCCCAGGTAGTTGAGCACGAAGGTGTCGTCGCAGTAGCCGACCTCGCCGGCGGTGCAGCGGGGGCAGGACCGGCAGGAGGCAAGGCTCATCACCACGTGGTCGCCGGGGGAGAGGTGGGTCACCGCGCTGCCCACCTGCTCGACCACGCCCGCCCCCTCGTGGCCGAAGATGCGCGGGAACATCTCCGCGGGAAGGGTGTCCCGCAGGGAGACGTCGGTGTGACACAGGCCGGAGGCGACGACGCGGACCAGCACCTCGTCCTCGCGCGGCTCGTCGAGGTCCACCTCGGTGAGGGTGAACTCCCCGCCCGGGCGCTCGACCACCGCAGCCGTGGTCCTCATCATCCGCGCTCCGAACAAGAACGTGTTCTGGTCAGCATGTCCGGACGCTAGCGCAACGACCGCGGCGGGTGCCCGGTGACGGCCGGACCGTAGACTTCCCGGACGATGTCAGAGATACCCGCGACCGCCGGCGGCCGCCCGGAGAACCCGTCCGACGACTCCAACGAGCCCGGGGCAGCGCCCCGCCTGGCCGAGACGATGGCCGAGGTCGAGGAGGCGCTGCTGTCCCGCTGGCCTGAGTCGCGTCTGGACCCCACCCTCGACCGGATCCGTGACTTCACCGGCCTGCTCGGCGACCCGCAGCACTCCTACCAGGTGATCCACCTGACCGGGACCAACGGCAAGACCTCGACCGCTCGGATGACCGAGGGGTTGCTGATCGCCCTCGGTCTGCGGACCGGGAGGTTCACCAGTCCCCACCTGGAGTCCCTGCGGGAGCGGATCGTCGTCGACGGAGAGCCGCTGGACGAGCAGGCGTTCGTGCGTGCCTTCGACGACGTCGCGGCCTACACCCACCTCGTCGACGCCCAGCACGACCACCCGCTGTCGTTCTTCGAGACCGTGGTCGGGATGGCGTACGCCGCCTTCGCCGACGCGCCCGTCGACGTCGCCGTGGTCGAGGTGGGGATGGGAGGTGCCTGGGACGCGACCAACGTGGCCGACGGGCAGGTCGCCGTACTCACCCCGATCGCGGTCGACCACGAGAAGTACCTCGGCGAGACCGCGGTGGCGATCGCCCGGGAGAAGGTCGGGATCATCAAGCCGGGCGCAGTGGTGGTCAGCGCAGAGCAGACCGACGAGGTCGCCGCCGTCATCGCCGAGCGGGTCGTCGAGGTCGGAGCCACCTTGCTCGTCGAGGGCCGTGACTTCGGCGTGCGGACCCGGGTGCCCGCCGTCGGTGGCCAGCAGCTGTCCCTCGATGGGGTGCGGGGCAGCTACCCGGACGTCTTCCTGCCGCTGTACGGCGCCCACCAGGCCCAGAACGCCGCGCTCGCCCTGGCGGCGGTCGAGTCTCTCCTCGGGGGCACCGATCTGCTGGCCGAGGAGGTGGTCAACGAGGCGTTCGCCACGGTTACCTCGCCGGGGCGGCTCGAGGTGATCCGGCGGTCACCCACGATCGTGCTGGACGCGGCCCACAACCCGCACGGCGCCGCGGCCACCGTCGCCGCGCTCGAGGACTCCTTCACGTTCAGCCCGCTCGTGGGGGTGATGGGGGTGATGGCTGACAAGGACTACGAGGGCGTGCTCGCGGCCTTCGAGCCCGTGCTGGCGCACGTCGTGTGCACACAGAACTCCACAGCCCGGACGCTGCCGGCCGCCACGCTGGCCGAGGTCGCGCGGGGCATCTTCGGCGAGGACCGAGTGACCGAGGCGTCGTCGCTCGCCGACGCCATCGACCAGGCGGTGGCGCTCGCCGAGGCAGGCGGCGTCTTCGGTGAGGCGATCGGGTCGGGCGGGGTGCTGGTCACCGGGTCGGTGGTCACCGTCGGGGAGGCCCGGGCCATGCTGCGTCCACGCCGCAGCCAGCAGCCCGACGACGCGGGGGAGTCGGCCTGATGCAGCGTCGTCTCTGCTCCGCGATCCTGTCGCTGGAAGCGATCGTCCTCGGCCTGAGCACGATCGTGCTGGTCTCGCTGACCTCGATCGCGACGAGCACCGGGCTGGCGATCGGGCTCGGACTCTTCGTGGCGTGTCTGCTGGTCGCGGGTCTGCTCCGGTTCCGCTGGGCCTACGTCCTGGGGTGGGGCATCCAGGTTGCCGCCCTCGCCCTGTCGGCCGTGATCACCGCGATGATCGTGCTCGGCGTGGTCTTCATGGTGCTGTGGGCGACGGCGTACTTCCTCGGAGCCAAGATCGAGCGTGAGCGGGCCGAGTGGGAGGCCCGTGCCGCCGCGGCGCCGGGGCCTGACTACTCTTCGGGCCATGAGTGAGCGCACCCTGGTACTGCTCAAGCCCGACACCGTCCGCCGGGGTCTCGTCGGCGAGGTGTTGTCCCGGTTCGAGGCCAAGGGCCTGACGATCGTGGCGATGGAGCACCGTCAGATCGACGCGACGCTGGCCGACCGGCACTACGCCGAGCACGTGCAGAGGGACTTCTACCCTCCGCTGCGGGACTTCGTCACCAGTGGCCCGCTCGTCAGCCTGGTGCTCGAGGGCGACCAGGCGATCGAGGTCGTCCGGGCGATCAACGGTGCCACCGACGGTCGGAAGGCGGCTCCGGGCACAATCCGAGGTGACCTCTCGCTGTCCAACCGGGAGAACCTCGTGCACGGCTCCGACAGCACCGAGTCGGCCGCTCGGGAGATCGCCATCTGGTTCCCCCACCTCGCCTAGGGCCCGCGTGTCCTGCCGGGGCTGAGCGTGCCTCGCTCCTACGCTTGGAAGCACTTCCCCAAGTAGCAGCGAGGCACTGATGGCGCAGCGTGGCATCATTCCGGGCTTCATCGGCCGCGACATGGCCGTGGACCTGGGCACCGCCAACACCCTGGTCTACCTGCGTGGCAAGGGCGTGCTCCTCGACGAGCCGTCGGTGGTCGCGATGAACACCCAGACCCGCGAGGTCCTCGCGGTCGGCCACGAGGCCAAGCGGATGATCGGCCGCACGCCCGACGGGATCACCGCGATCCGCCCGCTCAAGGACGGCGTGATCGCCGACTTCGACGCCACCGAGCAGATGCTGCGCTACTTCATCCAGCAGGTGCACCGACGGCGCTACTTCGCCAAGCCGCGGCTGGTGATCTGCGTGCCGAGCGGGATCACCGCCGTCGAGCAGCGTGCCGTCAAGGAGGCCGGTTACGTCGCTGGCGCCCGACGCGTCTACATCGTCGAGGAGCCGATGGCGGCGGCGATCGGCGCGGGGCTGCCCGTGCACGAGGCCACCGGGAACATGATCGTCGACATCGGCGGCGGCACCACCGAGGTGGCGGTGATCTCGCTCGGCGGCCTGGTCACCACGCTCTCGGTGCGTACGGCGGGCGACGCGCTCGACCAGGCGATCATCGCGCACCTCAAGAAGGAGCATGCGCTGATGCTCGGCGACCGGACCGCCGAAGAGGTCAAGATGACCCTGGGCTCGGCGTTCCCGGCCGCGATCGAGCCGGAGGCGGAGATCCGTGGTCGCGACATGGTCTCGGGGCTTCCTCGCACCGTGTCGCTCACCAGTAGCGAGATCCGCAAGGCGCTCGAGGAGCCGCTGCACGCGATCGTCGACGCAGTCCGCACCACCTTGGACAACACTCCGCCGGAGCTGGCCGGGGACATCATGGACCGAGGCATCGTGCTCACCGGCGGCGGCGCACTGCTGCACGGCATCGACGAGCGGCTGCGCCACGAGACCGGGATGCCGGTGCACGTCGCGCACGACCCGCTCAGCTCGGTGGCGATGGGGGCTGGCAAGTGCGTCGAGGAGTTCGAGGCGCTCCAGCAGGTGCTCGTCTCCGAGCCGAGGCGCTGAGCCGATGGTGGACCTCGACCCTCGGCGGGCACCGGGCCCGCGGCCGCGCCGCTCGCACTCACTGATCGTGCTGCTGGTGCTCGCCTCGCTCACCGTGATCACCCTGGACGCGAAGGGCGGCGACAACTCGCCCATCGAGCCGCTGCGTACGGTGGTCGGCAACGTCATCGGCCCGGTGGAGACCGTCAGCGCGGCCGCCGTACGCCCGTTCAGCGACCTGACCGGGGCGCTCCGCGACAACCAGTCGCTGCGGCACCAGGTCGCCTCGCTCACCGCGGAGAACTCCCGGCTGCGCACCGCTGATGAGGTCGCTCCGCTGGACCGTCGGCGGCTGGCCGAGTACGACGGCCTGAGCCGGACCGCCCGCGACACCGGATACTCGCTGGTGCCTGCGCGGGTCGTGGGGATCGGCCCTGCGCAGTCGTTCAACCGCACCGTGACCATCGACGCGGGGACCAGCTCGGGCGTGCGCACGGACATGACCGTGCTCAACGGCGACGGGCTCGTCGGCCGCGTCATCAGGGTGACCTCCACCACGGCGACCGTGCTGCTCATCGCCGACAAGAGCTCGGTGGTCGGTGGTCGCCTGGGCGCGAACCTCGAGATCGGCAACGTGCGGGGGGAGGGGTCCATCGACGGCAACGGCCGACTGGAGCTGGACCTGGTCGACAGCTCGGTGACGCCGCAGCACGGCGACGTGGTGGTCACCTGGGGGTCGGACCACGGCGTGCCCTACGTGGCGGGGATCCCGATCGGGAAGGTCACCTCGGTCTACTCCAACCCCCGTGACCTGACCAACCACGCCGAGGTCGAGCCCTTCGTCGACTTCAGCTCACTCGATGTGGTGGGCGTGGTGGTCCCGCGCGGCACCCACGGCGACCGTGCCGTGATCAAGGGGGCCGCGCGATGAACTCGCTGCGCAACGGCGCCGTGGTAGTGCTGGTGTTGGTCGCCGTGGTGCTGCAGGTGGCGGTGCTGCGCTACGTCTCCGTCGATGGCGTCGTCCCCGACCTCGCACTGTTGCTGGTGGTGGCGGCCGGCTTCGTGCGTGGACCGCACTACGCCGCCACGCTCGGCTTCGTCGCGGGGCTGGTCCTCGATCTCGCTCCACCGGCCGACCACGTCGCCGGGCGCTGGGCGCTGGCCCTGGTCGTCGCCGGATATCTCGCCGGCCGCGTGCGGCTGGACGCCCGCAACTCGGTCCCGGCGGCGCTGCTCGCGGTGGCCGGCTGCTCGTTCGTCGCGTCGTCGATCTTCGCGCTGTCCGGCGTCGTGCTCGGCGACGACGGGCTGGCCGCCGGGCAGATGCTGCAGGTGATCGTGATCGGCGTTGTGTGGGACGTCCTGGTCGCCGCAGTGCTGCTGCCACCGATGACCGCGCTGCTGCGCCGGCTCCGACCCGCGAGGGTCGCCTACTGACATGGCCGCCGTGCTGATCCGACCGTCGCCGACGCAGAAGAGCCGGCTCCGCCTGTTCGTCGTCCGTGCCCTGGTCGTCTCGCTGTTCGTCACCCTCTTCGCGCGGCTCTGGTACATCCAGGTGCTCAGCGGCGAGGGCTACCAGGCCCAGGCGGTCCAGCAGTCGGTGCGCGAGCTGGTGGTCCAGCCGCCGCGTGGGCTGATCGTCGACGACCAGGGCCGACCGCTGGTCGCCAACCGCCCCAGCTGGGTGGTCAGCGTCGACCGGACGATGCTCGACAAGCTCGATGCCGTGGACCAGAAGAAGCTGCTGCACCGGGTGGCGCGCGCGGTGGGGGAGAAGTACTCACAGGTCAAGGCACGGACGCTGGTGTGTGGCCAGCCCGGCGCAACGGCGGGCTCGTGCTGGAACGGGTCGCCCTACCAGCCCGTGCCGGTCGCCACCGACGTGGCGCAGGCCGACGCGGTGCGGATCCTCGAGCGGTCCGAGGACTACCCGGGCGTCCTCGCCCAGCAGCAGAGCGTGCGTGCCTATCCGGCGCCGTACGGCGTGAACGCCGCACACCTCCTCGGCTACCTGAGCCCGATCACCAAGGGTGAGCTCGCCGAGGCCCGCAAGCACCACGACACCTCGGTCAACGGCGCCTCGGTGGTCGGCCGGGCCGGGGTCGAGCAGAGCTATGACAAGTACCTGCGCGGCAAGCCGGGGTACAAGCGGGTCACGGTCGACTCGATGGGCCGGGTGCTCGGCGACAGTGGCGAGGTGCAGGCGACCCCTGGCGACACCCTGGTCACCTCGATCGACGCGCACCTGCAGTCGGTGGTGGAGCATCAGCTCGCCCAGACCATCAGGACGGCTCGGCACACCTACGACCCGGTCACGCACATGAACTACAAGGCCGACAGCGGCAGCGTGGTCGTGATGGACGCGCGCAACGGCAGGATCGTCGCGATGGCGAGCCAGCCGACGTACGACCCCTCGGTGTGGGTCGACGGCATCTCGAGCAAGCAGCTCAAGCGGCTCTACTCGCCCAAGGCCGACAACCCGCTGCTGTTCCGGGCCACCCAGGGCCAGTACGCGCCGGGTTCGACCTGGAAGCCGGAGATGACCGTCGGCGCGTTCAACAACGGCTTCGGCCCGTCGAGTCGGCTGGACTGCTCGTCGGGGCTGCAGGTCGGCAACCGCTGGTTCAAGAACTACGAGTCCGAGTCCTACGGGATGATCGACTTCGCCAAGGCGCTGCAGGTCTCCTGTGACACGTTCTTCTACCGCGTCGGCCTGTCCTTCTGGCGCAAGTACGGCTCGGACCCGAGCAACGTGCACGCGAAGGACCCGCTGGTGCACATCGCCAAGGAGTTCGGCTACGGGCGGAAGACCGACATCGACCTGCCGGGCGAGGCCTCGGGGCGGATCGCGGACCGCAAGTGGAAGCTCGCCTACTGGAAGGCGATGAAGGGCTACTACTGCAAGCTGGACAAGGAGAACAAGGGCAGCGCGTTCATGCGGCTGTTCTCGCACGAGTTCTGCGTCGACGGCTACGAGTACCGCGCGGGCGACGCGGTCAACTTCGCGATCGGCCAGGGCGACACCATGGTGACCCCGCTGCAGCTGGCGCGTGCCTATGCCGCGATCAGCAACGGTGGCACGCTCTACGAGCCGCGTGTGGGCCGGGCGATCGTGTCCCCGACGGGGCGGCTCATCAAGAACATCAGGCCGAAGGTCCAGGGTCACGTGAAGTCGAAGGCATCCGCCTTCCGGTACGTCGACAACGCGCTGCTCGGTACCCCGAAGACCGGCACCCTGGCCTGGAAGTTCATCGGCTTCCCGCTCGACAAGGTGCAGGTCCGTGGCAAGACCGGGTCGGCCGAGGTCCAGGGCAAGCAGTCCACCTCGCTCGTCGCGACGTACACCAAGGACTACGTCGTGGTCATGGTGGTCACCCAGGCCGGCACCGGCTCGGGCACCTCGGGACCCGCGGTCCGCAAGATCTGGGAGGCGTTGTACGGCGTGCACGGCGAGCAGGTCCGGCCCTCCACCTCCGTCATCCCGGGAACCCTGCTGCCCTCGCGGCTGCCCGTCTTCGCCAAGGACGGCTCGATCCTGCCGCCCGCCACCGAGCCGACGAAGGGAGGTCGGCGGTGACCGTCGTCCCCACCACTCGCTCGGGCGCCATGCGGCTGCCCCTGGTCCGCACCCGCGTCCGTGCCGCGGGCATCGACTGGCCGCTCGCCCTGGTGACGGCGGCGATCCTGGTGATCGGGTCGCTGCTCGTCTGGTCGGCCACCTCGCACCAGGCCGCGCTCACCGGCGGCCACCCGGCGGAGTACCTGAAGAAGCAGCTGGTCAACGTCGCGATCGGGCTGATCCTGGCGCTCGTGGTGGTCGCCACGGACCACCGGTGGGTGCGGATCCTCGCGCCACTGGTCTACGTGGGCTCGATCCTGGGACTGCTGCTCGTGCTTGTGATGGGCTCGACGATCAACGGGTCCCGCTCGTGGCTTGAGCTCGGCGGGATGTCTCTGCAGCCGGCGGAGTTCGCCAAGCTCGCGGTGGTGGTCGGGATGGCGCTCGTCGTCGCGGAGCGCACGGAGGCGTCGCGGCGCGGAGTCGTGGGCACCACCGAGGTCCTGCTGATGCTGGCGATCGCCGGGGTGCCCGCCGTCCTGATCCTGCTGCAGCCCGACCTGGGCACCATGCTGGTGCTGACCGCGACCGTGCTCGGTGTGCTGGCCGTCGCCGGCGTCTCGCGCCGATGGCTGGGCGTCATGCTGGTCGGGGGAGTGGCCGCGGCGGCGGCGGTCGTGCGGGCGGGCCTGCTCAAGCACTACCAGATCGACCGGTTCATGGCCTTCACCAACCCGGGGCTCGACCCGCGCGGCGCCGGGTACAACACCACCCAGGCCCGGATCGCGATCGGCAACGGTGGCCTGTTCGGACAAGGGCTGTTCCACGGCTCGCAGACCCGCTCCGGGTTCGTTCCCGAGCAGCACACCGACTTCATCTTCACCGTCGCCGGGGAGGAGCTCGGTCTGGTCGGCGCCGGGGTGCTGATCGCGCTGTTCGCCGTACTCCTGTGGCGTGCGCTGCGGATCTCGCTGCGCGCTGACGACATGTTCGGCCGGGTGGCCGCGGCCGGGATCGCCTGCTGGTTCGCCTTCCAGGCGTTCCAGAACATCGGCATGTGCCTGGGCATCATGCCGGTCACCGGCGTACCGCTGCCGCTGGTGTCCTACGGCGGGTCGTCGATGTTCGCCTCGCTGATGGCGATCGGCCTGTTACAGAACATCCACCTGCGCTCCACTCGGCTGCTGCGCTGAGCGGGCGCGGTGCCGAGGATTCGTTGCTGACCGGCCGCGAGCCTACGATGGGACGCATGTCCGCCACGGTTGCCGAGTCGCTCTTCTCCCGCCTCGAGCCGCTTCTGCCAGGAGTCTCCAAGCCGATCCAGTACGTCGGCGGCGAGCTCAATTCCGTGCACAAGGAGTGGGACTCCGTCGATGTGCACTGGGCGCTGATGTACCCCGACGCCTACGAGATCGGCCTGCCCAACCAGGGCGTCCAGATCCTCTACGAGGTGCTCAACGAGTCCGAGCACGCCCTGGCCGAGCGCACGTACGCGGTGTGGCCGGACATGGAGGCGACGATGCGGGAGCACGGCATCGCGCAGTTCACCGTCGATGGGCACCGTCCGGTGCGGGCGTTCGACGTGTTCGGCATCTCGTTCTCCACCGAGCTCGGCTACACCAACCTGCTGACCGCCCTCGACCTGGCAGGCATCCCGCTCCGCGCCGTCGACCGCACCGACGACGACCCCATCGTGATTGCCGGCGGACATGCCGCGTTCAACCCCGAGCCGATCGCGGACTTCATCGATGCGGCGGTGCTCGGTGACGGCGAGGAGATCGTCCTGGCGATCGCCGAGGTGGTCCGGGAGTGGAAGCTGGAAGGCTCCCCCGGGGGCCGCGTCGAGCTGCTTCGGCGGCTCGCGGTCAGCGGCGGGGTCTACGTGCCCCGCTTCTACGACGTCCGGTACGCCGAGGACGGGTCGCTCGCCGCTGTCGTACCCAACGTGCCGGGTGTGCCCGCCCGGGTGCGCAAGCACACCTTGATGGATCTGGACTCGTGGCCGTTCCCGCGCAACCCGTTGGTGCCCCTCGCCGAGACCGTGCACGAGCGGTTCAGCGTGGAGATCTTCCGCGGCTGCACCCGCGGCTGCCGGTTCTGCCAGGCGGGGATGATCACCCGGCCGGTCCGCGAGCGCTCGATCACCACCATCGGCGACATGGTCGAGAACGGCATCCGCAAGTCCGGCTTCGAGGAGGTCGGGCTGCTGTCGCTGTCCAGCGCGGACCACACTGAGATCGCCGACGTCGCCAAGGGTCTGGCCGACCGCTACGAGGGCTCCAACGTGTCGCTTTCGCTACCGAGCACACGCGTGGACGCCTTCAACATCACGCTCGCCAACGAGTTCTCCCGCAACGGGCGTCGCTCGGGTCTGACGTTCGCCCCTGAGGGCGGCTCGGAGCGGATGCGCAAGGTGATCAACAAGATGGTCACCGAGGAGGACCTGATCCGCACCGTCGCCGCGGCGTACTCGAACGGCTGGCGGCAGGTGAAGCTCTACTTCATGTGCGGGCTGCCGACGGAGACCGATGAGGACGTCCTGGAGATCGCCGACCTGGCCAAGAAGGTGATCGCCAAGGGGCGCGAGGTCTCCGGGCGCAACGACATCCGCTGCACGGTCTCGATCGGCGGGTTCGTGCCGAAGCCGCACACGCCCTTCCAATGGGCGTCCCAGCTCGACGCCGAGACCACCGACGAGCGGCTGCGCAAGCTGCGCGAGATGGTCCGCGCCGACAAGCGGTT
Source organism: Nocardioides marmorisolisilvae (assembly GCF_031656915.1). Classification (NCBI taxonomy): domain Bacteria; kingdom Bacillati; phylum Actinomycetota; class Actinomycetes; order Propionibacteriales; family Nocardioidaceae; genus Nocardioides; species Nocardioides terrisoli. Next base: position 1,322,221 of record NZ_CP134227.1, on the reverse strand, counting down.
CGGTCGTGCGATCGGCTTCCGCTACCACGACGGCAAGCCGGGCATCGTGGAGGGGCTGCTCTCGCGTGGGGACCGCCGGGTCGGGCGGGTGATCGAGGCGGTGTGGCGCGACGGCGGGCGCTTCGACGGCTGGAGCGAGCACTTCTCCTACGAGCGATGGCTCTCCTGCGCCGAGCGTGAGCTCGCAGGCACGGGCGTCGATGTGGACTGGTTCACCACCAGGGAGCGCGGGTACGACGAGGTGCTGCCCTGGGACCACCTCGACTCCGGCCTCGACAAGGACTGGCTGTGGGAGGACTGGGAGGACGCCCTCGACCCGACGTCGGCCGATGTCGAGGACTGCCGCTGGACGCCCTGCTACGACTGCGGCGTCTGCCCCGAGATGGGCACCGACATCCAGGTCGGCCCGACAGGACGACAGCTGCTCCCGCTGAGCGTCGTCTGACCGACCCAGGTCAGGCGAGCTGGTCCTCGAGGTAGGCGGGTCTGGCGGCCAGCATGCCGACCAGGAACTGCGGGACGCACAGGGCCAGCAGCACCAGGAGGGGGACCGTCCAGCCGCCGGTCGCGTCGTACAGCGCACCCACCCCGAACGGGCCGACCACGGCGATCAGGTAGCCCACCGACTGGGTCCAGCCGGACAGCGCGGCAACGCCCTCGGGCGTGCGGGCGCGCAGGCCGATCAGGGTGAGGATCAGCGGGAAGGTGCACAGCCCGATCCCGATCACCACCGCCCACAGCCAGGCAAGCGCGTGTGGCGCGAGGATCAGTCCCAGGTAGCCGATCGGGTAGCAGGCCATCAGCAGCACCACGATGGAGCTCTGGTGCGTCATCCGGGCGGCGACACTGGGGATCAGGTAGGACAGCGGGATGCTCATGCCGGTGATCACCCCCAGCAGCAGACCCGCGGTGGTCGCGGAGAAGCCTGCGTCCCGGTAGACCTGCGCGGCCCAGCCGAAGACCGAGTAGGCCTGCAAGGACTGCAGGCCGAAGAACACCGCCATCACCCAGCCGAGCCGGGTTCGTGCGACCGCGGCCAGCCGGATCGGTCGACCTCCGTCGGCGGGTGCGCGGTCGTGGCGCACCAGGCCGAGCCAGGGGATCGCCGCGGCGGCGGCGAGAATCGCCCACACGAAGATGCCTCGGCGCCAGTCGACGTCGTGGGTGTGGAACGTCGCGATCGGCACCGTCAGCACCGAGGCCCCGGTGAGCCCGATCGCGAGCGCAGTCGAGTAGACCGCGGTGAGCAGCCCGATCCGGTCGGGGAAGTGCGCCTTGACCAGCGACGGGAGCAGCACGTTGGCCGCGGCCATCCCGGATAGCCCGAGGAAGGACAGCACCAGGAACAGGGTTCCCCCGTGGACCTGGGCGCGGAGGGCGAGGCCGGCGGTCACGCAGACCAGCGCCAGCAGGATCAGCCGATGGATGCCGACGGAGCGGGCCAGCCGGGGGGCGAGCGCACCGACGGTCGCGAACGACAGCACCGGCAGTGCGGTGAGCAGGCCGGCACCGATAGGCGACATGTGCAGCCCGTGGCTGAGCTCGTCGAGCACGGGGCCGACGCTGACCGCTGCGGGACGCAGGTTGACGGCGAGGACGACAATCCCGACGACGACGAGGATCCGCTGCCAGCGGGTCTCCCGCGCGGGGTCCAGTTCCTCGTGCACCGGTCGATCCAAGCACTCCGCGGGACCTGTCGGTGCGGTGGGGTTGGATGGGCGTCATGCGGCTCATCGACGACGACGAGCGTCGGGCGAGGCTCGCCCGCCGGCAGGGCCTGGCCGACCCGGTGGCCTCGGTGACAGGGGCGGTCGAGGCGGTCGTCTGCCTGCACGCCACCGAGCCCGCCAACGTGCACCTGGCCGCGTTCGCGCGCAGCGGTGCGACCCGGGCGCAGGTCGATGCCGCGCTGTACGACGCCCGCAGCGTGGTCAAGCAGCTGGCGATGCGGCGCACGGTGTTCGCCTTCCCGCGGGAGCTGTTGCCCGCGGTGTGGGGGAGTGCGGCAGCGCGCGTGGCCACCCGGCTGCAGACCAGGCTCGCCAAGGAGGTCGAGGCCGCCGGCATCGCCCCCCGCGGCGATGACTGGCTGGCTCGCACGACCGACGCGGTCCGGGTCGTCCTGGCCGACGGGCCCGCCACCACCGCTGAGCTGCGGGGCCGGGTTCCGGGCCTGGACCGGCGCCTGATGATCTCACCGGGCAAGAGCTACGGCGGGGAGTTCCCGATCGCGTCGCGGGTGCTGAGCGCCCTGGCCGCCCGGGGCGACGTGGTTCGCGGCGAGAACGCCGGCGACTGGCGGCTCTCCCGGCCGCGGTGGACCCTGGCCGAGGACTGGCTCGGCGCTCCACGGGTGGCCCTGGCCGAGGCCGCCGGCTACGCGGCACTGGTCCGGGCGTGGCTGGATCGGTTCGGCCCGGGCACCGAGGCCGACATCGTCTGGTGGCTGGGCGGCACCAAGGCTGCCGTGCGTCGGGCCCTGGCCGACAACGGTGCCGTCGAAGTGAGCACGGCCCTCGGACCGGCGTACGTCCTGCCCGAGGACCTCGACCCGGTCGCACCTGTCGAGCCGTGGGCAGCGTTGTTGCCGGCATTGGACCCGACCACGATGGGGTGGAAGCAGCGGGACTTCTACCTCGGGGACCACGCCGGGAAGGTCTTCGACCGCAACGGCAATGCCGGGCCCACTGCCTGGTGGGGCGGACGGATCGTCGGCGGCTGGCGACAGGACCCCGACGGCACGGTCGTGGTGGTGCCCTGCGAGCGGTTGCCGCGCGCGGCCCGGGACGCCCTCGACGCTCGCGCCGCTGCCTTGACGACCTGGCTCGCCGGCGACGTGGTCAGCACCATCTACCAGTCGCCGCTGGTCCGCGCCCTTCGGTCGGAGGTGGCCACATAGGCTGGCCCTGTGCCCGCTCCCGACTCTCGCCATCAGCCCGAGCAGCAGGCCCCGCCGGTCCAGCGGCTGCGGATCCGCTACGCCAAGCGTGGCCGGATGCGGTTCACCAGCCACCGCGACTTCAGCCGGGCCTTCGAGCGGGCGGTGTTCCGGGCCGGGGTGCCGATGGCGTATTCGTCGGGATTCAACCCCCATCCGCGCATCTCCTACGCGGGAGCCGCCCCGACCGGGGCGTCGAGCGAGGCCGAGTACCTCGAGATCGGGCTGGCCACCGAGGTCGACCCGGCCGCCCTGCACGCGGACCTCGACGAGTCGCTGCCCGACGGGCTCGACGTCCTCGAGGTCGTGGTCAGTGCCGGTGGCTCGCTGACCGACCGCCTCGAGGGGTCGCACTGGCGCATCGAGCTGCCCGGCGTCGACCCGGACGACCTTGCCCGGGCGGTGGCCACCTTGCTCGCTGCCGACGAGGTCCCGGTCGAGCGGATGACCAAGAAGGGGCTGCGTCGGTTCGACGTCCGGGCGGCGATCGTGGAGCTGGTCGGCTCGGCGTGCCCCACGCACGACGCGACGTGTGCGATACTCAACGTGGTCCTGCGGCATGGCACGCCATCCGTGAGACCCGACGACGTTCTCGCCGGTCTTCGCACCAGCTCGGAGCTGAGCGTTCCGGCCGCTGCCCTGCAGCAGCGGTTGGCGCAAGGCCCCTTGGGTGAAGGCGGCACGGTGGGTGATCCGTTGTCACCCGACCGCGACGCGGCTGGCTGATGAAGGTGACAGATTCTTCAGCGCAATCGGTTCGCTGACCGCGGTTGGTGGCTCGGACCGTCCATACGACGTGATGCGGGGAGCGTCGCCGCCAGATGAAGGCTTCCGTCGTACGACGCCCGGGTCCGACCCGGGGCCGGACGGCCGCGACCCGCACGTCGCGCAGGGTGAAGGACCCGGCGACGTCGCCTAGGAGCTCAGATGAGCGACGAAGAGAACCCCACCGCCAGCGACGCTGCCCCCGCAGAGGACACCGCCCGGACCGCGCCGGGGTCGAGACCGGAGAGTGCGCCGCCCAACGGTGCCGCCGGCGAGGCCGACAGCACTGGCCCGGCGCCGGCGAAGAAGGCGGCCAAGAAGGCCGCCACCAAGACGGCGACGAAGAAGACCACGGCCCGCAAGACGGCCGCCAAGAAGACCAGTGCCGCGCCAGCTGCCGAGGCGACCGAGCAGACTGAGCCCGCCCAGGATTCCGGCCAGGAGCCCGCGGCGGAGCCGCCCCCGGCGAAGAAGGCGGCCAAGAAGGCTGCTGCCCGGCCACGGAAGTCGGCCGCCCAGAAGCAGGCTGAGCAGCCGTCTGAGCAGCCGCAGTCGGGTGGCACCGCCGAGGGCGAGGCCGATCATGCCGGCGCGCCGATGGTGCTGTTCAAGGCGCCCGAAAAAGCTGCCGAAAAGGCTGGCGGGAAGGCATCCGGGAAGTCCACAGCCAAGCCGAAGAAGGCGGCCCCGGCTGCCAAGGCTGCTCCGGCGGAGGCCGATGCGGAGTCCAGCCCGGAGGCGGGCACGGAGACTGGCAAGGAGACCGGCAGGGACGGCCAGGACGAGGAGCCCGGCACCGACGATCAGGGCGAGGGCGGTGCCCGGCGCCGCCGTCGCCGCGGTGGCCGCCGTCGTCGCAAGCCCGGCGGGGACGACGACAGCGACTCGAGTGCGGACAGCTCGCGCGACAACGGCTCGGAGGCCGACGACGAGTCCGGGGCCGACGGTGGCGAGGGTGGCGAGGCCGGCAGCAAGCGGCGTCGTACCCGCAACCGGGCCCCGAAGAGCCCCGAGGACGAGATCGCCAGCGTCAGCGGGTCGACCCGCCTGGAGGCCAAGAAGCAGCGCCGTCGTGAGGGCCGGGAGGCTGGTCGCCGCCGGGCCCCGATCGTCAGCGAGGCCGAGTTCCTGGCGCGTCGCGAGGCCGTCGACCGGGTGATGGTGATCCGGCAGCGCGACGATCTGACCCAGATCGGCGTCCTGGAGGACAAGGTTCTGGTCGAGCACTATGTCAGCCGCGAGTCGCAGACCTCGCTGATCGGCAACGTCTACCTGGGCCGCGTGCAGAACGTGCTGCCCTCGATGGAGGCTGCCTTCATCGACATCGGCAAGGGCCGCAACGCGGTGTTGTACGCCGGGGAGGTCAACTGGTCCGGTCTGGGCCACAAGGATGGCCAGCCGCGCAAGATCGAGTCGGTGCTGACCTCGGGGCAGACCATCCTGGTGCAGGTCACCAAGGACCCGATCGGGCACAAGGGTGCCCGGTTGACCGGCCAGATCAGCCTGCCCGGCCGATTCCTGGTCTACGTGCCCGACGGCACCACCAGCGGGATCTCCCGGAAGCTTCCCGACACCGAGCGCAACCGCCTGAAGACGCTGCTCAAGGAGATCGTTCCGGACAGCGCCGGCGTCATCGTGCGGACCGCCGCCGAGGGTGCGGCCGAGGACGAGCTCACCCGTGACGTCGAGCGTCTGACCGCCCGGTGGACCGACATCGAGGCGAAGGTGAAGGCCGGCAAGGCGCCCGAGCTGCTGTACGGCGAGCCAGACCTGACCCTGAAGGTGGTGCGCGACCTCTTCACCGAGGACTTCTCGCGGCTGATCATCGAGGGCGACGAGGCCTGGGACCTTGTGGACGCCTACGTCAGCCACGTGGCCCCCGATCTGAAGGACCGCCTGGAGCGGTTCGAGGGGCAGGACCCTGCCTCGGCAGGGTCAGGAAAGGCGGGCAAGGACCTGTTCGCCACCTACCGTGTCGACGAGCAGATCGCCAAGGGGCTGGATCGCAAGGTGTGGCTGCCCTCGGGTGGCTCGCTGATCATCGACCGCACCGAGGCGATGACCGTGGTCGACGTGAACACCGGCAAGTTCACCGGCTCCGGCGGCAACCTCGAGGAGACCGTCACCAAGAACAACCTCGAGGCGGCGGAGGAGATCGTCCGCCAGCTCCGGCTGCGCGACATCGGCGGCATCATCGTCGTCGACTTCATCGACATGGTTCTGGAGTCCAACCGCGACCTCGTGCTCCGACGCCTGGTCGAGTGTCTCGGCCGGGACCGGACCCGCCACCAGGTCGCGGAGGTGACCTCGCTCGGCCTGGTCCAGATGACCCGCAAGCGGATCGGTACCGGACTGCTGGAGGCCTTCAGCGAGGAGTGCACTCACTGCAAGGGCCGCGGAGTGATCGTGCACGACCACCCGATCGAGACAGCAGGGTCCAGCGCCACCGACGACGAGCCCCGTGGTCGGCGCAGCCGCAGTGGTCGTGGTCGTGGCAAGTCCGGAGGCAGCGATGGGCCCGGCGGCTCACCGAAGCCGGAGCCGCCCATGCCGTCGCCGAAGGACCTCGCCGGCACCCGACCGCACCCCGAGCAGGAGCCGGTGGTCGAGACCGACGAGACCCCCGAGGTCGAGCCGTCCCCTGTCGAGGCCGTCGACGCGGCGGTCGTCGACGAGCCGGAGAGCCCCGACACCGATGCCGAGGCTCTCGAGCCAGCGGCACCGGTCGTGGTCACCAGCACCCGCCGCCGTCGTACGGCGAGCCGGCCGGCCGGCCCGCCCAGCGCCGAGACCAGTACAGAGACCGGCTCCGAGGCTCCCGTGGCCCCGGCCGCCAGCCTCACGGCCGAGGCCGAGCCCGAGGAGGCCGGCGAGCGGTCCGAGGACGACGCCTCGATGCCACACGTGCCGGTCAAGAAGAAGGGCTCGCGCAAGCGCTGACCGGACCGGGTCAGGGACGCCGGTAGGCCCGGTGCATGAGCAGGTGCACCCGCCGGTTCGCGCAGCCCGTGGTCGGGTGCGGCACGTACTGTGACCGGGTCGCGTTGGGGACGTAGACGCGGAACCCGTCGACGTGACGAGGGCGGCACCGGGAGTGGTCGTAGACGCTCGCATTGATCTCGTCGATGGCGGAGCGCAGTGCATGTCCCGGCTTGACGATGAAGGTGCGTGGGGCGGGGGCCAAGCGGGTCGCCGCCGCGCCGATCTGGGTGCCGTTGCCGTGGCCGACGTACGAGATGCCGCCGTATCCGCCGGTGGCACAGCGGTGATGGGACCGGTTGCGGATGATGATCCAGCCCCAGTGCTGGTTCATCCCGTCGCCGCCGACGGCGTGGCGGTAGCTCACCTTGAGGTCTGCGTTCCGGCAGTGCGCGACCGGCCCGGACGCGGATGCCGTGGGGGATGCCGTGGCGGGCGCGGCGGCGGTCGTCGCGACCGAGCCCGCTGCCAGGGCGAGCGCCGCGACGGTCACCCGCAGCCCCCTCGAGTGGATCGCCTTGGTGGGGCGGGTCATCGACCAGGTGATCGACATGGCTGGACTCCTTCCGGGACCGGCGCCCCGATGGCGCCACACCGTTCTCACGCGCCGTGCCCCGTGGAGGTTGCATGGGTGACCCCTCGTTTTGCCCTCGGCAGGCCCAGTCCGTAGTATTGATCCTCGGTGTGCCGAGACAGGCGTGCCGTCCCTTCGCCCGCGGCCCCGCCGCTTCCATGGGGTGCCGCGCGAAGGCCCGCAACGTTGAGCCAACGAGGAGAGTGAGTCGCGGTGTACGCGATCGTGCGCAGTGGCAGCAAGCAGCAGAAGGTTGCTGTGGGCGACGTCATCGAGATCGACAAGGTCGACACCGGCGTCGGCGAGACCGTGACCCTCCCCGTGGTGATGGTGGTCGACGGCGAGACCGTGACCAGCTCGGGGCTGGACAAGGCCGGGGTGACCGTCGAGGTCCTCGGTGCGACCAAGGGTCCGAAGATCGTCATCCAGAAGTACAAGAACAAGACCGGCTACAAGAAGCGCCAGGGTCACCGCCAGAAGTACACCCAGGTCAAGGTCACCGACATCAAGCTCTGAGCCTCGGCTCGCGTCACGAAGGACACTCACGATGGCACACAAGAAGGGCGCGGCGTCCACCAAGAACGGCCGCGACTCCAACTCCCAGCGCCTCGGCGTCAAGCGGTACGGCGGCCAGTTGGTCAACGCCGGCGAGATCATCGTCCGCCAGCGCGGCACGCACTTCCACCCGGGCACCGGTGTCGGCCGTGGTGGCGACGACACGCTGTTCGCCCTGGTGACGGGCAACGTCGAGTTCGGCACCCGTCGCGGGCGTCGCGTCGTGAACATCCTCCCGGCGGAGTGACCGGGACACTCCACACCACCCAGACCCACGTCGGGCGTCCCTGATCTGCCGGGGACGCCCTTCGTCGTCCTCGGCCCCAGTCGAGCCCACTCGAGCCTCTCAGCACGGAAGGAAGAGCGATGGCCGTCCCCACCTTCGTGGACCGCGTCAGGTTGCACGTGGCCGGGGGGCGCGGCGGTAACGGCGTCGCCTCGGTCCATCGGGAGAAGTTCAAGCCGCTCGGCGGTCCTGACGGTGGCAACGGCGGCCCCGGCGGCTCGGTGATCCTGCGGGTCGACCCCGACGTCACCACCCTGATCGACTACCACCTCGGCGGCTCACGCAAGGCCGAGCACGGTGGGCACGGTGCCGGCGCACACCGCAACGGCAGCCACGGGGGCGACCTGGTCCTGGCGGTTCCCGACGGCACGGTGGTCACCGACGCCGGTGGCGCGGTGCTGGCGGACCTGGTCGGTGCGGGCACCGAGCTGGTGGTCGCCCAGGGCGGCCGCGGGGGCCTGGGCAACGCGGCGCTGGCCTCCTCCAAGCGCAAGGCGCCCGGCTTCGCCCTGCTCGGTGAGCCCGGTGAGGAGCGCGACGTCGTCCTGGAGCTGAAGGTCGTCGCCGACATCGGCCTGGTCGGCTTTCCCAGTGCCGGCAAGTCCAGCCTGATCGCGGCGATCTCGCGGGCCCGCCCCAAGATCGCCGACTACCCGTTCACCACGCTGGTGCCCAACCTGGGGGTGGTGACGGCAGGGGAGACCACGTTCACCGTCGCCGACGTACCCGGCCTGATCGAGGGCGCCAGCGAGGGCCGCGGGCTCGGGCACGACTTCCTGCGCCACATCGAGCGGTGTGCCGCGCTGGTGCACGTTGTCGACATGGCCACCATGGAGCCGGGCCGCACCCCTGTCGACGACCTCGACGTCATCGAGGCCGAGCTGAGCCGGTACGGCGGCCTCGACGACCGGCCCCGCCTGGTGGCGCTGAACAAGATCGACGTTCCCGACGGGCGCGACCTGGTCGACATGGTCCGCGACGACATCGAGGAGCGCGGCTGGCAGGTGCTCCCGGTCAGCGCGTCCAGCCACGAGGGGCTGCGCGAGCTCACCTTCGCGATGGCACGCATCGTCGAGCAGCGCCGGGCGACCCAGCCGGTGACCGAGGTCCAGCGGATCGTGCTCCGCCCGCCGTCCACCACGCGCGGCGAGGAGTTCACCGTGGCGCCGGCCCGCACCGACGACGGCACGGAGGGTTGGCGGGTGCTCGGGGAGAAGCCGGAGCGCTGGATCCGGCAGACCGACTTCAGCAACGACGAGGCGGTCGGCTTCCTCGCCGACCGGCTCAACCGCCTCGGTGTCGAGGACCGTCTGGTCGCTATGGGCGCCGTCGAAGGTGACCCGGTGCTGATCGGTGACCCGGACAACGCGGTGGTCTTCGACTTCCGGCCCGGGATCGAGGCCGGGGCCGAGATGCTCGGTCGTCGAGGCGAGGACCAGCGCTTCGTCGAGTCCCGGGCAGCGGCACAGCGACGCCGGGCGATCGACGAGGCGATGCCCGAGCGCGGCGAGACCGAGACGCGTGCCGATGTCGCACGGCGGTTGGACCACGCGGACGGGACCGACGACCAGCCCGAGTCCGAGGACGACGAGTGACGCGCGACGCGGTGGTCGGGGCGCGCCGCGTCGTGGTCAAGGTCGGCTCGTCGTCGCTGACCACTGTCGAGGGCGCGCTGGATCCCGCCCGGGTCCGCGCGGTCGTCGACAGCGTCGCCGCCGTCCGTGCCCGGGGCGCCGACGTGGTCGTGGTCTCCTCCGGCGCGATCGCCGCCGGCCTGGCGCCGCTCCATCTGGCCCGGCGACCCCGGGACCTCGCTCGCCAGCAGGCGGCGGCGTCGGTGGGCCAGGGCGTCCTGGTGCACCGCTACACCGAGGAGTTCGCCCGGCACGGCGCCACCACCGGCCAGGTGCTGTTGACGGTGGACGACGTGATGCGTCGCAACCATTACCGCAACGCCCAGCGCACCTTCGCGAAGCTTCTCGAGCTTGGCGCAGTGCCGGTCGTCAATGAGAACGACACGGTGGCGACCAGCGAGATCCGCTTCGGCGACAACGACAGGTTGGCCGCCCTGGTGGCTCACCTCGTGCGGGCGGACCTGCTGGTGCTGCTCTCCGACGTCGACGGGCTGTACGACGGCCCGCCGTCGCGGCCCGGCGCCCGACTGCTCACCGACGTGCGCTCCGAGGACGACCTGGTGGGCATCCGGATCGGGGGCACCGGGTCGAAGGTCGGCAGTGGCGGCATGCACACCAAGCTCGAGGCCGCCCGGATCGCCACCGGTGCCGGGATCGCCGTGGTGCTGACCGATGCCCGCCTGGCGGGTCCCGCGCTCACCGGCGAGGAGGTGGGGACCCTGTTCCATCCGACCGGTCGCCGCCGTCCCACCAGGCTGCTCTGGCTGGCCCACGCCAGCGAGCCGAGGGGGAGGATCACGCTCGATGCCGGTGCCGTGAGGGCCGTGGTACAGCATCGCGCCTCGCTGCTGCCCGCCGGGATCATCGACGTGGACGGAGACTTCGGCGCGGGCGACCCGGTGGACCTGCTCGGTCCGGACGGCACCCTGGTGGCTCGAGGACTGGTCAACTACGACGCGGCGGAGCTGCCCGACCTCGCAGGCAGGTCCACCCGCGAGCTGGCCGACACGCTCGGGCCGGCGTACGAGCGCGAGGTCGTGCACCGCGACGATCTGGTCCTGCTCTGAGCCGAGGCGCCGGACGGTTCGCGGGAATTTGCCGAAATGTGTTGTTCCGGCCCATAGATCGGGAACACTTGTGTTCACCGAGGAAAGGGAGGGCTGCGTGGGCGCGACCAACGACGCGCGTCACTGGCACGTGACGCTCACCTTGGCCGGCGAGCCGGTCGAGCCTGTGCTGCTGCGCGCCGCGCTCCTCCGACTCAGCAAGGAGCGGCCGTTCCTCGACTCGATGAGGTTCGGCAGGGACTCCGTCGAGCTGCAGTTCTGGGACCAGGGCGAGGCGATGCTCGACGTCGCCTCGCTGGCCCTGCGGTTGTGGGACGAGCATCGCGACAGCGCCCGGCTCCCGCGCTGGGAGGTCGTCGGCCTGGAGGTGGTCGAACAGTCCGTGCGCGACCATCGTCGCCCTGAGGGCACGGCCCTCGGGGACACGAAGCTGGTACCGCTCACCTTCTAGATACCCTGTCGGGCATGCCCGACCAGATTCGCGACGGCGTCCTTGACGCCTGCCACCGTGCCCGCCGGGCGAGCACCGTGCTGGCGCTCGCGACCCGAGCGGCCAAGGATGCCGCCCTGCACGCGATGGCCGACGCGCTGTTGGAGGACGAGGCGGCCGTTCTGGCCGCCAACGCCGGCGACGTCGAGGCCGCCGAGGCGGCGGGCACCGGTGGACACCTCGTGGACCGGCTGCGCCTCGACCACGACCGAGTGGGCGCGATGGCGCAGGGGCTCCGCGAGGTCGCCGGCCTGGCCGACCCGGTGGGGGAGGTGCTCCGCGGCTCCACGCTGGCCAACGGTCTCGAGCTGCGCCAGGTCCGCGTCCCGTTCGGCGTCGTGGGCATCATCTACGAGGCGCGCCCCAACGTGACCGCCGATGCGGCCGGCATCTGCCTGAAGAGCGGCAACGCCGTGCTGCTGCGCGGCTCGTCCAGCGCGGTGCGGTCCAACACCGCGATCGTGGACGCACTCCGTCGCGCTGTGCGCGGGTCGGGGCTCCCCGAGGACGTCGTGCAGCTCGTGCCCGGGGACGGCCACGAGGCCGCAGAGGTGCTGATGAGCGCCCGAGGGCTGGTGGACGTGCTCATCCCGCGAGGCGGCGACGCACTGATCCGGACGGTCGTCGAGCGCGCCAGTGTCCCGGTGATCGAGACCGGGGTGGGCAACTGTCACGTGTACGTCGATGCCGCGGCGGACCTCGACATGGCCGAGCGGATCGTGCTCAACGCCAAGACCCATCGCACATCGGTGTGCAATGCCGCCGAGTCGCTGCTGGTCCACGCGGCGGTCGCTGACCAGTTCCTCCCGCGGATCGTCGCCGCGCTCCAGGGCGCCGGCGTGCTCATCCACGGCGACGGCGCCTTCTCGTCGTACGACGGCGTGCAGCCGGCCGGCGACGACGACTGGGGCACCGAGTACCTCGCCCTGGAGATGTCAGCGGCGGTGGTCCCGGACCTCGATGCCGCGATCGAGCACATCCGCCGGCACTCCAGCGGCCACACCGACGCCATCGTCACCGGGTCGCAGGCGGCCGCTCGCCGGTTCACCGCCGAGGTCGACTCGGCGGCCGTGGTGGTCAATGCGTCGACACGGTTCACCGACGGGGGCGAGTTCGGCTTCGGTGCCGAGATCGGGATCTCCACCCAGAAGCTCCACGCCCGCGGACCGATGGGCCTGCCGGAGATGACCTCGACGAAGTACGTCGTGACCGGAGACGGCCACATCCGGTGAAGCTACTCCTGCTGACGCTCGTCTTCGGCACCCTGTCGGCCGTGATCCCGGTCTTCAACATGGAGGCATACATCGTGCTCGCCTACGCCAGGAGCAGCGGGCACTCGGAGCTGGCGCTGGCTGCGATCGGGTCGCTCGGGCAGAACATCGGCAAGCTGGTCTGGTACTACGCCGCCCGTGGTGCGCTCGACATCCCCTGGCTGCAGCAGAAGCTGGCCGAGCCGAAGCGGCAGAAGAGCTACGAGAAGTGGCGCCAGCAGGTCGAGGGTCGCCCGGCCCTGAGCTTCGTGCTCACCTTCGTCTCCGCCACCGTGGGCTTCCCGCCCTTCTTCGCGATCGCGATGATCGCCGGCACCCTCCGGATGAACGTGGTGGTGTTCTTCGTCGCCGGTCTGGTCGGCCGGACGCTGTTCTTCTGGGCGATCCTCGCCGGGGTCGGGCTCGCGATCCACTGAGCCGTCCGGTCGCGCGGCCGGATAGTCTGTGCCCATGTCGACACTGATGATCGCGCTGGAGACCGAGTCGGGCGCCGGGGCGACCCCTTGGATCATCGGCGCGTGCGCGCTGGCCATCTTGCTGTTCTCGCTGCTGTGCATGCTCGCCTTCGGCAAGGGACGCGAGCACTCCTGAGCGGCGCGATGACCGAGGGGGTCCGACGCCGGGTCGGTGTGATGGGTGGCACCTTCGACCCGATCCATCACGGACACCTCGTGGCCGCCAGCGAGGTGCAGTCGTGGTTCGACCTCGACGAGGTCGTCTTCGTGCCGACCGGTGAGCCCTGGCAGAAGACCGGCCGAGAGGTGTCGCCCGCCGAGCACCGCTACCTGATGACGGTGATCGCCACCGCGTCCAACCCGCGGTTCACGGTGTCACGGGTCGACATCGACCGCGGCGGCCCGACGTACACCATCGACACGCTGCGCGACCTGCACACCCTGCGGCCGGACACCGATCTCTTCTTCATCACCGGTGCGGATGCCCTGACGGAGATCTTCACCTGGCGCGATGCGGACGAGCTGTTCGCGCTGGCGCACTTCGTCGGCTGCACCCGACCGGGCTACCAGATGGACGAGAACGACCTCGGCGACATCCCCCCCGACCGGGTGACCTTGCTGGAGATTCCGGCTCTGGCGATCAGCTCGACCGAGTGTCGTGCCCGCCGGGCGAAGGGGGAGCCGGTCTGGTACCTCGTCCCCGACGGCGTGGTGCAGTACATCGCCAAGTACGACCTCTACTCCGGGACCCGGTCATGATCACCGACCACGCGCGCGAGCTCGTGCACGCCGCGGCTCGGGCCGCCTCCGACAAGCTGGCCGAGGACATCGTCGCCTTCGACGTCTCCGAGCAGCTGGTGATCACCGATGCCTTCCTGCTCTGCTCGGCCGGCAACGACCGGCAGGTGCGTTCGATCGTGGACGAGATCGAGGACCGGCTGCGGGAGATCGGCGTCCAGCCGTTGCGTCGCGAGGGCGAGCGGGACGGCCGCTGGGTGCTCATCGACTACGCGGAGATCGTGGTGCACGTCCAGCACACCGAGGAGCGGCAGTTCTATGCCCTCGAGCGGCTGTGGCGCGACTGCCCGCTGATCGAGCTGCCGGCAGACGTCACGTCCTCATCCCGGTGAGCCGTCGGCTGGTGCTGGTCCGGCACGGTCAGACCGCCTGGAACCTCGAGGGCCGGGCCCAGGGGCACACCGACGTATGCCTCGATGAAACCGGTCGCGCCCAGGCGGCGACGATGGCGCCGTACGTCGCGGCCATGCAGCCCACTGCGCTCTGGTCCAGCGACCTGGCCCGAGCACGGGAGACGGCGGCGTACGTCGAGTCGGCCACCGACCTGACCGCGCGCCTCGACCCGCGGCTGCGCGAGTTCAGCGTGGGGGAGCGGGCCGGGCTGACCGGCGCGGAGTTCGCCGAGCGGTTCCCCCGTGAGTACGTCGCCTGGCGGGCCGGTCACGTCACCGGTCACGTCCCCGGCGCGGAGACGACGGAGCAGGTCGTCGACCGGATGGTTCCCGCGCTCCGGGAGATCCTTGCCGCCACCGCAGCGGGCCGATGCTCGGTCGTGGTGGCGCATGGCGCCTGCCTGAAGGTCTCGCTGTGCGCCCTGCTCGGATGGCCTGCGTCGGCCGACACGGCTCTCCGTGGGATGGACAACTGCGGTTGGAGCGTCCTGGAGGAGGCCGACGACGGCCGCGGTCTCAGGCTTGCGTCGTACAACGAGACCGCGCACCCGGCCACCCACGGTCCCGATTTCGCAACCGATGCTCCCGTTCGATAAGATCCTCGGCGTTGCCCCGGCGAGGGCGATGGGGCTGTGGCGCAGTTGGTAGCGCACTTGCATGGCATGCAAGGGGTCAGGGGTTCGAATCCCCTCAGCTCCACTTTGTGATGGACCGGCAGGGCCCAAGAAATCGGGTCCTGCCTTCTGTCTGTGGTGGGTCGTTTGCCTCCAGCAAGGTCAGACGAGCCCGCCGATGACCCTGAGGGCTCTCAGGTGCACGATGGACCCATGGAGGACAACGTGCAGCGGCCCCGCTGGGGCGACCGGCTCAGGTCGCCGGAGTTCTGGATGATCGCCGGCCCCGTGCTGCTCTTCGTCGTGGTGTTCGTCGTCGTGCTGGTGGACTGAGCCTGAATCCACCGATGGGGATGCGGATTCAGCTTTCGTGTGCTGAATCGGCAGGCTGTCGTCGTAGTTGGTGTTGAGGGCGCGGTTGTCCTGCCGGTCTGCCGGCTTCTCCTGTTCCTCGGGTCGTCGGGGCGGTTTCGCTCTGGTCAGCCGCTGGCGGCCGGGATGGCTCGGAGTCGTTCGAGGGCGGCGGTGATCTGGCCGGCCCAGGGCCACCGGCGAGGAAGGCGCAGGATCACGCGTCGCCCGGTGCGGACCAGGCGGCCGGCGACGTTGTAGATGCGTCGGCGGATCTTCTTGGTCATCACATGCCCCAGCTCCAAGCCGAGCCGGGCGGTCCAACGGGTGAGGTTGTGGGCGATGGTGTTCAGGATCAGCCACGCGGCGTTGCCACCGAAGCTCTTGGTCGGGAAGTGGCTCATGCCCATGTCGTATTTGAGGTCCCGGATGGTCAGCTCAACTTCGGCGTGGCGACGGTGGTCGGCCTCGACCTCGACCAGGTCGCCGGGCCGGTCGGTGATGATCGGGTGGTAGTCGAAGACCGGGAACAGCGGGTCCTGGCCGCGGTTTCTGGCCAGTGCGTCGGTGGGCGGGGTGCGGCGCACGATTAGCCGCACCGGGACCGCATCGGTCCGGTCGTGGCCGCGCTCGTCTTGGGTGAAGGGTGTCCAGCTGATCTCGGCGACCCCGGCACCGGGCAGGAAGTAGTCGATCGGCGTCCAGGCCTGCTCGGGGATCGCTTCGATCGCGCCGCGCAGCCCTCCGATCATCCGAGCAGTCACCGAGAATCGGACGTCAGCGGCCCGGCAGGCCGCCACCACGCCGTGCATGTAGAACCCGGAGTCGGCGCGGAGCACGACCTCCCCGGCTGCGCCAGCACCGCGCAGCCGAGAGATGGTCTCCTTGATGAACACCGGCGCCGCGGTGGCGTCGTTGGACCGACCTCGGCGCAGCCGGGCGTGAGCGACGTCGCCGGTGCCGGCGATGACCGCCAGCAGCGGGTGATAGCCGCGGCGGCCGGTGCGCATCACCTCCCTGGCGCCGTCCTTGCCCAGTCCGTAGGTCTCACACAGCGTCGAGTCGATATCGACGGTGACCGATTCAGCGATGCCGCGATGCGCCCCGGCCGTGACCGATCGGGCGAGCAGCTCACGTGAGACGGCGTCGAGTTGGCGGGCGTGGTTGAACCCGAAGGCACGTAGGAACGAACCCACCGTCGAGGGCGCCGCGACCCGATGACCCAGCACCGCACCGGTCGACCCGGCACGCAGCGCGTCGAGGTCGTCGATGCAGTCTGCGCCGGCGAGCAGGGAGTGGATCACGGTCAGGCATTTCTCATCAGCATTGGCGCCCACGCTTCCGGGCACCGTGACCCGCTCGCGCAACAACCCAGGCAGGCCAAGTCGCTGCCCCAGCGTGGCCGCAATCAGCAACCCGGCATCAGACACGCCGTTCTCATCATCAGCACGGACATCAACACGATCGAGCGTGCAAGACTTCGACACCAAGAGGGTGCTCCTTGACTCTGAACGTTCATCGGCGTGGTAACCGTGATCGTGCAGGTCAAGAGCACCCTCTTGGTTCAGACGCGCCGCGGAGCCCTCAACAGACCGGTGGATTCAGGCTGAGCCCGACCGGAGCGCCGAGCGAGAACACTCGGTTCGGTCGGATGTCGTATCGGCGCAGGTGCGTTCGTGGAGTAGGTGAGGGGCGGCCGCCGGGGCCGCGCCGTGAACGGAGGACATCGAGATGGCGCTGTACCTGATCGCATTCAACGACGAGTGGGTGCCCGAGCTAACGGTGGAGGACGTGCGCGAGCGAGGAGCGGCTGCTCGGGCCCTGATCGAGGAGATGACCAGCGCGGGCGTCTTCGTGTTCAGCGACGGCGGCCTGGACGGCTCGACGGTGGTGTGCAGCGTCGATCCAAGTAGCGGGACGCCGGTCTTCACCGACGGCCCGTACGTCGAGACCAAGGAGCACCTCGGCGGCTTCGCGGTGGTCGACGTGGCCGATGAGGCCGCGGCTCGGTACTGGGCGGGCAGGATCGCGGTGGCCGTCGGCTGGCCACAGGAGGTGCACCGCTTCCCGCACGGTGTAGATCGGCACTGACCCGGAGCTGACAGTCTCGGCCGTCAGCCGGTGTCGCTCAGGGCGCGGGTGCCGGTGCAGTCCACCAGCCACATCTGGCCGTGTGGGTCCCGCCAGATGAAGACGCCGGGGAACGGCTGCTTCAATTGCTATCCCGCGTGGGTCTTCAGGCGGTGGTGGAAAGCGGTCATCGGGCCGTAGTTGCCGATCCGACTCTGCCCCGGCGGACCGCTCGGTCCGTGCCGGAACGCGTCGGTGTGGTCGATCTGCTTCGTCCGGCTGGTGTTGGTGGCGTACGGGAACACGTCGGTCGGGCTGAGCACGTGCACCGCCTACCGGTGCCGGTCGGGGATCTCGTAGGCGTCGACGGGTGCCTGGCCGAGCGGGTCGAGGACCGGAGTGATCTTGAACCGTGCCCGGTCGCCGAGCTGGCTACGGATCCAGTCGGGAGTGAGCGGGCCGTGGCTCTCGACGCGTGCGACGTCACCGGTCCGACCGCTGCGCGGGTCGACAGCGAGGTGGACGAACAACCACACGGTCGGGAGCAGCTTGCTGGTGTCCAGCGCGTCCGCGTCATCCCTGCGTCCTCGAGCGTGCCGGGCGAGCACCTGCACGGCCTCGGCAGGATGAGCCATCAGCAGGACGGCGAGGACGCGGCGCTCGTCCTCGTTGCCCTGATGGCCCAGATCGCCGAGCACGGCGGCCAGGCGGGCGACTGTGGCCTCGAGACGGGTGATGACCGCGATCCCGGCGCGGACGTAGAAGCCGTGCATGCCGTCGGCAGACTCCCGGGTCGGCTTGGCGAACTGTCGACGGCCGGCCTCCTCCTCACGGGCTCGCGCAGCGGCTCGGTCAGCGGCCCGGATCGCAGCGTCGACGTCGGCGTACGCGTGCACGCGGCGGTCCACGCAGCCGGCCTGCTCGCGCGTGAGGGCGCGGGTCTTCCGGGCCACCATCCGCGCATAGCTCTCACGGACCTCGAGGCGCTCGACGCGCTCCCACAGACGGGGCAGCCGGAACTGGAGGTCGAGGGCGTCGGCGATCAGCAGACGACCGGCGTACGGCGAGCGCTGGAGCCTGACTGCGAGCTCAGCCGGGCCGAACTCCGCCACCTCAGGTGTGCCCTCGCCGCCGACCCGGACCAACCGCTCATCGCCGTCGATGCGCAGCCGGGGGTCGAACCGCTCCGGCCCGTTCGCGAAGGCGAACTCGGCGGCGCCCCGCAGGATCCGCACGCCGGCCTCCTCGCGGGCTCGGTGCAGCACCGCGACCTCGGCGAGGAGGTCGCTCCCCGAGAGGTCTTCCAGAGGCCCGAGATCCGCCATACCCCATTCGATCAAGAAATGATCAGCGAGGCAAACGTATTTTCGAATCTGTGGAGAACGTCAACACGCGCTGGCAAAGACCGCCTGGTGCGTCTGCGGTGCGGTGATCGGCTTGGTGCTCGGATAGCGGTAGGTCCAGTGCCGCAGCCAGTCCAGCTGCATCCGGCTCCGGTTCATCTGTGCGCCCGGTACCGCCTCCATGGTGAACCGCACGGTCAGCGGCACGCCGGACAGCGCGGCCGGGCGCCGCTCGGTGCGCACCACGGCGGCGTCCACGAACCAGGAGATGTGGTCCGGGCCGACCTCGACGGCGTAGGTGTGCCACTGGTCGTTGTGCAACTCCATCGGCAGCCGGGCGTTGAAGCTGTTGTCGGGCAGCGTTCGGATGGAGAACCTCGCGCGGTCGCCGCCGATCCGGTAGCGCTCCAGCGCGACGTTGAGGCCACCGCAGTGCTGGTCCTGGGCCCCGGCCGGGACGAGCTCGGTCAGCACGCGATAGTTGGCGTGGCCGGTCTCGAAGCGCCGCGAGCGCAGTCGGACCTCCCAGCGCCCTTGGCGGTGACCGCGTTGGGCCAGCGTCGCGCTCTCGCTGCCGGTGTCCGTCGTGTTGAGGGTCAGCATCCCGTGCTGGTCCTGGACCACGCCGTCGCCGGTGACGTCCCAGTAGCTCGACATCGTGCCGTGGAACTCATAGCGGGTGACGCCGCTGCGGTACCACCCGAAGGTGTTTCCGGCGTGGACGGGTCCGGGTACGTCATCGCCAGCGCGCGCAACACCGGGAAGCATCGTCGCAGGCACCAGGGCGGCGGCTGCGCACGTCAGGAGCGCGAGGAGTCGGCGTGCGTGCACGGGATCTGACGGTACGCGGCGAGCTCGCCTGCCGTGACCCGATCGACCAACTCGGCGTACCGGGTCAGCAGGCCTGGTTGAACGTGGACCGGTGCGTGCGCGGAGCGCGGATCGACTTGGTGCTGGGGTAGCGGTCGGTCCAGTAGCGCAGCCAGTCCATCTGCATCCGGCTCCGGTTCATCCGTGCGTGTGGCGTGGCCCGCATGGTGAACCGCACGGTGAGGGGTACGCCGGACAACGCGGCCGAGCGACGCTCCGTGCGCACCACGTGCGCGTCGACGAACCAGGAGATGTGGTGCCGGGTGACCTCGACCGCGAAGGTGTGCCATTGGTCGTTGTGCAGCCGCATGCCCTTGCGCGCCCGGAAGGTGTTGTCAGGAAGCGTGTGGATGTAGAAGCGGGTGCGGCTGGTGCCGAGTCGGTAGTCCTCGAGTCCGATGTTGCGCCCGCCGCAGTGCTGCTTGTGCGTCCCTGCAGGGATCAGCTGGGTGACCACGCGGTAGTTGGTGTGCCCGCTGCCGTACCGACGTGAGCGGAGCCGGATCTCCCACCTGCCGGTGCGGTGTCCGGCCCTGGCCAGGGTGGCGCTGACGCTGCCTCGCCTGGCGGTGTTCAAGGTGAGCATCCCGTGCTGGTTGCGCACCGTGCCCCGGCCGGAGACGTGCCAGAAGCGCTTCTTGTGGCCGTGGAACTCGTAGCGCGTGACACCGCTGCGGTACCACCCGTAGGTGTTGCCGGCGTGGATCGGGCCGGGTGCCTCGGCGATGGCGCTGCCGGGGAGGAGCGTGGCGGCGAGCAGGGCAGCGATGGCTGCCGCGGACGCCCGGGCGATCGAACGGGTCATGGACACGGCCGACCACGTTACGCGATCCCGTCCTCGGTTCCGAAATTCGCCCCTGTGCGGGGCAGATGGGGTGCGGCGGTCGCGACAGTCGTACGCTTGTCCCATGCAGCTGAGCTTGGGCGCCAAGGTGTTGGGCTGGATCTTCCTGATCGCCATCGCAGTCGGATTCGAGATCGAGAACCCGTGGGTCTTCCTGGCCGGCGTCGTACTCGAGATCGCCTGGCTCGGCCGGGTACTCACCGCCGAGCACGCCGCGCACACGCAGCACTGATCATCGGGCACGCTCGCCGTCCTGGCGGTCGGCCAGCCGATCGGCTGCGGTCAGGCGATCGTCATCCCGCCGTCGACGGGCAGCGTCTGCCCGGTGACGTAGCCGGCCGCGTCGGAGGCTAGGAACACCACGGTCGCGGCGAGCTCGCGTGGATCGCCCTTTCGACCGGCGGGCACCCGCTGCAGCGCCAGGTCGAGGTAGCCGTCGGGATAGGTGTCGGTCATCTCCGAGGTGAAGAACCCCGGCGCGACCGAGTTGACCCGGATGCCCTTGCGGCCCATCCACTGCTGGGCCAGGTCGCGGGTCAGGCCGTTGAGGCCGGCCTTCGAGGCCGAGTACGCCGCCTGCGGCAACCCGCCGGTGGTGATGCCGAGCACCGAGGAGACGTTGATGATCGAGCTTCCCGGCGCCATCACCCGTCCGCAGGCCTGGGCCATCCAGTAGGCGCCGTTGAGGTTGACGTCGATCACCTGGCGGAACTGCTCCGGCTTCTCGCGGCTGGCGGGTACGGCGGTGCCGATGCCCGCGTTGTTGACCAGGATGTCGACCCGGCCGA
This sequence comes from Nocardioides marmorisolisilvae, assembly GCF_031656915.1. Classification (NCBI taxonomy): domain Bacteria; kingdom Bacillati; phylum Actinomycetota; class Actinomycetes; order Propionibacteriales; family Nocardioidaceae; genus Nocardioides; species Nocardioides terrisoli. Next base: position 1,301,137 of record NZ_CP134227.1, on the reverse strand, counting down.
ACTCCGCCATCGCTGCGTCCACGAGGCGTTGGCAGTCCTCGGGGGCGGAGACGTCGGTAGCGACGGCGAGGGCTCGCCGGCCGCCGCCCTCCACCAGCCGCGCGGTGTCGGCGAGCCGCTCGACACGCCGCGCGCCGAGCACCACGTCGGCACCGGCCTCGGCCAGGCCTTGCGCGAAGGCGACACCGAGGCCGGAGGAGGCGCCGGTGACGATCGCGACCTTGTCGTCGAGACGGAAGAGGTCAGGAAGGCTCATGGACCGATCATGCCGTGCCGCGTGGCGGAGCGCGCATCCGGTCCGCAGTCGGGAGTAACGTGCGTGCGACGTGCTGCGCGTGCCGACTTATCGGGAGGTCATCATGCTGCCGTTGGCAACATCGCTCCGCCTGGACGCGAGCTGGGTCGACTACCTGCTCGTCGCGGTCTACTTCCTCTTCGTGCTGGGCATCGGTGTGATGGCGCGCCGGTCGGTGTCGAGCAGCCTCGACTTCTTCCTGTCCGGCCGCTCGCTGCCTGCCTGGGTGACGGGTCTGGCGTTCATCTCCGCGAACCTCGGTGCGGTCGAGATCATGGGGATGTCGGCCAACGGCGCGGAGTTCGGGATGCCGACCTTCCACTACTACTGGATCGGCGCGATCCCCGCGATGCTGTTCCTCGCGGTGGTGATGATGCCGTTCTACTACGGCTCCGGCGTCAGGTCGGTCCCGGAGTTCATGCTCCGCAGGTTCGGTCCGGCAGCCCACCTGGTCAACTCGATCAGCTTCGCCGTCGCCCAGGTCTTGATCGCCGGCGTCAACCTCTACCTGCTGGCCACCATCGTCAACGTGCTCCTCGGCTGGAACATCTGGGTCTCGACCCTTGTGGCGGCGGTGATCGTGCTGTCCTACATCACCCTCGGTGGGCTTTCGGCAGCGATCTACAACGAGGTGCTGCAGTTCTTCGTGATCGTCGCCGCTCTGCTGCCGCTGACCGTGGTCGCGCTGCAGAAGGTCGGTGGCTGGGGCGGGCTGAAGGAGAAGATGGCCCACGCCGGCACCACGGACCAGCTCTCGTCGTGGCCGGGCAACTCGCTGACCCAGTTCAGCTCCGACGTGTGGTCCTCGGTCGGCATCGTGCTCGGGCTCGGCTTCGTGCTCTCGTTCGGCTACTGGACGACGAACTTCGTCGAGGTTCAGCGTGCGATGGCCAGCAAGGACATGAACTCGGCCCGGCGGGCACCGGTCATCGGCTCGTTCCCGAAGATGTTCATTCCGTTCATCATCATCCTGCCGGGGATGATGGCCGCGGTCGTCGTACCGGAGCTGGCGAAGTTCAAGGCGCACGGCGGCACCGGGGGCGGGCTCACCTACAACGACTCGTTGCTGCTGCTGATGCGTGACCTGCTGCCCAACGGCCTGCTCGGCATCGCGATCGCGGGGCTGCTGGCGGCGTTCATGGCCGGCATGGCTGCCAACATCTCGGCGTTCAACACGGTGATGAGCTACGACATCTGGCAGACCTATGTGCAGAAGCACAAGCCGGACCACTTCTACACGGTCTTCGGTCGCTGGGCGACCGTGGTGGCGACGATCCTGGCGATCGGTACGACGATCCTCGCCAAGGAGTTCAACAACATCATGGGCTATCTCCAGACGTTGTTCGGCTTCTTCAACGCCCCGCTCTTCGCCACGTTCATCCTGGGCATGTTCTGGAAGAGGATGACCTCCGCCGCAGGCTGGGTCGGGCTCGTGTCCGGCACCATCGCGGCCGTCGTCGTCGCCGTGCTCAGCCACGACGGTCTCGGCACCCTGAGCGTCGGCGTGGGCTGGTTCGACCACCTCAAGGGACAGGGCGCCAGTTTCGTCGCGGCCGGCGCCGCCTTCGTGGTCGACATCCTGCTCAGCGTCCTGGTCACGTTCGTCACGCGCAGCAAGCCGGAGGAGGAGCTGCGCGGACTGGTGTACTCCCTGACTCCCAAGGCGGACATCGCCGACGAGCACGTCGGCAGCTGGTGGCAGTCCCCGACCAGGCTCGCCGGGGTCTCCCTGGTGCTGGTCATCATCCTCAACGTGATCTTCCACTGAAGGAGGACGACCCATGACGAACACCACGGGCACCGGATCGGGATCCCCGCGCAAGCACACCGCCGGCATCTTCGACATCCGCAACATCATCGGAACCCTGATGGGCATCTACGGCATCGTGCTGCTCGTCGTCGGTCTCGCTGGCGCATCGGCCACGGCGCGCCACAGCGGAGGGGACGCAACCAACATCTGGGTCGGCGTCGCGCTGCTGATCGTGGCCGCCTTCTTCCTGGTCTGGACGCAGCTGCGGCCCACGGTCGTCGACGAGGCGGAGCTCGCGCGCGACAAGGCCGCAGCCGAATCCGACGAGCGTCCGCCGGCGGGCTGAGTGCGTCCCCGTCGGAGTACGATGACCGCCATGAGGTCCGGACTGCTCACCTAGCCGCATCGGCGTACCCGACGGCGCGGCCCCTCCTTGCGGGGGGCCCGTTTCATGTCCGACGCGACGCCGGAGCGCAGCCCGACCGGAGACTTCGAGGAAGACGAGATGAGCGTGCACGACAGCGAAGCAGCACCCGAGCACTACGACGTCGCGGCCGTCGAGACCAAGTGGCTGCCGGTCTGGGAGCAGCTCGACCAGTTCCGCGCGGAGGACAGCAGCCCGCGGGAGAAGCGCTACGCGCTGACGATGTTCCCCTACCCGAGCGGTGACCTGCACATGGGCCACGCCGAGGTCACCGCGCTGCACGACGTGATCGCCCGCTACTGGTGGCTGCGCGGCTACGAGGTGATGAACCCGATCGGCTGGGACTCCTTCGGGCTGCCGGCGGAGAACGCCGCGATCCGCAACGACGAGCACCCGGCTACCTACACCTACGCGAACATCGCCACCCAGGCGGAGTCGTTCCGCAGGTACGCCGTGTCCTTCGACTGGTCACGGCGGCTGCAGACCTCGGACCCGGACTACTACCGGTGGACCCAGTGGCTGTTCCTGAAGTTCCGGGAGCGCGGACTGGCCTACCGCAAGGATTCGCCGGTCAACTGGTGCCCGAACGACCAGACGGTGCTGGCCAACGAGCAGGTCGTCGACGGACGCTGTGAGCGCTGCGGCGCGGAGGTCACGAAGCGTGAGCTGAACCAGTGGTACTTCAAGATCACCGAGTACGCCCAGGAGCTGCTCGACGACTTGGACGTGCTCGCGCCCACCTGGCCCGACCGCGTCGTCACCGCGCAGCGCAACTGGATCGGACGGTCCGAGGGCGCCCACGTGACCTTCCAGGTGGCGACCGGCGGCGCCGGCCGGGCCGTCGAGGTGTACACCACCCGCCCCGACACGCTCTATGGCGCGACCTTCATGGTCATCGCCGCCGACGCGGCGTTGGCCTCCGAACTGGTCTCGGATGAGCAGCGCCCCGCGCTGGAGGCCTATCAGGCCCAGGTCCGCAAGGCGTCCGACATCGACCGGCTCTCGACGGACCGGGCCAAGACCGGCGTCGACCTGGGGGTCACCGCGACGAACCCGGTCAACGGCGAGCAGGTGCCCGTGTGGGCGAGCGACTACGTGCTCGCTGACTACGGGACCGGCGCGATCATGGCGGTGCCGGCTCACGACCAGCGCGACCTGGACTTCGCCCGACAGATGGGCCTGCCGGTCCGGAGGGTCGTCGACACCGGGGAGCCGAACCCCGAGGAGACCGGGGTCGCGACCACCGGCGACGGCAGCTACGTCAACTCCGGCCCCCTGGACGGACTGACCGACAAGGCAACCGGGGTCCGCCGGACCATCGACCTGCTGGAGGCGGACGGCACGGGCTCGGGTGCGGTGAACTTCCGGCTGCGGGACTGGCTGCTGAGCCGGCAACGGTACTGGGGCGCCCCGATCCCGGTCATCCATTGCGCCTCGTGTGGAGAGGTCCCGGTGCCCGAGGACCAGCTCCCCGTCGTCCTTCCCGAGCTGAAGGGCGCGGACCTGAAGCCGAAGGGGGTCTCGCCACTGGCGGCGGCCGAGGACTGGGTGAACGTGGACTGCCCGCAGTGCGGGGGACCCGCGAAGCGCGACAGCGACACGATGGACACCTTCGTCGACTCGTCCTGGTACTTCCTGCGCTACTGCTCGCCCGGCGACGACACGCGCGCCTTCGACACCGACCAGGTCAACGCGTGGATGCCGGCAGACATCTACGTCGGCGGCGTCGAGCACGCGGTCCTCCACCTGCTGTACGCGCGGTTCTTCACCAAGGTGCTGGCCGACATGGGCCTGGTGGGCTTCCGCGAGCCTTTCGCGGCCCAGCTCAACCAGGGCTTCGTGATCAACCGCGGCAAGAAGATGAGCAAGTCGCTGGGCAACGGCGTGAACCTCGGCGAGCAGCTTGCTGAGTTCGGTGTGGACGCGGTCCGGCTGACGCTCGTCTTCGCGGGGCCGCCGGAGGACGACATCGACTGGGCGGAGATGTCGCCATCGGGGTCGCTCCGGTTCCTCCAGCGGGCGTGGCGGCTCAGCGGCGACGTCACCTCGGAGCCGACCGTGGACCGCACTGCCGGGGACGTCACGCTCCGGCGGGCCACCCACCGGACCGTGCACGAGGCCGGGCAGCTCATCGAGTCCCACCGGTTCAACGTGCTGGTCGCCCGGATCATGGAGCTCGTCAACGCCACCCGCAAGGCGATCGACAGTGGCTGCGGTCCGGCCGACCCGGCGGTCCGTGAGGCGGCCGAGACGGTGGCGATCCTGCTGTCGCTGGTGGCGCCGTACACCGCCGAGGAGATGTGGGAGCGGCTGGGCCACCAGCCCACCGTCGCCCGGTCGGGGTGGCCCGAGGTCGACGAGGCGCTCCTGATCGAGGACTCCGTCACGGCTGTCGTGCAGGTCCAGGGCAAGGTGCGAGCGCGTCTGGAGGTCGCGCCGGACATCAGCGAGGTCGATCTCGAGGCCGCTGCGATGGCCGACGAGGCCGTCCAGCGCGCGATCGATGGCAAGAGCGTGCGCAAGGTGATCGTCCGCGCCCCGAAGCTGGTCAACGTCGTGGTCGGCTGACGGCGTCGCCGCCCACTCGCCGTACTCTCGCTCCCATGTCGATCGCGATCGTCACCGACTCCACGGCCTCGGTCCCCGCCGACCTCGTCGACCGGCACGACATCTGCGTGGTCCCGCTCCAGGTCGTGATGGGCGCGCAGTCCTACGACGAGGGCGTCGCCGGTGGCGTCACGCCGGAGCGGCTCGCGGAGGCGCTGCGTGAGTGGGTGCCGGTGAGCACCTCGCGACCCAACCCCGAGGAGATGCTCGCCGCCTACGAGCGACTGGCCCGCGCGGGAGCCTCCGCGATCGTGTCGGTGCACCTGTCCGCGGAGCTCAGCGGCACCTTCGAGTCGGCGATGCTCGCTGCCCGGAAGGCCTCGGTGCCGGTGCACCCGGTGGACTCGCGGCAGGTCGGCATCGGCACCGGCTTCGCCGTGCTGGCCGCAGCCGAGGCGCGCGACGCCGGCGCGGACGTCGACGGCATGGTGGCTGCCGCCCGGAGCCGGGCGGACGCGACGACGTCGTTGTTCTACGTCGACACCCTCGAGTACCTGCGCCGCGGCGGTCGGATCGGGGCTGCCGCCGCGCTGCTGGGCTCGGCGCTGGCCGTGAAGCCGATCCTCGAGGTCGAGGACGGTCGCATCGGTCCCCGGGAGCGGGTGCGTACGGCGGCGAAGGCACTCGCCCGCCTCGAGGAGCTGGCGGTCGAGGCCGCCGCCGACAGTCCGGTCCGGGTCGCGGTCGCGCACCTGGCCAGTCCCGAGCGGGCCGTCCAGCTCGCAGAGCACCTCACCACGCGGTTGGCAGACGGGCTGGAGGGCCGTGCCGTGCTGGTCGGCGAGATCGGCGCTGTCCTCGGTGCGCACGTCGGACCCGGCATGGTCGCGGTGTGCATCGCCCGCTGACCGTCTGGCATCCACAGTGGGGCGCTCTGCCCCGTTGTCCACAGCGCCGCCACGGCGTCTCGACGCCGACCGGGTCGGTTCCTAGCGTCGGGGCGTGCGCAAGGAACCAGCAGGAGTCGTCGCGGAAGTGGCGCGCCGCAGGCTTGAGGCCCTCCGCCACGACCTGACCGACGCCGGCCTCACGCCGCGCCCCGTTGCGACCGAGGACGAGCCGCCTGCGCCGGTCACCGTCGCGCCGGCGGGACGGCACCTGCGCATAGGGTCGACCCCTGCCGGCGAGCTGGCGACCTGGCTCGAGGACCGGTTGCCCACCACCCTTCGTGGCCGGGTCCGGATCGGCGGTCGCGAGGCGGCTCTCGTGGTGTTGCTGGCCGCGCTGGGCCTGGTCGCCGCGGCGGTCCTCGTGCTCCGCTCGGGGAGCGGCGGTGACCCGGTGGCGCTGTCGCGGGCCACCGCGCCGACCGGACTGCTCACCGAGCCGGCCGCACCGCCGGGAGGCCCGACAGCGTCGATCGGTGCCGGAGCGGCGATCAGCCCGTCGTCCTCGGCGGAGGTCACGGTGGACGTGTCCGGTCGGGTCCGTCGCCCGGGCGTGGTGACCCTTCCGGCCGGTGCCCGGGTGATCGACGCGCTGCACGAGGCCGGCGGCGCACGTCCGCATGCGGACCTCGACTCGGTGAACCTCGCCCGCGTGCTTGCCGACGGTGAGCAGATCGTGATCGGCCGGCGCGGTGCTTCGGCGGCCACGGGGATGGCGGCCTCTGCTGCAGCGACCCAGCCGGCGACCGGGTCGCTGGTCAACCTCAACACCGCCACCGAGGAGCAGCTGGAGTCGCTCTCCGGGGTCGGTCCGGTCACCGCGCAGAAGATCCTCGCGTGGCGCACCGCACATGGCTCGTTCTCCTCGCTGGACGAGCTGCTCGAGGTGGACGGCATCGGCCCGAAGACGTTGGCCGAGCTGGCCCCGCACCTCACGCTGTGACGCCGGATGTCGAGGCCGTCGATGCGCCCGACCTGCGGTTGCCGACGCTGGCCGTGGTGGCCTGGAGTGCAGCGCTGGCGGCCCGCCTGGTGCCGGCGCCGGTGCTCGCCGCCATGGGCACCGTCGGCTTCGGGTGGTGGGCCTGGCAGGCGATCAGGAGCTCGTCCGTGCGAGCGCGCTGCGGCTGGCTGGTGCTGGCGGCCGCGGTCGTCGGTGTCGTGCTGTTGCGGGGGGCTGCGGTGCGTGACTCCCCGGTCGCGGCACTGTCCGCGCAGCGGGCCACGGTCCATGCGGCGCTGGCGGTGACCTCGGACCCGCGCACGATCCAGGGCCGGTTCGGGAGTCGGGTGATGGTTCGGGCCTCGGTCGAGAGGGTCACGGGGCGAGGTGCGACCTACCGGGTGCATGCGCCGGTTCTGGTGTTCGGTCCGAGCGGACACGGGCCCGGCGCCGACGCGTGGCGCCAGGTCGAGTTCGGCGAGCGGCTGGAGGTCGCCGGGCGGCTCAGCCCCTCCGACGACGACGGACTCACCGGGCTGTTGACTGCACGCGGCCCGCCGAACGTGCTGACCAGGCCGGGCGTACTCCTGCGGGCCGCGGCCTCCGTGCGAGCGGGGGTACACGCGGCCGTCGCCGGACGCTCGAGCGAGGTTCGCGGGCTGATCCCCGCGCTCGTGGACGGCGACGACACCGCGATGTCCACCGCGCTGCAGGACGACTTCCGGGCCACCGGCCTGACCCATCTGCTGGCGGTGTCCGGGACGAACCTGACGTTGGTCGTGGGCTTCCTGCTCGTGATCGCCCGTGGGCTGGGCGTGCGCGCCCGAGGCTTGACGGCGGTGGGCTTCCTGGGCATCGCCGGATTCGTGCTCCTCGCGCGCACCGAGCCGAGCGTGCTCCGTGCCGCCGCGATGGGCTCGGTGGCGCTGGTCGGCATGGGCTCGGGGGCTCGGGCCCGCGGGACACGTGCCTGGGGCGCCTGCGTCCTGCTGCTGATGCTCTTCGACCCTGGCCTGGCGATCTCGGCCGGCTTCGCGCTCTCGGCCCTCGCCACCGCAGGCATCCTGTTCCTGGCCCCGGGATGGCGCGACTCCCTGTGTCGGTGGATGCCGCGCTGGCTGGCCGAGGCGATCGCCGTACCCACGGCGGCGCAGCTCGCCTGTACGCCGCTCATCGCTGCGCTCTCCGGCCAGGTGAGCCTGGTCGCGGTCGGCGCGAACATGGCCGTCGCGCCGGTCGTCGGCCCGGCCACCGTGCTCGGTCTGACCGGCGGCGTCATCGCCCTCGTGGCCCAGGCGCTCGGGGCGCTGGTCGCCCTGCCGGCCGCCTGGTGCGGCGCCTGGATCATCGGCGTTGCCAAGCACGCCGCAGCGCTGCCGGTGGCGGCAGGAGAGGTCTCTACCGGGCCGGTCGGCCTGACCGTGCTGGTGGTGCTGTGTGGAGCGGTAGCGCTGCTGCTGGGCACGGCGCTGGCACGGCGGGCCACCACCCTCGGACTGTGCGCGGTGCTGGTGGTCGCCGTGCTGGTGCCGCTGCCGACGCCGGGGTGGCCGCCACGCGGATGGGTGCTGGTCGCGTGTGACGTCGGCCAGGGGGACGGACTCGTGCTGCGCGCCTCCGTCGACGAGGCCGTCGTGGTGGACACCGGGCCTACGGCTGAGCTAATGGACCACTGTCTGGACGGGCTCGGGGTGCGCCGGATCCCTCTCGTGTTGCTGACCCACTTCCACGCCGACCACGTGGGCGGACTGTCCGGCGTGCTCGACGGGCGGCAGGTGGGCGCCATCGAGGTCTCGCCGTACGCCGTGCCGGAGGCGGGCGCCCAGATGGTGCGCGGGCTGGCGGCCCGTGACCATGTGCCGGTGGTGACGGCGCAGTACGGCGAGGTCCGGAGTCTGGGCGTGCTGCGCTGGCAGGTGCTGGCACCGAGCGAGGCGGCACCGGCCGGATCGGACTCGCCACCGAACGACGACAGCGTCGTGCTCTACGTGCAGACCCGGGGGATCCGGCTGCTGATGATGGGGGATGAGGAGACCGGCTCGCAGGAGCGGCTGCACGCGCTGTTCCCAGCGCTGCGCGCCGACGTGCTGAAGGTGGCCCACCACGGCAGTGCGAAGCAGGACCCGGGGCTGGTGCGCTCGCTCGGTGCCGCGGTCGGGTTGATCTCGGTGGGCGCGGACAACGACTACGGACACCCGGCGCCGTCGACACTCAAGCTGCTGCGCAGCGCGCACATCCGGGCCTACCGCACCGACCTGGACGGCTCCGTCGCCGTCGTCGTCGACCACGGCCTCCGGGTGGTCGGACACCGATGAACGGCCGGCGCAGCACGCCCCCCGGGTGCTGTCCCCGGGCCGTGAGAGGCTTCGCGCATGGCATCTCCGCAGCCCGCAGACGTGCTCGGCCGGGTCATCCTGGTCACCGGACCCGAGGAGTTCCTCGCGGAACGCGCGGTCGGTCAGGTGCGGGACGCGGTCCGTCGGCACGACGCCGAGGCCGAGCTCGGCGAGACCACCGCCGACCAGCTGACCATGGCGACCCTGGGCGAGCTGGCCGCGCCCTCACTGTTCTCCAGCACCCGGTGTGTCGTGGTAGGCCGACTCGAGGATCTGCCTGAGGAGTCCGTGACCGGGATGCTCGCCTATGTGGACGCTCCGGCGGACGACGTCGCGCTGGTGCTGGTCCACTCCGGCGGGCAGAAGGGGTCGGGGCTGCTCACCAAGCTGCGCAAGGCAGGTTCGGTGACCGAGGTGAAGACCGCCCCGCTGAAGGGGCGTGAGTTCCAGGGCTTCGTGGTCAACGAGCTGCGCAACCACCGGGTGCGCATCGACGAGGACGCCGCCGAGCACCTCGTCCGCGCCATCGGGCAGGACACCCGGGCGCTGGCGTCGGCGGCGAGCCAGCTCGCGGCGGACTTCAACGGCCAGCCGTTGAGCCTGTCGATGGTCAAGAAGTACTTCGCGGGAAGGGCGGAGGCCAAGTCGTTCTCGATCGCCGACGCGGCGATGGCGGGCCAGGCCGCCCGTGCCCTGGAGGAGCTGCGCTGGGCGCTCGACACGGGGACGGCACCCGTCCTGGTCACCAGTGCGCTTGCCGGATCGCTGCGTGGTCTGGCTCGGCTTTCCTCGGCGCGCCGGGGCATCCGCGACGCCGACCTGGCCCAGGTCGTCGGCGTCCCGCCCTGGAAGCTGCGAGATCTCCGGCAGCAGGCCCGGGGCTGGCACGGGGATGGCCTCGCGCGGGCCATCCGGGTGGTCGCGCGGGCCGATGCCGACATCAAGGGACAGGCCAGCGACCCGTCGTACGCGCTGGAGAAGATGGTGCTCGACGTCGTGGCGTCGCGCTCTGCTCCGACCCGCTGATCCAGACTGGTCCTCGCCGATGCATGACCAGGGAGGTCAGCACGGCTGTGGAGATGTTCCTTCAGACAAGGAGAACCAGATGCGGCGGATGGCAACAGCCATGGCGCTCGCGGTGGTCGTGACGCTCGGGCTCACCGGATGTGGCAGCTCGAACGACACCACCGCGAGCGGCCAATCCACAATGTCGGCGGCACAGGCCTGTCCGACGGCGGCGACGAAGTCGTTCGCCAAGACCCGTTTCGCGGCCGACGTCGGCCTGATCGCAGGATCGTTCCACCACTGGATCTGGAAGCCCTACCGGGCGGGCAGCTTCAAGAAGGGAGCGCACCATCGGTTCTTCGCCATCGCGAAGGCGGTGGCCACTGCGGCGTTCATCAGCCACGAGATGAAGAACGCGCTGGACAACGTCAAGGCCAGCCCGACCCTGTGCAAGGCTCTCTACACGCCGATGCAGAAGGTGTCAGGGCTCGTCGACGACCTGAGCTCCCGGCTCCGGCACGGAGACCTGTCCACCCTGACCGCGCTGAACGTCGCAGTGGGTGGTCTCAGCTCGGTGATGGGCAGCAACGGCGCTCCCGTCACGGAGAGCTACCAGAAGTAGCCGAGCATGACGAGGGGCGCCGGACCAGTCGGCCCGGCGCCCCTCGTTCGAAGCGGGTGGGTCACCTCAGAGCGAGGCGGCCTTCTTCGCGATCGCCGACTTGCGGTTGGCGGCCTGGTTCTTGTGGATGACGCCCTTCGAGGCGGCCTTGTCCAACTGGCGGGCGACGGCGGCGGCCAGGGTGCGGGCCTCGTCGGCGCTGCCGGTCGCAACGGCCTCGTGGAACTTGCGGACGCCGGTCTTGAGGCCCGACTTCACGGACTTGTTGCGCTCGTGCGCAGCCTCGTTCTGCCGGTTGCGCTTGATCTGGGACTTGATGTTCGCCACGGGTGCGCCTTCTGCTGGATTCGGGTGGTGCTGGACTTCAAGCGTTGGGGGTCCGGACGGAGTCCAGACACGAAGGGAAACGATATCAGCGGGTCCGGTCGACGCCCAAATCGCGCGCCATGGTCCCCGCCGTCTCGCCATGCAAGGTCACTGCCAGCCGCGCCGCTCGACGAGCCAGTCCCACAGGGTGTCGGCGTACCAGGCGGCGTGCGCACGCAGGTACGGCGAGGAGTTCGGCACCGGTCGCTCCCGAGAGACCATCATGGAGCCGCACAGCGCGGCCAGCCAGCCGTCGATGTGCGCAGGGTCGACGTCGCGGGTCAGCGGACGGGTGGCCAGGTGGCGCTCGACGTCCAGCCCGTCGCCGCGGGCCCCGACCAGCAGGTCCACGGTGTCGAGCCACGCGGGTCCGAGGGCCGGCCAGTTCCAGTCGCAGGCGGCGTCGCCGTGGGGGCCGAGCAGGACGTTGTCGTCGCGCAGGTCTGCGTGGCAGAACGCCCGATCGGAGAGGTCGGCGAACGACGCGGCCAGCATGGCCAGCTCGTCCAGATGCGGAAAGTCCGGATGCTGGGCGGCGACCGACGCCCAACCGGTGACCAGCTCGGGAATGCCCTTGACCAGCGGCTCCAGCACGAGCTGTTCGGGGACCGGGTCGAGCACTCGCGCGATGTGCTCAGCCAGGTCGAGTGCCCGGTCGAGCTCGCGTGACACCCATGGGCGGCGTGGCTGGCGGCCGGCGAACGTCTCGAAGCCGAGTACCACCCAGTCGCCGTCGTGGAACCAGAGCAGGCGCGGCGCCGGGATCGTGTCTCCCAGCAGTAGGAGCGCGCGGGCCTCCTCGGCGTACGACGCTGCGAACGGCGCCTGGGCCTTGCGGCTGGCCGCCTTGACGAACTGGGTGCTGCCGTCGGCGCCGGTCACCACGGAGGCGAAGCCCGGCGTGAAGCCCGAGTCCCGGGACTCGGCGCGCACCACAGGGCTGCCCAGATGTTCCTCGACCATCGCCCGGATCGGCGGAGGCAGGAACTCCCAGACCAGCCGGCGGGCGGTGTGACCGTGCGGGAGGGGGCTGACGGCGTCGGATGACTGCGGCACGTCGACGATCCTTCCGCACTCAGCGTCGTGACGCCGTCCGACGTCCTCGACGAAAGCGGTGGACGTCCTGGGCAGGATGGGAGGCATGGCAGAGCTGGTGACCCCCGATGTGCGCTACCAACGGTCGTTCCTCGAGGCGATGGACGAGTTCATCGCTGAGGGGCGCCGCGGCGACAACTCGATGGTCGGCCACCGGTTGGGGGCGTTCGGCGAGCAGTGGCACACCGCGGAGGGCTTTGCCGAGTACGTCGCCTTCGAGATCGCCGACGGGCTCGCGGACACCCCGAGGCCTGCCGACCGGGTGCCGAGCACGAATCTGTGGTGGGTCGAGGGCGAGGAGTACCTCGGTCGGATCGCGGTGCGGCACCGGCTCAACGACTTCCTGCGGGCCCTCGGCGGCCATATCGGGTACGACATCCGGCGCAGCCGCCGACGCGAGGGGCACGCCACCGCGATGCTGCGGGCCGCGCTGCCCCGGGCCCATGCGCTGGGAATCGATCCTGCCCTGATCACCTGCGACACCACCAACGTCGCCTCGCGCCGCGTGATCGAGGCGTGCGGAGGCCGGCTGGAGGACGAGCGGTCCGGCAAGCTCCGCTTCTGGGTGCCGACGGCATGACGCCGCCACGCCGTACCGTGGCGACATGAGCAGTCCGGCCCGCAATCGCCTGGCCGCGCAGTGGCTGCCGTCCGTGGCGCTGGCCGTCCTGGCGCTCGCGCTGTTCACCGCGGAACCGAGAGGTGTGGTCTCGGTCGTCGTCCTGATCGTGCTGCTGGCGCTGGCCGTCACGACGTCCCCACTGATCTTCCCCCGGTCGCGGACCGATCGTGAGGCGCGCGAGCTCGGGCACGCTCGAACGTTGATCTACTGGCGACCTGGATGCAGCTACTGCGTCCGGCTGCGGCTGGCTCTCGGCCTGCGTGGGAACGCCGCGGTCTGGGTGGACGTCTCGCGCGACCCGGCGGCGTCGGAGCGGGTGCGGGGCGTCAACGGCGGAAACGAGACGGTGCCCACCGTGTTCGTCGGCGACGTCGTGAGGACGAACCCGTCGCCGACCTGGGTGCGTTCGACGTTGAGGCCGTCGCCCAGGACCTAGTGTCCGGTGCCGGAGAGTGCTGGGGTGGCCTCGACGACGTCGAGGGTGGTGGTGGGTCCGGTGGTGGTGACGGTGGTGGGGACCGGTCGGGTGGGTCCGTTGTTGACGCGGTAGTGGGCGGCCCAGGTGATGGTGACGTGGATGTCGAGGTGGTGGGCGGTGGTGGGGTAGCGGTAGGTGATGGTCTTGGCGGGGTAGGGCGCGCCGGGTGTGGTGGTGGTGGCGGTGGTGCCGTCGCCGTGGGTCCAGGTGAAGGTGGTCGGCCGGATCGCCAGCTGTACGTGTTGTCCGAGCAGGGTGACCGTACGGGTGAACGGGGTCGCCTGGGTGGAGAAGATGGTCTCGAGGTTGACCAGGGTGGTGTTGCTGGGTTGTACCAGTGCTCTCGGGTGGGGCAGTGGGATGCGTTGGAAGGCTCGGGCGACCAGGCCGGGGGTGATCTGGGGCTTGTTGGCCACCGCGGCGGGCATGCAGGTGATGGTGCCCGCGAGGTGCGGCGGCGGCTTGATCCGCCAGTGCCGCATCAACTGCTCGTCGTCACGGCACTTGTCACCCACGGTGCAGAGTCCTTGCCCGCCGGGCAGGCCAGAGATGTGCTTCTCGCAGATTGGTCGCCACACCCAGACCTCAACCGGCTGCGGCTGACCAGGCGGCTGCGTGGCTTCGCCGCCCGAAGGAGTGGCAGCAGCGCACGATCCGGACTCTGCGTGTGCGTACAGCCCGTTGGTGTCCGCCGCAGCGCCCGCCCCGCTGTGGCATCCAGAGGCCTGCGCCTGGCCTTGTGGAATGACGATCAGCCACGTGATGAGGACGAATGCCAGCAGCGGACCTAGTCGGCGCGTGTCCACCGCAGAACCTTCCATCCACCGGTGTACTTCACGAAGAAGGTTGCGACGGCGCCTCCGCCCTTGGCGCGTGCCGGGCCGGCGCCGTCGGACGAATAGGTTCGTGATGGTGCGAAGCGACCACCAACGTCGACCGTCCACTGATTGTTCGGAGCGCGGTGGGCCTCGTGGGAGACCATGCGCCATCGACCGCCCTCGATGTGGCCGCCAGCGGAGTAGATCTCCCTCACCGTCGTGAGGATGCTGCGACAGGAGATGCATCCCTTCGCACCGAGTTCCCGCAACGGGCGCACGTCTCCGGTCGCCTGGGCATGGTTGAACGCGGTGACGTAATACCTCACGAAGGCGACCGCACCCGCCTTGCTGTGCGCCTTCGCGGCCGAGGGCATCGGCGGGATCGCCGGGGAGGGACGGGCGGACGCGCTGCCCGAAGGGGTCGCCGAGGGGGAGTGCGACGTCGCGGGCTCGTTGCCACAGCCGGCAAGGGTCAGCGCGCACACCAGTCCGCAGAGCAGTGCCGGTGCGAACCGCCACGATCGAGCATGCACCATCAGGTCCCCTGTCCCGAGAGAGTGCCCATCTCACTACCCGCCCGGCCGCCGCGCTACACCACCGGGCCGATCTGTGGACAACCGCCGGCAGCCGGAGGCTCGGTGACCGGTCACTGTGGGGCCGCGCGCTCCAGCTCTTCCAGCGCCTTCGGTACGGCGTCCGCCATGTCGCTGATGTCAGGTGCGATCTCCGGGGTGGTGATGAAGCCGAAGTCGACCGAGTCCAGGTAGCTGAACACGGTGATGTTGAGCGCCACGTCCATCACCAGCGGACCGATCGGCAGCAGCGAGCGCAGCGGCGCCGTCGCCATGTAGAGCGGAAAGCTCGGGCCGGGCACATTGGAGACGACCACGTTGATCGGCGCCAGCGCGTTCGACAGCCCGCTCATCGTGTAGGCCCGGGACGCGATGGTCAGCAGGCCCGGCGGGGTGATGTCGGGCAGTTGCATGATCTGTCTGGCGCTGAGCGCCTTGGCCATCTCCTTCGCTCCCTGCGAGCTCTCGTAGATGGTCCGGATCCGCTCGGCCGGGTCCTCGAGGTCGGTCGCCAGCGTCACCGTCATCGAGCTGACCCGGTTGCCGACGGTGTCGGTGTTCTTGTCGTCGCGGATCGACACGGGGATCTGCGCGATCAGGGAGCGACTGGGCACGCCCTCGCGCTCGCCCAGGTAGGTGCGCATCGCGCCGGAGACAAGGGCGAGGACGACGTCGTTGAGCTTGACCCCGTAGGCGTCCTTGACGGCCTTGACCCGGTCGAGCTCGATCTTGACGCCGGAGATCTTCCGATGCGGACTGATGGTTCCGTTGAACCGCGTCGTCGGTGCACTGAAGAACCGGGGCGGCCTGCTCTGCACGCCGCGGACGGCGAACTGCTGCGCCACCGTCTGTCGGACCAGGCCGCCGATCCGCAGCGGCGTCCGGACGCCCACGTTGACGGCCGCATCGACCGCCGCCCTGACCGGGTGCGGGCCCCGCGAGCCGATGCCGTGCACCACGACCTCTGACGGTGGTCGCGGCTCCGGGGTGATGTCGAGCAGGATCTCACCGAGCCCGGCGCCGCTGACCCCGTCGACGATCGCGTGGTGCATCTTGGTAAGGGTGGCGATGCGCCCCTTCTGCAGTCCCTCGATCACCCACAGCTCCCACAACGGGCGGGAGCGGTCGAGCTTGTAGGACATCAGCCGGCTGACCTGATCGTCGAGCTCTCGGCGCGTCCCCGGCCTCGGCAGGCCGATCCGCCGGATATGGAAGTCAGGGTCGAGGTTCTCGTCCTCGACGAACCACGGCCGGTCGAGCCCGAGTGGGGCGCTCACGACCTTCCAGCGCAGTTGCGGCATCTGCGGCAGCCGTTCGATCACCAGCTTGCGGACCAGCTCGAAGCTGAAGTCGGGAGCGTTCTCGGTCTCGTGGATCGCCACCGCACCGATGTGCATGTGCCAGGCGGGCGTCTCGCCGTACCAGAAGGCCGCGTCCACGCCCGACATGCGTTTCATGACGGCAGCGTAGGGGAGCGTGGGCGGATCGCACCCCCTTCTCGGTTGCCGAACTCTCAGGTGTTGCTCAGCGCCAATCGGACCCGGTGCGGTGCTGCATCTGATAGAGACAGGTGTCGGCTGGCAGAGGAGGCCACGTGCTTCGCTTCTTCATTCTCGGTGTCTTGGTGTTCTTGGGCGCCGTGGCGACCCTCGCGGCTGCCATCGGCGGCTGGGGCTGGTGGATCCTCGTGGGGGTGCTCGGAGTCTTTCTGCTTCTCGGTGGGTACGACGTGCTGCAGCGCCGGCACTCGATCCTGCGGAACTACCCGATCCTCGGGCACATGCGCTTCCTGCTCGAGGGCATCCGTCCGGAGATCCAGCAGTACTTCATCGAGCGGAACTACGACGGCCGCCCCTTCGACCGCGACACCCGCTCCTCGATCTACGAGCGCGCCAAGGACACCAAGGCGGAACAGCCCTTTGGGACAGAGCTCGATGTCAACCAGCCCGGGTACGAGTACCTCGTCCACTCGACTGTCCCTGTCAAGCCGGCTGCCGAACCGCCCCGGGTGCGCATCGGCGGACCGGGCTGCACGCAGCCCTACGACATGGCGCTGATGAACGTGTCCGCGATGAGCTTCGGTGCCCTGTCCGCCAATGCCCTGATGGCGCTCAACGCCGGCGCTGCGAAGGGCGGCTTCGCCCACGACACCGGCGAGGGTGGGCTCAGCCCCTACCATCGGCAGGGCGGTGACCTGGTGTGGGAGATCGGCAGCGGCTACTTCGGCTGCCGTACGCATGACGGCGACTTCGACCCGGAGAAGTTCCGTGAGACCGCGACGGACGACCAAGTCAAGATGGTCTCCCTCAAGTTGAGCCAGGGCGCCAAGCCCGGCATCGGCGGTGTGCTGCCCGGAGCGAAGGTGAGCCGCGAGATCGCGCAAACGCGCGGCGTGCCCGAAGGCGAGAAGTGTGTCTCCCCCCCGGCCCACAAGGTGTTCTCGACCCCTCGCGAGCTGGTCCACTTCATCGCTCGGATGCGCGAGCTCTCGGGCGGGAAGCCGGCCGGCTTCAAGCTCTGCCTGGGTTCCCGCTCGGACTTCCTGGCCATCTGCAAGGCGATGCTCGAGGAGCAGGTCACCCCGGATTTCGTCATCGTCGACGGTGGAGAAGGCGGAACCGGTGCCGCGCCGCTGGAGTACGAGGACCACGTCGGCACCCCGCTGACCGAGGGGCTCCTCGCCGTCCACAACTCGCTGGTGGGCGTCGGCCTTCGGGATCGCGTCAAGGTCGGGGTCAGTGGCAAGGTCGCGACCGGTATCGACGTGGTGAAGCGACTGGCCCAAGGAGCGGACTACACGAACTCGGCACGGTCGATGATGATGGCGGTCGGCTGTATCCAGGCCCAGCTGTGCCACACGAACACCTGCCCCGTCGGCGTCGCGACCCAGGACCCCAAGCGGATGCGGGCGCTCTACGTGCCCGACAAGACCGAACGGGTCTACTACTACCAGCGCAACGCCGTTCAACAGGCGATGCAGGTGATGGCGTCGATGGGGGTGCACGGTCCCGACGAGCTGCGGCCGCACATGCTCCGTCGCCGGATCGACCACGAACGCGTGCTCAGCTACGCAGAGATCTACCGCCACCTCGAGCCGGGTGAGCTCCTCTCCGCGCCACCGCCGGGTGAGTGGGCCCTGGACTGGAGCATCGCCGATCCCGACAAGTTCGTCGCCTGAGGAGGCCCCCGTGACCACCGTTGCCGAGCTGATGATCGCCTCCCTCGCCGACTACGGCGTCACCACGGTGTGGGGCGTGGTCGGCGACGCGCTCAACCCGGTCACCGACGCGATCCGCCGTGAGGACCGCCTCGAGTGGGTCGGCACCCGGCACGAGGAGGCCGGCGCCTTCGCCGCCAGCGCGCAGGCCCAGCTCACCGGCAGGCTCGCGGTGTGCATGGGCACGGTCGGGCCCGGTGCGATCCATCTGCTCAACGGCCTCTACGACGCGAAGAAGTCGCACGCTCCGGTGCTGGCGATCATCGGGCAGGTGCCGCGGGAGGAACGTGGCTCGGACTTCTTCCAGGAGGTCAACAACGACGTGCTCTTCGCCGACGTCGCGGTCTTCAACCAGACGCTGACGGACACCGACCAGCTGCCCGAGCTCCTCGAGCAGGCGGTCAACACCGCGCTCGCCCGCAGCGGCGTCGCGGTGCTCTCGATCCCGGGCGACGTCGGCGCGCTGGAGCTGCCCAAGGGCGTGCGATCGCCCCGCTTCGTCCCGACGCCGCCACCGGCGCCCGCGTCCGGCGACGACGTGCGCGCGGTGGCCAGCGTGCTGAACGCGGCGGACAAGGTGACTCTGCTCGTCGGCCACGGCGCCCGCGACGCGCATGACGAGGTGCTCGCGTTGGCGGGCCGGGTGGCTGCGCCGATGGTGCTCACCTTGAAGGCAAAGGACGCCTTCGATGACGCGGAGGACTTCGAGGTCGGGCAGTCCGGTCTGATCGGCAATCCGGCGGCCCAGGCGGCGTTCGAGGGCGGTGACGTCCTGGTGATGCTCGGCACGGACTTCCCCTATCGGAACTTCTACCCGACCGGGAAGACCGTGGTGCAGATCGACGTGCGTGGCGAGCACATTGGGCGTCGTACGCCGGTCGACCACGGGCTGGTCGGCGACACCCGGCTGACCCTCCAGGCCCTGCTGCCGCTCGTTGAAGGCGGCAAGAAGCGCAAGCACCTGGAGCACTGCCTCGAGGAGTACGCCGTGTGGCGCAGGCTCCAGGCCCGGCTCACCGATCCCGACCACGGTCGCACCCTGACCGGAAGGCTCCGCGGCAAGCTCGACAACCGCGAGCACCGGATCCGCCCGGAGCTCGTGGCCGCCGTCGTGGACAGGCACGCCCCGGCGGATGCGGTCTTCACCAGCGATACCGGGATGTCGACGGTGTG
Source organism: Nocardioides marmorisolisilvae (assembly GCF_031656915.1). Classification (NCBI taxonomy): domain Bacteria; kingdom Bacillati; phylum Actinomycetota; class Actinomycetes; order Propionibacteriales; family Nocardioidaceae; genus Nocardioides; species Nocardioides terrisoli. Next base: position 1,281,927 of record NZ_CP134227.1, on the reverse strand, counting down.
GCTGTCGCGGTTCGTCCGGATGACCGGCGGGCGCCGGCTGATCGGCTCCTACAACCTCGGGTCGATGGCGAACGCGATGCCCCAGGCGCTCGGTGCCCAGGCGCTCGACCGGTCCCGGGCCACCGTCGCGTTCTGTGGCGACGGTGGGCTGACCATGCTGTTGGGTGACCTGATCACGGCCGTGACGCACGACCTCCGGGTCAAGCTCGTGGTCTTCGACAATGACCGACTCGGCATGGTGAAGCTCGAGATGGAGCAGGTCGGGCTCCCGGAGTTCGGCACGGTCCTGCACAACCCGGACCTGGCCAGGGTCGCTGAGGCGATCGGCATGAAGGGCATTCGGGTCGAGAAGCCCGAGGACGTCGATGACGCCGTACGGCAGGCCTTCGCGCACGATGGGCCGGTGTTGCTCGACCTGGTCACCAACCCTGACGAGATCGCCGTGCCGCCGAAGCCCAGCCTCGAGCAGATGAAGGGCTTCGCCATCGCCAAGACGCGGGAGATCCTCGACAGCGCCGAGTGACCTCGGCAGGCGTGCTCGTCGCGGAGGGGACACCGGACCCGTGAGACCGACAGGGGGAGGGCCGGCTGCTGGTCATGGCGGCGCACGAGGCAACGGGGGGCGGATGCGGCCCTGCTGCGTGGAAGAATGTGGGTTCGCGCCCGACCGATGCAATCCTCGATGAAAGTCCCGATGTCCCAGCTCTCCGCCTCGCCCGCCCCGCAGCCGGGCCGCACCGACCCCGCGGTGATCCGCAACTTCTGCATCATCGCCCACATCGACCACGGCAAGTCCACGCTGGCCGACCGGATGCTGCAGCTCACCGGCGTGGTGGACGAGCGCGCCGCCCGGGCGCAGTACCTGGACCGGATGGACATCGAGCGGGAGCGCGGCATCACCATCAAGAGCCAGGCCGTCCGGATGCCCTGGACGGTCAGTGTGGGGGAGCAGGCCGGGCGCACCTTCGTGCTGAACATGATCGACACGCCCGGGCACGTCGACTTCACCTACGAGGTGTCCCGATCGCTCGAGGCGTGCGAGGCCGCCGTACTCCTCGTCGACGCCGCCCAGGGCATCGAGGCGCAGACGCTGGCCAACCTGTACCTGGCGATGGGTGCCGACCTGCACGTCATCCCGGTGCTGAACAAGATCGACCTGCCCAGCGCGAACGTGGAGAAGTACGCCGCGGAGCTGGCCGGTCTGGTCGGCTGCGACCCCTCCGACGTGCTGCTCACCAGCGCGAAGACCGGCGTCGGGGTGGAGGAGCTGCTTAACGAGATCGTCCGGCAGACCCCTGCGCCCACCGGGGACGCTGACAAGCCCGCCCGCGCCCTGATCTTCGACTCGGTCTACGACACCTACCGCGGCGTGGTGACCTATGTGCGGGTGGTGGACGGCAAGCTCACCCACCGCGACCGCATCAAGATGATGTCGACCGGCGCGGTCCACGAGATGCTCGAGGTGGGCGTGATCAGCCCCGAGCCGGTCAAGGCCGGCGAGATCGGCGTGGGCGAGGTCGGCTACCTGATCACCGGCGTGAAGGATGTCCGCCAGTCGAGGGTCGGCGACACGGTCACCAGCCAGCACCACGGCGCCACCGAGCCCCTGGGCGGCTACAAGCACCCCAACCCGATGGTCTACTCCGGGCTCTACCCGATCGACGGCGACGACTACCCGACGCTGCGGGACGCGCTCGAGCGGCTGCAGCTCAACGACGCGGCGCTGACCTACGAGCCCGAGACGTCGGGAGCCCTCGGGTTCGGCTTCCGCTGCGGGTTCCTCGGGCTGCTGCACATGGAGATCGTGCGAGAGCGTCTGGAGCGCGAGTTCAACCTCGACCTGATCTCGACGGCCCCCAACGTCGTCTACGACGTGGTGATGGAGGACGGCAGGGTGCTCGTGGTGACCAACCCGAGCGAGTACCCCTCCGATGGGAAGATCGCGGAGGTCCGCGAGCCGGTGGTCAGGGCGACGATCCTCAGTCCCAGCGACTACATCGGCGTGATCATGGAGCTCTGCCAGAACAAGCGCGGTCAGCTGCTCGGCATGGACTATCTCTCAGAGGACCGGGTGGAGATGCGCTACACCCTGCCGATGGGCGAGATCGTCTTCGACTTCTTCGACCAGCTGAAGTCGCGCACCAAGGGCTACGCGTCGCTGGACTACGAGCGCTCCGGAGACCAGGCCGCCGACCTCGTCAAGGTCGACATCCTGCTGCAAGGCGAGCCCGTCGATGCCTTCAGCGCCATCGTGCACCGCGATGCGGCGTACTCCTACGGCGTGATGCTGGCGGGCAAGCTGCGCGAGCTGATCCCACGGCAGCAGTTCGAGGTGCCCATCCAGGCCGCCATCGGTGCCCGGGTCATCGCGCGCGAGACCATCCGGGCGATCCGCAAGGACGTGCTGGCCAAGTGCTACGGCGGCGACATCACCCGCAAGCGGAAGCTGCTGGAGAAGCAGAAGGAGGGCAAGAAGCGGATGAAGATGGTCGGCCGCGTCGAGGTCCCCCAGGAGGCGTTCATCGCGGCGCTGTCCACCTCCGGACCGGGCGAGAAGAAGCAGAGGTAGCGTGCGGCTGCCCGACGGAGTGCTCGGGATGGCCGAGCGAGGGCCATACTGGGCGCACTGGGTCGACGACCTGCCCCGCCTGGTCGACGGTTTCCTCGACGAGTGGGAGCTGCGCACCGACGGCTGGATGATGCACGGCTACTGCGCGCTCGTCGTGCCGGTGGTGACCTCGGCCGGCGACCGGGCCGTCCTCAAGGTGTCGTTCCCCGACGAGGAGACCGAGCACGAGCACCTGGCGCTGACCCACTGGAACGGTGAGGGTGCGGTGCGCCTGCTGCGGGCGGCTCCGCGCCGCCGGGCGATGCTGCTTGAGAGGCTACGCGACGTCAGCCTCGCCGATGCGTGGGACATCGAGGCCTGCACCGTGGTCGGTGAGCTCTACGGACGGCTCCACATCCCAGCGCCGCCACAGCTGCGCACCCTGTCGTCGTACGTCGGCGCACAGCTCGCCCTGCTGCGCGAGCTGCCCCGGGGTGCCCCGTTGCCGAGGCGGCTCGTCCAGCAGGCGCTGTCCCTGGCGACCGATCTCGTCGCCGATCCTGCGACCGACGGCACGCTGCTGCACACCGACCTGCACTATGAGAACGTCCTCTCCGCGGACCGAGCGGCCTGGCTGGTGATCGATCCGAAGCCGCTGTCCGGCGACCCCCACTACGAGCTGGCACCGATGCTGTGGAATCGGTTCGACGAGCTCCAGCGGGCCCCGGGCGGTGCGAGTGTGCGGGACGCCCTTCGGCGCCGGTTCCACACGCTCATCGACGTGGCCGGTCTCGACGAGGGCCGGGCCCGGGACTGGGTCGTCGTACGAATGGTGCTCAATGCCGCCAGCCACGTGCGCGCGTCGTCCGCCGTACGCAACCTCGATCCCGACGAGCACTGGCTCACCATTTGTGTGACCATCGCGAAAGCGGTCCAGGACTGACTGCGGGCGCAGCCCGGGTGAACTAGGGTGCGGGCATGTCCAGCACCGCTGCCACCGACTACGACCCCGCCGTGATCGAGGGACGTCCCGCCAACGTCGCCCTGCAGTTCCTCCGTCGCATCGAGCTCTCCAGGGACGCTGAGGCGTTCCGGTTCCCCGTCGGGGATGCCTGGCAGGCGGTGACGTGGCACCAGGTCGGTGAGTACGTCGAGAAGCTCGCCGGCGGCCTCCTCGCCCTCGGGATCGGGCGCGAGGAGCGGGTCGGCATCGCAGCCGCCACCAGCTACGAGTGGGTCGCCGCCGACCTCGCCGTGATGTGCGCCGGCGCCGCGACGACGACTGTCTACCCCTCCACCATGGCCGAGGACGTCGCCTACATCCTGGCCGACTCCGAGTGCCGGGTGGTCTTCGCCGAGGACGACACCCAGGTCGGGAAGCTGCGCGCACATCGTGACGATCTGCCCCGGTTGGAGAAGGTGGTCACCTTCACCGGGGCGACCGACGGCGATTGGGTGATCTCGCTGGCCGACCTGGAGAAGCTCGGCGCGGCGTACAACCAGGAGCACCCGGGCGAGATCCGACAGATCGCGGAGTCGATCCCGGGCGATCAGCTGGCCACCCTGATCTACACCTCGGGCACGACCGGGAAGCCGAAGGGCGTCCGGCTGCTGCACCAGTCATGGACCTACGAGGGCGCGGTTATCGAGTCCCAGGGCATCCTCGACGAGCGGGACCTGCAGTTCCTCTGGCTGCCGATGGCGCACTCGTTCGGCAAGGTGCTGCTCTCGGCACAGCTCGCCTGCGGGTTCTCGACGGCGATCGACGGCAGGGTGGACCGGATCATCGACAACCTCGCGGTGGTGCGGCCGACCTTCATGGGGGCGGCGCCGCGGATCTTCGAGAAGGCGCACGCCCGGGTCATGACCATGACTGCCCAGGAGGGCGGCCTGAAGGAGAAGATCTTCACCCGGGCCTTCGTGGTCGGTCGGAAGGTGGCGGACCTGAAGTCGCGAGGGCAGGCCGTCCCGCTACTCCTTCGTGCGCAGCACGGCCTCTTCGACACGTTGGTGTTCAGCAAGGTCCGTGAGCGGTTCGGCGGCCGGGTCCGGTTCTTCATCTCCGGCTCGGCCGCCCTCAACCGCGAGATCGCCGAGTGGTTCAACGCCGCCGGCCTGGTGATCCTCGAGGGCTACGGCCTGACCGAGACGTCGGCGGGGGCATTCGTCAACCACCCCAACGACAACCGGATCGGGACGGTCGGCCCGGTCTTCCCCGGCTCGGAGGTGCGTCTCGGCGAGAACGACGAGATCCTGATCAAGGGTCCCAACGTGATGGCCGGCTACCACAACCGGCCGGAGGAAACCGCCGCGGTGTTCACCGAGGACGGGTTCCTGCGCACCGGTGACAAGGGCAGCCTCGACGAGGACGGCTTCCTGCGCATCACCGGACGGATCAAGGAGCTCTTCAAGACCTCGGGCGGCAAGTACATCGCGCCCAACGCGATCGAGTCCAAGTTCAAGGCGATCTGCCCCTATGCCAGCCAGTTCATGGTCTTCGGCAACGAGCGGAACTACTGCGTCGCCATCGTGACCCTCGATCCCGACGAGATCGTCGGCTGGGCGAAGGAGAACGGCCTCGCCGGCAAGTCGTACGCCGAGATCGTGGCCAGCCCGGCCTGTCGCGAGATGGTCCAGGACTACATCGACGAGCTGAACAACCAGCTCAACCGGTGGGAGACGATCAAGAAGTTCGAGCTGCTCGACCACGACCTGACCATCGAGTCCGGCGAGCTGACCCCCTCGCTGAAGGTCAAGCGCAACGTGGTGGAGCAGAACTACTCGGGCCTGCTCGAGTCCTTCTACGCCTGAGCATCGGTCGTCCGGCTGAGGGCGACCCATTGGTCGTCCTCAGCCGGACGAACTGCGCACGCCCAGCATGATCAGGTCGCGCGCGACCCGATCCGGGTCGTCCCGCAGCTCCCTGGCGGTGCAGCGCACCAGGATCGCGCCCCTCGCGACCAGGCCGCGCTCCCGGCCGATGTCGTCCTCCCAGCTCTCGCTCGACATGTGGAATCCGCCGTCGACCTCCAGGACGACCACCTGCCCATTCGGCAACGGCCACTCCGCATCGGTGTAGCGCCGTCGCCCCGAGGAGTCACGACGCATGTTCTGGCGGCGCGGCGTCGGCAGGTGGTGCGTTCGGCACATCCGCGCCACGTCGACCTCGGCCAGCGACTGCGCGCCTCCGTCGATCTCGGCCAGCAGCTGCCGGAATGCGCGCGCACGCCGCAGCGGGCGCATGGCGCCGATCCAGCGGACCAGCCGGTCCGCAGTGGTCAGTCGCTGCTGGACGACCGCGGCGAGCAGTCCGTAGGCCGAGCGCGTCACCGGCTCGTACGCTGCGAACAGCAGTGCGGCCGGCTCGACCCGCCAGGTAGCCAGGGTAGTGTCCGCGAGGTAACCGCTGGCGTCCCGGCGCGTCTCGACGAACTCCAGCCCCGCCACCGGCTCGATGCCGCTGGACTTGGGCACCATCACGGTGAGGTCATCGCGGTGCCAGTTCTTCAGCCCGTGCGTTGCCAGCGCGGAGAGCCCGCCGATCGCCGCGCCCGTGCCGCCATGCAGGACTCCCGCCCACGCCAGCTGCTCGCGGGTCAGGATCCCGGTGGAGGTCGCCACCACGGTGGGGGTCACGATCTGCCAGCGCTCGGCGTGGAGCTGGGCCCGCACCCTGTCGGCGTCGACGCCGAGGCGGCGCAGCTGGCTCCGCGACAGGACTCCGGCCTGCCGGTGTGCGAGAGCGCGCCACGGTGCCGAGTCGGTGGTTCGCATGCGCCACAGGATGAGGTGGCGGCCCGGCATCCGCATCCGGTCGTCCACAGGCCGCCCGTCGTCCGGCTGGGAACGACCCATTGGCCGTCCCCAGCCGGACGACCGGGATAATTGACGGATGCCGCTGGGGATCTACGTGCACGTGCCGTTCTGCTCGGTGCGATGCGGCTACTGCGACTTCAACACCTATACCGCAGTCGAGCTGGGTGGCGGCGCGTCCCAGGCGGCGTACGCCGACCAGGCGGTCGCCGAGGTGGGTCAGACGGCGGGGATGCTGGGCGGTCGGATGGTGGACACCGTCTTCTTCGGTGGGGGTACGCCGACATTGCTGCCGGCCGAGGACCTGGTGCGGATCCTCGGCGCGATCGACGCCGTGCTGGGGCTCGCCCCCGACGCGGAGGTGACCACGGAGGCGAACCCGGACAGCGTCACGCCGGAGTCGCTCGACCGGCTGCGGGCAGGCGGGTTCACCCGGATCTCCTTCGGCATGCAGTCGGCGGTGCCGCACGTCCTGGCCGTGCTGGACCGGACCCACGATCCGGACAACGTGCCACGCGTCGTGGAGTGGGCGCGTAGGGCGGGGTTCGAGCAGGTCAGCCTGGACCTGATCTACGGCACGCCGGGGGAGTCCACCGCGGACTGGCAGCATTCGCTGGACGTCGCGCTCGGGTGCGAGCCCGACCACGTCTCGGCGTACTCCCTGATCGTCGAGGAGGGCACCGCGCTGGGCCGGCGGGTACGGCGCGGCGAGGTGCCGATGCCGGACGAGGACGACCTCGCCGAGAAGTACCTGCAGGCCGACGCCGCTCTCGAGGCTGCCGGACTCGGGTGGTACGAGGTGTCCAACTGGGCCAAGGACGACTCTGCGCGCTGTCGGCACAACCTGGGCTACTGGCGCAGCGACGACTGGTGGGGGATCGGCCCGGGCGCGCATTCCCACGTCGCCGGCGAGCGGTGGTGGAACGTCAAGCACCCTCGTGCCTACGCCGAGCGGATCGCTGCCGGAGCCTTGCCCGCGGCGGATCGCGAGGTGCTCGACGCCGACACTCGACGCCTGGAGCGGGTGATGCTCGAGCTGCGGCTGCGCGAGGGCCTTCCGTTGGGTGCGCTGGACGATCCGCGCCGCGCCGAGCAGCCGGTCACCAACGGGTTGGCCCAGCTCGAAGGCGATCGCCTCGTGCTCACCCGCGCGGGGCGGCTGCTGGCCGACGCCGTGGTGCGCGACCTGTTGCCCTGAGCTCGGCTCAGCGCACCATCCGGATGGTCAGCGGGTAGCGGTAGTCCTCACCACTGCTGGCCTTGACCGCACCGACGATGGTGAGGACCAGCCAGGCCACCCCGAGCACGATGAGGAGCAGGAAGCCGATCAGCAGCAGGCAGAGCACCAGCGAGACCAGTCCGTAGATCAGCACGGAGAGCTGGAAGTTCAGCGACTCCACCGCCTGACGCCGGACGAACGGGGACTGGTCGCCCTTGACCAGCAGCACCAGGAACGGGCCGAGGAAGGCCAGCGCAATGCCACTGGCGACCAGGGCGCCCCAGTGCGCGGCACCGGCCCACAGCCGCTCGTCGGCCGGTGTCATGGCCGAGCGGTACGGCTGCGAGGGCTGGGAAGGATAGTTCTGCTGCTCGGACATCTTCAGTCCCCCGTCACGAAGTCGATGAGCTCCTCCACCCTACCGAGCAGCGCGGGGTCGAGGTCGCCGAAGCCGCGGACGCCACCGAGGATGTGCTTCCACGCGCGAGCGATGTCGGCCTGGTCGCGGTGCGGCCAGCCGAGCTGCTGGCAGACGCCCTTCTTCCACTCGATGGTGCGGGGCACGGTGGGCCAGGCCGCGAAGCCGAGTCGTTGTGGCTTGACCGCCGCCCAGATGTCGATGAACGGATGGCCGACGATCAGCACGTGCTTGCCGACGGGGGAGCGTCGTACGGCGTCGGCGATGCGGCTCTCCTTGGAGCCGGCCACGAGGTGGTCCACCAGGACGCCGACCCGGCGGTCCGGCCCGGGGCCGAAGTCACGGAGGTGCTCGGAGAGGTCGTCGACGCCCTCGAGGTACTCGACCACGACGCCCTCGATCCGCAGGTCGTCACCCCAGACCTTCTCGACGAGCTCGGCGTCGTGGCGCCCTTCCACGAAGATCCGGCTGGCCCGAGCGATCCGGGCCTGGACGCCGGCGACCGCCACCGAGCCCGAGGCCGTCCGGGTGGGTGCCTTCGGCGCCACCTGCGTCAGCGGTGCGACCAGGATCACCGGGCGCCCCTCGAGGAGGAAGCCCGGGCCGAGCGGGAAGGTGCGCCGGCGCTGGTGCCGGTCCTCCAAGGTCACCGTGCCGAGGTCGCGCTCGACCTTGACGATCTCGCCGCACCAGTCGGTGGTCACCTGCTCGACGACGAGGCCGACGTCCGCGGCGATCTCCACCGCGCGCCCTCGCTTCGGGGCGCGCCAGTCGCTGGCGAGGACATCGGAGCCGTAGCGGTCGTGGGAGGGCACCGGCACACGGTACGGCGCGCGGGGGCCGCACGACGGGATCGGCACGCGGGCTTGACGACGGACGCATCGCGATATATCGTCAACATATCGAGATAGAGCAGCGTGTGATGAGTCCGCGCCGTGTGACGAAAGGAGATCTCGAGATGAGAGCCAACAAGATGTGGAACCCGGAGCTCGCCCACCAGATGGAGGCAGTGCGCCGGGCACACGCCAGCCGTGGACGCGGCGCCGGTCGTGGAGCTGGATTCGGGCCGGGGTTCGGACCAGGGCCCGGCCAGGGCTTCGGGGGCAGTGGCGCCTTCTTCGGTCCTGCCTGGGGTCCGGTGTTCGGGCCGGGCGGCCGAGGTGGTCACGGTCACGGTCGTGGTTCGCGGGTACGCCGCGGCGACGTCCGATCCGCGATCCTCGACGTCCTCGCCACCAGTGACGACGAGCTGAACGGCTACCAGGTGATCCAGACGATCGCCGAGCGCACCGACGGCGCCTGGCGACCGAGCCCGGGTTCGGTCTATCCGACGATCGCCCAGCTCGAGGACGAGGGACTGGTGGAGACCGTCACCGGGCCCGGGCGCAAGGTGCTCCGGCTGACCGAGGCCGGTCGCGCGCATCACGCTGAGCACGCGGACGAGATCGGAGCAGTCTGGGACGCGTTCCAGGACGAGGACGACGACCACGGCAGCCTCAAGCACGTCGTCGCCCAGACGATGACGGCCGTCTGGCAGGTGGCGATGACCGGCACCCCCGACCAGCAGCAGCGCGCTGCAGAGGTGCTCGCCGAGACCCGCCGCAAGCTGTACGGCATCCTCGCCGACGGGCCGTCGGAGGACTGACATCGGCTCGCATGCGGGGAAGCGGGCCGTGACACACTCGCCACCGTGTCCGACCCTGCCAGCCAAGACCGGCCCCCGGCCGGACGTGCAGTCCTGGTGGGGATCGTCGATCCGCGAGGCTGGCTCCTCCTCCAGGAACGTGACGATCGGGCACCGGTGAATCCAGAGATGTGGAGCCTGGTCGGTGGTGGTGTCGAGCCCAGTGAGTTGCCGGCCCAGGCCGCTCGACGCGAGCTCGCGGAGGAAACCGGCGTGGCATGCGAGAGTCTCGTGCACCTCGGGTCGTTCGAGAGCTCGTGCGAGATCCACGGCATCGATCAGGTCGACCTCTATGCCGCGCGGATGGCCCTGACCGACGCCGAGGTCGAATGCCACGAAGGCCGGCAGATCGTCTTCGTGGCACCCGAGCGCATCGCGGACTTGAACCTCACCGAAGCGACTCGAGCTCTGTACCAGCGCGTGTTGTCCGCGTGACCAGATCCCGGGGCGTGCGACCCGAGGCGTACCACGACCGAGGCGGTCGCTGGCGCGGCGGTCACCGCACCTGCGGGAGCTGGCGAGCCGATCGTGGCAGCTGGGCGTAGCCCCGGCGTACCGCATCGGTGAGCTGCTCTGCCGGGTAGGGCCACTCGGCTGCGGACAACGCCTGGTCGACCGGTACGCCGCGGCCGGCCAGGTCGCGGATCGTGCCCGCCACCACGCCGATCGCGGCACGCTGCTCCTCGACGAAGTCGCGGCCCACCGGCGCGCCGTGGCCGGGTACGACGGCGGTGTCCGGGCCGATCAGCTCCAGCACCAGATCGAGGGTGGCCGGCCACTCCAGCGGATAGCAGTCCGAGCCGAAGCCCGGCACCGCCTCGCGGGCGGCCGACTCCTCGACCAGGTCGCCGGCGAGGAGGACGTCTGCGTCCGCGACCCGGACGACCAGGTCGCCCCCGGTGTGGCCCCGGCCGGGATGCACCAGCTCGACCTGCCGGTCGCCGAGGTCGATGGCAAGTGCCGAGGAGAACGTGCGCGAGGGCACGACCACTTCGGTGGCGGCGATGTCGGCGTGCTCGGGACGAGAGTCATCGGTCGCCGCCTGCGCACGGGTCGCGGTCGCGTGGCCGGGAAGCTCCGCGGCGGCGCCCTCGTGGCAGACCAGTTCGGCGCCAGCCCTGGCGAAAGCACCGTTGCCGAAGGTGTGGTCGAAGTGCGCATGCGTGTTGATCGCATTGCGGATCGGGGCCGGGGAGACGCGGCGGACGTCGGCCAGCACCTGCGCGCCGAGTCGGGCCGAGGCGTTGGTGTCGATGACCACCAGCCCGGCGTCGCCGGCCACCACTGAGACGTTGACGTCGAGGAAGTCATACCGGGCCGTCCAGCAGCGGTCGCCGATCTCGACGAAGGGAGCGCCGTTCACCCCGACGACACTAGGCGGTCAGTGGACGAAGCCGTTCACGGGCAGGGTGAGCCGACAGCGGAGCGGCTGGGCGTGGGCGGGATCGAGGGTGTTCAGCACGATCTGTGCCGCGTTGGGACTCGACGCGATCTCGAGGTGATCGGAGAAGTCGTTGGCGCAGCGGCTCTGCAGCAGGATGTTCGTCATGTTCGGGTGGCCGGGCTCGATGCCGCTGGTGTAAGGGATCACCACGTCGTCGTAGCGGGTGTAGATGTTGGTGTACTTCACCCCGGGGACGGCCACGCCGTACCTCCCGCTGCGCATCTGCTGCATGAATGGGGACCCGTTCACCATCTCCGGACAGGCGGCGCACACCGGGACGGTCTTGGCCGCGTCGAAGCCGTACGCCGCGCCCGCCGACATCAGCTGGCCGAGCGCGCTCACGCCCTCGCCGTGCCACACGGGGGCCAGCGATACGTAGTGGTCGACGAACCGCGCGCCGCCGAGAAACTTGACGTAGTAGTCGGGCATCAGGGTGCCCTGCGAGTGGCCGACCAGGTCGACCCTGGTGGCGCCGGTCCGGCGGAGCACCTTCGCGACGAAGTCCTTGAGCTCCTGGGCGCTGTCCTCGATCCTGCCCATCCCGCCGATGGCCACCGGGCTCGCACTCAGGGTGGGGGACACGCCGTAGGTCAGCGCGAAGACGCAGTAGCCGTGGTTGGCCAGCAGGGCTGCATAGGTGGCCCAGTTGGTGGCTGCGTTGCCGCCGGTCCCGTGCACCAGGATCACGGGGCGGGGGTGCCTGGCCGTCGGGCGACACGACCAGATGTTCTCGCCGGGTGCGCTGGCCGCGGTATTGGTCGTGAACGTGTTCTGCAGAAAGTTGTAGCTCACCGGGTACGGCGCGGCGGCGGCGTCGGCGGGACCGCCGGACAGCACTCCCGCCATGACCAGAACGGCAGCGGCCAGTCCTGCGAAGATCCGGAGCTTCATCGACACCTCTCACCCGGTCCGTCCCGCAAACGCGCCCGTCGCGCTGCGACGACCGGCCTGCGGACTAACGAGAACGACGACGTCGTGGTTACGGGCGGTAGGCTTGGCACTCCGGACGAATGAGTGCCAGCAGACTCGAGATGAGGGGGCCAGAGGTGTCGATGCACGAGGACCGCCGGCTCGCCATCCTGCGGGCCATCGTGGAGGACTACGTCGCGACCCACGAGCCGGTGGGCTCGAAGGCGCTGGTGGAGCGACACCAGCTTGGCGTTTCCCCGGCCACGGTGCGCAACGACATGGCCGCGCTCGAGGACGACGGACTGATCGCCCAGCCGCATACCAGTGCCGGCCGGATCCCGACAGACAAGGGATATCGGTTCTTCGTCGACCGGCTGACGACCGTCAAGCCGATGAGCCCTGCCGAACGGCGCGCGATCTCGTCCTTCCTCGAGGGGGCGCATGACCTCGACGACGTGGTGCAGCGCAGCGTCCGGCTGCTGGCACAGCTGACCCAGCAGGTCGCGATCGTGCAGTACCCCACGCTGGCGGGCTCGACGGTCCGTCACATCGAGGTCGTCACGATCTCGCCCTCCCGGCTGCTTCTGGTGCTGATCTTGTCGACCGGCCGGGTCGAGCAGCGCCTCGTCGAGCTGCCCGACGAGCTGGACGAGGCCACGATCGCGGACCTGCGCAGCCGGCTCAACCGGGCGGCGATCGGCGAGCGGATCAGCTCCGCGGTCACCGCGCTCGGGGATCTGCCCGAGCAGGTCGACCAGGTTCGGCGCACTCCACTCGCGATCGTGGTGAGCTCGCTGATCGAGGCGATGTCAAACCATCGCTCCGACGAGCGCGTGGTCGTCGGAGGCACCTCGAACCTGGCTCGGTTCGGCGATGGGTTCGAGACCACCGTCAAGCCGATCCTCGAGGCCCTCGAGGAGCACGTCGTACTGCTCAAGCTGCTCGGTCAGGCCAGCTCGACCGCCGCGTTGACCGTGCGCATCGGCCACGAGGGTCCCTTCCAGGAGCTGTCCAGCACCTCCGTGGTCGCCAGCGGCTACGGCCCGGGCGAGGATCGGGCCGGCGCCCTCGGCGTGATGGGGCCGACCCGGATGGACTACCCCGGCTCGATGTCCGCCGTCCGTGCCGTCGCCCACTACGTGTCGAGCTACCTCGACGAATCCTGACCACCCGACCAGACCCATCCGACCAGAGCGCCAAGAAAGCACATGAGCGATCCATACGTTGTTCTCGGCGTCGAGCGTGACGCCGACGCCGACACCATCAAGAAGGCCTACCGCCGGCTGGCCCGCCAGCTGCACCCGGACGTGAACCCTGATCCTGCGACACAGGAGCGGTTCAAGGAGGTTTCCGCTGCCTACGAGGTGCTGTCGGACCCCGAGAAGCGGCGGATGTACGACCTCGGTGGCGACCCGTTCGGCCGCGGCGGTGGCTTCGCGGGACAGGGCGCGGGGTTCTCCTTCACCGACATCATGGACGCCTTCTTCGGCGGCCAGCAGGGCGGCGGCCGAGGGCCCAGGCCGCGCTCCCGGCGTGGCCAGGATGCGCTGGTGCGACTGGAGATCGAGCTCGCCGAGGCCGCATTCGGTACCAGCCAGGAGCTCAAGGTCGACACCGCAGTGCTCTGTTCGAGCTGTCACGGCAGCGGCGCGGCGCCGGGCTCCCGGCCGGTCGCCTGCGAGACCTGCCACGGCCAGGGCGAGGTGCAGCACGTGCAGCGGTCGTTCCTCGGCGAGATCCGCACGCTCAGGCCGTGCGCGGCGTGCCGGGGGTACGGCGAGATCATCCCGGAGCCGTGCCGCGAGTGCGCCGGAGACGGCAGGGTCCGATCGCGCCGGTCGATCACCGTGAAGATCCCGGCCGGCGTCGACACCGGCACCCGCGTGCAGCTCGCCGGTGAGGGCGAGGTCGGCCCGGGAGGAGGCGCCGCAGGCGACCTGTACGTCGAGATCCACGTGCGGCCCCACCCCGTGTTCATCCGGGATGGCCAGGACCTGCGTTGCCACGCCTCCATCCCGATGACCGCAGCGGCGCTGGGCACCACCTTGCGGCTGCCGCTGCTCGAGGCGGACCTCCTCGATGAGGCGTCCCGGAGCGAGGACAGCGACGTGGAGTCCTGGGTCGACCTCGATGTCCGGGCAGGCACCCAGCCCGGCACCGAGCAGGTCGTCCGTGGCCGCGGCGTACCGCACCTGCGCACCGGCGCCCGCGGCGACGTGATCGTCACCATCGATGTCGAGACGCCCGCCAGGCTCGACGAACGGCAACAGGAGCTGCTCCGCGAGTTGGCCCAGCTCCGCAACGAGGAGTCGCCCGAGGGCAGGCTGCATCCCAACCGTCGGTCGGTGTTCGACCGGTTCAAGGACGCCTTCAAGTGAGCCCGCGACCGGCGTCCGTGCGATGACGCTCCCGGTCTTCTGGGCCCCCGACGCGGTGGCCGTGGTCGGTGCGACGGCACGGCTGGAGGGTGACGAGGCCCGGCACGCGGCGGTCGTTCGCCGGATCCGTCCCGGTGAGCAGGTCGTGCTCACCGACGGCGCAGGCACGGCCGCGGTGTGCGAGGTCACCACGGCGGCCCGGACCGTGCTCGAGGCGACCGTCCTGTCGGTCTCGCACGCCGAACGGCACCCGTTGCAGCTCACCGTCGTCCAGGCGATCCCGAAGGGCGACCGCGGAGAGCTCGCCGTCGAGGTGCTGACCGAGGTCGGCGTGGACCGGATCGTGCCCTGGTCGGCCGCCCGCTCGGTGGCGGTCTGGCGTGGCGAGCGCGCCCAGAAGTCGTTGGCGCGATGGCGCTCGACCGCCAGGGAGGCGGCCAAGCAGTCCCGGCGCTGGTGGTTCCCGGAGGTCGCCGATCCTGCCGGGACCCCCACGGTCACCGACCTCCTCGCGAGTGTCGACCTGGCCGTGGTGCTCCACGAGGACGCGCAGACCTCCCTGGGCTCCCTGGCGATGCCCGAGGCCGGTTCGGTCGTAGTCGTCGTCGGGCCCGAGGGCGGCATCGCACCCGAGGAGCTCGAGGCGTTCACGGGAGCCGCGGTGGTCCGGATCGGGCCCACGGTGCTGCGCACCTCGACGGCCGGTGTCGCCGCGGCCGCCGCCCTGCTGTCGCGGACCTCGCGCTGGTAAGTCGGTTTCGCCTCGCCGGGCCTTGCGCGGCGGTAGCGTGGACGGACTGCAGCTGAACGGGCGATCGTCCACGATCCGGGACCGGACGACCGGTGAGGAGCCAACGTGGACACGTCGTTGTTGACGGCACATCTCTTCGGGGTGGCGTTGCTGTTCGTGATGATCTCGATAGAGCTGGTGGCGCTGTACGGCGCACCGCGCGCGACGTCGGTCGGGCAACTGCGGGCCGCGCTGTACGCCGGACCCGCCATCGAGCGGATCGCTCCCGTGGCGACCCTGCTCATCGCCGGCACCGGCCTCTGGATGGTCGCGAGGATGAGCTGGATCGGCTTCGGCGACGCATGGGTCGTGCTCGCGATCGTCGTCACCCTGGCATTGGCGGTGGTGGGCAACGTGGTCCAGGGACGCAGGCTGGCCGCGATCGGCCGGGTGGCCGGCACCGCGCTGGACGGCGAGGTCCCCGCCGAGCTGGCGGAGCTCACCCGCGATCCGGTGTTGCACACCGCTGGTTGGGGCAGCACCGGCGCCGCGTTCGCGTTCCTGTGGCTGATGGTCGACCAGCCCGGCGCGATCGGCGCGATTCTCGCGTTCGTGGTCGGGCCGGCGATCGGCATCGCGATCGGCCAGGTCCTGCTCAGCCGGGCCGCGACCCCCGCGATCGCGGACAGCGGACGGGCTGGCGCGTCGGCGTCCTGACCGCGACCCGATCCGGACCGACTCAGCGGGGCAGGATCACGATGTCCTTGCTGTCCGACGTCACGTGGTGCCCCTTGCCCGACGGGTCGGTGTCGTGCACCACGAGCGTGTAGTTGCCGGGAGGCGCCTTCAGCTCGAACGCATAGGGCGACAGCGTGCAGCACTCGTTGGCGGTGGTGAAGCCGGACTTGACCACCTGCTCGCCCTGTCGCAGCTCCCAGACCACATTGCCCTCGAACGCCGCGGCGTGGCCGGTGATCACGTTGACGCTGCCCCCGCTGAGCTGGGCGCCCTCGGGCAGGGTGACCGAGACCGGTGAGAGCACCGAGTCGGCGGAGCCCTCGCGGACCGATCCGTCCAGCGGCTCCCCGAGGAGCCGGGACGCAGGCTGGCCCTTGATCATGAACCGCACGGCCACGGGCCGGGAGACGGTGTCGTCGACGGTCCACACGACTGCCTGGATGGCCTCGCGCGCGGTCGACCCGAGGGTCGGTCGGGCATCCGCGACGGCCGAGTCGTCGAAGTCGACCTCGACGCCGTTGCCGTCCTGACTCACCGAGGCACTGGTGCCGCGGGGGAAGCCGGTGTGGTAGTCGGGATCGTCGGGTAGGCCACTGAGGGTCTCGTTCACCGCGGCCTCGAGGTCGCTGCCCCGCACGTTCTTGACCGTGTGGTGCTCGGAGAACAGCCGGGAGCCGTTCGCCGTGGCGCCGAGGTAGTAGGCCACCACCGCGGCGGAGTGGCCGGTCGTCGACGAGGCGATCCGTGGCGCCTTGCCGTGGTGGTTGATCCACGCGACGCCGCCGGTGACGAGCACGATGGCGGCGACCGCGGCCGCCGTACCGGCGAACCAGTGCCGCGGCTCGGCGACGCGCCGATCCTCCAGGCGCGCCCGGATCTCGTCCACCCCGCGCTCCGGCCGTACGTCGGAGACCGCGTCGTGCAGGCGTTCCCGCATCCGGCCCTCGTGGTCGTTCATCGCAGGCTCCCTCCGTCGGGCTCCAGGGCCTCGCGCAGTGCCGAGGCGGCACGGGAGGCGTGGGTCTTCACCGAGCCCCGGGAGATCCCGAGGGTCTGGGCGATCTCGGACTCGGACAGGTCGAGGTAGTAGCGCAGCACCAGGACCTCGCGCTGGCGGCGCGGCAGTGCGGCGAGCGCGTCGAGGACCGCGGTGCGCGTCGAACGACTCAGGACCGACTCGTCGGCCCCCGGTGCCGTGTCGGTGCGCTCGGGACGCTGCCGGTCGACCACCTTGCGGTGTCGCAGCACCGAGCGGGAGCGGTTCACGACGGCCGTGCGCAAGTAGCCCGCGGCAGCCTCGCGATCCCGCAGCCGTGGCCATCGCCGGCACATGTCAACGAAGGCGTCCTGCACGACGTCCTCCGCGGTCTCGCGGTCGCGAACCAGCAGCACCGCGACCCGGACGAGCGTCGCGTAGTGCCGGTCGTAGAGCCCGACGAGCGCGACATCGACCGGGTCGGCCGGAGGCTCGGTCACCACCACGGTCACCCCCTGGGCCGGTCGGCTGCGCACGATGGACGTCACGCTACTTCCACGCGCGAGGCAGCGTGGGGGTTGACGCACGAAACCCGGCGGCAGGATCGGCCGGAGGTCAAACGGATGGAGCCCGATCGACTGCGCTGGGTAGCATGGCATCACCACCGGCTACCAGAAGGGCCGCCCCCGACGGGGCATCCATGACTGAATTGACAGACCCCGCCGCGGCGCACACCGTCGTGGTGCCCAACAGCATCAACATGGTGTCGCTGCTCGGTCCGGCCGACGCCCACTTGGGACTGATCGAGAAGTCCTTCGACGCCGACGTGCACGTGCGCGGCAACCGGATCACCCTGCACGGCGAGCCGGCCGAGGTCGCCCTGGTCGAGCAGCTGCTCGACGAGCTGGTGGCGATCATCCGCACCGGGCAGGGGATCAGCGAGGAGACCGTCGAGCGCGCCGTGGCGATGCTGCGGATGGAGACGCAGCAGGATGCGGCCCGGCCCTCCGAGATCCTCTCCCTCAACATCTTGTCCAACCGGGGCCGCACGATCCGGCCCAAGACGCTGAACCAGAAGCGGTACGTCGACGCCATCGACAAGCACACCATCGTCTTCGGGATCGGGCCCGCCGGCACCGGCAAGACCTACCTGGCCATGGCCAAGGCCGTCCAGGCCCTCCAGGCCAAGCAGGTCAACCGGATCATCCTGACCCGACCCGCGGTCGAGGCAGGTGAGCGGCTCGGCTTCCTGCCCGGCACGCTGAGCGAGAAGATCGACCCCTACCTGCGGCCGCTCTACGACGCGCTGCACGACATGCTGGACCCGGAGACGATCCCGAAGCTGCTGGCGGCCGGCACCATCGAGGTCGCGCCGCTGGCCTACATGCGCGGCCGGTCGCTCAACGACGCGTTCATCATCCTCGACGAGGCGCAGAACACCTCACCGGAGCAGATGAAGATGTTCCTGACCAGGCTCGGCTTCGGGTCGAAGATCGTGGTCACCGGCGACGTCACCCAGGTGGACCTGCCCAGCGGGGTGCACAGCGGGCTGCGCGTCGTGGAGGGGATCCTGGACAACATCAAGGACGTCTCCTTCAATCGGCTCACCGCCCACGACGTCGTGCGGCACCGGCTCGTCGGCGAGATCGTCGCCGCATACGACGAGTTCGACGCCCGGCGGCAGGAGCAGAGTCGGCCGGAGCGGCACGAGCTCCGTGGACACCGGTCGTGAGCGCGCGATGACCGTCGAGGTGCTCAACGAGTCGGGGGTGACCATCGACGCCCGCCGGACGCAGCGGCTGGCTCGCTTCGTCATGGACCGGATGCGCGTGCATCCGCTCGCCGAGCTCTGCGTGACGGCCGTCGACGAGGAGACCATCGCCGAGCTCAACGCGAAGTGGATGGACAAGGAGGGCCCGACGGACGTGCTGGCCTTCCCGATGGACGAGCTGCGCCCGGGCAAGGTCAACGAGGAGCCCGAGGAGGGCGTGCTCGGCGACTTGGTGCTCTGCCCGGTCGTGGCCGAGCGGCAGGCGGAGACCGCGGGGCACTCCACGACCGACGAGCTCGACCTGCTCACCGTGCACGGCATCTTGCACCTGCTGGGCTACGACCACGCCGAGCCTGAGGAGCACAAGGAGATGTTCGGCCTCCAGGCCCGGCTGCTCGGGGAGTGGCAGGGGTCGTCGGGAGGCCCCGAGAAATGAGGGCAGACAGTCCGGGCCTGCTGATCCTGGTCATCGGACTCGTCGTACTCGCCGGCGTGCTGAGCAGCGCCGACGCGGCACTCGCCTCGTTCTCGCGCGCCCGCGCCGAGGAGCTCACCCATGACCGCAGGCCCGGGGCGCGGCGGTTGCTCGACGTGCTCGACGACCCGGCGCCCGTGCTCAACACCGTCCTGTTCGCGCGCAGCCTCTGCGAAACCGCGGCGGTGGTGGTGATCACCCTGATGATCACCGGGAGCTACGGCCGGAGCGCAACCGCGATCGTGGTGGCGGTCGCGGTGATGGTGGTGATCTCGTTCGTCGCGGTGGGGGTCGGCCCGCGCACCCTCGGCCGGCAGCACTCGGAGCGGATCGCCCTGGTTGCCGCGGGGCCGATGTTGCTCCTGTCCCGGGTGCTCGGTCCGGTGCCTCGGCTGCTGATCCTGCTCGGCAACGCGCTGACGCCGGGGAGGGGGTTCTCCGCCGGTCCGTTCGCCTCCGAGGCGGAGTTGCGCGAGATGGTCGACCTCGCCGAGGCCTCCAGCGTCATCGAGTCGGGGGAGCGGGAGATGATCCACTCCGTCTTCGAGCTCGGCGACACCAGCGTGCGCGAGGTGATGGTGCCGCGCACGGACGTGGTCTACATCGAGCGGCACAAGACCCTGCGCCAGGCGATGTCGCTGTTCCTGCGCACCGGGTACTCCCGGGTGCCGGTGGTGGGGGAGGACCTCGACGACATCGTCGGCTTCGCCTACCTCAAGGACATCTCCCGACGCGTCTTCGACCGTCAGGACGCCCAGAGCACCGAGCACGTCGACACACTGATGCGGCCGGTGCTGCATGTGCCGGACTCCAAGCCGGTCGACGACCTGCTCCGCGAGATGCAGGCCGCGCGCCGGCACATCGCCGTCGTGGTCGACGAGTACGGCGGCACCGCGGGGCTGGTCACCATCGAGGACGTCCTGGAGGAGATCGTCGGCGAGATCACCGACGAGTTCGACCCCGACGAGGTGCCGGTGGAGTCGCTCCCCGACGGCTCCACCCGAGTCTCGTCGCGCTTCCCGGTCGACGATCTCGACGAGGTCGTCGGGATCACCCTGGACGAGGAGACCGTCGAGGACGTCGACTCGGTGGGCGGCCTGATGGCCAAGCACCTCGGGAAGGTTCCGATCCCCGGATCGGTCGTCGAGGTGGGCGGCCTGATCTTCGAGGCGGAGGGCACCACCGGGCGTCGCAAGCGGATCGGCACCGTGCTGATCACACCGTTGCCGACCAGCAGGTCCGACCACGCCGACCACGCCGACCACGCCGGCCACACCGGCACGCTGCCCGACCGGACCTCCCTAGACTCGCCCGCATGAGCGATCTGAGCGCCGAGGACCACAAGCTCGTCGTACTGGCCCGGGCCACCCGCGCCCGCACTGGCGCCGCCCACGGCGCCGCGTTGCGCGACCTCGACGGGCGGACCTACGCGGGCGCGACCGTGGAGCTGCCGTCGTTGCAGGTCTCAGCGGTCGGGGTCTGCATTGCGATGGCTGTCGCCAGTGGCGCTAAGGGAGCCGAGGCGGTGGTGGTGCTCGGCGCGGACGATCCCGCCGCCGAGGACCTGGCCGCGCTCCGCGACTTCGCCGGTGCGGGGGTGCCTGTGCATGCAGGCGACCCCAGCGGGGCACTGAAGTCGACGCTGATCAGCTGACGCCCCTACGGCCGGGAGTGGCTAGGGTGGATCCCGTGTCTCGCGGTGGACCCCGACTGGTTGTTGCCTGCAAAGGTTTGTCTAGGCTGTGCCCATGGGTTTGAGGGGACCGGATCAGCATCTCGTCGCCGTGCGACGGCTGCAGGACTCGTACGCCGAGGTCCCCGCGGGCGCACCGGTGCGGCTGCGGAAGAAGACCTCCAACCTCTTCCGTCCTCGAGAGTCCGCGGGCAACGCCGGGTTGGACGTGAGCGGCCTCGACGGCGTGATCGCGATCGACCCACAGGCACGCACCGCCGACGTGCAGGGGATGTGCACCTACGAGGACCTGGTCGACGTGACCCTGGCGCACGGGATGATCCCCAAGGTGGTCCCGCAGCTGCGCACCATCACCCTCGGGGGCGCGGTCACCGGGCTCGGCATCGAGGCAACCAGCTTCCGCAGCGGGCTGCCGCACGAGTCGGTGCTGGAGATGGACGTCTTCACCGGCGCCGGCGAGGTGGTGACCTGCACCCGCGCCAACGAGCACAGCGACCTCTTCTGGACCTTCCCCAACTCCTACGGCTCGCTCGGGTACGCCACCCGGCTGCGGATCGAGCTGGAGCCGGTGCCGGCGTACGTCGCGCTGCGCCACGTCGCCTTCGACGACGCCACCCGGCTGGCCGACGCGATCACGGAGATCGTGGCGACCAGGAGCTGGGACGGGCAGCGCGTCGACGGCCTCGACGGAGTCGCGTTCGCGCCCGGGGAGTACTACCTCACCGTGGCCACCTTCACCGACGCCGGCGGAGCCACCAGCGACTACACCGGCCAGCAGATCTACTTCCGCTCGATCCAGCAGCGGCCGACCGACCTGCTCACCATGGAGGACTACCTGTGGCGTTGGGACACGGACTGGTTCTGGTGCTCGGGTGCGTTCGGTCTGCAGAACCCCACCGTGCGGCGGCTGTGGCCGCGCCGGTTCAAGCGCTCCGATGTCTACCACCGGCTCGTCGGCCTCGACACCAGGTTCGGCATCGCCGACCGACTCGACCGGCGCGCGGGCCGGCCGCAGCGTGAGCGGGTGATCCAGGACGTCGAGGTGCCGGTCGGCCGGCTCCGGGAGTTCCTGGACTGGTTCGACGCGGAGGTGGGCATGCGTCCGGTGTGGCTGTGCCCGCTGGTGGCCAGGGACCCGTGGCCGTCGTACCCTCTGCGGCCGGACGAGACCTACGTCAACGCCGGATTCTGGGGGACCGTGCACGTCGGGCCCTCGGCCGCCGAGGCGCCGACCAACCGAGCCATCGAGGCGAAGGTCCACGACCTCGACGGCCACAAGTCGCTCTACTCCGAGGCGTTCTATGACGCCCACACCTTCGACGCGCTCTACAACGGCGCCCACCTCGCTGCGGTCAAGAAGCGCTACGACCCCGAGGACCGGCTGATCACCCTCTACGACAAGGCGGTACGACGACGATGACCCAGCGCACTTCGACGATGAACCTGGCCGAGGCGTTCAGCACCCTGCTCGCCGGCGAGCTGCCGTTCCGGTTCACCGCGTACGACGGCAGCAGCGCCGGACCCGCGGACGCACCCTTCGGGATCGACCTGCGCAACGAGCGGGGGCTGTCCTACCTGGTCAGTGCGCCCGGCGACCTGGGCCTCGCCCGCGCCTACGTCCAGGGGGACCTGCACCTGGTCGGCGCGCACCCGGGCGACCCCTTCGAGGCGCTGATGCTCGTCAAGGGGAACCAGCACGGCCTGAAGTTCCGCAGGCCCTCGCCCGCTGAGGCGGTCGCGCTGCTCCGCGCCGTGGGGCTGAGCCGGCTCAAGCCGCCACCCGTCCCTCCGCAGGAGCATCTGCCTCGGTGGCGGCGGGTGATGGAGGGCATGCTGCACTCCCCGGAGCGCGACGCCGAGGTGATCCACCACCACTACGACGTGTCGAACCGGTTCTACGAGATGGTGCTGGGCCCATCCATGACCTACACCTGTGCGCTGTTCCCGACCGAGGAGACGACTCTCGACGACGCGCAGTTCGCCAAGTACGACCTGGTCTGCCGCAAGCTCGGCCTGCGCCCAGGGATGCGGCTCCTCGACGTCGGCTGCGGCTGGGGCGGCATGGTCAGGCACGCCGTCCAGCACTACGGCGTGACCGCGCTCGGCGTCACCCTCTCGGCTGAGCAGGCATCCTGGGGCCAGGAGCGGATCAAGGAGCTGCGCCTGGACGACCGTGCCGAGGTGCGGCACATGGACTACCGCGAGGTCGTCGAGAGCGGCTTCGACGCGGTGAGCTCGATCGGCCTGACCGAGCACATCGGCGTGGGCAACTACCCGGCGTACTTCGGCTTCCTGCGCAGCAAGCTCAGGCCGCATGGCCGGCTGCTCAACCACTGCATCACCCGCCCACACAACCAGAAGACGCACACGGGCGCGTTCATCGACCGCTACGTCTTCCCCGACGGCGAGCTCACCGGCTCGGGCCGCATCATCACCGAGGCGCAGGACGCCGGCCTCGAGGTGCAGCACGAGGAGAACCTCCGGCCGCACTACGCCCGCACGCTCGCCGGCTGGAACCGCAACCTGGTGGCTCACTGGGACGAGTGCGTCGCCGAGGTCGGTGAGGCCACCGCGCGGGTGTGGGGTCTCTACATGGCCGGGTCGCGGATGGGCTTCGAGACCAACGAGATCCAGCTCCACCAGGTGCTGGCGACCAGGACCGACGACCGCGGGGGCAGTGGCTACCCGCTGCGCCACGACTGGGTGGGCTGAGCGTTGCGGCTGGCGGATTCGCCTTGTGGGTAAGGGGATTCGGCTCGATCGATACTGTCCGTGGTCGCGTCTAGAGTCGTCTCATGGTCTCGGGGAGCAGCGTTCGCGGCGATGTGTCGGTTGCGGGTGCGGTGCTGGCCGGGATCCGGGCGGACCAGGAGGTCGTGCAGGCGGCCGAGGCTTCCAAGCTGGCCGGGGTGCTGGCTTGGTGTGAGCTGCATGTGACCGAGGACCCGGACCGGGCAGCCACCTGGGGTGAGGCCCCGGTCCGGCTCGGGGGCGTCGGGTGTCCGTGGGTCGGTGAGTTCACCATCACCGAGCTCGCGGCCGGGTTGGGGTTGTCGTTGACCGGGGCCCGGTCGCTGGTCTCCGATGTGGTGGAGCTGGCGTTCCGGCTCCCGCGGTTGTGGGCGCGGGTGCAGGGCGGGGAGGTGGCGGCGTGGCGGGCACGCCGGATCGCCGAGCAGACCCAGGCCCTCTCGATCGAGGCCGCGGGGTTCGTCGATGCTCAGGTCGCCGGGTTCGCCGCCCGGATGGGCGCCACTGCGGTGGAGCGGCTGGTCGCCGAGGCGGTGGGCCGGTTCATGCCCGACCTGGCCGCCGAGCAGCGGCGGCTGGCGGCGGACGGTCGCCGGTTCGACATCGATCACCAGCAGGTCTCCTTCGCCGGGACCAGCCGGGTCGAGGCCGAGCTGGACCTGGCCGACGCGCTGGACCTGGACGCCGCGATCGCCGGGCTCGCCGCACGCCTGATGGACCTGGGCAGCGACCTGCCGTTGGACCAGCGCCGGGCGCTGGCAGCCGGGGAGCTGGCCCGCCGCCAGCTCGCCCTGGACCTGGACACGGGAACCGGTACCGGCGCCGGCACTGGCGCCGGCACTGGCGCCGACACGGTGGACCAGCCCGCCGAGGCTCGGCCCGATGTCCGGGCCGCCCAGAGGCGCGGTCGCCGGGATCTGATCCTGTACGCGCACCTGTCCGCCGACGCGATCCACGGCACCCCGACCTCGACCGACGGCACCCTCGCGGACGCCATGGTCAGGCTGGAGGGACACCGCGATCCGGAGATCACCCTGGACACGCTGCGGGACTGGCTGACGATCCCCGGCGATGTCCACATCACGATCCGCCCGGTGATCGATCTGAACGCCGACCTGACCAGCACCAGCCGGTTCGCCACCGGCCTGCACCGCGAACAGGTCATCCTGCGCGACCGCACCTGCGCCGCACCCCACTGCAGCCGCCCGGCCCGACACCTCGACCTGGACCACATCGAGGCCTGGGACGACCACGGCCCACCCGGGCAGACCAGATCGAAGAACCTCGCCGCGCTATGCCGACACCACCACCGAGCCAAGACACTGACCAGCTGGACCTACCAGCAGCTACTCCCCGGCGTGCTCCTCTGGAAGACCCCACACGGGCTGCGCCACCTCACCTGCGCCGGCCACACCATCAACCTGGACTGAAGACAGCCCGAATCTGCTCCGTAGCGGCGCCGGGCTGGGACACTTGCCCGGTGCATTTGTCCGTGTCCTCGCTGCGCCACGTCGTGGTACTGCTCGCGTGCCTGTGCGTCGTCGGCGTGCTCGTCCCGGCCGCCCAGGCGCAGACCAGCAGGCCGGACCCGTTCGGGAGCGACCCGTTCCGGGCCGGGCTGCCCTACCGCGGCGACTTCCCGGACCCGGCGGTGCTGCGCGTCGGCCGCACCTGGTTCGCCTACGCGACCACGACCGGCGGACTGAACCTGCCCGTGCTCACCTCCCACGACCTGGTGCGCTGGCGGGCCGACAAGCAACGACGCGGAGCCGACAGTCCCGACGCGATGCCGGCCGTCGCGCGCTGGGCCTGGTCGCGGCCGGTCGGCGACCGGATGGTCGGGATGAACTGGGCGCCGTCGGTCGCCCGCATCGCAGGCCAGTACGTCGCGGCGTACGCCACCCGGCTGCCGGGGCACCGGTTCAAGATGTGCATCTCGGTGGCGACCAGCGCCTCCGCGCGCGGGCCGTTCGTGGACCGCAGCCACGCGCCCCTGGTGTGTCCGAGGCGACGCGGAGCCATCGACCCGCAGCTGTTGATCGAGCACCACAAGGTGTGGCTGCTCTACAAGACCGAGGACATCAGCATCGGCCGGCCCACTCGCCTGTGGGTGCAGCGCCTCGGCGCGCGCGGGCTGCACGCCACCGCCGCGGCACCGACCAAGCTGCTCACGGCGCGGGGACCGGCGACCTGGGAGAACCAGGTCGTCGAGAACCCCTCGATGATCGTCGTGCACGGGCGGCACTACCTCTTCTACTCGGGCAACGGCTGGGGCAGCAAGCAGTACGCCGTCGGCTACGCGCTGTGCGACGGCGTCAAGGGACCGTGCCAGCGACCGACCACGACGCCGCTGATCGCGACCAACGCACAGATCAACGGGCCCGGCGGTGGCTTCGCGTTCCTCACGAAGCGCGGTCGGCTACGACTGGCCTACCACGCCTGGGACAAGGGATTCACCCACTACCCGCGCTCCGACCGGTGCCGCGGCACGGAGAAGGGCTGCGCCCAGCGTCGGATGCACGTGGCGAGGTTGCACGTGGGTGCGGATGGGTTGCTGTCGGCGGCCGACCTGGGCCTGGAGCCGGCTCGCGCCCCGAAGCGGGTCGCGCAGGTCAACTGACATAGCCTTAGCCCGGTGAGCTCCCGCCCTGGATCGTGCACCGCCGAGGTGGTGCGCCGCGAGCAGCTCTCGCCGCACCTCGTGCGGATCGTGCTCGGGGGACCGGGGCTGCGGTCGTTCGCCAGCACCGGAATCCCCGATGAGTGGGTCGGCCTGGTGGTTCCCGGTCAGTTCCAGTCCCGCTACTACACGGTCCGCTCGTGGTCCGACGGCGAGCAGCCGGAGATGGTGCTCGACGTGGTCGTGCACGAGCAGGGCCTGGTGACCGAGTGGGCCCAGGGCGACTGCGTGGGTGACACAGTCACGATCACCGAGGCCAAGGGCTCCTTCGCGCTGCCCGACGACGCCGGCTGGGTAGTGCTGGTCGGCGACCTCACCGCGCTCCCGGCGATCGCGCGGATCCGCGAGCACCTCGCCGACTTCGACGGCCCGGTGCGCTCCTGGGTGGAGAGTGGCGACGGGCCACTGCCCGGCTATCTGGCCGAGGGCGACTGGCTCGAGCCGCCCGAGGTCGGGGTCTCCGGCCTGGCCGCGTTCGTGGCGTCGCTGGACTGGCCCGAGGGGCCGGGCTACTTCTGGATGGCGGGGGAGTCGGCGCAGATGCGCGACATCCGTCGATCGGTACGACGAGAGCTCGGCTGGGACTCGCACCACCACGACCTGATGGGCTACTGGAGCAACAGCCGCGGACGGGCGGTCCGGGCGGTCGACCCGGCGCCGATCTATGCGCGCGGCAAGGCAGCGGGCAAGACCGACGAGGAGATCTGGATGGACTACGACGAGGCGCGACGTGACTAGCCCGGAACAGGCGTATCGCAGCGGCTTCGCCTGCTTCGTGGGACGTCCCAACGCCGGCAAGTCGACCCTGACCAACGCCCTGGTGGGCAGCAAGGTCGCCATCACCTCGTCACGGCCACAGACCACGCGCACCGCGATCCGCGGCATCGTGCACCGGCCCGACGCCCAGCTGGTGCTGGTCGACACCCCGGGGTTGCACCGCCCGCGCACGTTGCTCGGTGAGCGGCTCAACGACCTGGTGAAGTCCACTTGGGCGGAGGTCGATGTGGTGGCGGTCTGCTTCCCGGTGGACCAGAAGCCGGGCCCGGGTGACCGGTTCCTGGTCAACGAGCTGGGCAAGGCGCGTCGTTCCACGAAGATCGCGGTGGCGACCAAGACCGACTTGGCCAGCCCCGACCAGATCGCTTCGCACCTGATGGCCATCGACGCCCTGGGTCGGGAGACCGGCACGGAGTGGGCAGAGATCGTGCCGGTCTCGGCCGTGGCCGGCGACCAGGTCGGCCTGCTCGCGGACCTGCTGGTCGCGAGGCTTCCCGAGGGTCCGCCGCTGTATCCCGATGGGGATCTGACCGACGCGCCGGAGGAGGTGCTGGTCGCAGAGCTGGTGCGTGAGGCCGCCCTCGAGGGGGTCCGCGACGAGCTCCCGCACTCGATCGCCGTGGTGGTCGAGGAGATGGGACTGCGGCCAGGCCGCGCTGCGGACAAGCCGCTGCTCGACGTCCACGCGAACCTCTACGTCGAACGGTCCTCGCAGAAGGGAATCGTGATCGGGCACCAGGGATCCCGGTTGCGTGAGGTCGGCTCGGCCGCACGCAAGCAGATCGAGGCGTTGCTGGGGACACCGGTCTACCTCGACCTCCACGTCAAGATCGCCAAGGACTGGCAGCGCGACCCGCGCCAGCTGCGCAAGCTCGGCTTCTGAGCGGGCCGCCGGGCCGGACCTGGCCGCCGCGGATCGCTGACATTTGTCACCCCCAGGTCGTGACGCAGGCACGAGGCGCGGCGGGGGTCGGTGGCCGATGCTGGAGCCATGGCAGAGAAGACAGCAACGGGGTCGGCGTCCACAGACGCGATCGGCCCCCGGCCGAGAGTGGGCGCCGACGCCGTACGGCTGACGGCGGTGACCAAGCACTTCGGCGCCGTGCACGCCGTGCGCGGCATCGACCTGACGATCCAACCCGGTGAGATCGTCGCCTTCCTGGGCCCCAACGGCGCCGGGAAGACCACCACGATCGACATGCTCCTGGGGCTGTCGAAGCCCACCGCGGGCAGCATCGAGATCCTGGGCATGCAACCGCGTGCGGCGGTGGCCCGTGGACTCGTCTCCGCGGTGATGCAGACCGGCGGCCTGCTCAAGGACCTCACCGTCCGGGAGACGGCCCGCTACATGGCGAGCCTGTTCAGCACCGCCGGCGACGTCGATGATGCGCTGGCGCGGGCGGGGATCGCGAGCATCGCCGACCGCAAGGTGCAGAAGTGCTCCGGCGGCGAGCAGCAGCGGCTCCGCTTCGCCCTGGCACTGCTGCCGGATCCGGCACTCCTGTTGCTCGACGAGCCCACTACCGGCATGGACGTCGAAGGACGCCGGGCCTTCTGGTCGACCATCCGCGAGGACGCTCAGCTCGGTCGCACCGTGCTGTTCGCGACCCACTACCTCGAGGAGGCCGACCAGTACGCCGACCGGATCGTGCTGGTGAGCCACGGACGGGTCGTCGCGGACGGCAGCGGCTCGGAGATCAAGGCGCTCGCCTCCGGACGGACGGTGCGCGCCACCTGGGAGAACGTCGACACCTCCGCACTGTCCGCGCTCGGGGGTGTGGACAGCGTCGAGGTGCGTGGAGACCAGGTCTTCGTGCACACCAAGGACAGCGACGCCGTCGCCCGCCACCTGCTGACCCAGACCTCCGCGCGGGACCTGGAGATCACCGCCAAGGGCATCGAGGATGCCTTCCTGAGCCTGACCGGCGGACCCGACACCGACCACGAAGGAGCAGTCCAGTGAGTGCCGTGCAACCAGGTCTGAGCGCCGAGTCCCGGACCCTGCCGCGCTTCGGCGGCATCAACCCCACCCTGTTCGGGATCGAGCTGCGCCGGATGCTGCGCAACCGGCGCCTGGTGATCTTCGCGCTGCTCTTCCCGTTGTTGATGTACTTCGTGTTCTCGAACCAGAAGTACGGCGACAACCGGATCGGCTCGGGCAACGTCGCGGCCTTCATCCTGGTGAACATGGCGCTGTACGGCGCGGCGCTGACGTCGGCCTCGATCGGCTCCATGGTCGCCATGGAGCGCGCCCAGGGCTGGAGCCGACAGCTGCGGCTCACCCCGCTCAACCCCGCGTCGTACATCGTGCTGAAGGCGCTGGTCGCCCTGGTGATGGGCGCTGTCGTGATCGTCGTGGTCAACGTGGTCAGCGCCACTCACGGCAACGCCCAGATGCCGACCGACGTGTGGGTCTACTGCGCCGTGCTCACGATGTTCTGCACCCTGACCTTCGCGGCGCTGGGCGTCTTCATCGGCTACATCGTCCCCGGAGAGAACGCGATGCAGATCCTCGGGCCCGGCCTGGCCGCGCTGTCGTTCCTGGGCGGCGTGTTCATCCCGCTGAGCCAGTACAGCTCCACGATGCTGCACATCGCCTACTGGACCCCGATGTACGGCGTCTCCGAGATCGCCCGCGCCCCCCTGACCCATGAGCTGCCGTGGTACTCCGTGGTCAACGCGGTCGGGTGGCTGGTCGTCTTCGTCGCAGGCGCTGCCTGGCGGATGAGCAAGGACACCGCCCGGGTGTGACTACCGTGACCCCCATGGACGAGCGCCCACGCGATCTGGACGAGATAGGTCAACGTCGCTGGGGCAGCGTGTTCGCGGCGGTCTGGCTCTTCTATCTGGCCTCCCCGCTCGAGGCGGGGTGGGACCGGCGCGAAACTGTGGCGGGCTGGGTCGGGATGGCCGCCACGGTCGCATTCGCGGCGATCTACCTGTTGATCTTCATCAGGCTGCGCCGACGGCGGGCCGTGGGCGCGCCCTTCCGGGCGTACCTGGCTCCGTGGCCGGGGGCGGGCGTGGTCCTGGTCGAGGTCGTCCTGGCCGTGGTGATGTGCGTGACGATCGGGCAGAGCGGGACGACCGCCTCGGTCTACATCGCCGTGACGGCGGTGATGTGCCTGCCGACCCGCTGGGCGTGGCTGGTGGCGGTGGTCGACGGTTTCGGCGCCTACCTGGCCTCGATCCTGGTCCCCGGCTGGGACGAGGACTCCGGCATCCTGTTCGGCACGCTCGTCGCTGCCCTCGCCATCTGGGGCATCTCGCAGGCGATCAACCGGAACATCGAGGTCCTCGCGGTCCGTGAGGAGAACGCCCAGCTCGCCCTGGAGGACGAGCGCAACCGGTTCGCCCGCGACCTGCACGACATCCTCGGCCACTCGCTGACGGTGATCACCGTCAAGGCCGAGCTGGCGAACCGGTTGTTCGAGGTGGACGCCGACCGCGCCCGCGCCGAGCTGGCGGACCTGGAGCGGCTGTCCCGTGATGCCCTGGCCGACGTACGCCGTGCCGTCGGGGGATACCGCGACCTGACGCTGCCCGGTGAGCTCGCCCGGGCCCGCAGTGCGCTGTCCGCGGCCGAGATCGAGGCGGAGCTGCCCAACTCGACCGACGACGTCCCCTCGGATCGGCGTGAGCTGTTCGCCTGGGCCGTGCGGGAGGGCATCACGAACGTCATCCGGCACAGCCGGGCTAGCCGCTGCCAGGTGCGGTTGTCCGCGGACCGGGTGGAGATCATCGACGACGGGTGCGGGTCTGCCGGTGGCACGCCGGGGCACGGACTCGTCGGGCTGCGTGAGCGCGCCGCCAAGCTCGGCGGGACCGTGCTGACCGAGAGCCGCGATTCGGGCTTCGCGCTGACCGTGGTGGTTCGGTGACCACCCGGACGATCCGGCTGCTGCTCGCCGACGACCAGGCCCTGGTCCGCGGCGCGCTGGCCGCGCTGCTCAACCTCGAGCCGGACCTCGAGGTGGTCGGAGAGGTCGGCTCGGGCGACGCGGTCGTCGACGCGGTCCGCGACAAGCGGCCCGATGTCGCGCTGCTCGATGTCGAGATGCCCGGGATGGACGGGCTCGAGGCCACTGCAGCCGTCAAGGCCGCCTTCCCGGAGGTGCGGGTGCTCATCGTCACCACCTTCGGGCGCCCGGGGTTCGTGCGCAGGGCGGTCCAGGCCGGCGCCGCGGGATTCGTCGTCAAGGACACCCCCGCTCGCCAGCTCGCCGACGCCGTACGCCGGGTGCACGCAGGGCTCCGGGTGGTCGACCCGGCGTTGGCCGCCGACTCGCTGGTGGCCGGTGAGTCCCCGCTGACCGTCCGGGAGACCGACGTTCTGCGCGCCGCCCGCGACGGTGCCTCGGTCGCGACGATCGCGGCGACGCTGTTCCTGTCCGAGGGCACCGTGCGCAACCACCTCTCCAGCGCGATCGGCAAGACCGGTGCCGCCAACCGCGCCGGGGCTGTCGCCATCGCCACGGACAACGGCTGGCTCTGACACCTGCCTCACCCGCTCGCTACGCTCCACGAGTGACCTGGGACGACCTCTACGACGACGCCGCGCGGGAGCGCATCGTCCCGGAACCGGCGAAGCGGGTGCCGGCGCCGGTGCGTACGCCGTTCGAGCGCGACCGGGCCAGAGTGGTCCACTCCGCGTCGCTGCGCCGGCTCGCCGCCAAGACTCAGGTCGTCGGTCCGCAGTCCGACGACTTCGTCCGCAACCGGCTCACCCACAGCCTCGAGGTCGCCCAGATCGCCCGGGACCTGGCGCATCCGCTGGGCTGTCACCCTGACCTCACCGAGACCGCGGCGCTCGCCCACGACCTCGGCCACCCGCCGTTCGGGCACAACGGGGAGCGTGCCCTCAACGACCTGGCTCAGGGCATCGGCGGGTTCGAGGGCAACGCCCAGACGCTCCGGATCCTCACCCGGCTGGAGGCGAAGACCGCCGACGCGGACGGCCGGTCGGTGGGGCTGAACCTCACCCGAGCGACCCTCGACGCGTGCACGAAGTACCCGTGGGCACGCGAGGACGCGCGCGAGCCCCTCGGCGTGCACACCGACGGCGTCCCGAAGACGCTGCGCAAGTTCGGCGTGTACGACGACGATCGGCCGGTGTTCGACTGGATGAGGTCAGGGGTCGACGGGCCCCGGCGCTGCGTGGAGGCCCAGGTGATGGACTTCGCCGATGACGTGGCCTACTCGGTGCACGACCTCGAGGACGGCATCGTCGCCGGCAAGATCGACCTGACCGCGCTGACCGAGCCGGCCGAGCGGGCGGCGGTGTGGCGAACGGCCCGGTCGTGGTACCTCCCGGACGGCGACGATGCAGCGCTTGACGACGCGCTGCTCCGGATGCAGCGGGTGGACGCCTGGCCGGACGCGCCGTACGACGGCAGCCGCCGGGGCCTGGCCGCTCTGAAGAATCTCACCAGCGACCTGATCGGGATCTTCTGCGGCAACGTGCAACAGGCCACCCGGGAGGCGTTCGGCGATCGGCCGCTGGTGCGCCACCGGGTCGACGTGGTCATCCCCGGGCAGACGGCGCTGCAGATCGCGGTCCTCAAGGGCATCGCCGCGCACTACGTGATGCAGGCGGCCGGCCGAGTCTCACTGATGAGCCGTCAGCGCGCCATGCTTCGCGAGCTGTTCGAGGCACTCGCGGGTGGCGCGCCGGCCGCCCTGGATCCACAGTTCCGTCGCGACTTCTCCGACGCCGACGACGACGGCGCGCGTCGTCGGGTGCTGGTGGACCAGCTCGCGTCGTTGACCGATGCCTCGGCGTTGGCCTGGCACGCCCGGTTGTGCGGGACCGAACGCCGGTAGCCTCGGGAGGGTGACCGATCCGCTCGTCTGGCTGCCGTTCCCGCCCGCGGACCTGGGCGACCCGCCGGGTGGCCTGCGCTACGAGCTGGTCAGGCCCGACCGGGGGGAGCTGCCGGAGAGCGCCGCCGAGGTCGAGCTCTTCGTTCCGGCGTACCAGCTCGGGCCGATGCCGCCGGACCTGTTTGCGCGGATGCCGCGACTGCGGGTGGTCCAGACGATGACGGCGGGGGTCGACCACCTCCGCGCATCGGTGCCGGCCGGCGTGCTGCTGTGCAACGGCCGCGGCATCCACGACACCGCCACTGCGGAGCAGGCCCTGACCCTGGTGTTGGCCTCGCTGAACCGGCTGCAGGAGTTCGGCCATGCCCAGGATCGCGGCACCTGGGAGCCGCGGTGGCGGCGCGGACTGGCCGACCGGAACGTGCTCATCGTCGGACACGGCCAGATCGGCTCCGCCATCGAGCGGCGGCTGCTGCCCTTCGAGTGCGAGGTGACCAGGGTGGCCCGCAGCGCCCGGCCCGGCGTCCACGCAGTAGCCGACCTGCCCGACCTGCTGCCCAGCGCCGACGTGGTGGTGCTGATCCTGCCCGGCACGGCGCAGACCAGGGGTCTCTTCGATGCGGCGATGCTGGCCCGGATGAAGGACGGCGCCCTGCTGGTGAACGTCGCCCGCGGCAACGTGGTGGTGAGCGCCGACCTGTGCGCCGAGCTGGAGAGCGGCCGGCTGTACGCCGCCGTCGACGTCACCGACCCGGAGCCGCTGCCGGCTGATGATCCGCTCTGGAAGGCGCCACAGCTGCTGATCACACCCCATGTCGGCGGGGCCAGCGCCGCGATGTGGCCGCGAGCGCACCGGCTGGTCCGCGAGCAGCTGGCGCGCTACGCCGCGGGCGAGCCGCTGGTCAATCAGATGACCGGCGACTACTGATCGTCGCCGCTGTCGCCATCGTTCCCGCCGCCCGGCTCGAAGCGCACGTCGATCTCTTGGAACCCCTTGGCACGCTGCGCCTTCGCCTGCCCCGCGTAGGCAGTCTGGTCGGCCCGGGTGAGCACCACGTTGTCGGTGAACGGGGTCAGCAGCGCGCGCGGCCACAGCCGTTCGGCACGCACCACGTCGACCTCCATCCCGAGCACCAGGATCACCGCCGCCAGGTAGAGGTAGCCCACCAGGCCGAGGAAGATCGCGAACACCGCGTTGGTATCGGTCGCGTGCTTGATCACCCGCTCGACGTACAAGAACCCGAAGGTCTGCAGTAGCTGGAGCAGTACGGCGGCGAGGAGCGCACCGACCCACAGCTGGGCGAGCGTCAGGTGGCGCTTCGGCGCCAGCTGGTAGGCGACCAGGAGCACCGCCATCGCGATCGCGGCTCCGCCGATGTTGGTGGCCACCTTCAGCAGCAGGGTCTGCTGGAACATGCTGCGCAGCACCACCGAGCCGATCGTCGCGACCAGCATGCCCAGGCCCGCAGTGGCGAGCAGCATCAGCGAGCGGCCGCGCGCGAGGAACGGGTTGGGTCGGCTGTTGCGCGGCACGTGCCAGATGGTGTTGCCGGCGTACTGAAGGGCCTGGGCGGCGCCCAGCCCGCCGTACACGGCCACCAGGCCGCCCGCGATCACCCCGAGGGGGCTACCGGCCAGGGCGGAGGGGGTCTTGAGCTGGCTTCCGACCACCGGGAACTGGGCGAGGGCCGAGTTCAGCAGCTGGCGCTGCAGCCCGGGGTGGCCGACCAGGATCACGCTGAGCAGCGTGGAGGCCAGCAGCAGCAGCGGGACCATGGAGACGAAGGCGTAGTACGTCATGGTCGCGGCGAGGTAGTTGCCGAAGTCATCGAAGAACTTGTAGAAGCATGCGATCGGGAAGCCGAGCACAGGGTGGCGCTGCTGGGTGCGGTCGAGCCGCTCGCTGATCGACATCCCACCTCCACGTCTCGTGCCCGATCGCGTGGAGGAGACGCTACCGGGCTGTCGCGGGCGGGACCGCTCCCGCGCCGTCGGCGCGCCCTCGTAGGATCACGTCGTGGCAGGCCGGATCAGGGACGAGGACATCGCCGAGGTGCGGGAGAAGGCGCGCATCGACGAGGTGGTCTCGTCGTACGTCACGCTGCGCAACGCCGGTGGCGGCAACCTCAAGGGCCTGTGCCCCTTCCACGACGAGAAGTCGCCCAGCTTCAACGTCACCCCGGCGCGGGGCATGTATCACTGCTTCGGCTGCCAGGCGGGCGGCGACGCGATCAAGTTCGTGATGGAGATCGACGGGCTGGGCTTCACCGAGACCGTCGAGCGGCTCGCGGAGAAGTACGGCGTGCAACTGCGCTACGAGGAGGGCGGTCCGCAACGTCCCAGCGGGGGACCGCAGCGCCCGCGACTCGTCGAGGCGCACCGCGTCGCCAGCGACTACTTCGTCGACCTGCTGGGCAGCCCCGAGGCCATGGTCGCCCGACAGTTCCTCGACCAGCGCGGGTTCGACCGCTCCGCGGCGGAGACCTTCGGGGTCGGGTTCTCCCCGCGCGGAGGAGAGGACCTGTTCAAGCATCTGAGCCAGAAGGGGTTCACCAACGCCGAGTTGGTCGCCAGCGGTCTGATCGGTGAGGGACGTGGCCTCTACGACCGGTTCCGCGGCAGGCTCATGTGGCCGATCCGGGACACCAGTGGGGACACGATCGGGTTCGGGGCTCGACGGATCTTCGACGACGACCGGATCGAGGCCAAGTACCTCAACACCCCCGAGACTGCGATCTACAAGAAGAGCCACGTGCTCTACGGCATCGACCTCGCCCGCCGGGAGATCGCCCGGTCCTCGCAAGCAGTGATCGTCGAGGGCTACACCGACGTGATGGCCTGCCATCTCTCGGGCGTGAAGACGGCGGTCGCGACCTGCGGCACCGCCTTCGGTGACGACCACGCGAGGGTGATCCGGCGACTGCTCCAGGACCACGACGAGTTCCGCGGCGAGGTGATCTTCACCTTCGACGGGGACGAAGCCGGCCACAAGGCGGCGCTGCGTGCCTTCCAGGGCGACCAGATCTTCGCGGGCCAGACCTATGTCGCGATCGAGCCGACCGGACTCGACCCCTGCGACCTGCGGTTGCAGCAGGGCGACGCCGGGGTGCGCGAACTGGTCGCGCGGCGGATTCCGCTCTACCGCTTCGTGCTCGCCAACGTGGTGCAGCGCTACGACCTCGACCGCGCCGACGGTCGCGTCGATGCGCTCCGGGAGGCTGCCAAGCTGGTCACCGCGATCCGGGACCGGTCCAAGGTCGACGCCTTCGCCCGCGAGCTCGCGGGCATGTTGGGCATCGAGCCCGACGACGCCCGGCGCGAGGTGCGCAGGGCTGCCTCCCGCGACGCCTCGCCGGTCGCTCCTCGCCCGCAGGTGAGTGGCGACCTGCCCGACCCGCGCGACCCGCGCCTGATGATCGAGCGGGAGACGCTCCAACTGGTGGTGCAGCACCCCGAGCTGGTCGGTCGGTCGATGGCCGAGGTCGACGGCGACGACTTCACTCACGCCGCCTACCGCGCCGTGTGGGGCAGCGTCGCGGGCCTGGGCGGCCCGGGGGAGACGTCCGGGCCGTCGTGGGTGGCCGCGCTGCGCAGTGCCCAGCCCGACCCGCGGCTGGCGGACCTGGTCAGCGCGCTCGCGGTCGAGCCGGTGAAGTCGCCCAAGGAGCCGACCGCCGCCTACGTGCGCCAACACGTCCATCGGCTCCGTGAGCTCACTGCGCTGCGTCGGATCGCTGACCTGAAGTCGCGGTTGCAGCGCACGAACCCGGTCGAGCAGGCGGCGGACTACAACAAGATGTTCGGCGAGCTGATCGCCCTGGAGCAACACCGCCGGCAGCTGCGTGAGCTGGCCCTCGAGGCACTCGAGTGACAGGTATCGGATGAGGCGTCGTAGCCGGCCCTCGTGGGCCATCGACCCAGGCGGGGACCGCGTGCTGGCGGCGGCTGCCTCGCGACAACCGGCAGCGTGGCTGCTTGGTACGCGTCGCCACCTCTCCGTCGTCCCTGATCCCGTCGACGGCCAGGCAGCTTCGTGGGTGTGGCCATGGGAAGACGTCCAGGCCGCTGACTGGGACCAGGACGCGGGCCGGCTCACTATCCGGGAGGTGGGCGCCTTCGGCCGGCCGCGGGTCGGGGAGGCCTACCTGCTCGAGGATGCTGGGCTGTTGCTGCAACTCGTTCGAGAGCGGGTGAGCGCCAGCGTGGTGCTCCAGCGGCAGGTGCCGATCGTCGGCCGGCGCGGCTTCCGGGTGATCGCCCGGCGCAATCCCGCAGGGGGTCCGCTGCACTGGATGCACGAGTACGACGAGGGCGTCGACCCGAACGACCCGCAGGTGGCCCGACTGGCGGAGCAGGCCCTCGACGCGGCCCGTGCCGAGGTGGGCGACTCGATTTAGACCGCAGCCCGGTCGCTTGCTAGTCTTTCCCGCGCGATCCCCTGTAGCTCAACTGGCAGAGCATTCGGCTGTTAACCGGAGGGTTGTTGGTTCGAGTCCAACCGGGGGAGCCACCGAACCCCGTCTGACCTGCACGAACAGGTCAGACGGGGTTCGCTCGTTTCGAGCGTCTACGGCCCTATTCACACTATTGGGCCACTTTTGGTGGCCGGGACGCCCCGTGGGCTCCGCCGTGGCCGGCGTCCTAGGCGTACCTACCGGGCATGGCCACCAACTCTGCCGATACCGAAGCGCCTGTGTTCACCGCCGATCTGGCGGGCTACCGACTCCTCACCTCGAACGAGGCGGCCGCGATCCTGGGGGTCCCGGTCGCCACCTTGCGCACCTGGCGATCCCGCCGACGCGGCTACGGTCCACCGGCGGTCCACCTCGGCGGCAACATCCGTTATCGCCCCCAGGACTTGTTGGGCTGGATCGACGCCCACACCGAGACCGCGAACGGCGACCCGCCGGACGGAATCGCCGCGCCCGGCAGCGGGGTCAATCCGCCTCCAGCTCGTCCCCTGACGAGACAGCGGCGCCCACGACCCGCGTCGCTCCCCTTCGACAACAACCGCATCCGCACCTGAAGCCAGCCGACGGTGAAGTCGGTGCCGGGTGCGCACAGAATTGAGCACTCACATGTCACGCGAACCCCTGCAACCAGGTGAGATTGGCAAGGTCCGCACCATGCAAATTCGCCAAGGCCTCTGGCGCGCCGACGCCTTCTATGCCGACACCGCTGGGCACAAACAGCGCGCTCGCAAGTCGGGGCGAACCGAGGCCAGCGCGCGCCGAGCAGTCGTGACCGAGATCAGCGAACGTATCGAACTCGACACCGGCGGCCTGGTGTCGGTGTGCACGCTGATCAAGGACGCCGTGGAGATCTACCTCGATCAGCGCATGGAGGATGCCCGCACCGGCATTGGCCGAGCCAGTACGCGCTCGATCAAGCAGTACCGCTCCCTGGCCCGCAACTGGATCGCGCCCGCCCTCGGCAACCTCCAGGTACGCCACCTGACCCCGGGTCGCCTCGACCGCTACTTCCGAACCGAGGTGACACCGACCCGCTATTCCGACGTC
This sequence comes from Nocardioides marmorisolisilvae, assembly GCF_031656915.1. Classification (NCBI taxonomy): domain Bacteria; kingdom Bacillati; phylum Actinomycetota; class Actinomycetes; order Propionibacteriales; family Nocardioidaceae; genus Nocardioides; species Nocardioides terrisoli. The sequence goes on along the minus strand of NZ_CP134227.1, from coordinate 1,243,581 downwards.
CGCAAGGCGCTACACGCGTTCGTGAAGTGGCTGATCGTCCAAGGCGCCCTTGCCCGCGACCCGCTGGCGCCCCTGCCCAGCTACCAGCGGCGCAACATCGGCCGCCGGTCCAAGGACCGTGAGATCACCGCAGCGGACGTCCGAGCGGTCCTCGCCGCCGTCGACGACTGGGCCGGAGCGGCCCGCCCGGGGCCGACGCCCTCGGCGGTGTACCGCGACCTGGTGCTGTTCATCGTCGGCACCGCGTGCAGACCCGGGGAGGCGCTGGCCGTACGCCGCCAGGACATCGACCTCGCGTACCCGGTCGGCGACGGGCTGACCAAGCCGGTGGTACACATCACCGGGACGCTGGTCTATGACCGGGACCACGGGGGGTTGTACCGGCAGCCGCACACCAAGAGCGGCGGAGCCGGAGACCGAACGGTGGTCCTGCCGCCCTTCCTGGTACGGATGCTTCGTGAGCGCCTGATGGCCACCGCGCCCGATGACTCCGGAGCCATCTTCGCCACCAGGGCCGGCGGCTGGCTCTCGCCGAACAACATCAACACCCGGTTCCGGGAGTCGATCCTCAAGGATCGCGAGGTCGGCGAGTGGTTCGAGCTCCGTCTGCTGCGTTCGGCGACGGGCACGGTCGTGGCGCAGGCGAGCGGCGCCGAGATCGCCGCCTCCCAGATGGGCAACACCCGCGAGATCGCCGAGGCCCACTACATCCACCGGAGTCGGCTGGCTCCGGACTCCTCGCGCATCATCGAGGAGGCCTGGGCGGCCGCGGTGCCCACAGCAACCGCCCGGGGTCGTTGAACCCCGGGCCGGCACGTCGAATTCTCCGCTCACAGGCGGGGGCATCCGGTGGCATTGGATGCGCGGTCGGCCGGTGCACGATCGCGTCGTGCAAGGCGGCACAGCCTGTGCGTGGGCCCAGCACAGGAGTAGTTGAGTCCCTGATAGTGGTGTAACGCGGTTGGCGTGATCGTCGCCCGGCATGTCGGCGAGACGAGAGCGCGGCCACCGCGTGATCCTTCGAGTGAACCTTCCAAAGCACTCTCGAGAGGACCATCACGATGACCGCACCACATAGTCTCAACCCTGCCCGGCTGCTGGACCAAGCGCTCTGTGACGCGTCGCCGGACTTGATGCGTCACCTGCTGACCACGGTGATCAATGCGTTGCTTTCGGCCGAGGCGGACGCGGTCTGCGGTGCCGAGTACGGCCAGGTGTCGCCGGATCGGACCAACTCGCGCAACGGTTACCGGCGGCGGGAGCTGGACACCCGGACCGGGACGATGGAGGTTGCGATCCCCAAGCTTCGCGAGGGGACGTACTTCCCCGAGTGGCTGCTCGAGCGGCGCAAGCGCGCCGAGGCCGCGCTGATCAGTGTGGTCGCGACCTGCTACCTGCTCGGGGTCTCGACCCGCCGGATGGACAAGCTGGTACAGACCCTGGGCATCACCAGCTTGTCCAAGTCTCAGGTCTCTCGGATGGCCGCCGACCTCGACGAGCAGGTCACCGCGTTCCGCACCCGCCCGCTGGGCGAATCGGGTCCGTTCGCGTTCCTGGCCGCGGACGCGTTGACGATGAAGGTCCGCGAGAACGGCAGGGTCGTCAACGCCGTGGTCTTGGTGGCGACTGGGGTCAATGCCGACGGACACCGCGAGATCCTCGGCATCAAGGTCGCCACCAGCGAGACTCACGCCGCGTGGAACACCTTCTTCGCCGACCTGGTCGCCCGCGGGCTGACCTCCGGGCCGGACGGCGTGCTGCTGGTCACCTCCGACGCCCACGCCGGGCTGGTCGAGGCGATCGCGGCCAACCTGCCCGGCGCCGCCTGGCAACGCTGCCGCACCCACTACGCCGCGAACCTGATGAGTGTGTGCCCGAAAGCCAGCTGGGGCTGGGTCAAGGCGCTGCTGCACAGCGTCTACGACCAGCCCGACGCCGAGGCGGTGCACGCCCAGTACGACCGGATCCTCGACGCGCTGGCCGACAAGCTCCCCGAGGTCCACGACCATCTCGACGCCGCCCGCGCCGACGTGCTCGCCTTCACCGCGTTCCCCAAGGAGATCTGGCGCCAGATCTGGTCCAACAACCCCAACGAGCGCCTCAACCGGGAGATCCGCCGGAGGACCGACGTGGTCGGGATCTTCCCCGACCGCGACTCGGTGATCCGACTGGTCGGAGCCGTGCTCGCCGAGCAGCACGACGAATGGGCCGAAGGCCGCCGCTACCTCGGACTCGACGTGCTCACCCGCGCCCGCGCCAGCGCCCGGGCCCAGACCAGCAAGTCGACCACCGATGGCGCCGAGCTGCCCGAGTTGGAACCAGCAGCATGAGCACCCAGCGCGAGCACGACCTCGCCAACCTCGCGGCCGGCGGCCACACCGGCTGGTGGGACGAGCACGGCCGCCCTGCGCCCTGGCCCGAGGACTTCTTCGACCCCGACACCGATTGGAGGCCCGACACCCAGCTCGTCACCCACGAATCCGACGAGCAGCCCTTCTAACCCGAACCTGAAGGATCAGCCGTTACACCACTTCAGGGGACTTGACCACAGGAGTCGGCCAGGGGTGAGCCGTTCACGGATGGTGCACACGGCCGCGATGTGGTCTCCTCGTGGGGGCGGGGCGGGACCATCCCCTCCTGGTGCTGGTCATCCGCGCGGGTCATGGGCCCGGGAGGCCGGGGTCGGTGCGTCGGCCCGCGGGGTGGTGGATCAGCGCTGAGTGCAGGGCCGAGCGGCTGCGGCCCGGTGTGGCTGGCTCGGGTTCGATGTGCGGGACCAGTCCGTGCACGGCCCTGACGAGTTCCTTGTTGGCGCTGCGGTCGATCGGGGTGAACCGTTCGCGTACGGGGGCGACCAGGCCGGCGCTGTCGGGGACCAGCCGGGGGAGCTGCACGCGCTGGAGGTAGGTCTTCTGGTCGATGCCGGTCTCGATGATCTCGGCGATGCGTTGGTCGATGCCGTTGAACAGCGTCTGGAACCCGGCGGCGACCCGTGGCTCGACGATGGTCTGGGCCGGAAGGGCCCGAAGACGCGCTGTCGCGTTCGCGGCATCGGCGACCGCGGGGCCGCCCCTACCGATCCGCCCGCCGACGTTGCGCAGCTGCTGCTTGAGCACCGAGTACGCCGCGGCGCGGGCTCGCCAGGTCTCCGCGCGGCGGGCGTCGGTTCGCTGGGCGAGGATCGCGAGCCGGCGGGAGAGGCGTTGTTGGGAGTCGACGATCAGCCGCAGGTTCATCGCGGTCGGGAACGGCCTGAGGTGGACGAGCAGGTCGTGCTCGGACTGGAGGACGCCGAGGATGCCGCGCTGCGGGCCGATGCGCAGCGCGTGGGTCCGTGGCCGCCAGCCGGTGTCGTCGACGCTGTAGTCGGGCTGCCCGAGACCGACGTCGAGCGCGGTCGCGAGGGCGGTCCAGCCGAGACGCCCCGGCTCGGTCAACCTCTCCCAGCCGGGGACGTTCAGGTACCGCTGGTCGAGGACCACGAGCGCCTGGGTGACTGCGGCGACGTCGCCGACGACAGCCTGCGCCTGGGGCCCGGTGAGCCGCAGTCCGGCGACGCCGTTGGTGTCGTGCTCGGCCAGGGCTGCGGCCCGGGCGGCGTGGCGCCAGTGTTCGACGACCTCGTTCGGGTGGGCCGTGCCGAGGAGCGCGGTGCTCGCGGGCGGTGTCCTGGACGCCTCGCGGGCACGGCCCAGGGCGCGGGCCAGCTCGCTGACCGCGGTACCGCGGTCAGCGGAGGTCCGGAACGGGTTGGCCGGCGCCGGCAGGGTGGCGCTGAACACCAGCGGCTTGGCGGCCATGACCGCCTCGGCGCACCAGCTCAGCACCGTCTGCCGGTACTGCCCGATCACGATTCCCGCGGCCTCGCGCTCTGGAACAGCGTCAGGAGCCGACGGTGGGTGCTCGCCGAGCCGGTGAAGGATCCGGTGCTGGCGCAGCAGGGCGGCGAGCTCGGTGCGCATCAGGTCGCCGGTCTCGCCGTACATCAGGCGCCGTCCAACGCGTGCGCGGCCTCAAGCCGGACCAGGAGCAGCTCGAGGTCGAGTGCGTCGACCCCGAAGAGGACCAGGGACTCGATCGCTGCGGTGGCGCCCCGATACAGGACCTCGCGATCATCGCCGAGCCCGTCGGTATCCAGGCCCGAAGACTCGTCGTCGTGGAGCCAGTCGAGCTCGATCAGGACCCTTTCGAAACACGCGGAGGCGTCGTCATCGATGGCTGCGTCGGCGAGCGCCGCCACGAACGACCTCGCCCGCGCGAGGGTCAACGCATGCTCAAGATCCATGAGCATCTCCTTCCTCCCGGTCTTGGTCGAAGGCTCCCGCCGACCCGCGCGGCCCGAGCGGTCTGGTGGCCGCAGCTGTGGACCCGGGCACGGCGCCGGGGCCTGAAGGCGCTGCGTGGACGCCCTGCGGACGCCCTGCGGACCCCCCGGGGGACGCCTGGTGGTCACCCGCGGAGTTCATCTCGCGCGATCTCCTCGACACGCGGTCGCCGCGAGACGTCCTCGTGCACGAACGTGGTGAAGTCCGCCGCACGATCGACGATCTCGACCTCGCCGGCTACGACAGCGGCGGCTTCGCCCGGCCAGGTCGTCTGCCGCGTCGGCCGGTCACGGTCCAGGCGGGTCCCGCAGTTTGCCACCCACTCCCGCAGGCGCTGGCGGCACTCGGCGAACTCCCGCATCCACCCAACCGGCGCCGAGGGCGAGGCGGATTGGTCGTAGCAGGCGAGGAAGTGGGTGTGTAGCGCGGACAGCTCCCAGATCAGCTCGTCGTGGCGATGCCAGTACGGCGGCACGATCGCCGGCGGCAGACCGAAGGTGTTCTTCAGCCAGGTCACGAACCCGTCCAGGTCGCGCCACTCGGCGACTGCGGTCGGAGCGTCGAGAAGGTTCCAGTCGATCGGCCCCGGCGGCAGGTCACGCTCGGCGCCGAACGATGACTCGTGGGCCACGACGCCGCCTGTTCAGAGGCCGATGGCCGTGTTCGACGATCGCTGAGCGGGCGGAGCTGGTGCCGGCGCGAGCCGGCGGCGCTGGACCTCGTAGGCCGTATTGTTGACGTTGTGGCCGATCTTGCGGGCGACGAACTCCTCCTTGATCACGCTCGCCTCGCCGGGGTGTTCGACTTCGTATTCGTGGACGTAGCCACTGGCAACGAAGGAGTCGCCCTTGCGGAACCGGGCGTACGTCTCCCGGGCCGTGCTCTCGAAGGCGACCATGTCGTGGAAGGTCGGGTCGAGCTTCGTGAAGTCGCCGTCGACCTCCCGGCGCCACTGCTCGACGCCGACACGGAGACGGCAGCACTCGGCGCCGTCCTTGGTGAAGTGCAGCTCCGGCGCTGATGCGACGAACCCGACCAGGCTCATCTGGGTGGGGATGGACACGTTGACTCCCGGACTCGCCGCGGCTTCCCGGTGAAGCCGCTCTCGGGACCCAGGTGCACACAACGCCCCAATGTCCTGCGCCGCTCGGACGCAATCGCGGCCTCGGATCGACGCATCCTGGCGGCCGACGGCACGCTCAGAGGGTCGCCGCGCCCTGCGATGAGGCGCTGCACCGGAGTGAAGGCACGATCCGGCTCTCTCAGGTCGTGCCAAGGAATGCGACCCACGTCATCCGTGCTCGCGGCCGACATGGGCCTCTCGACGGTGGTGACCCAGGGGTGTTGGTGCGTTGGTTGCGGTTCGGCTGTTTAGCGGGGACCTGTGACTCTGTCGGCCACCGGGGTTGTCTTCTTGGATGTTGCGGTTGCTGGGGTGTACGTGGGGCTCGAGGCGGTGATGGTGACGGTGATCCGGGTGCCTGCTTGGGGGTTGCGGAGTTTGAAGGTTTGCCGTGTTGCTCCGTGGATGGGTTGGCCGTCGGCGTTCCACTGGTAGGTCAGGTGCGCGTCGGCCGGGTCGAGGTGGGGTCCGGCATCGGCGGTCAGGGTCTGACCTGCCTGGGCGATTCCGGTGATCGTCGGGGTGAGGTTGTCGACGGTGTCCGGGGTGAAGGTCAGGGCGACGTTGAGGGTGGCGTCGTCGCCGGTGCCGTTGTGGGCGGTCAGCACTACCTGGTAGGTGCCGGCGGTGCCTGGGCCGGGGGTGCCGGCGATCGTGTGGGTTGCCGGGTCGAGGCTCACGCCGTCGGGGAGGGTGTCGCCGCTGATGGTGACGGTGGGGGCGGGGAATCCGGTGACGGTGTAGGAGTAGGTGAATGGGTCGCCGACCTTGCCGGTTGCGGCCGACTCACCGGTCAGCTTCGGGGGCGAGTTGACGGTCAGGGTCGCGGACGTGGTGGTGGCGTTGCCGGCGCTGTTGGTGAACGTGGCTCGGTAGGTGTTGCCGTTCATCGCTGCGGTGACGTCGGTCAACGTCAGCGTCGCGTTGGTGCCGGTGGGGTCGGGTATGTCGGTGTAGCCGGATCCGTCGCCGGTGTTGACCTGCCACTGCACGGTCGGTGTCGGGATTCCCGAGGCTGCCGCGGTGAATGTCGCCGTGTCACCGGCATTGACCGTCGCATCCGATGGGCTCTTCGTCATCGACGGTGTCACGGCAATCACCTGGGTGTTGTAGCCCTGCCAGGTCGGGGTGGTGAACCCCTGGGACGTGTTGGCGGCGTCGAAGGCGTAGTGGTAGTAGACGATCAGACCCCGTACCGTGCCCAACGAGGCGTCTATCCCGGCGGGCGTGATGGACGTGGGAGCGGGAGCCGCCCCCTCAAAGGTCACACTCAACAGGCCGGTGTTGCCGCCGAAGGCGTATTGCCCGATGAAGGTGACCGAGCCGGGGATGGTCACCGACGTCAACTGGTTGTAGGCGAAGGCGCTGAACGCGATGGTGGTGACCGAGTCGGGGATGGTCACCGACGTCAACTGGTTGGAGGCGAAGGCGCCGTACTCGATGGTGGTGACCGTGTCGGGGATGGTCACCGACGTCAACTGGTCGCCGTAGAAGGCCTCGGTCGCAATGGTGGTGACCGAGTATGACTGCGTGCCGCAGGTGATAGTGGCCGGTATCGCAACGGCACCGCCGGCCCCGGTGTAATCGGTTGCCGTCGCACCCGCAGCCACGTCGGCAGGGTCCACCGTGTAGCTGATGTTGCCGACCGTGCACGACGTCTCGAGGTCCTTGGTGTTGTAGCCCTGCCAGGTCGGGGTGGTGAACCCCTGGGACGTGTTGGCGGCGTCGAAGGCGTAGTGGTAGTAGACGATCAGACCCCGTACCGTGCCCAACGAGGCGTCTATCCCGGCGGGCGTGATGGACGTGGGAGCGGGAGCCGCCCCCTCAAAGGTCACACTCAACAGGCCGGTGTTGCCGCCGAAGGCGTATTGCCCGATGAAGGTGACCGAGCCGGGGATGGTCACCGACGTCAACTGGTTGTAGGCGAAGGCGCTGAACGCGATGGTGGTGACCGAGTCGGGGATGGTCACCGACGTCAACTGGTTGGAGGCGAAGGCGCCGTACTCGATGGTGGTGACCGTGTCGGGGATGGTCACCGACGTCAACTGGTCGCCGTAGAAGGCCTCGGTCGCAATGGTGGTGACCGAGTATGACTGCGTGCCGCAGGTGATAGTGGCCGGTATCGCAACGGCACCGCCGGCCCCGGTGTAATCGGTTGCCGTCGCACCCGCAGCCACGTCGGCAGGGTCCACCGTGTAGCTGATGTTGCCGACCGTGCACGACGTCGTCGCGGCGGCGGCTGGTGAACTGGTGAGCAGCAGCAGTGGCACCGTCAACAAGACTGCTGTGGCAGACGCCAGCAAAGCCTGGGCAGCACGTGGGCGAAGGGTCCAGATCATGCGCATGGCTGTGCCTCGTCTCTACGACCCACGAACGATTACGAACACTATGGGTGCAGAAATGCGGCGGCCGCAGCCGAATGCAGACACCGCCCGGCGCATGCGCGAGCGTGGATACCGCCGGAGTGTCCCCAAGACGAGTCCGGGTGCCGATTTCGGTGAGGGAGCGTCAACCGGAGCAGTTGAGGCCAAGTGCCACGCCGTGCCGTCCGACTAGGGAGGAGGGTGGAGGCTGCTGCCCAGTGGGCGGACCGCCGCTGGGTGTGCGTGGGCGCGATTCCCGAGTCTCAGTGGTCGGTCCAAGGCCGGAGGGTCGTGATGATCGGTGGTGCGCTCCTGAGGAGCACCAGGCCTGTGCCGAAGGGCAGTGTGCGGATCCGCTCGGGTGGCATGATCGGCACCCGGCGGGTCGAGCGTTGAAGCGATCGTGAGCCGTAGTCGCCGACCGTGACTGCGTCCGAGAGTTCGTCGCGTTCGCCGATCAACACGGAAAGGTCCTGAAGATCGCGCGAGGCAGATGCGCCACCGAGGATGACCTTAACGATGGAGGCATCCCAGATCGCGCTGGCTGCGTGGGTGCTCCACTTGCTCCGCGCCTGGGACAGGGACTGAAGGACCGGCATCGTGGTGATGCCGGTGCCTCCACCTTCGGCCATCAGGACCGGCAGCGAGGGCAGTGGCGAGAGGTTGCCGATCTCGTCGAGTGCCAGCAGCAGCGGCGGGTCCATCCGCGCGCCGGGTGATGCCGCGGCGAGGTGGCGGGCGGTCTCGGCGAGGTCCTCGATGAGGGCGGCGACCAGCGACCAGGAGGCGCCTGCGCCCGCGCCGGTGGCGAGCAGGTAGAGGGTGCCGTTGTTGGTGAGGAATTCGCGGGGGTCGAACTCTTCGCCGGCCTCTGGGGTGACTGCGTCGAGGACGCGGGGGTCGGCCAGGCAGGCGAGCGCCTCTGCGACGGCCATCCAGATGGAATCGCGGGTACGCGGATCGGAGTTGATCATCGCCTCGAGCGAGTCGCCCCAACCCTTCGCTGCCTCGCAATGGCTCGACAGGATGCCGACCGCATCGGTTGCTGCGGCCGGTGCGAGCGACCACTCGAAGAGCGTCCTGGTCGTGAGCTTCTCCAACGCCGCAGCGTGAAGGAGTGCTTGGAGGGCGGCTCGAGTCTTGCCCTCCCAGAAACTGCCTGAGTCCACACCGCCCGCGGACAGGCCGGTCGAGGCGGCGAGGCCGTTGGCACGGATCATCGCGGTGAGCGGGTCGTCGCAGCCGCGGACGAGCGACCAGCGCCGGCCGGCTGGGACGTCGAGCTCGGCGGCGAGTCTTTGCGGGTCGAAGACTGCGACCGGTCCGCGCGCCTTGCGGGCTCGGAGGGTGGCGGTGATGTTGTCCGGACGGGTCGAGGTGGTCACCACCGAGCCGGGGGCGTGGAGGATCGCGTTGATGACCAAATGCAGCCCTTTGCCTGACCGCGGCGGCCCGACGATGAGGATGGAGTCCTCGACCGACGCCCAGATCTCCTCGCCGCAGGCGTGCCCGAGCAGGTACCCGAGGTCCGCGGGACTCGGGTCGGGCAGCGATGGCCGCAAGGCTCGTCCGCGGCGTAGCAGCGCGCGCCTCGAGGCGACTGGTGCGATGTCGGCTCGCGTCGCGATGCCGATGATCCGGTGCGGATCGTGGGCAGCCCGGTGGCGGGCGCGCTGGACCAGGTGCCAGGCGACGAGTGCCAGCGTCGTTGCGGCAACCAAGACCACCGCGACGACGCTCCAGTAGAGGACCGCGGACATCCCCGGTGCCGCGAGCGCTGCGGCCGGATCACCGGGTTGGGTGAGAACGCCGAAGCCCGCAGCGACACGTGACCGCGGATGCGAGCTGCCCTCCAGTTCGGTGGCGATCGATCCTGCTCCGCGAAGTGTCGCCGCAACGACGAACGCCGCACCTATCGCGACCAATGCGAAGTTGACCAGGCTGTCGTCGACGCGGTGTACGCGGCCGTTCATGACGGTGCCTCGACCGGCGCGACGATCTGCGAGGTGAGCCCGAGGAGGACCAGCCCACCGCGGGTCGCTGCCATGAGCGCGGGCGGCAGGTTGATCGATGCGCAGCCGTCGGGGTCGGCCCGGCGCCGGGCGATGACGTACGCGAGGGCGACCTCCTCGCCGGGCTTGAACCCGGTGCCGGCAAGCGCGGAGCGGCGCCGGTTGGATGGAGCCTCGTCGCGGGCGGGTGCTGCAGGATCTGGGGGAGTCGCGATATCGGCGTACGTCGTTCCGTCGGATTCGCGGACCTCGACGCGAACCGCGGTGTCGATGTCGGTGGTGATCTCGTTGAGGACGTCGCGGAGATCGGCTCGGCCGAGCGGTCGGTCGTCGGCGTACGGCCGGCCGTCGAGGTCGACGGTCAGGGTTCCGTCGGTGTCGATGTCGACGTGGACGGTGCTGAGGACGACGGGCGTCTTCATAGTCCGAGCACCGCCTGGTTGCGTCGTAGGCCGGTGCTGATCGGCGCCGCGCGGTGGCTAAGGCCCTCGTGGTCGAGTCCCGGCGGGTTGCCGTCGCCGATCTTCTGGGTCTCGAGCTTGTCGAGGACGCCGAGTGCGGTGCTCCGGACGCGCTCCGCGGTCGACTGGACGACCTCGATCGGGCTCTTGCCGGGAACGCTTGCGGCCCAGGTGGAGACGTACGGGACGGTGTACGCCGAGGTGTCCAGGCCGTGGGCGGCGCCGACCATCAGTGCGACCGACTCGGCTTCGACCTCCGCGACACCGCGGTGCAGCGTCGCGTCGGCGGCGAACTCGACAGACAACTCGTTCTCCGGCGGCGCGTGCAGCAGGACGTGGCCGAGTTCCTTACTGCAGCAGAACCGTCGGCGGATCGCCTCGTTTCGCGTCATGCCCATCAGGTGTGCGAGTCAGACCGCTGGTGCGGTGCAGGGTGGCCGGCGGTCGGGGGGTGACGGACGCATCCACCGGAACCCGGACCCACCGCCCGACAAGATCTGGTTAGATGCGCCCAGACTCGGGGGAACACTGACTAGCTGCGGTGGGGTCGGCTGGTCGCGAGTCAGGTAGGAGTTTCGCTACATGCGAACCCGTTTCGTTGTCACGCTCGTAGGAGCGCTTACCGCTGCCTGGATCATGGCCTTCGGCGTGGTGGCACCCGCCAGCGCCGCGACTGCCACCGTGTCCATCTCGACACCGTCAAGAATCTTCCTGGGCGACAGCGTCGTTGCGAAGGGTGCGACGTCGACCTCGTTCAAGCGCAAGGTCATCCTCCAGCGTCGCAGCTCGACGGGATGGCACAACATCGATACCGGATACACAGATTCGCGGCGGACGTACCGGCTGAACGACCCCGTTGCATCACGCGTTGGCAAGTACCGCATCTTTCTCCCCGCGGCCAGGCACAACGGTCATCGGTACACCGTGATCAAGTCGACCACGCGGAGGGTCGGCGTGTACAACCAACTGGCGGCGGGGCAGAGACTCACTGCGAATCGCGGAATCCGATCAGCCAGCGGTGCGTACAGGCTCATCCAGCAGGGCGACGGAAATCTGGTCGTCTACAAGGGATCCGACGCTGTTTGGTCGGCGCGGACCAACGGCGCAGGACGCTGGTCAGTAATGCAGCGCGACGGAAACTTTGTCGTGTACGCAGGCCCAACAACCGCCGCGACCGCAGTGTGGTCGTCGTCAACGCAGGGCGCGGCCGGCTCGCGACTGGTCATGCAGGACGACGGCAACCTCGTCGTCTACAGCGCGGGCGGCGTCGCCATGTGGTCTGCAGGAACAGGCCATACCGGAGCCTCGCAAAGCTCTATCCAAAGCAACGGAGCTGTGAATCGGCTGCGGAGTGGGCAGTCGCTCATCTCCCGGAACGGCGCTTACCGGGCTGTCATGCAGGGCGACGGCAACTTTGTGGTCTACAACTCCTCCGGCCAGGCTCAGTGGTCGTCCGGCACGGCAGGGTCGTCTGGTGCCTCCCTTGTAAATCAGAACGACGGCAACCTGGTGGTCTACTCTGCGGCCGGTGTCGCCAAGTGGTCGTCCTCAACAGCACCGGGCGCCAAGACCGTTTTGGTAATGCAGGACGACGGGAACCTCGTCCTCTACAGCCAAGGTGGCCTCGCTCTGTGGTCCTCAAAGGGCGGCAGGACTGGGTACCTTCAAGACACGGTTCCGGCAGGCGGTCGCCTCACGGTGGGTCAGCGGATCGTCAGCCGAAACGACAAGTACTTCGTCGTCATGCAGGGCGACGGGAACCTCGTCAAGTACACGAGCACGGGCACCTCTCAATGGTCCTCGGCCACCGCAGGAACAGGCGCAGACCGTGTCGTCATGCAAGGCGACGGCAACCTGGTCGTATACGCCGGTGGCACCGCGAAATGGAGCTCGGCAACATCGGGCTCGGACGCGCGCCTCGTCATCCAGGACGATGGGAACCTCGTGGTCTACGTGGGCGCTACGGCGCTGTGGGATGCCTTCAGTAACGGCGCGCCCGGCGGGCCAGCGGCAGGCGGAATCGGCAGCTTCAAAGCATGGGCACTCGACTCGGCACACTGGAACAGCTCCACCGACGCTGGCAACCGTGGTATCGACTCCGACGGATGGTACGGCGCGCAATGCGCAGACCTCGGCATCGCGTGGTCCAAGCAAGCGGGCCGACCAGTCGGATTCGATGGATGGGACACAAGCACCAAGAGCAAGCCCGGATGGCATTACGTCTCCGGCAACCTCTCGGCAGCCCGACCTGGTGATGTCATAACGCGAGTGAAGGGGATCCAGCACGTCGTCGTCGTGATTGGCTCACCGAGCGCCGGGTCAATCCAGGTCCTTCAACAAAATCCTGGGTCACCAGCTGTTGCGACCTATTCGACGACGACCAGTGGCGTCATCTGGCGACTCAACTAGGGGGCGAAGCTGGATCCCCGCGACACGGCCCTGGTGGGAATCGTCACGGCCTTCCGTCAGTCGCTTGCGGGACCGTCGCACCCTCATCCAAGGGGGTGCGGGAACATGGGCATGCCGAGGTTGTCTAATGGAATTTCGCGTGAATATTAACGGTTTCGGCGCAAACTTCCATTAGACAGCCGCCGCGCGAGCCGACGTATCGAAGAGTTCGAGCTCGGCCGGATGCATCTGATGCTGTACCACGAAGGATCGATTCTTGATCCGCCACAGCCCCTGTCCTGTACCGAGCGTCGGGATCAGCGCCTGCTCGGTGCCGGTCAGGCCGAGCGCGGCCGAGGTGAGGCCGAGCTGGTCGGATTCTTGGCGGTAGACGATCCGGGTCTCGGCGTTCGCCAGCAGGGACGACGCGAGGGCACGCATCGCCGAGCCCGAGTCGCCGACGTTGTCGAGGTCGGAGAGCTTGTGGAAGATCAGCATGTTCGCGATCCCGTAATGCCGCGCGAGCCGCCAGTGGGCGTCCATCCGCCGCAGAAGCGCGGGATGAGACATGAGGCGCCAAGCCTCGTCGTAGACAACCCACCTCGGGCTGCCGGTGGGATCAATCAGTGCGGACTCCATCCACGCGGACGCGCAGGTCATCAGTACCGAGATGAGGGTCGCGTTCTCAGCAACGCGGGAAAGGTCGAGGGAGATCATCGGCAGGCTCGCGTCGAACGGCACCGTCGACGGGCCGTCGAAGAGCCCGGCAAGGTCGCCCGCTACGAGGCGGCGCAGGGCATGGCCGACGACGCGGCCGTCCTCGGTGAGTCGGCCGTCATGGTCGTCGGTGGGGCTGGGGGCGAGAAGCCGATCGACGACCATCGGGAGGACGGGTACGTCGGCGCCGCGAACCGTCACGTCCAGGGCAAGGTCGACCGCGGTGTGCTCCAGCGGGGTGAGCCGCCGGTCGAGCACCGTTTCGGCGAGGGCACCGATCAGATCCCTACGCCGCGACGTGACCTGGCTGGCCCATTGGACGTCATCGAGCCCTACTGGACGGTGGCCCTCGTCGAGCGGGTTGAGCCGGTTGGCCATCCCATGGCCGAGCAGGACCGCCTTGCCGCCGACGGCTTCGGCCACCGGCGTGTGCTCGCCCTTGGGGTCGCCGGGCACGTAGACGCGGCGGCCGAACGGGATGGAGCGCGTGTAGAGGCTCTTGGCGAGGCTGGACTTGCCGGCGCCGACGATGCCCGCGAGCACGAGGTTCGGTGCGGTGATCAGTCCGCGAGAGTAGAGGACCCAGGGGTCGTAGACGAACGACGATCCGGAGTAGAGGTCCTGGCCGACGAACACGCCCTCGGCGCCGAGGCCCCCTTCGGCGAGGAACGGGTAGGCACCCGCAAGGGTGGCTGAGGTGTCCTGGTGGCGGGGGAGCCGGAACCTGCCCGGCGTACGTAGCGCTGCCGGACCGGGTTCGCCGGCTCGGGGAAGCGTGACCGTGGAGCGCCGCTCGGCCGCGAGGTCCTCGGCCCTCTGCTTCGCGGCGGCCCTTCGTGCTCCGCGGTCCTCGGCGATCAGCGCGCGGGCGGATGCCTTCCGGAGCCGACGGTCAGATCGCTTCTCGCGGCCGGGGGCGACGAGCACGCTCGAGTAGAGCCGGTGCTCCTCGTACCGGTTGTTCACAGCGACAGGCCGTGCTCGCGCCGGACGGTGGGCACCGGTTCGGGCGGGAGGTGGACGTCGTAGGTGATCGCAGCTTCGATCTGGTGCGCGTGGTCGACGGTCGCTGCGACCTGGTTGACCATCTCCGAAGCGCGGTGGAGCTCCCACGAGACCTGGTACGCCGCCGCACGACCAGGTCGGCCGATCGGCGCAGGTCGGTTGCTTGCGGACATGCGGTCGTGGGTCTCGCCCAGCTGGTGCAGCACCTGGGCCATGGATCTGAGCGCGGCGCTGAGCGAGCCGATGGCGCTGTAGATCGCGGTCGGGTCCTCGACGTTGCGCGTCGCATGCGCGAGGCCGCGCATGGCCTCACTGACTTCGGCCGCGTCCGCGATCGGATCGTTGAAGGTGGGCATCGCGACCTCCTCGGCGATTCAGTGGTCATCAAGGAGGTGCGTGTCCGGCTCCGTCGTGTCGACCGAGCATCACGCGATCGTCAACCTACGCTTGGGGGATGGCTGATCTGACCGAGCCGTGCCCGAATTGCGGCACGTTGATGCGCTGGGAGACGTCCCACGAGCGCTGCGACGGCTGCGGGTACATCCGTCCGTGCTGCGAAGGCGCTCCCTGTAACTGACGGCGTCGCTCCTTGGGAGCGTTCAGTTGCGAACGAGATCGATGACCGCCGTAGTAGCCGCTCGATCGCTGGCGTCCTACTCGGGCGGCCCCGGGGGCCCGTCGCACGGTGCGATCGACCCCGGCGCGGGACGCGTGCCCATTGTCGACTTCCTCGCGCTCCGGCAACGCGTAAACGGTGCGTGCTCGGTCCACGCCTGAAGGATCGGCCAACTCTCGTTTCACGCCTCCGCCGGTGACTCAAGCAAACACCGCATCGCTTTCCGGAGGCGTGGACAGAGTTGCATTTTCTCACCGCCAGTTGACCTATCGTTTGCCGCATGAGTAGTGCACCTGCGGGGTGGTATCCCGACCCGACCGATGATGGTCAGGATCTGCGCTATTGGGACGGCGAAGCGTGGACCGACCACAGGAAGCCCGCGGACGATGCTGCAGTCGCCAGTAGCGCGGTAGCCACGACCAATCCACGGGAGCGGAAGAGGTTCGCCAAGGAGCAGGCCCGTGCGTCCAAGGCTGAAGAGCAGCGCCGCAACGCATACCTCCTCACCCCTGTCGGCCAAGCCGAAGCCGCTGCCCAGCGGGGCGACCGGTTCTTCCAAGTCGAGATCGCACACTCGACGCTGTCGGGTTACAGCAGCGACTTCTTTCTTGCCCCTGGTTTCGACCAGGCGAAGACCACGCGACACGGTGCCGCACCGGACCTTCTTGGCAAGATCGAAGCGTTCGGCTGGCGGCTCGAGCATGCAACCTGGCTGTTCATTGAGTCGGGCTCGTCGAGTCGGGAGAAGGTCCTCTCGTCAGGCGAGCGGACAACCGTGACTGGCCGAGTGGTCGGGATCTACCTGTTCCGGGCTGTCGATGCTAACGGCGCGGCCCACTGAGCATATTCAGCCGACCCAGAGGATCGTCGGCACTAATGAGGCGTCGTGAGCGGCGCCTCGCAAGCTCGACATATACCGGCTACGCATGCTCGTCCTCGGGGGACTCGACGAGGTCTGCGACCGGAGTGCATCAAGTCAAGGTGCCCGTGAAGCGCTCCCCCCGGTGACTCATGTCAAGATGCGCGCGTAGCTGGTTTCGTTGACTCATGACCGGATGCGCGCGTGAGGTCGGGCTTTCTGAGGGCTGCCGCCTTGCTGGTGGTCAGGGTCAGCAGCTTGACTGTGAGGGCCTGGATCTGGCGTTGGATCGCGGCGGGGTTCAGGTTGGCGTAGAAGTCGGCAAGGATGGTCTTGTCCTCGGCGACGACGGCCTCGTGTCGCTCGGCGCGCCGGTGTGGGGTCGTCGCCTTGTCGTACTTCTTGGTCACTTTCGCGCCGTCGCGGACCTTGGAGATCAACTTCTGCTGGGCGCCGAAGAAGTTCGTCATCTGTGACTGCAGGACCCAGATCTCGTTCAGTAGAGCCAGTTCCGCGTTGGTGTCGTAGCGGTGGTAGCCGACCACGGTCCGTACGATCGCCCAGTTCTTCTGCTCCACGTGGGCGCCGTCGTTGGAGTTGCCGGGCCGCGACCGGGTGAAGGTGATCTTGCGTCGCTCACACCAGTCGAGCAGGTGGTGATTGATGAACTCCGATCCGTTGTCCGAATCGACCCCGATCACCGGGAACGGCATGATCGAAGAGATTTCCTCCAACGCCGCGATCACCCATTTGCGGGCCTTGTTGGGCACGCTGCGGTTCTCGGTCCATCCGGTGGCGATGTCGGTGACGGTGAGGGCCCGGTGACTCATGTCAAGATGCGCGCGTAGCTGGTTTCGTTGACTCATGACCGGATGCGCGCGTGAGGTCGGGCTTTCTGAGGGCTGCCGCCTTGCTGGTGGTCAGGGTCAGCAGCTTGACTGTGAGGGCCTGGATCTGGCGTTGGATCGCGGCGGGGTTCAGGTTGGCGTAGAAGTCGGCAAGGATGGTCTTGTCCTCGGCGACGACGGCCTCGTGTCGCTCGGCGCGCCGGTGTGGGGTCGTCGCCTTGTCGTACTTCTTGGTCACTTTCGCGCCGTCGCGGACCTTGGAGATCAACTTCTGCTGGGCGCCGAAGAAGTTCGTCATCTGTGACTGCAGGACCCAGATCTCGTTCAGTAGAGCCAGTTCCGCGTTGGTGTCGTAGCGGTGGTAGCCGACCACGGTCCGTACGATCGCCCAGTTCTTCTGCTCCACGTGGGCGCCGTCGTTGGAGTTGCCGGGCCGCGACCGGGTGAAGGTGATCTTGCGTCGCTCACACCAGTCGAGCAGGTGGTGATTGATGAACTCCGATCCGTTGTCCGAATCGACCCCGATCACCGGGAACGGCATGATCGAAGAGATTTCCTCCAACGCCGCGATCACCCATTTGCGGGCCTTGTTGGGCACGCTGCGGTTCTCGGTCCATCCGGTGGCGATGTCGGTGACGGTGAGGGTGTAGCAGTGCTCACCGACCGCGTTGCCGCCCTCGTGGCCGACCAGGTCGATCTCGACGAACCCCGGCACGGCGTCGTCCCACTGGGCCCAGGTCCGGATCGGGATCTGGGACTTCAACAGCGACCCGGGCTTGGTGTGGGAGCGGCCCTTGAGGATCAGCTTGGCCCGGTCCGCGGCCAGCCGGCGGTCGATGGTCGCCGCCGACATCGCCATCAACGCTGCGGCGGTCTGGTCGGTGACGTCGAGTTCGTCGAACCGGCGCAACCGGGGCACCAGCTCGCCCATCACCGGGGCCAGCCGCTTCCCGGTCGGCGCACCGAGCACCGCCCAGCACAACCCCAACGCAGTAACGGTGTCGTCGTCGTACTTCGGGGACCGGGGCCTCCTGGTGGGCTTCACGAGCCTCGGCTTCAACGCCGCGGTCAGCGCCTTGCGGGCATGGTTGCGGTGCCAGCCCGTCGTCGCGCACAGCTCATCGAGAATCAGGCCCTTGCCAGCCTTGTCGCAACGCTTGTACCGCGTCGCGATCGCCTTGGTCACAGCTCGTCGTTGGCTCAACGTCAGTCCCATGCTCAGGGCCTACCGGTCACCGAACACACAGCCCGATAGGCGCGCTCTACGCGCGCATTCCTACGTGAGTCAACGAACCCCTCTACGCGCGCACTTTTGATGAGTCAACGCGCTCCCTTGCACGCCGAGGCTCCCACCACTACCGTGGCGCGCACCTGTTGAATCGGTCCATTCGGGGCGGCCGTAAATCCGAGGTCCGCCAATGACTGCGCAGCGCCGCAAGCCCCGTCCCATGCCTCGACGTCTGCTCGTAGGTGTCACGCCACCGCTGGTTGCGGCTCTGGCTTTCGGCCTGATCACGGTCACTGCCCCTGTCCCGGCATTCGCAGGCGTGGTCACGCCGAAGGTCTCACCTGCGGCGGCGGCGATTCCGCTCCAATCGGTTCCCCCAACCGCTCGAACGTCGGGCCTGGCCGCTGCCCCTGCCGCGAGGACAGCTCACCCACGGTCAGCCGGCCGCAGGCCAGTCATCGATCGTCTCAGCGCCGCTTCTGGGCTGACAACGGGGGGACAGACGATCCGTATCCGCGGCAGGAACTTTCTGCATGTGCGAAGTGTGACCTTTGGAACTGCGGCCGCGAGGAACATAAAGGTCCTGGCTCCCACCAGGATCAGGGTCGTAGTGCCGCCCTACTGGCCCGCGACGGTGCGCGTGAAGGTTGTCACCGCCAGAGGCACCACGCCCAAAAAGGGGCACAACCAGTTCACCTATGTGAAGCCACCTGTACGGAGCACGTCGACGGTTGCTGCTAAGAATGGAGTCGTACGCATACCAGGTAAAGCGATCACCGCCATCGCAAAGACCGATGCAGGTTGGGCTGTCACAGTCAACAGGTTTACCCCCACTCCGACCGTCGGCGCGAAGGCGTTCGCCTCACCGGACCGGAGCACTCCGGCCGGCTCACCGCTCACCGGCGTTCTTGGCGGTTGGGTAACCAAGGTGACGACTGCAAAAAGTACCGCGACGATCACGATCGCAGCAATTCCGCTCGATCAACTATTGGCCAAATACAAGGTCAATTACAGCGGTCCGGTCACACAGAGCTCGAGCACGAACCCCTCATCTCGCGCCAGGGTTCGCTACGGCTCAAGTGAGTCTGGCTCGTCCACGACACCGATCGACTTCGGGGCGATGGCCGCGAAGTACGTCACCTGCACGGCCACCCACGGCGGCAAGGTTGATGTCAGTGGCTCGGCGGGAATCGCCTTCAAGAATGTGAATTCGACATTCAGCGTCGACGTCCTTGGCAGGCATCTCGAGGCCCACATGAGTATGGAACCCACTCTCACGCTCGACTTCAGCGTGTCGGGCAGCGCTACCTGCAGTCTTAACGGCTCGAAGTTCACCTACTCGACCCAGCTCGGGGCCTCACCTCTGCGTCTCGACGTCACCCCGGAAGCTTCATTCACGATCGACGCGCGGGCCCATCTGCACGCGGTCCTGAGCTCGCATGCCCAGACCTGGGGGCACCTGCTGCCCAACGGCAAGGTGGACTTCTCCACGACTTTCCAACCGATGGCACCACAGTTGACCGGATCTGCGAGCGCAAACCTTACGGACTCGTACATCGGGGCTCAATTCAACCTGTATCCGGAGGTACAGGTCGCTGGCTTTGTCGCTAACCTCCGGCTCCATCTCCAAGGCGCCGTCAAGGTCACCGCCGCGACAACTGGGGCGAACGCGACCGCCTCGTCGTGCTACACCGCAAAGAGCTTCCTCAAGGAACAGGCCTGGGCGTACCTGAAGACCTGGTGGACCGAGTGGGACACGCAGCAGTTCACAGCCACCCAGGTCCTATTCAACGCCCCGGAGAAGTGCGTGACGACGGCCGCCCTCCCCGCTGAGGCCGTGTCGCCGCCGGACGTAACCAAGAATTCGGTCATCCGGACCGCTAACAACGGAGTTGTCACAGGCTACGTTGTGGACGACCAGCGTGTACTGCACAAGATTCCGTTCGCCCAGGACGACACGTGCTGGCGCGACCTGAAACGGTACCCAGTCTCGTCAACGGGCCTTTCGTCGGCCAGTATCGCCCCACTGACCGTAGCCAACCCGTGGCCGTGCATCATTGGTCCGGCAGTAGTAAAGGCGTCGGACGGCTCGTCCTATTACGTCGATACGGCCAACTTGAGGCACGCAATTCCGGACACCGACACGTACGCAGTCCTCGCTCGCCAGAACGCGGGTAAGGTCTACGGGCCCTGGCCCAAATCGGACGTCAACGCCATCCCGCCCGGCAACGCCGAGCCGCACATGTATAACCCGATCCTGCACTCGATCGTCCGACGCAGCGATGGTGTCTCATGGGTTGTCGATGACAGGGGCGTGTGGCACCACATCCCCTATGCGCAGGACGACACCTGCTGGAGACTCGTCAAGAACTACGCCGTCTCGGCGACCGGCCTGACAGCTACTCGGCTAGGCACTATCGACGAGGGCGACGCCTGGCCGTGCATCATCGGCAATGCAGTGGTCAAGGGCGGCGACGGCTCGTCGTGGTACGTGGACACTAAGAACACCAAGCACTCGATCCCCGACACCGACACCTTCTACGCCTACCAGCATATTTATGGCACTGCGTTGGGACCCTGGAGCACGAAAGATCTGGATTCCGTGCCCACGGGCCGGCCGGTCCCGCACAAGTTCAATGCCACACCCAACACCATCATCCGCCGTGCAGACGGCGTCTCGTGGGTGATCGGAGCGCACGAAGTTCGCCATCACATCCCTTACGCCCAGGATGACGTGTGCTGGCGAGACCTCAGGAAGTACCCCGTGTCGGCCACGAACCTGACTTCTTCCGATGTCGCCTCACTGTCCGAGGGCGATGCGTGGCCGTGCATCATTGGCAACAGGGTCGTGAAGTCGAGCGACGGCTCCTCGTGGTACGTCGACAGGACCAACACGCGGCACTGGATCCCGGACACGGACACATACGCGGCACTCGTGAGGCGATACGGGGCGGCGTCGGGACCTTGGCCGGCAACTGATGTCAGTCAGATCCCCAAGGGCGCCGACAATCCGCATCTGTTCAACGCACAGCCAAACAGCATCATCCGTCGTGCCGACGGGGTGTCCTGGATCGTCGATGCCAGCGGAACCCGACACCACATCCCCTACATCCAGGACGATGTCTGCTGGCGGGACATGAAGAAGTACCCCGTGTCGGCGACGAACCTGAGCGCTGCGAATGTGAACACGCTTCCCGAAGGTGACGCTTGGCCGTGCATCATTGGGCCGGCGGTGGTGAAGTCGTCCGACGGATCCTCGTACTTCGTCGACGCGGCGAACACGCGGCACTGGATCCCGGACACCGCCACGTACGCGGTATTGGCTCGGAAGTACGCGAAGGTCCTTGGGCCATGGCCTGCGAAAGATGTCGCGAGCCTTCCCAAAGGCCCAGATCAAATCAAGCTGATCAACCCACAACCGGGCACAATCATCCGGCGCTCAGACGGTGTCTCCTACGTCGTTGGTCCTGACTACGACCTGCACCACATCCCGTACGCCCAGGATGATGTGTGCTTCCGAGACGTACAGAACCGGACCGTCTCGGCGACCGGACTGTCGAACGCGCAGATCGGGGCGCTGACCGAGCACGAGGCGTGGCCGTGCGTCATCGGAAACGCGGTGGTGAAGTCGTCCAACGGATCCTCGTGGTTCGTCGACAGGACCAACACGCGGCACTGGATTCCCGACACCGATACTTACGCAGTCATGGTCCGCAAGTACGGCACGGTGTATGGGCCCTGGGCCGCGGCCGACGTCAATGCGATCCCGAAGGGTTCGGACACGACCGCAGTAGTCAACCCGACCCCCGGCACGATCATCAGGCGGTCCGACGGCATTTCATACGTCGTCGGCTCCGATCACGTGCTCCACCACATCCCATACGCTCAGGACGACGTCTGCTGGCGAGACGTGCGCGGTTACACGGTTTCGCGCACCCGCCTGAGTGCATCGCAGACAGGCCCACCACTTGTAGAGGGTTCGGCATGGCCGTGCATTATCGGCGACGCTGTAGTCAAGGCCAGCGATGGCACCTCCTACTACGTCGATACGAAGAACGCGCGGCACTGGATCCCCGATGGTGCGACCTTCGCGGTGCTCGCACGTCAATATCCGGTGTACGGGCCTTGGTCGACATCGGACGCATATGCGATCCCGAAGGCTAGCGACCTGACGGCGGTGATCAACCCGCAGCCGGGTAAGCTGATCAAGGACTCCAGTGGCGTTTCCTGGAAGGTCGATTCGAGCTACGTGCTCCATCGGGTGCCATCGTTCGCAGACGAGGTGTGCTGGCGCGACAAGGCCGGGCTGCCGTGGCAAGCACGAGGCGTGGACCCGAAAGCACTTGGCTGGCCCAACAAATCCGATAAGCATGGGTCATGCTCGATCGGCAACTCGATCGTGAAGTCGACGGACGGTTCGTCATGGGTGGTCGACGGTAGCAACACGCGCCGCTGGATCCCCGATGGGGAGACGTACGTCCAACTCAACAAGACCTACACCACGGTCTACTCGTGGCCCTCGGGTGACGTGAACGGCCTGCCGAAGGGGGCTGACGAGCCCCACATGATTGATCCGAACTCCGTCCGCGACACCATTGCCTGCAACGCCAACGGAAACTGCTACTACGTCGATGGCAACGCCCAAGCGCATTGGATCCCCGACTACCCGACACAGTTCTGCACGCAATACGTACAAGGCAAGAGGATCAGCCGGACCGGGCTCCGCACCGATCAGATTCAATCGCTCGGAGCCGAAGGCGGGCATTGGGGTTGCGGTATGGACGCCATCGCCTTCTACGGCAACACCGGCGCGGATTATGTTTGGAGCGGTGGGCAACGCCATTGGATCCCCGACCGACTCAGCTGGGATTGCTACTCCGAAATGAGTCCAGGCGGCGGACGTCCAGCACCTCAATCAGACCTCAACCGGTTGTCCGAGGGCAGCCACGCGACGCCGTGCCTCCCGAGGTACAAGATTCGGGGTCACGTCATAACCATGAACGACCAGTGGAACGACGCGTACTACATCGACGGAAACGGGGTGTGGCACCACATCACCAACACCTGGAATTGTGTTACCCAGCGCCACAGCGTCTACGCCACAAAAGTCAATTGGTCGCAGGCGGAGGCCCCCGGGCACAACGTCTACAACGAAGATAAGACGAGCCCGGCGACGTGCAGCATGTAGGTCTCGGAATAGCTGCCGGGCTCACCGTCGGACTTCCTCACCGGCGAGTCCGGTCCCGGTTGGGTCACACGCCACGACGCAGCGCACCTTGTTGGACGGCTTCGGCCTCGACCTGGACCGACGCCGGTCGCCGTTTGGCCGTCTGACGTCGAGCTCGACAATGGCACCGCCGCCCTTGACGGCAGCGTCCGTGACGCCGTCGACCTGGCGGACGCTTACCGACGCCTCCTTCGGGATGATCGCTTCAAGTCCCGAAGTCGCCCACATTCGCTGTGATCCGGCGCGGGGCCGGGCGGGACGCTCATCTTGACCGGGTTCGGCTTCCGGCCTCGTCGTCGGCCGGCTTCTCCACAACGCAACGGTCGTTCGAATGCAATTGCATCACTTGGACGCCGCTGCACGGTCGGCCGCGATCAACAAAGTGTCTCCCGTCCTCGAGGAGGGATGATTACGTCGCCGTGGACCGTCCCGCCATGACGAAGACGGCGGTTTATCAACGAGGGCCCACTTCTGGGCACCAGCGTACGAGCGTGCGCCCGGATGCTCGACGCCGAATCCGACTGGCGGCCGTGCACACGCGGTCCAACTTAGCCTCGATACCGATGAACTGGTCGTGGTCCATCGGGCCTGAGGAACGGGCGCTGGATGTTGTCGAGCCTAACTGTTCGGCTAGCGACGCGTCGCTAGCCGCGGCGCTACTAGACCACGCCGCTGCCAGGTCGCCCAGGTCGGTCCTTGTGCCGGCTGCCCTCGGCTTGGTTGGGCCAGTTTCTCGGAGCCGGCGCGGCCCGATGCCTAGGCGATTCAGGAAGGTTCAGACCGGGCGCGCGAGCGGCAACGCCGCGGCCGCGAAGGCCTGGGCCTGCTGGCCCCAGACCCGTCTGGTCTCGCAGGACGCCTGGATCGCGGCCTGCTCGATGGCTGCGACCCCGCGCTCGAGTTCGTCCGGGCCACTCGCACTGACGGCGACGAGTCCGCTGCAGCGGAGCACGCCGTGGCCGGCAGTGAGGTCGGCTTCCTGCTGCAGCACGTCCTGGTACTCCGCGGACTGCTGGGCGTCTTCGATCTGGCCGATGCGCTGCCGCTGGGCGGCGTCGGAGATGTATTCGGTCTTCTTCTTCCGGATGTCGCGGGCGGCGCGGTCGGTCCGCATCGGCGTGTAGAGCAGCGTGAACGTGCGCCGGATCCCAGATGAGAGAAGCAGCGGTGCGAGGAACCCGGGGAAGACCAGGGAGCGCGGCCACTCGCTGATCCAGAGGACGCAGTGATGGGCGGAGTCGCTCCGCAGCGAACCCCAGGACTCGGTGACGGCGACCGGCCCGGCGGTGGCCAGGTCGCGGCCGAGCTCGCCGTGGCGTTCGAGCGCCCCAGCGACGGCGGGGTCATAGGCCGACCGCAGGATCACCGCGAGCTCGCCCGGCGCGAGCCAGTCGCCAGGGGAGAGGTCGGCCGAGCGCAGGGCAGCGACCAGGGTCGACATCTCCTGGCGCAATACCGCGGCGGCGCCCTTCATCCCGGCACCCGCAGCGCGGATCGCGCGGCCGGCGATCTTCATGTCGAGGGAGACCGAGATGGTCGACGCGTGGCGTTCGCCAGCCGGCCCGGCACGGTCGATGAGTTCGGCGTAGGTCTGCGAGCTCCAGGTCTGATCGTGGATGCCGTGGCTGTCCCACCACTGGGCAAGGCCCTTCCCGGAGTCCGGCAAGGTCCGCTCCATCACCTGGAGCGACGCGATGCGACCCGACCGGCAGGCTGAGGCGAGGACACGCCCCCATGCGACGACGCGGCGTTCCTGCTCGGCGGGGTCGAGGAGCACGAACGCCGGGTGGGAGACACCGACGACCGCGGTCAGTGTCGCGGCGTGCGGGTCGTGGATCAGCACAGCGCCGGTCTCCGGATCGAGCCACTGCCGCAGCCGTGCCGCGTCGCCAGGCAGTGCGAGCGTTCCCGCGGGGCGCGGCCTCACGATCCGGCGGCGGTAGATCAGCTGGCCCCCGGCCGATCGCCACAGCCATTGACCGCCAACCGGTGCCCACTCGATCAGCTTCCGCCCACCGACGCGGACGAACGCGAGGGCGACGAACAGCCCGATGAGTGGGAACGTCATGACGACGACACCCAGGTACAGGCCGAGGATCAGGGAGCCCGCGGCGAGGCCTGCCATCACCAGTTGCGGACCAGAGAGCCCGAGCAGGACCCCACGACGGGCGAGCCGGGAGAACTTGACCGGTGTCAGCGCCGACTCCGCATGGGCTGAAGTACCCATCACCGATCACTTCCGTCCAGCCGATTCGGCGAGGGTCGAGTCCGCGACCGGCGGCGGGACCGTCGGGGATGTCGAGGACTCGCGCGCTTCTGCCTGACCGGTCGCCTGGGTGGCGACGAGACCCCCGAGGCGGGGCCCCGTCGCGGCCGCCTCCTTCGCAACGACGACGCTCGCGCCGGCAGCTCCGCCGGCGGCAGCCGTCCCGCCACCGGCGCCACCTCCAGATCGGCCAGCCCCGGCTGCGGTTGCCGTACCGCCGCCCGCGGGCGCCTTAGTTGGAGGCGCACCTCCCGGCGTACCGACGCTGCCGTCGGCACTACCTGTACCTCCGAGGATCCTGGCCGGTTCAGCCCCGCCGCCGCGTCCGCGCAGGGGGATCGGCATGGGGCGGTTGAGGGAGGCTTTAGCCTCCTGCTCGGCCGACATCGCGTGGTACATGTCGAACCCGATGAAGGAGATCGCCTTGTAGGTCAGATACGGCGCGAACCCGGCCATCAGCATCAGGACGACGCCGGCCACCGGCTGGCTGACCGACTCCAGGTCGGCATCGATCGGAGCGGAAACCTGAGCGGTAGCGAGCAGGAAGATCACCACGAGGACGATCTTCGACAGGATCATCGCGATCACGAATGAGGCCCAGCGGCCGACCCAACTGCGCGTGTGATCCCAGCTGGACCCCGCGAGCGCGATGGGGGCGAAAACGATCGCGATCAGCAGCAGCGCCTTGCGGATGAGCAGACTGATCCACACCACCATCGAGCCGACGATCGCCAGGCTGGCGAGGAAGATCGTCAGTATCGCGCCCGCCCCGGGCGCGGAGAGGCTGATAGCACCGAGTCCACCGGCGAGTGCGGCGACCTTCTCACCCATCTCGTTCATGTTCGTGCCAGCAGCATTGACGATGCCGACGCAGAGCTGATCTGCGATCTCAAGCGCGGTGCCAAGCAGAGCAAGAACGACGAACGACCCCAGGATGGATTTCGCGAGCCCGAGCACGGCTCGCGAGAGCGCGGCTGATTCGCGTCGGATCATGCCGCCGATGACCTGGAGGATGAAGAACCCGAGCATCACGAAGACGCCCAGACCGAAGATGAGGTTGTAGACCTTCGTGTACACGCCGCTGGTCACGTCGACGTACGTCGTGGTGTCGACGACCTTCCAGACGGACTTGAACATCCACGCCGCCGTGCCAGCCATGCCGTTGGCGAGCCAGTCGAACGGTGCGGTCACGACCGCCCCGGCGGCATCGCCAGCCACGTTGCAGACCCTGTGGATCACCGGCACATCGCAGACGCCCATGATCTCGTCCTCAGCCGACCTGCTGGCCGACGTTCCAGAAGAAGTTCACGAGCGTGACCGAAGCGCCGCACACGATCGCCGCGCCGAGGGCGATGAGTACGCCGAGCTTCCCGCGGCCGGCCAAGTGCGGGTTCGACGAGTTCGACCCGAGCGCCCACACGATCGCCGAGACGATCAATGCGAAGACGGCGAGAACGAGCCCGACCGTCATCGAGGCGCCGACGATGCTCTTCAGTTGGCTGATGCCCGGCAGGCCGTTGGAGTTCGGGTCGATGCTGATATCGAGCGGCACCGTGACCGGGTTGTAGAGGCGGAACATCAAGGTTCTCCTGTCGACGTTGGCAGACGTCCTACAGGTGGGCGCCGACGCCCAGCAGCCAGTTCGCCCAGGTCAACGCGGCACCGGTGAGGCTCGCGCCGCCAAGGGCGACGAAACATCCGAGCTTTGCCTTCTGAGCGGTGTGCCAATTGCCGGAGCCAGATGCGATCGCCCATGTCGCCGCGCAGAGGACGAGCATGAGCACGGCGATGATCAGGCCGTAGGTCAGCAGCGCGCCGACGATGGTGCGTAGGTCTCCAGCGCCGCTAACGGCCCCAAAATCAGGACCGACACTCGCGCCTAGGATCGAAGTAGCCCTCATGTGCCGCAGGTACGCGCACATGGTCAGCGAGCACTTTCGTGAACTCTCCGAATGTGTCGGCCGTTCTGGCTACGGTCGCGACATGGCAGACGACCTTCCCGCTGCAGGCTGGTATCCACATCCATCAGTTCCCAAAACGCAGAAGTATTGGGACGGCGCAGCCTGGACGGACATGACCCGTCGCAAGCCCAAAGTGAAGATGTCACGTAAGGCGGTGTCGCATCAGCCGACGCGGCAGCCTCAAAGAGGTACGGCAGTGGCCAACGAAAGGAAGGGCTTCTGGGCGTCTCTCGCCCCGGACCCGATCGTCCTCGCGTCCGGACTCGTGGACAACACGATCACGATGAAGATATTCAAGGACGGAACCTTCACCACGAAGGGGCTTCTGGGCGCCGAGTCGTCGCCAGACCGGCTCCTAGGATTCGATCACGACATCGACTCCATGAGACGGAAGTCGACCACGGGCCGGGGAGCTGCCGCACTTCTGACCGGCGGTGCGTCACTGCTGGCCTCGAACAACCGCGGCGTGGTCTATGTGACCGTCACCGGTGCGAACACGAACGTTCGAACCTTCACCACGCGAAATCCGAGTGGGACGACGCTCTCGTCGATTCGGGGACTGAAGGCCGCAGCGGATGCGATGCTCGCGCAATCGAGTGCTGTGCAGCCTTCCTCAGCTGCGTCTAGCAGCGACATGGCGACTCAGCTGAAGCAGCTTGCGGATCTGCACGCTGCGGGGGCACTTTCCGCCGAGGAGTTCGCGGCCGCGAAGGCACGCTTGCTGGCTTCGTAACTTGTTCATGACAGGCGGCGGACAGTCATGACCTCACCGGCGAACTCGCCGATCGTCCCGTACCGAACGGCTTCGCCGGTGTGTGGCGCTTGGAGTATCTTCTCGCCGCCGACGTAGATCGCGACGTGGTGGGGGCCGCTAGCGCCCGGGTAGCTGAAGAAGATTAGGTCGCCGGGTTCCTTGTCGTGCCATGCGACCGCGTGCCCGAGTCGGATCTGGTCACCGGTGTAGTGCGGGAGTCGGATGCGGCCAGCCGAGGCTTGGTAGGCGGCGTAGAGCACGAGGCCGGAGCAGTCGAATCCGCCGCCGGTAGGGCCGGTGAAGGAGCCGCCACCCCAGACGTACGGCGTGCCCAGTTGGGATGCCGCTGTCCTGATGAGCGCGCCGGCGAAGCCGTGTGGAACGCTCGCGGGCAGGTCGCCAACCGGGTGGGAACACCCGGAGTCGCTGTCCACGGAGACGCCAGTGAGGGTCGTGAGGACCTTCTCGGCGACGGGCTGGTTGACGGCGTACCGGTCGGGATAGGCAGAACCCTGCACGGCCTGGGCGGCAGCGCCGGGATCCAACGTCTGCCAGCCGTCCACGTCGAGTAGGCCGCGGGGCGACCCGTGGTTCGGCCCGTCGGGTCCACCGTAGAACGCCCGTGAGGACCAGACGGGATCCATGAGGTCTTCAACGGTGCCCCAACCCGCGGCCGGTCGCTGCTGGAAGAGGCCGAGCGAGTCGTGGTCGCCGCCGGTGCCGTCGTTCGGGATCGACCCGGATTCGGGGTACGCCGAGGTGTTCGACAGCACCCTGAGCGACGACTCCGTCAGTGACGTCATGATCGCGATCAACTGGCCACGAGCCGGGACCTGTTCGGACTTGCCGACGGCGACGATCGTCGCGGCGCGGGTGAGTTGCTGCCGGTTGAGGGCGACGGTCTCGCCGTGGGCGTTGACCGCGCTCAGGCTCGCCGGGACCGGGGCAGAGACGCCGAGGCTGCCGGCCGGCGGGTCGTCCCACATGCAACTGCTCGAGCTGGCGGCCGTTGGGCTGAACAGCGCCGCGACCCCGACGAGCGCCGCTCCCGGGGCGAGGACAACCGCCGCTGCGGCGCCGATCGCGAACGTCCGCATCCCCATCGTGTGGTCACTTCAGCGGGTTGTCGAGCTGCGATAGCCGGAGCACATGACAGCGGCCGAACGCGGGCGGGCAAGCGACGAAAACGGTGAAGGACACGGGGGACGACGAGTTCGCAGACTTGTCGCCCCAGACGCCGCTGCGATCTCTTGCGCCGGTGATCGTGACCGCGGACGTACCCGGGCGCAGCTGCCCGTGCGATTGCGCCAGCGCCGAGGTCCAGGAGTCGGGTATGTAGGAGTTCTCGATGTCGATGGACTGGACGACGTTCATCGCGCCAAGGTCGAGCCACTGGTCGGTCGTCGGCAGGTAGGTGGCGACGTCGTCGAGGAGTCCCGGTGTCTCCTCACCGGACGGGTCGGCATCATCGATAACGACCGCGTCGTAGTCGGCGGGCAGGTAGCCGGAGGCGGCGTCCCAGTCGAAGAGCGAGGTGGCGACTGCTCGCGCGTAGGCGATCGGGTCCTTGGTGTGGGGGAGCGACCGGTCCTTCAGCGTGGCCGCCGGAGGGTCCGGCGGCGTGACCACCTGGGCGAGCCCCGGCTGGCCGGTGCCGATCCGCGCCGAGGCTCCGCCCGGTCCTCGAACCAGTCCGTAGATGCCGGCCGCGGCGGTCGCGAGCATGAAGGCGGCAGCGGTGAGAAGAATGGCCTGGCGGCCGGTGAGATTGGGCATCGAGGCCTCCTGAGACGGCGAACTGGGCGCCGAGCGATACCTTCGTTACGACGGCGACTTCGCGCAGCGTCGGGCGGCGGCGAGCTGATCACGGAACGCGATCGTGGCGGTCACGACGCGGTCGAACCGGTCCCAGTCGGCCGCTGTCATCTCGGCGGCGAGTGCGTCGACGTCGTACATCTCGCTCAGGCCGTCGAGCTCGGTCCAGATCAGGTTGAACGATCGGACGCTGCGGTAGTGGGTCGTCGGACCGTGGCTCCGCTTGAGCCTCTCCTGCTCCTTCTGGGCGCGATTGACCCGCTCGAGGGCTTTCCGCGCCATCCCCTCGAGGTCTGTCTCCACGTCTGGCTGGGGCGCCTGGCTCTCGTCGTAGGCCGCCTTGACCTTGAGGTAGAGAGGCTTGACCGGCTCGCCATTCTCGATCCTGCGGAGCGCGTCGTTGGCCATCGCACGGATCTCGGGAGGGGTGGCCTTGCGCGCGGCGCAGTCCATGAGCGCGCAGACCCGCTCGTGCGTGTGGTAGCTCGCCTGACCGGTGATCGCCATGGCGGCCTGCAGGCGGGCGTCCCCGTTCTCGCCCGGCTCCGGACCCGGTCCGGAGCCGGTGCGCCCGCCCGCTGCGCCGTACTGGTTCGCCTTCATGCGGCGGTCGGCTTCCTCGGCGCGGATCGCCTTGAGCTCGCGGTAGAGCCCGGCCTTCTCGAGTTCGTTCAGTGGCTTGTGAAGCTCGTTGTCGTCCTGCTGGGCGAGGAGAGCGTTGAGCTGGTCGGAGATGCCGGAGCGGACCCAGACCTTCATCGAGTCCCAGCCGAGGCGACGCACTGCCTCCAGGCGCCGCCACCCGCACACGAGCACGCCCTCGGGGGTGATGGTGACCGGCTGCAACAGCCCCATCCGGTCGATCGACTCGGCGAGCTTCGCGACGTCTCCGAGGTCCTTGCGGTGCCGAGCGCCGACGATGATCGAATCGATCGCCCGGTCGAGTTCGATGTGGCCGCGGGTCTCAGACATGCGCGTCGCCCTTCACCCGCGGCGCCGTCTGGCTGATCTCGAAGAGCAGCAGGTCGTCGTCGAGTAGTTCGCTGACGGGGTCGCCGATGAGCAGGCGAAGCAGCACGCCATGGCCGTCGGTCGTACAGAACTCGTCGGGGTTCGGGTTGCCGAGGATGATCCGCAGCACTGTCGACCAAGCCTCCTGGTCGATGTCGAGCAGAGCTCGTGCTGTCCGGTCGCGGCGGAGAGCGGCGTGAGTCTTCGGGCGGGACCCACACTCGCTGAGTCGCGAGGTGATGAAGTCGAGCGCACACGTCGCCGTGTCGCGTGGCCAGCCGAGCGCGGTGAACAGGTCGATCGTCGCGTCGACCGCCTCGTAAGCCCCCGTCGGCGGCGCCTCGTCGAGGTTGAACGGCTCGACCGTGAGCGTGGGCAGGAAGTTCGGCAGGTCGGCCTCGGTGTCGCAGAAGCGCCGTACGTCGTGGTGCTGCGACACCTCCGGCCGCCGAGCCCGGTCGACCGAACAGAGCAGCCCGTTGGCGCGTTCCTCCGCGATAAGGGTGGCTTTGACCGCCATTGTCACGACGGCCCACGGGTCGTCGGCGGTGCGTACGGCGTAGGTTCGCATCGCCTCGAACGCCGCGGCGGCGCCGGCGCTCGGATCGAGGTGGTGCTTGACCGCGAGCGCGGCGTACTTCTTGGCCGCGAACACCATCAGTTCGCGCGCCTCGGGATCCTGTTCCCACGCGTGCGCACCGAAGACACGGAGCCGCGTGAGGAGCCGGCGCAGGCCCCTGGATGTCTCGAATGAGTGGCTCACAGCTGTAGTCCTTCCGTGCGGTTGAGAGTCGTCGGCGGGTTGCTTGGGGCGGCGCGACGCAAGGCCCGGCTGGCGGTGACCGGCGTACGCCGCGCACGCCGCACCAGCTCGGAGTGGATGTCGATCCCGCGCCCGACCATCGGACCGGCGTAGGACGCGAGGTCGGTGGGACGGATCCAGGCGATCCGTCCCTGCGGGATCTCAGGCCCCGAGGTCTGCGCCCTGAGCGAGGGGTCGCGATGGCGGGCCAGCTCGCTCGCGGCGACCTTGGCTTCCGCGTCTGGTCGCTCGGGTGGCTGGTAGCCGTGGCGGCGGTACTCGGCATGTGTGTTCATAGCTGGATCCCCTCACTCGTTCGGGTAGGGCCCGGGCGGCTCGCAGGGCCGAGGCGGGCGGCGTGGTGGACAGCGGAGTTGATCGTCGTCTCGATCTCGCGGTCGCCGAGTCCGGCGTGTTGAGCGGCGGGCACAAGCCAACTCGCGATGTCGGTGGGGGCGAAGTTGTTCTCGGCCATGCGGCACGACGCCCAGAAGAGGGCTCGATTGCGCCCGCCTTCTGCGGTCAGCGCGACGGTCCGCGCGAGTGCCGGCGGGTGGCAGCCTGGTCCGGCGAGTGCGGTCGGCGCTCTGAGGTTGGCTGCGGGTCGAGGCGGCTCGAGGAGATGCCGTAGCTCGATCGCGTCGACCGGCCTCGCGGGTTGGGTCGTGACGGCGATGACGTCGTACGTCCTCGTGGTGCCATCGATCTCGATGTGGGACGGCGGAGCGATGACGTACCCGCCATCACCGCGGAAGTCGACGTGCGCCGACGGCACCTGCCACGAGCGCTGCTCCCGGTCGGCGTCCATCGGGTAGTACGCGTGGACGCCACCGGACGGCGTGCGGACCAGGCACCCCCATTGCTCGCCGATTCCCTCGGAGCGGGCGCGCTCGAAAGCCAGGAACCCGCTGCCCCCTGGGCGGACGTCGACGTCGACGACGACTACGCCGGTCCGGGCGCCGGTCGGGAGACCGATGTTCGCGCTCGGGTGGCGCTCCCACCAGGCGCGGACCGCACGAGCTGACGAGGTCGCGTCGTGAAATCCGTTCGGTGTCAGCGGCTGCTTCCCGCCGGGCACGCACGGGAACACCGGGATGCCGAGGTTGGCGTACCGCAACGCGGCGGCCGCGAGCGAGGGCTCCTCAGCGACTCGCTGCATCGTCGAGACCGACCACATCGGGATCGGGTTGTTGGCGTCGAACATGCCTCCGACGATGCGACGTCAGGTATCCACGATTTCGGGATACCTGCCCGGATCTGGGAGAGGGATACCTGCGTTTGCGCAGGTCAACAGGTATCCCTAAGTCATTGTGGATTCGGGCTTGCCGGGCCGTGGAATGGGGATCGACCCCTGCCCAGGAGGTTGGTTTCTAGTTCGCTGAAGGGATCCGAACCTCGCGCGCGAGGCCGCTCGCGGCTCGTAGTCCCAGAGCGTCCACTCGGCTACGGCGACGTAAACGACCTCAGCGTCGCTCTGCTTCTCGGAGTCGTCCATGTGGGGAGGAGCCCAGCACCGAATGGGGCACCCTTACCGTGAACCTCTCCGGACAGGACGTACGGGACGCCAGTGAGTCGCTCGGGCCCATGAACTGCTGCGTTGCCGCTAGGGGTTCGGCTTACGGGGCGCTTGTCGCACGTCGCTGCGTTGGCTCGCTTTGGGGCCGACCGAGCACGAGCATCGGAGGAAGACGGTTGTCGGCGCCTATGCCCGGGACCGTCCGGGACCTCCGTGGACATCAAAGGGACAGCGAGGCTGCGGGGCTCCCAGTCGTTTCGCCATTCGGCCCCGGCTCGCCACCGGTACCGTGCGGCCATGGTTCTCAGGCGGTACCGGCACCCTGAACGTGGAGGTGTGCGGCTGAACGCCGCTGCAGGCGTCGCGACCATCCTCGTGCTCGTGCTGAGCGTTCTGGTGGCGTTTCACGTATGGCCGTTCAACAAGCCGCAGGCCGTCGTCATCACCGGTACCGTAAAGAGGCTCGCTGCCGGCAAGGAAGCAGGTCCCGCCTGCCCCACTGGCACAGCCGAGCCGACTGGCGCGGTGTCGGTCGACATGACCGTCAAAACGAAGGACACGAGGTGCTGGACCGCCGAATTGGCCCCGGTCGACCCAGGACATGTGGTGCGTCTCCTGATCAGCTACAAGAACACGAGTCGAAGGGTGCAACGACAGGTGGTGGTACGCGTCCACCTGCCCACCGGCATGCGCCTGGTCCCAGGCTCCACCTACCTCGCGGACTCGTCCCATCCGAACGGAACTAAGATCGAGTCCAATGATCTCGACCAGAACGGCCTCAACATAGGCAACTTTGGGGCCGGCGCGAACGCGTTCCTTGTCTTCAAGGCGGCCGTACCCGGCGCCGACGACCTCAAATGTGGCTGGACCACGCTCCGGCCCATCGCGTTCGTACAGCCAGAAAAGTTGAACTACTACTGGAACACCGCCTCCATGCACGCGAACAAGGTCTGCTGATCCTCACTCCACGTCGTCGCGCCGCGTCCGAGCCGAGCAGATCGATGGGCCACGTGTAGAGGGCAACTCTGTCGAGTGGGCGATCGCGCACTCCGGGAGATCACCGACCTGGGCATCGTGTGGCAACGGACCTGCTTGAAACCCTTCACCGGTCACCCAAGCGACCGTGGCCTGTTTCGTCGTCGCGCATGACAGGCGGTCCGCCACCAATTGGGGATACGGCGACGGAATACGGACCTGCGACCTGGTGCGCCCAGAACGATGGGTTCGATGTTCTCCGTAGGTCGATCGGTCAGTGGCATGCTCCGCGTGCCGATCCGCTACCGGTGCCCGTGTCCGGCCTCGTGACGTCTGCCCGAGATATCGGTCTTGTAACCCTCGGCTCTTGTCGGAGCACCCAATGGATTGCGTTTGGAGAACTTCGCGACGCGCTCACAACGGCTGGTGCGGTTCAGGCTTGGTGGGTCCGCATCGCAGCCACCAAGGCGGTGCGCACGGGAACGTGGACGGGAGGGGGCAGCTCCTCGAGGCCAAGCCACTCGATGTCGTCGTGCTCTTCGGGGGCGACATTCGCTGGCGTGCCCTGCCAGTCGCGCAAAAGCCAAGCGCTCAGGTGGGCCGGCTCGCCCGCAGGTCTCGCGGTCAGCCAGCACAGGTGGGACGCCGACTCCGTCGCGATCCGCACGCCGAGTTCCTCGTGCAGTTCCCTTGCGAGCGCGGCCAGCTCCGACTCGCCCGCCTCCACGACTCCACCGGGCAACTCCCACACATTCGGGTACGCGCGCTTGTCGGGGCGGCGATGCACGAGAAGCACTCGGTCTGCGCGAACTAGCGCCCCAACAACTACCTGATCCATACCCAGATCGAAGCACGGACCTCCGACAAGTGACCTGCTCTATGCCGTCACGCGCTAACCGCAGACATTCCGGACGACGATTGTCGCGCGGCAACGCGCGTTCCGGCCCGCCGGCTTGGGCCGGCACTTGACCTGCGGCTGTGGGCTCGCCGTGGGCTAACCGGCGTTCACACAGATGGCGTACACCGTGAAGTCATGCTGTCCGGAGTGCTCGTTGAACACGTCGGCATACCAACCGGTCGAGCCGCTGGGCCCGGAGGACTGCACGTACGATTGCGCGGCCTTGTTCGCGAAGGTGACGCCACCACCGACGACCACCTTGCCGGTTGGGCAGTGCGCCGTGTAGTCGGTGCGCGTGTAGGCGCACCCGGATCCGCATCCGTACACGAAACTCGACACGGACACGA